>NZ_JAUSVK010000001.1:167500-767500 GCF_030814655.1 Labrys monachus
AGAGCGATCAAGCGTCTTAAGGGCATTCGGTGGATGCCTTGGCACTGAGAGGCGATGAAGGACGTGGTACGCTGCGAAAAGCTTTGGGGAGCCGCGAACAGGCATTGATCCAGAGATATCCGAATGGGGAAACCCACTTCCGACAATTGTTATTTTGAGGACGTTGCGCATCCGAGACCGGCAATGGAGACATTGCGAGGGATTGGGTGTGTTGCGGCTTTGGACTAACAATTGTCACAAGGAGGTATTCTTTCCCTGAATACATAGGGGATTGAAAGCGAACCCGGGGAACTGAAACATCTAAGTACCCGGAGGAAAGGACATCAACCGAGACTCCGTTAGTAGTGGCGAGCGAACGCGGACCAGGCCAGTGCTCTTCCTGAGATTACCAGAAGCAGATGGAAAGCTGCGCGATATCGGGTGATAGCCCCGTATGGAACGATTGATGGAAGAGACCAGAGTAGGGCGGGGCACGTGAAACCCTGTCTGAACGTGGGGGGACCACCCTCCAAGCCTAAGTACTCCTCAGTGACCGATAGCGAACCAGTACCGTGAGGGAAAGGTGAAAAGATCCCCGACGAGGGGAGTGAAACAGATCCTGAAACCGGGTGCCTACAAACAGGTGAAGGCCGCAAGGCTGACACCGTACCTTTTGTATAATGGGCCAGCGACTTAGTGAGACGGGCAAGCTTAAGCCGGTAGGTGTAGGCGTAGCGAAAGCGAGTCTGAACAGGGCGTTCAGTCCGTCTTATTAGACCCGAAACCGATGTGATCTAGCCATGAGCAGGTTGAAGGTGGGGTAACACCCACTGGAGGACCGAACCGGTGTCTGTTGAAAAAGCCTCGGATGACTTGTGGCTAGGGGTGAAAGGCCAATCAAACTCGGAAATAGCTGGTTCTCCGCGAAAACTATTTAGGTAGTGCGTCGCATGAATGCTCCGGGGGGTAGAGCACTGGATGGGCTAGGGGAACTTACCGTTCTACCAAACCTAACCAAACTCCGAATACCCGGAAGCAATGTGCGGCAGACAGACGGCGGGTGCTAACGTCCGTCGTCGAGAGGGAAAAAACCCTGACCACCAGCTAAGGCCCCTAATTCATGGCTAAGTGGTAAAGGATGTGAGGATCCCATAACAACCAGGAGGTTGGCTTAGAAGCAGCCATCCTTTAAAGAAAGCGTAACAGCTCACTGGTCTAAACAAGGGTCTTTGCGCCGAAAATGTAACGGGGCTCAAGCCATGAGCCGAAGCTGTGGGCTCGCAAGAGCGGTAGCGGAGCGTTCCATAGGCCTGTGAAGGTGTACCCGTGAGGGGCGCTGGAGGTATTGGAAGTGCGAATGCTGGCATGAGTAACGACAAACAGTGTGAGAGACACTGTCGCCGAAAGTCCAAGGGTTCCTGCGTAAAGTTAATCTGCGCAGGGTTAGTCGGCCCCTAAGGCGAGGCTGAAAAGCGTAGTCGATGGGAATGCGGTGAATATTCCGCAACCAGTGGGTAGTGACGGATCTCTTCCGTGGTGTGTGCTTATTGGATTGTGCATGCCATCACGAGGTTCCAGGAAATAGCTCCCACGATGGACCGTACCCGAAACCGACACAGGTGGACTGGTAGAGTATACCAAGGCGCTTGAGAGAACTATGCTGAAGGAACTCGGCAATTTGCCTCCGTAACTTCGGGATAAGGAGGCCTCATGAGCGGGCAACCGTTTGTGAGGGGCACAAACTAGGGGGTGGCGACTGTTTAACAAAAACACAGGGCTCTGCTAAGCCGCAAGGCGACGTATAGGGTCTGACGCCTGCCCGGTGCCGGAAGGTTAAGAGGAGAGGTGCAAGCTTTGAATCGAAGCCCCGGTAAACGGCGGCCGTAACTATAACGGTCCTAAGGTAGCGAAATTCCTTGTCGGGTAAGTTCCGACCTGCACGAATGGCGTAACGATCTCCCCGCTGTCTCCAGCATAGACTCAGTGAAATTGAATTCCCCGTGAAGATGCGGGGTACCTGCGCTTAGACGGAAAGACCCCGTGCACCTTTACTATAACTTTACACTGGCATTCGTGTTTGCATGTGTAGGATAGGTGGTAGGCTACGAAGCGAGGGCGCTAGCCCTTGTGGAGCCACCCTTGAAATACCACCCTTATGAACATGGATGTCTAACCGCGACCCGTCATCCGGGCCCGGGACAGTGTATGGTGGGTAGTTTGACTGGGGCGGTCGCCTCCCAAAGAGTAACGGAGGCGTGCGAAGGTGGGCTCAGACCGGTCGGAAATCGGTCGTCGAGTGCAATGGCATAAGCCCGCCTGACTGCGAGACTGACAAGTCGAGCAGAGACGAAAGTCGGCCATAGTGATCCGGTGGTCCGTTGTGGAACGGCCATCGCTCAACGAATAAAAGGTACGCCGGGGATAACAGGCTGATGATTCCCAAGAGTCCATATCGACGGAATCGTTTGGCACCTCGATGTCGACTCATCACATCCTGGGGCTGGAGAAGGTCCCAAGGGTTCGGCTGTTCGCCGATTAAAGTGGTACGTGAGTTGGGTTCAAAACGTCGTGAGACAGTTTGGTCCCTATCTGGCGTGGGCGTAGGAGAATTGAGAGGATCTGTCCTTAGTACGAGAGGACCGGGATGGACGTACCTCTGGTGGACCTGTTGTGGCGCCAGCCGCAGTGCAGGGTAGCTATGTACGGTCGGGATAACCGCTGAAGGCATCTAAGCGGGAAACCCACCTCAAGATGAGTTCTCCCTCGAAAGCCGTGGTAGACCACCACGTTGATAGGCCGGGTGTGGAAGTGGAGCGATCCATGCAGCTTACCGGTACTAATCGCTTGATCGGCTTGATCGCTCTCATTTGTCGATACTCACAACGCAATCGCAAGGCGATTGCGTGGAACCTCGGACCGACTGGTCAGCCTTTTGCAAAGCAAAATGGCAACCAGTTCGCTCCGGTGGAAAACCGGAAACACCATCTTATGCGCTTCACGTGACAATCAGCTCCGCTGATCGCACGGCGCGCATCCTCCGCAATCGTACCGATTGCCCAGGGCTTCACTTGTCTTTCGCCGGCCTGGTGGCCCTAGCGAGGAGCCTGAACCCGATCCCATCCCGAACTCGGCCGTTAAACTCCTCAGCGCCGATGGTACTATGTCTCAAGACCTGGGAGAGTAGGTCGTCGCCAGGCCTGCAAAAGACAAGCTTATCCAATCACCATGCATCCAACATCTCCCAAATCAACGCGGGGTGGAGCAGCCCGGTAGCTCGTCAGGCTCATAACCTGAAGGCCGCAGGTTCAAATCCTGCCCCCGCAACCACTTCCAACATAACTCAATCACCGTCCCTGTGTGAAAGCACGGGGACGGCCTCTTTGCGTCTGGAAGTGCCTCTGGCAGTGGGCGTGTCGTAGACATCCGGATAATCTCGGTGCCGGCGAGACCATCGGGGTAGCCGCTGCCATCGAGACGTTCCTGATGGTGCAGCACCATGTCGAGCACGCTCGGGTCGAGGGGCGGTTCGACCGATTGCAAGGCCGCCCAGCCGTCACGAGGATGTCGGCGCATGACCTCGAACTCGGCTTCCGTCAGCCGTCCCGGCTTGGTCAGGATCCCCTCGGGCACGCGGAACTTGCCGACGTCGTGCAGCAACCCACCCAGCGCCAGCTTCTCGACGTCCGACGCGAGAAGCCCGAGTGACCGACCGAGACCGACGGCCATCACCATGACCAGGAGGGAATGTTGGTAGGTGCCGGGGTGATGGCGACGCACCACGTCGAGCAAGACCTCCAAGTGCTGACCACCAAGTTTGGCGACGACGTCGGAGGCGATGCCTTCCCAGTCGTCCCGGACGATCGGGTGGCCGCCGAGCAGGGCTCGGAAGAGGCGGTCGAGCGCCGTGGCCGCCCCGTCGATCGCGGTGATGACCGCCGTCACGTCCCTCAGCCCGTCACGGTCCATCGTCGATGTTCGCCTCGGAGGACGCCTCTCGATCGGCATCGTGGACGTGCCCTCGGGAGCCGTGGCCCCCTCTTCACGAGGACCCAAGCCGCCGATCAGTCCGAGAACCGACACCGCATCGATCGGTCGCCGAACGATCTGGGATGCCCCGAGCGCCGACGCCTGGACAGAGGCCTGTCGATCCCCACGATCGACGGCGACCAGGCGCGGGGCCGAACCGGCGAATGCGAAGAACGGTCTGAGGAGGGCCGCCGCTTCACCGTCGATCGACCGCACGTCGACCAGCCATGGCAGATCGACGAACCGCCCGAGACGGACCCAGTCCCGTCGATGGACCTCGACGAGACGGCAACGGGTCGAGAGCTCGGAGAGCCAATCGGGCTCCCGACCCGAAGCGTGATCGTGGAAGAGGCAGAGGGTGACCGTCATCGTCGAGGCTCCCGGGTCGCGGTCTCTCTGTGCCCCGCCGCGCCTCAGGCGGCGGCGAAGTCCTTGACGAAGGTCTCGACGACCTTGCGCAGATCGGCGGCCTGGCTCGACAAGCCCGTCGACAGCGTCATGAGCTGGGTCGAGGCCGCTCCGGTCATCTCGGCCGCCTGACCGACACCGGAGATGTTCTGCGTCACCTGATGGGTCCCCGTCGCAGCCTGCTGGCAGTTGCGGGCGATCTCGGCGGTGGCCGCCCCTTGCTGTTCGACCGCACCGGCGATTGCCGAGGCGACCTCCTTCATTTCGCCGATGACGCGGACGATCTCCGTCATCGACTTCACCGTTCCATCCGTCGCCGCTTGGATCTCGCCGACCTTGGTACCGATCTCGCCGGTCGCCTTGGCGGTCTGATCGGCCAGTTGCTTGACCTCGGCTGCGACGACGGCGAAGCCCTTGCCGGCCTCACCGGCGCGTGCCGCTTCGATGGTGGCGTTCAGAGCCAAGAGGTTGGTCTGGTCGGCGATACCCTTGATCAGGTTGATCACGTCGCCGATCGTCGAGGCCGCCGTGGCGAGAGCCGCAATGCGACCGTTGGAGGCTTCCGCTTCGTTGAAGGCGGTGTCGGCGACCCGAGCCGAATGACCGACCTGTCCGTTGATCTCGCGCACCGAAGTCGCCATCTCCTCGGACGAGGCTGCGACGGTCTGGACGTTGGTGGCGGCTTCTTCGGCCGCCGCAGCGACGGCCTGGGCCTGACGCGAGGTCTCCTCCGCCGTGGCGGAGAGACCCTTGGCGCTGTCGGCGACCTCACCGGAGGATTGGGCGAAGCCCGCGGCAAGAGCCTGCATGCGGGCGACGAAATCTCCCGCGAGCTTCTCGCGGCGGGCGAGTTGCTGACGTTCTGCCCCCTCGCGAGCCGCCTGCTCCTGGCGCGCCTTCTCGGCGACCTGGAGCTGACCGCGCAGCACCTCGATCGATTTGGCGATATGACCGACCTCGTCACGCCGTTCGGCACCGGTAACCTCGACGTTGAGTTCGCCCCTCCCGAGGGAGGCCATGACACCCATCGCGGCCTGGATCGGACGGACGATGCCGGTGTTGGTCAGAAACACCGCAAGACCGATGACGGTGACGAGCGCTGCGGAAATCCCGCCCAGCGTGACCCAGAAGCTGGTCGCCGTGGAGGCGCTGGCCGCAGCATTGGTCTTCTTGATCTGATCCATCAGAACGGTGTTGAACGCGGTCAATTTATCCCGGGCTGCATCGAGAGCCGGACTGCAGTCCCTGTCCATGAGGTCGCCGGCCTTCTTGACGCCTTCCATCGTCAGGTCGCCATTGGCGATCCGGATCGTTTCGGCACAGGCGCTCTGTTGCGCCTTCTTCACATCGTTCGATATGTCACGGATCCGGTCGGCGAACTGCGGTTGGAGACGCACGGCTTCGCCCACGTTCTCCTCGAACCCCTTGATGGCCTCCGCCTGATGCTGGACCGCCCTGCGGTTGGCCTCGTCGGTCGTTGCGACGATGTTTTCGTAGATGGCATCGTCATAGGCGACGACGAAACGGTTGGCGCGCGCCAGTTGAATCAGCGCCATCGCATCATGCTCGATCACGTTCGAATAGGCTTCGTCGACCTTCACGGTGGTCGAAGTTGCGTAATAACCGCCGCCGAGGCTCACGACCCCGAGCAACAGCAGCAGGCTGATCACTTTCCAGGCCAACGGCAAGTTCTTGAACGACATGTGGTTCCTCCCTCTATCATCGGCAGGTGCCGCCTGAAGCCATGGAGCAGGAGCGGCGCGGAAAGCCCAGTCAGGGGGGCGATGGCCGGTGCAGCTGTTCCAAATAAACGGTTGGATTGAAATAAATATTGGTTAATAATCTATTAAACACACAGATATTTACAAGCGACGCTTTTTGTACATCTATTCGCATTTTGTATTTGCTCAAATGTCCGCAGATATACTTGTGAGATGGGAAATGGGTAGAGTAGCGCGGGTGGTGGCCGGGGGAGCTTGGACATCATTCGCATCCAGAACACGCCGCTGACCATCCACGACCTCGCCGAGATGCTCGGGATCAGCGTGAGGATCCTGCAGGCCGGATTTCGCAAGCATGCCGGCTCTCCCCCTCCCCATCTCTCGAGGCTCGCTCGGCTTGAAGGAGCGCACCGGGATCTCGCGAGTGGCGTGACGCCGACCATTGCCGACGCGGCACGCAAGTGGGGGTTCAGCAACGCCGGGCGCTTCGCCGGCGAGTACTTCAAGGTCGTCGGCGAGTTTCCCTCGGACACCATCAGACGCTGCCGGGGGTGACCGACGACGATGAGTTGCCTGCGGCGGCGGTATCGTGGAAAATTCAACAGATTTTCTTAATCATTATTTCAATGCAAGAGATATATTATGCCAGAAAAATGGACAAATGCCATGAATCTGGAAACAATAATTGCTGGTTTACAGGAAAATTCGGCAGCCTTGCTCGCCGTTTATGACCAGGAAGATCGATTGCAATATGCCAACAAGGCATTCCGGGAAGCATATTCTGTTGCTCCGGGTGAGAAAATTCTCTGGGCTGATATTATGCGCCGGAACTATCTCGCCCGACGCGGAACCCCGATTGATGATGCAGACTTTGAAGCCTGGCTCACAGCCACCTCATCGAGAAGAGGCAAGGTTGCCCACCGGACTTTCGAAAGCGACCTGAAAGATGGTCGCTGGCTCTGGATCACCGAAACAACGCAGCCGGATGGCTGGTCCATCTACGTGGCGCTCGACATCACGTCCCTTCGTACCGGCGAACGGGAACTGCGTGTCATGCAGGACAGGGCGCTGCGGGCGTCGTTGACGGACGACCTGACAGCAGTCTCCAACCGTCGACACATCAAAGGGCTGTTGGAGCAGTTCATGGATGGTCGAGGCGGCAATTGGAGCCGCAAGGTTTGCGTGTGCATGCTGGATATAGACCACTTCAAACAAGTAAACGACAGATATGGTCATGAGATGGGCGACGTCGTCCTCATTAATTTCGCCAGAACTGTTCAGAAGAACATCCGTTTGAGCGATGGCTTCGGACGTGTCGGAGGCGAGGAGTTCATGCTGATCATGCCAGATATCAAACTCGAGGAAGCAGTTGTCGTGGTTGATTGTGTGCTGGACGCTGTTCGCTTCAGCCCGGTCGAATCACAGGATCAGCAAGTCCACTACACGTGCTCCGCTGGAATAGCGGAAGTTCAGGAAGGCGACACCCCGAAATCCATCTACATGCGAGCCGATGCTGCGCTCTACGCCGCCAAGCGAGAGGGGCGCGATCGCTTGAAGATTGCCGCTTGAGACGTGGTGGTAGCCGGGTAAAGGTCGATGGATCTGAGCAGAAATCCTGATTTTGCGGCCTTACTCCAAGATCGTCGAGAGTTTTGCCAGTACCTCATCCATGATCGTCTCTGGCACGCTTTCCAACTTACGACCGCGACGCGAACCGATGTCGAGGGCGCGGGGCTGGTCGCAGCGAACGATCCTCGTCGTCTGCGTCCCGGCTTCTATGAGCGATACGGCAAACCCGGCCGCGCGAGCGAAATTCCCGCCGCTCGAGATCGGGAGCACCACAGGGGTTTTCGTCAACTGGTTGAACGCTCCCGGAGACACGACCAGCACCAGGCGCGTTCCTTGCTGCTCATGGCCGGAGCTTGGATCGAGCGAGACGAGAAAGATATCGCCGCGCTCCATCACGGCAACTCGCCGCCGATCGGCTCGGCATCGAGCCATTCGCGATCTTCGGCGGCCGGCTCAGCCGTTGGGTCGCATTGGGCCAACAGCTCATCGAGCGTGTATCGCGGCCGTGCCTTCGGCTCGATCACGAGCCGACCATTGTCGACGGCGAGGCCGACTTTGGCTCCGGCCGCCAGGTGCAAGACATCGAGCAGTGCCGGCGGTACCGCCAACATGACCGAGCCGCCCACCTTGCGCAGATTCGTCGTGTGCATATGAGCCTCCATGAGTTATACCCGGCCTACATCAAAACCCGGAAATCTCGCGGGTCGATGACATGGAAGTCATCGGAGACAAAGTCTCTCAACTTATGCCATTGACTTGGTAGTGTTTTTCGGAAGAACATGTTCACTGCATCTACGAAATCAGCGAAGCTTTCATAGTATTTGTTGTGGGTGACCGACGTGTGCATGACGCGCCATAGTCGCTCGATCGCGTTGAGATTTGGCGCGTAGGGTGGCAGGAATCTGAGATCGATCCTTTGTCCGTGCTCGACCATCCATGCCTCGACCTCCTTGGCGTGGTGGTATCTGGCATTGTCGAGGAAAACATGGATTTTCCCCGCCCCCGGATAGGCGGAAAGCAGGCGCGAGAACAGGCGGATGGTCGTCTCTGCGTTGACGGTTTCCCCTTCGACGATCTGGCAGAGACCGCTTTCCAGATTGATGGCGCCATGCAGGTTCAGCCGCTGGCGACCGGCCGTCCGCAAGATGGCAACCGGATCGCCTTTTTTGATCCAACCATGAGCCGGACGGCTCTGGTATTCTGGATGGACAGCATCAAGGAAAACCATCTGGTCATTGGCCGCGAGTCCGCTGAGAAGACGGGAATACTCGGCTATGAACGCTTGTTGCGCTTGCACTGTCGGCAAGCGCGGCAGCGCCTTCGGCTTCTTGTATTCGAACCCGAGGCGATCGAGCAGCTTGATCATCCCGGATCGGCTGTAGGCGATGGAAAACCGCTTCTCTACAAGGGCAATGATCTCGGACGTGCTGGTGAACACGCGCGCCATCAGCGCTTTCACCAAGTCTATTTCCTGCGGCGTCGAAAGACGCGGCAGGCTGCCCTTCCAGCCGAAATCCGTCAGACGCTCAACACCGCCCGATGTCCAGCGTTGATGCCACTGGTAAACAGTGTCGTCATCAACATAAAGCACCCGCGCCACCTCCGGCACGGCGAGCCCGTCATCCAGAAGCAAGATCGCATGCGCCCGCCGCGCCGGGCCATGCTGGCCAGACGGGCGGCGAACCAGCCCCAGCAAATGCTGGCGTTCCGAAGCGGTCAGGAATTGGCCTCTGATCATCCCGTAATCTGAATCCATCAGCGCCGATTCCGCAAGCCTTCGCAGCTATTTGCCGGGATTCTACGGACTCGGGGTATATACCCGGCCTACATCAAAACCCGGAAATCTCGCGGGTCGATGACATGGAAGTCATCGGAGACAAAGTCTCTCAACTTATGCCATTGACTTGGTAGTGTTTTTCGGAAGAACATGTTCACTGCATCTACGAAATCAGCGAAGCTTTCATAGTATTTGTTGTGGGTGACCGACGTGTGCATGACGCGCCATAGTCGCTCGATCGCGTTGAGATTTGGCGCGTAGGGTGGCAGGAATCTGAGATCGATCCTTTGTCCGTGCTCGACCATCCATGCCTCGACCTCCTTGGCGTGGTGGTATCTGGCATTGTCGAGGAAAACATGGATTTTCCCCGCCCCCGGATAGGCGGAAAGCAGGCGCGAGAACAGGCGGATGGTCGTCTCTGCGTTGACGGTTTCCCCTTCGACGATCTGGCAGAGACCGCTTTCCAGATTGATGGCGCCATGCAGGTTCAGCCGCTGGCGACCGGCCGTCCGCAAGATGGCAACCGGATCGCCTTTTTTGATCCAACCATGAGCCGGACGGCTCTGGTATTCTGGATGGACAGCATCAAGGAAAACCATCTGGTCATTGGCCGCGAGTCCGCTGAGAAGACGGGAATACTCGGCTATGAACGCTTGTTGCGCTTGCACTGTCGGCAAGCGCGGCAGCGCCTTCGGCTTCTTGTATTCGAACCCGAGGCGATCGAGCAGCTTGATCATCCCGGATCGGCTGTAGGCGATGGAAAACCGCTTCTCTACAAGGGCAATGATCTCGGACGTGCTGGTGAACACGCGCGCCATCAGCGCTTTCACCAAGTCTATTTCCTGCGGCGTCGAAAGACGCGGCAGGCTGCCCTTCCAGCCGAAATCCGTCAGACGCTCAACACCGCCCGATGTCCAGCGTTGATGCCACTGGTAAACAGTGTCGTCATCAACATAAAGCACCCGCGCCACCTCCGGCACGGCGAGCCCGTCATCCAGAAGCAAGATCGCATGCGCCCGCCGCGCCGGGCCATGCTGGCCAGACGGGCGGCGAACCAGCCCCAGCAAATGCTGGCGTTCCGAAGCGGTCAGGAATTGGCCTCTGATCATCCCGTAATCTGAATCCATCAGCGCCGATTCCGCAAGCCTTCGCAGCTATTTGCCGGGATTCTACGGACTCGGGGTATATATGAAAATATAACTCTTCGGCGACTTGTTCAAGAATGAAATGCATCATTGTCGTTAAATGCCAAAAACCCGCGACAGCGCGTTTGATCTACCCTCCGATCGAGGTTGGGTCGCCGCCGTCCGTCGGGAATTCCGGGCTCGAGGCGGAGACCTGAGCATTCTCGCGATTGCCAGGCTCTGGGGATTTTCGAACGCCACCCGTTTCAAGGCGGACTATCTGGCGGCTTTCGGTTCAGAGGTCTGGTCGGGGCATCATGGGAACTCTCGACTGAACGCCGAAGGCTGAGTGAGCACGTCACCATCGAACGACCGAGCGAGCCACCCCAACTCGAACAGGGCTTCCGATTGGGTGCCCCGTGGATCCGCCCTGCCGACCTCCCGCTCGGTCGAGCCCGAGACCGGCTGGGTTTCAGCCCTCGCGAGAATATCCCCATCCGGTCGACGGACATCGGCCGACCCAGCGGAACGGGGTGGACGACAGTTCCAGTCGTGTCGGCGAGGCCTATGGCGACGCCATCGCGGCTTGGGAAGCGGCATGATCAAGAGTGCCCGACCGTGACGTCGACGACTTGGCCTCCTTCGTCCTGCATGAACTCGAGGCCGATGCCTACGGCGTGAAAGACGATGTGCTACCGGCGCTCCGCGAGGCCCTCGGCCCCATTCGGACTGATGACGCGGCGCGGTCTGATCCGCCGGGAACGGGATGAGGATTCGCGGAACCACTGGCGGTGGATCCGCGAGCTCCGGCATATTGCCGACGGGCTTGGCGATGTCGATGGCCGAAGCTGCTGGTCATCCGACCGAGCACCTCCTTCTGCATCAAGAAGCGCAGGTCTACCCTGGAGGGGACGATCAGGGCTCCGGCGCAGCCGACCTTCAGTTTGGCGATGACACCGTGATAGGCGCGCAGGAATTGTCCGACGCCGTCGAATGAAAGGTGATCGAGCAGGGTTGGTACGACCACGGCGTCGGCCGCCATCATGCCGGCGACGATCAGATGGGGCGAGGACGGCGGCGTGTCGATCAGGATCGCGTCGTATGTCAATCGGCATCGGAACGGGACCCCGGATCGGCGTGCAATAGGGGCTCTGACTCATATGTGGAACGGCCCGGTTGGCAAGATATTCGCCGCGTCATTTGCCGTCGGACGGTGCAGTCATATGTCCGGCCTGTTGGCGCGGTCATGGACCGCTGGCCACGATGAGATCCGCGATGCCGATCGCCTAATCAATTTCACGCGCTCGTAGGCGCAGTGAGTCAGACGGTCTGATCGGCCTCGAGGTTCGTCCCTCGGGTTCATCACGCGTTGGCACCTTGCCGCTCGATCCCGGCATCGAGACGCCGGAATGCCATTTGTCTTATGCTCGCGCCATGGTCGCTGGCGCCTGGTAGGTGCCGCCCTTGACGAGAAGCGCCCAGATCGTCCGGGCAATCTTGTTGGCCAGTGCCACAGCGGCGACTTTGTAGGGTCGGCGCGCCATCAAGGATATGACCCAGCCGGGCAGCTTCACACCACGACGCGCCTGCTTCAGAATCGACGTCGCGCCGACGATCAGCAGTGTTCGCAACAGCTTGTTCCCACGTTTCGATATCCCGCCGAGCCGCTCCTTGCCGCCGCTGGAATTAGCTCGGGGAGTGAGCCCTATCGCCGGCTTCTCGCCGATCTGCCAATGGCTGGGAAACCGGTCCGGTTGGTGGTGCAGGCGCGGCGGTTCCACTGCGACACGGTGCTGTGCGGGCGCCGGATCTTCACCGAACGGTTCGATACGAACGTGCTGGCGCCGTGGGGACGACGGACCGCCCGGCTCGATCACATCATTCACCATCTCGGACTGGCACTGGGCGGACGGCCGGCGGCGAACTTGGCGCAGAGGCTCAGCCTGCCGGTCAGCAACGACACGTTGCTCCGTGCCGTGCGTCGGCACGGCGGCACGCGCCTTGTCCCGCCAACCGTGATCGGGATCGACGATTGGGCATGGCGCCGCAACCAGCGCTACGGAACCATTATCTGCGACCTGGAGCGGCGCAAGACCATTGCCCTGCTGCCCGACCGCGAGCCGGCGACGGCACAGGCTTGGCTCTCGGATCAGCCCCAGATCAGTATCGTCGCCCGAGATCGCGGCGGCGCATATTCCCTGGCGGCGGCCAGGGCGCTGCCAAAGGCGATCCAGGTGGCCGATCGTTGGCACCTGATGGAGAACGCCAGCCGAGCTTTCCTCGACGCCGTGCGCAAGTCCATGCGCGCGATACGAGCCGCTATCGGGGCGGCCACGATCAATCCCGACCTGCTCACCGCCGCAGAACGGATCCAGTATGAGGGTTATATTCGTCGGGAAGACACCAACGCCGACATTCTCGGGCTTGCCAAGGACGGGGTCCCGATCAAGGAGATCGTCCGCCGGACCGGCTACAGCCGCGGTCTGGTCCGCCGTGTGCTGCGCGGTCAACGCTCGGATATCTTCCGCGTGCGCGAGAGCTCGCTCGAACTGTACCTGCCGTGGCTCGACGTCCAATGGGCTGCCGGACGGCAAAACGGCGCCGAGCTATGGCGAAGGCTCAAAGGCCAAGGGTTCCTTGGTAGTCTACGTGTTGTCAGCGAGTGGGCTACGCGCCGGCGGAAGGCGGACAAGGTCGATGGCGGCGTCTTGAGCCGAACTCCCTCGGCGCGGACCATAGCCCGGCTTTTGACCATCGGTCGCGACGACCTCGGCAAGTCCGAAACCGTCACGGTAGCAGCGATAGAGCGCGGTGTGCCGCAGTTGGTCGAGGCGCGCATAACCATTGCCGCATTCCAAGCCATGATCCGCAAGAAATCTATCGCCGATCTCGATCCGTGGTTGGAGCGCGCCCGCTCGGGCTTGGTCGCCTCCTTTGCAAACGGGGTCGACAAAGACCGAGCGGCCGTCGGCGCCGCGATCACCTCGCCATGGTCCAATGGACAGACGGAGGGGCAGATCACCAAGCTCAAGCTCGTAAAACGCCAAATGTACGGCCGAGGAAAACTCGATCTCCTTCAGGCTCGCCTCATCGGATCCACATAGTGCCTGTCGCCATCAAAAGTGCGTCAGAGCCAACTTTGCACGCCGGATGACAGCGACGGGTCCTCAAAGAACGTGTCGAATACTGAGCACCGGCGTGGCACCCTTTGTGCTTGTGCAGTCTGCATGAGCTTGCTTTTCTATCGGGCCAGATAGCGTCTCTCTACGTCGCAGGACGAGCATATAGCGGGAGTTGCAATGAGGGTATCTCTACGTCACTTTCGTGTCTTTATCGCAGTTGCGGAAAGTGGCCAGATCTCAAAGGCGGCGGCGGCCTTGTTCACGTCGCAACCCGCTGTCAGCGAGGCAATCAAGACGCTGGAGACGGATGTCGGCGTCAAGTTGTTCAATCGGACTCCGCGAGGTGTGTCGCTGACCTACGAGGGAGCGATCTTTCTCGAACACGCTCAAAACGTGTTGGCGACCGCAGTCGATGCGATGCTCGCACCGCAAAAGGTGCGGCGCGACCTGGACGGTGAACTGACGTTGGCTTGCACGCACACGGTGGCGGGCTATTTCATCACGCCCCTGCTGTCGCGCTTTGCCAGAATCTTCCCGGGAATCAAGGTGAAACTGGTCGAATTGGAGCGGCCCTGTATCGAGGATCGGTTGATGTCGGGCGAGCTTGAGGTCGCCGTCTGCCTGCTGTCTCCGCTTGAACATATCAGCGAAATCGAAACCGAGTTACTCGTGCGATCGAAGCGGCGGCTCTGGCTGCCGGCCAATCACGCGCTTCTAGACCGAAAGAACGTTGCGCTGCGGGATCTCGAGCACGAACCTTATATCATGCTGACGATCGACGATGCCGACCGCACCACTCTCGGCTACTTCGA
Source organism: Labrys monachus (assembly GCF_030814655.1). Lineage (NCBI taxonomy): Bacteria > Pseudomonadati > Pseudomonadota > Alphaproteobacteria > Hyphomicrobiales > Xanthobacteraceae > Labrys > Labrys monachus. Next base: position 182,039 of record NZ_JAUSVK010000001.1, read on the forward strand.
GAGGGCCGGCTTCGAGCCAAACGTGGTGTTCCGGACCTCGTCGATGGAGGCCATCCGTAACGTGGTCTCCGAGGGGCATGGCGTGACCGTTCTCTCCGACATGGTCTATCGCCCTTGGTCACTCGACGGCGTGCGGCTGGTCGCGGTCGATCTCATCGATCAAATTCCCAGCATGGACATCGGGTTGGCCTGGAACAGAGCCTCAGGACTCGGGCGCGATGCGCAATTGTTCTGCGATGTCTGCCGATATGGGGCTGGGATCGTCGGGTCGGGCATGTTCGCCGAGTCACAATAGCCGCCGTATCGGTTTTCCCGAATTTCAGGATCGCACCTTCTGATTATTCATCCGGGTGGGGCTCCTGTATTTCTGTCTCATCAGGAGGACCGACGGTGGGCCGGAAAACGACGATCGACCTGGGCTGCGACATGGGAGAAGCCTACGGCAACTGGCAGTTGGGTAGCACCGACGACGCCAAGCTGATGACCATGATCAGCTCGGCCCATATCGCGGCGGGGTTTCATGCCGGTGATCCCAACCTGATGGACCGATCCGTCGCCCTGGCGCTGTCGAACAAAGTCGCGATCGGTGTGCATCCCGGATTTCGGGATCTTCAAGGGTTCGGCCGTCGCCGCATCGTTCAAAGCACCGAAGAGATGGTGAACGACATCGTCTACCAGGTCGGCGCCCTGCGAGAGTTCGTGCATTTGCACGCCGGCACGGTGCAGCACGTCAAGCCGCACGGCGCGCTGTATATGGAGTTGGCGGCCAACGAGGTCGCCTCGAGGGCCTTCGTCAAGATGATGAGGCGTGTCGCACCGGACGCCTTCATCTACTGCATGGGCGCGTCCGAAACCTACAGAATCGCAAAGGAACTCGGACAGCCCGTCGTCCGCGAATTCTACGCGGACCGCGAGTACGATTCGACGGGCAAGATCGTCTTTACGCGCAAGCCGGACAACTACAATCCGAAGTCGGCGGCTGACCGGGTGGTGCGGGCGTGCCTCGAAGGCAAGGTCAAGCCTGTCGACGGTCCCGAAATCGAGGTCGGCTTCGAGTCGATCTGCGTTCATTCCGATACGCCGGGATCCGTCGATCTGCTCGTTGCGATTCGCGAGGCTCTCGGCGCCAATGGCGTTGAAATCCTGGCGCCCGGAGCGGCGAGAGCGCGCAACGCCACGTAGTCGCATTATGCGAATGCCGGCTCCGCAACTACAAGGTCCTCGGTGGGGCGCCGCCCGAAGGCGCAGGTGACGTCAGGCTCGGCTTACAGAAGCTTGCACCGAGCCAACACGTCGATACGCAGACTGATGATGTCGCCCAGCCGGCCGCACCGGCTCGGGCGACATTTCTGTTTTGAATGCAATCTCGACCAAGCCGTCGATGCACTATCTTTTTGCTTTGTGCGAACAAAAATGCGGCAATGCACTCATTTATTCATCGTGGCTTCATAGCGACCATCACCGAACTGGTATTTGAAAATACGATTAGACCCGTGCCGCGATCATCTCGTTTACTTGGCGTGCAAGATAACAGGGCGCTGAGAGGATCGAAGATGCCAAGCAATCCGTTGGTTGCACCGCAGCTCATTGCAAATGCGCGGATGCTCTATCTTGATTGGGTCCCCGAAGATCCGGCGGCCGCCAGAGCTCTCGTTCCGCAAGAGCTGACACCCGAGGGTCGCGGCTGCGTCTATATCAACCAGTACATCGTCGACGATCCCGCGCAGACATCCAACGGCGGATTGCCGGGAAGTTTCGGGGCTTACTCGCTGACTTATCTGGGCGTCGATCTCGACGGGCTCGATGCCCAGCCCGGAACGCCAGGGCGTTGGTGGACGCACTACTTCAACAGCTCGCCGAACATGATCGATTACGCGCTGCAGCGCGGCGTTCCTGCAACCTCCGGCGAGACCGTGTTCGAATGGAAGGGCGACGAACTGATCGCGACCACTCTGGTCGGCGGCAAGCCGCTGATCCGAACCAGCAGCACGGCACGGATCGGCGCCGGCGCGCCCGCCAACGGCCAGCTTCGCTACGTCACCCGCGTCGACGGTGTCCTGACCAGCGGTCGCTATCCTTTCGTGATGAAGGCCGCCGCCGAGTTCAAGTGCAACGCGATCGAATTTCTCGACACATCGCATCCGGTCTATGCGCTGCGTCCCAAGCAGCCTCTCGACGTGACGTTCGGCTTCTATTCGCCGGACATCACCTTCTGCTATCCGGGCGGCGAAGGCCCGATCGACGTCAAACCGCACGGCGTGTGAACAGACCCAATTCACGGAGGAGCGACCATGCTCGAACGTTCAGACTGGTATGACCTGGCCCGCGACACGAACTGGACCCCGAAATACGTCCCGGAGGAAGAGCTGTTTCCGGAAGACTATGCCGGCTCCAGGGGCATCCCGGAACACATCTGGGCGACCTATGACGAGCCCTACAAGGTCACCTATCGCGAATATGTCGGCATGCAGCGTGAGAAGGATTCGGGCGCCTACTCGGTGAAGGCCGCGCTGGAGCGCATGGATATGTACACCTCGGCGGATCCGGGCTGGATCGCCACGCTGAAGGAGCATTACGGCGCGGTGTCCGTGGTCGAATACAACGCCGCGCTTCAGAACGCTCGGCTGCTGCGCTTCGGCCGCGCCGGCGGCATGCGCAACATGGCGACCTTCGGCATGTTGGACGAAGTCCGTCACGGCCAGATCCAGCTGTACTTCGCCCATGAATATGTGGCGAAGGACCGGCAGTTCGACTGGGCGCATCGCTCGATGAACACCAACAATTGGGTCACGCTCGCGGCCCGGCGGTTCTTCGACGATCTGATGATGACGCGCAACGTCATAGATACCTCGCTGGCGATGAATTTCTCGTTCGAGACCGGTTTCACCAATCTGCAGTTCATCGGTCTTGCGTCGGACGCGACTCACGCGGGCGATTTCAAATTCGCCAAACTGATTCAGAGCATCCAGTCCGACGAAGCGCGTCACGCGCAGATCGGCACACCGACGCTCAAGATCCTGATCGAGCAGGGCAAGAAGGCCGATGCTCAGCGCATGGTCGACATCTCGTTCTGGCGCTCGTCGCGCCTGTTCGCGATCCTGACCGGCATTCCGATGGACTACTACCTGCCGCTCGACAAGCGCGAGGGCTCGTTCAAGGAGTTCATGCAGGAATGGATCGTCACCCAGTTCACGCGGTCGCTCGAGGACCTCGGCCTGGAGAAGCCCTGGTACTGGGACATCTTCATGCGGGATCTCGACGAGCATCATCACGGCCAGCAGCTCGGCACCTGGTCGTGGCGGCCGACGCTGTGGTGGTCGCCGGCCGCCGGCGTCAGTCCGGACGAGCGCGACTGGCTCGAGGAGAAGTACCCCGGCTGGAACGACACCTTCGGCAAATGCTGGGACGTCATCACCGAGAATGCCAGGACCGGCCGTTTTGAGAAGACCGTGCCCGGCACGTTGCCGGTGATCTGCAACGTCTCGCAGAATCCGATCGTCGGCACGCCCGGCAAGACGCTGCAGGACCGTCAGCTCACCTATAACGGCCGCAAGTATCACTTCGGCTCGGAAGTCGATCAGTGGATCTTCGAGCAGGATCCGCAGCGCTACGCTCGCCACCAGTCGCTGGTCGACCGGTTCCTGTCGGGCAGCATCGAGCCCGCCAACCTCGAAGGCGTGCTCGCCTATATGGGCCTCGGCGTCATCAGCGACGGCGGCCAGGACGCGCACGACTTCAGCTGGGCCACGGCCAAGACGACCAAGACGGTCAAGGCTGCTTGAGCCAACACGTGTACACAGGAGGCCGATCGTGGCGTTGTTTCCTTTAGTCTGCAATTTCGAGGGTGATTTCGTGCTGAAATTGCTCCCCGTCGACACCGAGCAAACCATGGCCGAGGTCGGCCAGACGGCGGCCGTCAACGCGGTCGGCATTCACATCGCCGACCAGCCCGGCAAGACCATCTACGCCCGCAAGGAAGGCGCCGACGCGCCGTTCCCGTTGGACATGAAGTTGTCCGACAGCGGGCTCGAGCCGATGGACTGCGTGAAGTTCTATTTCGCGTGAGAGCGGAGCAACCACAATGGCGACAATGAAATCACGCAATCTGGTCGGTCCGGTCATTCAGGCCGGAGAGATGGCCGACGCGATCGTCGAGGCCGCGCAGGACGACAATCCGGGCAAGGAAGTCCTGGTGAGTTCACGCGCGTCGTACATTCGCATCGAACTCGAGGGCGAGTGCATCCTGCGGCGGGAAACGATCCAGTCCAAGCTGGGTCGTCCGTTTCAGATGAACGAGATCGAACTCAACATGCCGTCGTTCGCGGGGCAGGTCGAGACCAACGACGACTCGATCCGCTTCTACTACGCCCAGGTGCTGTAGCGCCCGACACCGACATCCGAACAGTCCGAGAGGGATCACCATGCCCGAAGTCGCACAACTGCGTCCGCTCAAGACCTGGAGCCATCTCGCGGCTCAACGTCGCCGGCCCAGCGAATACGAAATCGTCTCGACCAATCTGCTGTGGCACACCCGCGACCCCGATCACCCGTGGGACGTCGACGGCTTCATGGGCGACTGGTACACCAAGAACCTGTTCGGCTCGCCCCTGAAGCACAAGGACTGGAACGCCTTCCGCGATCCGGACGAGACGGTATACCGCACCTACAACATCCAGCAGGACGGGCAGGAGTCTTACGTCGACGGCCTGCTCGAGCAATTCGCCCGCGACGAGCACGACGCTGCATTGCCGGCGGCCTGGGTGCCGGTGCTGGCGAAACTCTACACGCCGCTGCGCTACCCGCTGCACGCCATCCAGATGAACTGCGGCTACCTCGCCAGCATCTCCCCGGCCAGCACGATTTCGGGTGCAGCGATGTTCCAGGGCGGCGATGCGTTGCGCTGGCTGTCGCGCATCGCCTATCGGACGCGCGAACTCGCCAATGCTCATCCGGATGCCGGCTTCGCCCGCGACGAACGCAAGAACTGGGAAACCGCGCCGGAATGGCAGGGCTTCCGCGAACTCGCCGAGAAGATGCTGGCGACCTACGACTGGGGCCAGAACTTCTTCGTGATGAACACGATCTTCAAGCCGGCGCTCGAGGAAGCCGCCCTGAAGCAGCTAGCACTCGGCGCCCGGCGCAATCAGGACGCGCTGCTGCCGCTGCTGACGGAAGCGCAGCTCCGCGACAGCGCGCGCTCGCAGCGTTGGACCTCGGCGCTGATCGAAATGGCGATGCAGGAGCCGTCGAACAGCACCGTGCTGAACGACTGGGAGAAGCAGTGGGTGCCGCTCGCCGACAAGGCGATCAGCACCTATTGCGACGCCATCCCGGACAATCCGACCGCGAAGAAGACCGCGCTGGCCAATATGCGGCAGTATTGGGCAAGCGTCGGGCTGGCCGCCTAGTAGCGCAGAGGGAGCGGCCGTGTTTCCGATCGAGATCGCAGACGGCAGGGGCAGGTTCGACGTCGGGTCCGACGACGTACTGCTCCGCGCCGCTCTGCGGGCCGGGCTGGGCTTTCCCTACGAATGCAACGCCGGCGCCTGCGGCAGCTGCAAATTTCAGCTGATCTCGGGCGATCTCGTCGTGCCGACGGATCTCGCGCCGGCCGAAACGGAGCGGGATCGTGCCCGCGGGCGCTATCTCGCCTGCCGCGTCTCGGCGCGTAGCGCCTGCACCATCAAGATCCGCACCGACGCCACCTATGTGCCGTGCCACGCGCCGCGGCGCTTCGAGGCGCAGCTCGCCGAGAAGACCACGCTGACGTCCGACATGAGCGAGTTCGTTCTCGTGTCGGAGACGCCGGCCGCCTTTCTGGCCGGGCAATACGCGCTGCTTTCGCTCGCAGCCGATGGCCCGAAGCGCGTGTACTCGATGGCGAACGTGCCGAACGACCGCGGCGAATGGCGATTCATCGTCAAGCGCGTGCCGGGCGGCGCGTTCTCCGATCCGCTGTTTCGGCTGCCGATCGGAACGAACATCCACATCGACGGACCTTATGGCACCGCCTTCGCACGGCCGGAGATCGACCGCGACGTCGTGTGCATCGCGGGCGGGGCCGGATTTTCGCAGATGCTGTCGGTGGCGCGCGGTCTTGCCGGGTCCGGCCGGATGCAATCGCGAACCCTGCGGTTCTACTACGGCGGTCGCAGATCGATCGATGTGCCGAGCCTGCAGCAGATTTCGGATCTCGCGTCGCAAGTCGGCGACCTTCGCCAGACCGTCGTCGTGTCCGATCCGGACGATGAGCCCCGATGGAATGGCCCGACCGGCTTCGTCCACGACGTCCTCGGTCGCGACTTCACGGATGGCTGGGCCGACCATGAGTACTATCTGTCCGGCCCGCCGCCGATGGTCGACGCCACGTTGCGCATGCTGGTGATGGAAAAGCAGATTCCGCACGAGCGCATCCACTTCGATCGTTTCTTCTGAACGGAACCAGAATGGCATTCGAACGCGTCTGTACCCTCGACGACCTCTGGCAAGGCGAAATGGCGAACTACACGGTGGGTGAGACCGAGATCCTTTTGGTGCACACCGACAAGGGGCAACTGGTCGCGACGCAAGCGATGTGTCCGCATCAGGAGGTGGAGCTGGTTGAAGGTGAGCTGAGCGGCTGTTTTCTCACCTGCCGGGCGCATCTATGGCGGTTCAACGTGGTGGAGGGAAAGGGTGTCAATCCGACTCACCCAGAACTCGCACTCTACCCAATCAAGGTCGAGAACGACGTCGTGTACGTCGATGTCGAAGGAGTCGAACCGAAATACGCACATTCCTGAGATCGACGGAACGCGCATCGAGGTGGCCGATCTCGTGCGCAGCATCGCGCGAGGCGGCCGGCGAGGGACGAGGCGGAGCATGGGAGATCGTGATGACAAGTCCGAGTGACGGCCGGTCGGCCATGAAAGCGTACCCGTCGGGTTTCCGGGCCGCGTCGCCGCCTGACGCATCGAAATTGCGTGAGCTGCTGGTTCGCGCGCCGGGCAAATCGCCCAAGGCCTCCCGATCCGCCTGTCAATGCCAGCTCGCGTCCGATCAAGGCGTGGCCGGCGGGGAAACGTGCGCGTTGCGAGCCGCGTGGATGTCGCGGTCAGCGAAGTACTCCGGGTAGTCGTGCCGTCATTCATTGTGTGAGCTGAGGATCTTCTGATGAGCATCAAGCAAGTACGAGCCCCGATGCCTGGAACTTTCTATCGGTCCTCGGGGCCCGATCAGCCCCCGTTCAAGGCGGATGGCGACACGGTGACGAGCGCCGACACGATCGGCCTGATCGAAGTAATGAAGACCTTTCACACGGTCGCAGCCGGCGTCGACGGCAAGGCGCTCCGTTTTCTCGTCGACAACGAAGATCCGGTGATGGCCGGTCAGGTGATCGCCGAGGTGGACGAATGACCATTCGTTCGCTGCTCATCGCCAATCGGGGTGAGATCGCGGTCCGCATCATCAAGGCCGCGAAGGCGCTCGGCATCCGCACCGTCCAGGTGCACAGCGCCGCCGATGCTGACATGCTCGCCGTAAAGCTGGCGGATGAGGCGATCGACATCGGCCCGCCGGCGGCCAAGAAGTCTTATCTCAGCATTCCCGCGGTCATCAACGCGGCCAAGCGCGCCGGCGTCGATGCGATTCATCCGGGCTACGGCTTCCTCTCCGAGAACGGCGATTTTGCCGATGCGGTCGAAGCCGCGGGGATGATTTTCATCGGCCCGAAAGGCGACGCGATCCGGCTGCTCGGAGATAAAGTTGCGGCGCGCGAAGTCGCCAAGAAAGCCGGCGTGCCGACGGTGCCGGGCAGTGACGGCCGTGTAGACGGCATTGTAGCTGCGCGGAAGGTCGCCGAGACGACGGGCTTTCCGATCATGATCAAGGCGGCGGCCGGCGGCGGCGGTCGCGGCATCCGCATCGCCAACAATATGGCCGAGTTGGAGAGCCAATTTCCGATGGCGTCGGCCGAGGCGCTTGCCGCGTTCGGTGACGGCGGCTTGTATCTGGAGAAAGTCATTTCCCGCGCCCGCCATGTCGAGGTGCAGATCCTCGGCGATGGCGAGAACGTCGTGCATTGCTACGAGCGCGAATGCTCGCTGCAGCGTCGCCGCCAGAAGGTGTGGGAGGAAGCCCAGGCGTTCCTGCTGCCAGCCCGCGTGCGCGAGAAGCTCTGCGCCAGCGCCGTCGCGCTCGCGCGTGAAGTGAAATATCGCGGCGCCGGCACCGTCGAATATCTCTACGACGACGAGACGCAGGACTTCTACTTCATCGAGGTGAATACCCGTATCCAGGTCGAACACCCGGTCACCGAGATGATCACCGGCATCGATCTCGTGCAGGAAATGATCCGCGTCGCTGGCGGCGCCAGACTGTCGGTCACGCAGAACGATATCGTGCCGCGCGGCCATGCCATCGAGTGCCGCATCAATGCCGAGGACGCGACTCGCGACTTCATGCCCGCGCCGGGCCAGATCGGCCGGCTCAGCATCCCCGAAGGCGAAGGCATCCGTTTCGATACGATGCTGTACGCCGGCTATTCGATCCCGCCGTTCTACGACTCGCTGCTCGGCAAGCTGATCGTCTGGGCCGAAACCCGCGATGCATGTCTCGACCGATTAAAGGGGGCGCTGCAGCAGCTCGAGATCGGCGGCGTGCCGACGACGGTGCCGCTGCATCTGGCGCTCGCCGGCGACGACAGCGTACGCCGCGGCGCGTTTCATACGCGCTTTCTCGAAGCCTGGCTCGAGGCCGAATTCAGCCGACAACTCCAATCCAAGTCCGAGGTGGCGTGATGGGCATTCGCTATTCGTTCGGAGGCGACGAACATCTGTTCGTCGAGTGCAGCGAGGAGATGTCGCTCGACGCGTTTTTCAAGAGCCTGTCGATGACCAACGGCATCCGCGACAGCGAGATCAAGGGCATCACGGAAATCTGTCCGGCCAACGCCTCGTTTCAGGTCAAGTTCGATCCAGACATCATCAAGCCCGACGATCTGCTGCGCGAGGTGAAGTCGATCGAGGGCGCCGCCGCCAAATCCGAGCCGGTGATCCGGACCCGCATCATCGAAATTCCGGTGCTCTACAACGATCCGTGGACGCACGAGACGCTCATGCGGTTCCGCGAGCGCCATCAGGATCCGACGAGTACCGATCTCGAATACGCCGCGCGGATCAATCACCACGCCACGGTCGACGATTTCATCGCAGCCCATGCGGGTTCGCCGTGGTTCGTCTCAATGGTCGGCTTCGTCGCCGGTCTGCCGTTCATGTATCAGATGGTCGACCGGCAGCGGCAGATCGAGGTGCCGAAATATCTGCGCCCGCGCACCGACACGCCGAAGCTCACCATCGGCCACGGCGGCTGCTTCGGCTGCATCTATTCGGTGCGCGGCGCCGGCGGCTATCAGATGTTCGGCGTCACGCCGATGCCGATCTTCGATCCGACCCAGACGACGAGCTATCTACGGGACTTCATGGTGTTCTTCCGGCCAGGAGACATCGTGAAGTTCAAACCGATCGACCGCCCGGCCTATGACCAGGCGGTCGAGGAGGTCGATAACGGCCAGTTCGCGCCGCCGATTCGCGACGTCAGCTTCGACCTGCGCGAATTCTCCAAGGACATTGACGGCTACAACGCCAAGCTGGAGGGCGTTCTCAATGGCCATTAAGGTCGTGCATCACGGACTCGCCACCACCGTTCAGGATCTCGGACGTCCCGGTTACTTTCATCTCGGCATTCCGGTCGGCGGCGCGATGGATCGCTACGCGATGCGCGCCGCCAATCTCCTGGTCGGCAACGACGAGGGCGCGGCTGGTCTTGAAGCCGTGTTCATGGGCCCGCAGCTCGAGTTCACGGCCGACGCATTGGTGGCCGTCACCGGGGCCGATATGCCGGTCAAGATCGACGGCGTCGACCAGCCCGGCTGGACGGCGCTCAAGGTCAAGGCCGGCCAGAAACTGTCGTTCGACTTCCTCAACTCCGGCGCGCGCATTTGCATCGCCGTCAGCGGCGGCATCGACGTTCCGGTGGCGCTCGGAAGCCGCTCGACCTATCCGATCGGCGCGCTCGGAGGCTACAAAGGCCGGCCGATCCAGGCGGGCGACGAACTGCCGGTCGGCGAGGGCAGCCTAGCGAGCGAGGGCCGCAGCGTCGATCCAGGCCTGCGGCGCGTACCCGGCAAACTCGCCGAACTCCGCGTCCTGCCGGGCCTGTATTGGCATCGACTGACGGAGGCCGCGAAGGAGACCTTCTTCGCCGACGAATGGAAGGTCGCCAACGAGGCGGACCGGATGGGCTATCGCTTCAAGGGCGGCCGCAAGCTCGACCTCGTCGAGCGCGAGCAGCCGTTCGGCGCGGGCTCCGATCCCTCGAACATCGTCGATAGCTGCTACCCGTACGGATCGATCCAGGTGCCCGGCGGAACGGAGCCGATCATCCTTCATCGCGACGCGGTGTCCGGTGGTGGTTACTTCATGGTCGGCACGGTGATCGCCGCCGACATGGACCTGATCGGCCAACTGCAGCCGCACACGCCCACCCGCTTCGTCAAAGTCGACATGGATCAGGCGCTCGCCGCCCGGGCCGACGAGGCCGTCCGCCTTGAACGCCTTCGTGTAACCTTGAAGTCATAACTGGGGGACGGAACATGACACTTCGCTCAACTCTACTGACCGCTTCGATCGTCGCGTTTATCGCTGGTGCGGCTCATGCTGAAGATTGGTTCCCCTACAAGGCGATGAAGACCGAGCCGCCGTTTGCCACAGACGGCAAACAGGAAGAGGTTTCGTACATGCCGCTGGCGAAGGCCAGCCAACCTTGGAAGATCTGCGTGTCGTTTCCGCACATGAAGGACGCCTACTGGCTCGGCGTCGATTACGGCGTTGTCGACGAGGCCAAGCGGCTCGGCGTGTCGATGAATCTGCTCAACGCCGGCGGCTACACCGAGCTCAACACCCAGATTTCCCAGATCGAGGACTGCGTCGCCAACGGAGCCCAGGCCGTGGTGATCGGCGCGATCTCGTTCGATGGCCTGAACAATCTGGTGACCGAGATCAACAAGAAGGGCATCCCAGTCATCGACGTCGTCAACGGCATTTCGTCGCCGAACGTCACCGCCAAGTCGCTGGTGTCGTTCTACACGATGGGGCAATCGGCCGGCGAGTACCTGGCCAAGAAACACCCGGCCGGCAGTAAGGAAGTAAAGGTCGGCTGGTTCCCGGGCCCGGCGGGCGCCGGTTGGGTCGAAGCCGCCAACAGGGGCTTCCTCGACGCGGTCAAAGGCTCCGCGCTGAAAGTCCTCGACGCCAAATATGGTGACACCGGCAAGGAGGTGCAGCAGAAGCTGGTCGAGGACGTGCTGCAGGCTAATCCCGACATCGGCTATGTCGCGGGCACCGCTGTTACTGCAGAAGCTGCGCAGGGCGTCATTCGCGAGCGCGGCCTGCAGGGCAAGGTCGATCTGATGGCGTTCTATATGACGCCCGGCGTCTATGAAGGCATTAAGCGCGGCTTCATCCTCGCGGCGCCTGCGGACTCGATGGTTATTCAGGGGCGTATCGCGATCGATCAGGCCGTGCGTATCCTGGAGAAGAAAGACTACATCAAGCATGTCGGTCCGAAGATCTTCGTCGTGGACCAGCAGAACGTGAACAGCGTCCCCCGCACCAGCATCCTTCCGCCGGACGACTTCAAGCCGGTCTTCAAGGTGAACTAACTGGCCAGCCGGCTCGGCTTCGGTTGAACCGGCACTGATTGGTGATGATCGTGAGTGTCACGGGCGAACCGCTTCTGGTCGAGATGTCGGGAATCTCCAAGGAGTTTCCCGGCGTCAAAGCCCTGTCCGCCGTCGATTTCCAGCTCAAACGTGGCGAAGTCCATGTGCTGTTCGGCGAAAACGGCGCAGGCAAATCGACGCTCATATCCATCCTGTCCGGTGTGTATCGCCCGACATCCGGCACCTTGCGCGTGGCCGGCGAGGCGGTGCACTTCCGATCGGTGCAGGACGCGCGCAAGGCCGGCATCGGCACCGTGTTTCAGGAGCTTTCGCTGGTGCCGACGCTCACCGTGTTCGAGAACGTGCACCTCGGAGAGGAACTGATGCGCGGGCCGCTGGTCGACCGCAAGGCGATGGAGCGCACCACACGCGAGCTGATCGACACGCTCGGCTTCGATATCGACGTCCGCCAGCCGGTGTCGCGGTTGTCACGCGCGCAGCAGCAGATGGTCGAGATCGCCAAGGCGCTCCACGCCAAGGCGCGCGTGCTGATCCTGGACGAGCCGACCGCCTCGCTGACGGAGCGCGAGACCGAGCGGCTTTTCGAATTCATCCGGCAAGCGCGGCAGCGCGGCGTCGGCATCATCTATATCTCGCACCGCATCCAGGAATTCGCCAAGATCGCAGATCGCATCACCGTGCTGCGCGACGGCAAGCTGATCGCCACCGTCGATCAGCCGTTCACGTCGGAAGACGCGCTCGTCACCCTGATGATGGGCCGCGCGATCGACAAGGTCTATCCGCATATTGGCCGCCAGCCGGATGGCGAGACCGTGCTGTCGCTCCGCGGCATTCGCGCCGTCGGCGTCAACGGCGTCGATATCGATGTGCGGGCCGGCGAAGTGCTCGGCGTCGCCGGCTTGGTCGGCTCGGGCAAATCGCGGGTGTGGCGGAGTATCCTCGGCCTGCAGCCGCTGGAGCGCGGAACCGTCGCCTTGTTCGGCGATGACGTCAGCGGCCTGCCGACGCGTGAACTGCTGCGCCGCGGCGTGTTTTATCTGTCGCCGGATCGCAAGTCCGAAGGCCTCGTGCTGTCGGCGTCGTCGCGCGACAATCTCCGCCTCGATCTGCTCGATCGCAGCGACCTTTCCGGGCCGCTTGGTCTGCGATCGCCGCGCCGCATGCGTGCTGCCGCGGATGCGATCGGCGCGCGCGTCGATCTCGCGCCGCGTTCGCTGCCGAAGATGGTGGCGGCGCTGTCCGGCGGCAATCAGCAGAAGGTGCTGTTCGGCAAGGGGCTCGCCCGGGACCGTCGCCTCTACATCTTCGACGAGCCGACCATCGGCGTCGACATGGGCACGCGCAGCCAGCTCTATCTGCTGATCCGCGATCTCGCCGAGGCCGGCAAAGCCGTGGTGATCATCTCGTCCGATCTGCCGGAGGTGATGCATCTGGCTCATCGGCTGCTGGTGTTTTCCAACGGCAGGATTTCGGCCGAACTCGAGGGAGACGACCTCGTCGAGGACGTCGTGCTTCGGCATTTCTTCACGGATTCGAGGGAGCCCATCGATGAGTGCGCCTGACGCAGTGGATAGCGCCTCCGCTGCGACGCCCGGCCTATCCGCGATCAACGCCGTGAAGACCCTGTTTCTCAAGGTCGGCGTGCTGCCGTTTTTCCTGGCTGCCGCGCTGATCGTGTTCTCGCTGGTCTCAGGTAATTTCCTGACCGTCAGTAATCTGACGAATGTGGCACGGCAGTCGGTCTATCTGATCCTGGTGTCGCTCGGGCAGATGGTGGTGCTGATCACCGGCGGCTTCGATCTTGCGGTCGGCACCGCCATCGCGCTCACCTCGGTGGTCAGCGCCCTCGCCATGGTTGCGTTGGCGGCGATGATGCCCGGCCACGTGTGGGCTGTGATCATGCTCGGCAGCCTCGCCGGCATCGGTGCCGCGCTGGTGATCGGCTGCGTCAACGGCGTCGGCATAGCGCAGTTCAGCGTGTCTCCATTCATCATGACGCTCGGCGTGCAATCGGTCGGCGCCGGGCTGGCGCTGTATCTGACCGGAGGCGTGCCGGTGTCGCGCCTACCGCTCGACTTCGGCAACATTTTCGGCTTCGGGCGTATCGTCGGCGTGCCGGTCCCGGTCGTCGTCGCGCTGACAGCCATTGCGGCGACCTGGGTGATGATGAATCGGACCCGGCTCGGCACGCAGATCTGCGCGGTGGGCGGCAACATCAAAGCCGCGCATCTATCGGCGATCAACACCAAGAAGGTGTTGTTCCTGGCCTATGTGTTCAGTGCGGTGCTCGCCTCGCTCGCGGGTTTGTTGCTCACGGCGCGCGTTGAGTCTGGAGAAACCAATCTCGGCGGCTCGATGGCGCTGGAATCGATTGCAGCCTGTGTCATCGCCGGCGTGTCGCTGCGTGGCGGAATCGGTCGCGTCGAGAATGTCGTGCTCGGTGCGTTCTTCATCGCGCTCGTTCAGAACGGGATGAACATTGCCCAGATCGGCTCCTACCTGCAAATGGTTCTACTCGGTGGGCTGCTGATCCTAGCCGTGGTCATCGATCAATTGCGCTATCGCATGCTGATCGGCTCGACATGAGCGCGGCTCGCTTTAGCATTTGCGGTGACCGCAACATCCGCCTTCGGGCCGGCCTGATCGAGCTCGCTATCCTATTTTGTGCGATCCTGTCGACTAACGCTCGTTAACAGAAATCCATGAACCTCTTGGAGCAGACATGCCTTTCATTCGTGTAGACTGGTTTCCCGGCCGGACCCTCGAACAGAAGCGCGAGCTTGCGGAGGTTCTGACCCGCGAATTCGCGCGGATCGCAAAATGCAAGCCGGAAACGATCAATTTCATCTTCACGGAAGTTTCGCGGGAGGATTGGGGCCGCAACGGCAAGCTGTTCTGCGACGCCTACGAATATGAGAATGATCAAAAGGCATGACGTGCGGTCACAGCTAAAGGCGTGTAACGCATCTCGTCGTATACTACACGGCCAGATACCCTGCGCTACCTGAGATCAGTCGTAGCGGCTGCTTTAGCGACCATACAGATAGAGTGCTCCAACTCGAAGGGACCATCTGTCCTTGCGACCAATGTTCAGCGTGGGGTAGTTTTGCTCTGGTGCCTTGCCGTGGAAAAGGTCTCATCCAACGCTTGCACTAGTCGGGTGCTCGGCTGTCGATGCGTTGTCCGGTGAACTGTTGCAAATTCATCATCGAGAGTTTTGAGATCACGACCAAGCACCCCAAGTTCCACCCGGGCCAGGGCCACCCGGGGTGGGGCTCCGCGGCTCAAGGAGGACAAGTATGAGCCGCATGGATTAGAGCCCGCCTAAAAAGATGTTGAGCGATATCAGTCGGTTGTGATTCTCGTTTGTTGTCGAGACAAATGGAGGATCAAATGGCCTGGACCGATATCGCTCGCCATGAGCATAGCCGAGCCGGAGGACGGTATCCAAGCGATTTGACGGACGGAGAATGGGCGCTCATCGCTCCGTTGCTGCCACCTGCCAAATCCGGAGGTCGTCGGCGAACCACCGATCTGCGCGAGGTCATGAATGCGACTCTCTATCTGGCAACGGGCGGCTGCCAATGGCGGATGTTGCCGAAGGACTTTCCGCCGCTGTCGACGGTTCAGGGCTACTTTTACGCTTGGCGCAACATGGGTCTGTTCGAGACGATCAATCATCTCCTCGTCATGAGCGCCCGCGATCTGGAGGGGCGGGAAGCCAGCCCGACGGCGGGCGTAATTGACAGCCAGAGCGTGAAAACCACGGAAAGCGGCGGAATCTCCGGCTATGACGCGGGCAAGAAGATCAAGGGGCGCAAGCGCCACATCGTCACCGATACGCTGGGACTGCTGCTCTTTGTCATCGTTCACGCCGCCGACATTCAGGACAGGGACGGCGCACCGATGGTGCTGAAGGCCATTCGCCACCGCTTCCCGTGGCTGCGGCATGTCTTTGCCGATGGTGGCTACGCGGGCGACAAGCTGCGGCAGGCGCTCAAGGGCCATGGCAACTGGACCGTCGAAATCATCAAGCGATCGGACGCCGTCAAAGGCTTCGAGGTCCTGCCGCGGCGCTGGGTTGTCGAACGAACCTTTGCTTGGCTCGGCCGATGCCGCAGGCTGGCAAAGGATTGGGAGAAATCCATCGAAAGCGCAACCGCGTGGGCGCAGATCGCTAGCATCCGCATGCTCACCAGACGCATCGCAAGGTATTGTGTTTACGGATGAACTTTTGAATCAGGCTCTTAGAGGCGGACTAGAACCGTGCAAAGTTCGAGTCTTTACTGCCGCAGATCTAGAGCTGCAGGATGTCTGCTTTGGGCCGATTGTGTTGAAGAAGTCGGCGACGCAACTCTTCGCGACGGCTCTGTGACCAAACGGCGCGTTAGTTTGTCTCGGCTCAGGCAAGCATTGGGGCGGGCGACGGGACCAGCTTTGCCAGTCTTCGGAGGTTCTGGGCGGTGGCGGCAAGGAGGAACTCGTCGTGAGCGCCGTAAGGGCCTCTCAGCCGTAGCCGGTCCAGACGCAGAATGCGCTTCAAGTGCGCGAACAGCATCTCGATCTTCTTGCGCTCACGTCGCGACGTCACGTAGGCCTCGGTCTTGGCGGCGCTACGCGCCACATCTCGGGCTCTCTCGTAGATGGACCGCGGGACCTTGCGGGAAGGCATCTTCGGACAGCACCCTGGCTTAAGCTTGCAGACGTCGCAGTCATATTTGCTGGCACGATAGAGAAGCGTTGCACCATCATTGACCAACGTCCTTGTCGAGGCCAGTTTTTTGCCTGCGGGGCAGCGATAGATGTCGGTCTCAGCATCGTAGGTGAAGTCGTCCCGCGCGAACGTCCCATCGTTGCGGGCTGATTTGTCGAACACTGGAACGTGTGGCTCGATCTCGCGCTCATTGACCAGCCAACCCAGCATCTCTGCTGATCCATAAGCGCTGTCGGCGGCCAGACGCTGGGGGCGCAGTCCGAGGCGTTCTTCAGTGCGGTCGATCATCGTGCGTGCTGCGCCGACCTCCACCTGTCGGATGGCCCGCGTCGCCTCGACATCGACGATGATCGCCACCTTGAGGTCGATCAGGTAATTGTCGGCATAGGCGAAGAAGGCGTGCCCTTTGTGAGCACCCGTCCATTGCGCGGCCGGATCCGATCGAGAGATGAACTTCGGCACCGTCTCGCTCGCCGCGCCCCAGGCGGCATCAGCGTGTGTGTCGAGATATTCTCGGACAGACCGGCGCGTCCGGGCCATCGCCTCCCAGTCATGCTGGCTGGCTCCTGCGGCCGAGCGTTGTTTGTTGGCGTCAGCAGCGATGAGGCTCGCATCGACCGCAAAGGCGGCACCATCGACCAGTCCTTCCGACACACAGCGACGAACGACCGTCTCGAACAGCTTGCGCAACAGATCGCAATCGCGGAAGCGCCCATGCCGGTTTTTGGAGAACGTCGAATGATCCGGCACTTCGCCGTCGAGACCGAGCCGGCAGAACCAGCGGTAAGCGAGGTTCAGGTGAACCTCTTCACACAATCGGCGTTCGGAGCGAATGCCGTAGCAGTAGCCGACCAACAGCATCCGCACGAGCAGTTCAGGATCAATCGATGGCCGGCCCGTCGAACTGTAGAATGTTGCCAACTCTCTCCGAACACCCGACAGGTCGACGAAGCGGTCGATAGACCTCAAAAGGTGAGAGGCCGGCACGTGCCGCTCGAGCGAGAACTCGTAGAACAAAGCCGCCTGATCAGTCTGCTCGGGACCCATCATCGATTCAGCCTCCGCCGATATCCGGTAGTGAATCAGCGATCGCCCTCGGCTTCAACTAGGTCCTGTTGACAAATGTCTTCGTCCATAGCCTGACGGCGGCGATGAGGACGAAGCCGAGGTAGCTCTCGGCGGTCTTGTCGTAGCGGGTGGCGAGGCGGCGGAAGTTCTTCAGCTTGTTGAAGCAGCGCTCGATCCTGTTTCGCAGGGCATAGACGTGATCGTCGACAGGGATCTGGACCTTGCGGCTGCGACGCGTCGGAATCATCGGTGTGACGCCGCGAGCCTCCATCTCGTCTCGGATGTGGTCGGAATCATAGCCGCGATCGGCCAGAAGGACTTTCGGCTCTGGCCCGTCGGCGTCGAGGAGCGGCAAGGCACCGGTGTAGTCCGAGGCCTGCCCCGGCGCGATGTCGACGGCTACGGGCAGCCCGGCACCGTTGGTGCGGAGATGAATTTTGGTCGAAAACCCACCTCGCGAGCGCCCGAGACCCTGTCTCTGAGTCCCCCCCTTGCGCCGGCGGCGCAGTGGTGCGCCCGGATGACGGTGCTGTCGATCATCTGAACCGTCTCGCCGACCCCTTCGGTGTCGTTCAGCACTTCGAGTAGCAGATCCCAGAGACCGGAGAGCGTCCATCGCCGGAACTGGCGGTAGACGGAGGACCATTTGCCGAAGAACTCGGGCAGATCCCGCCATTGAACACCGGTTCGGGCGATCCAGAAGACGCCGTCGAGGACACGGCGATGATCACGAGGCCGGCGGCCGCTGTGCGCCCCGCGCGTCGTCACGAAGGGCTCGAAGAATCTGGAGGGTTCTGTGAGGTCCGAACGCAAGGCGTTGCCCTGGTTCTGATCGGACCTCATTGAAGCCGGATTGAACGAAGGCGCGGGTTGTTTGGCGCTATGGGGATTTCGCCGAAGCGGGGTTTGTCGGAGGCAGGGTTCCAGGCCGTTTGCGACTGTTGCCTGTGTCGGGAGGCGGATTGCGTCGGGTCCTTGGGGTGTCGTTGATGCCGTTGCCTCTTGAGCGGCAGAAGCCAAAGTCTTCATGCCGATGCACTTTGGGAAGCGGGCGTGTGATGGAGGCAAGCGTTACCGTTGCGGCGGCATGGCCTGCCGACGTCAAATGTGACGAGGATGAAGTGACGCGTGCGATCATGAACTGTCGTTCCATGCTGGCCGGCGTACCGGCTGAAGCGGGGACCATGCGCCGATGATCGACATGGCTCCGCCGCAACAGGGACAGCGATGCGCCAGAGGTGGAAGCGGCTCTATATCTGCCTCTTCAGCCGTGCTTTTTGGCGTGGGAACGCCCAGAAACCTGCGGCATTGATCCAGCTTCAGTTGCCGATGGCCATTGGCAAGCAGTCCGTAATGACGAATGCGATGAAAGCCGTCCGGAACGGTGTGAAGCAGGAAACGGCGGATGAACTCGTGGGCATCGAGCGTCATCACCTTTTGCCTGCCGCCCGTTCGATAATCCTTCCATCGGAAGGCAACGCGATCGCCATCGATGCTGACGAGGCGGGAATTGGAGATGGCGATGCGATGGGTATAGCGCCCGAGATAGGCCAGCACCTGCCTGGGGCCGGCAAAGGGAGGCTTGGCATAGACCACCCAGTCGATACGCCGCGCTTCTTTGACAATGCGATTGAATGCAGTGGGATCGGTCAGACCGGCAATATCGCCGAAGAACTGAAGGCGACCCAGATCATAGGCCTGCTTCAACTGTTCGAGAAACAGCCGCCGGAACAGACGTGACAGGACCCGCACAGGCAGGAAGAAGCTCTGCCGGCAGGCAACCCAGCGGGACTGGTCGAATGACAAGCCGCCGCCCGGCACGATGCAATGGATATGCGGGTGATACTGGAGGTTCTGTCCCCAGGAGTGCAGCACCGCAATGAAGCCGATCTCCGCACCCAGATGTCTGGGATCGGCGGCAAGCTTGCGCAATGTCTCGGCAACGGCGCGAAACAGGATGGTGTAGACGGCACTCTTGTTCTGGAAGGCGATTGCGGCGATCTGCTGCGGCAGGGTGAAGACGACGTGGAAATAGCCGACCGGCAGAAGGTCGGCCTGCCGGGCGGCAAGCCAATCGCGGCTTGCCTGCCCCTGACACTTCGGGCAATGCCTGTTACGGCAGGAGTTATAGGCGACACGGATCGTATCGCAGTCGCGACATTGCTGGACATGCCCGCCCAGCCGAGCGGTCCGGCACATCTCCACCGCGCTCATTACGCGGCGCTCGACACGTCCGAGATGAGCGTCATGTGCTTGACGATATCGTTCCCCGTGGCGGCGAAAAATGTCCGCCACCTCTAGTCTCGCCACCATGGCGAGACAACCTCAGCCTGGCGGCACCACCTCCAGCGTCAACCGGTCGAGTGGACTGATCGTGCTGCGGATCAGGACGTTGGAGACCTTCGTATAGCGCGCCGTAGTGGACAGGTTGTTGTGGCCGAGCAGAACCTGGATGATACGGATATCGGTTCCGCTTTCCAGAAGATGGGTGGCAAAGCTGTGGCGCCTATGTCGTCCTCTACATAGTCGCCACTATCTACCCTGCCGGACTATGTCGGGTAACTAGATTTCGATCAAAGATATCAAGGATTTATAGATAGCGTGTAGAGATAGTTCGTAGCCCTTCCAGCAATTCAGCTTGGGAAGGGAGCAAACAATGAAGTATCGCATCAATGATCAATTTGCGTTGTCGCGGCCTCCTGAAGGGCCCGTCGCGAGTTATATTATTTCGTTTGCTGAATGGCTCGTTGGTCGGGGCTACAGTCTTGTCTCAACGAGGAACCAGGTGCTTATGGCGGCTGGTTTCAGCAGTTGGCTTTGGCAAAACGGGATTGATCTAGCTGGTATAAGTGGAGAGCACCCCGGGCGTTATTTGCAAGACCGAGCACAATTTCGACGGCCAAAGCGTGGAGATAACGCCGCTCTACGACACTTGCTGGTTTTTTTACGCGGTGTGGATGCCATCCCGGAAGAGGTCGAGGACGAGTACCAGCCGTCGCCGATCGAACTACATTTGCAGGCGTACGAGTCGTATCTGCGAGACGCCCGCGCGCTGAACCGCCAAACGATTGTAAATTACCGGCCAGTCGTCCGGGATTTCCTCAATTTCCGCTTCAGTGATGGTGCTGTTTCGCTCGCAGAGTTGCGCGCTGTCGACGTGACCGATTTTGTTCGAAAGAGAACTTCGCGTCTCAACATACGACGCGCGAAGATCATGACCACCGCTTTGCGATCGTTTCTCTCCTATGCGCGCTATCATGGGGATATCACCTCAGATTTGGCCGCAGCGGTGCCGATCGTGGCCAACTGGAGGCTTTCGTCTATTCCCCGGGCGATCAGCCGTGATGATGTAACCCGGCTGCTTGCCAGCATTGATCGCCGAACGCCAATCGGGTGCCGCGACTATGCCATGATACTCATGCTGGCTCGGTTAGGACTTCGGTCGAGCGAGGTGATCACGCTCGAACTTGACGATATCGATTGGGTCGCCGGACAGATTCGTGTGCGGGGCAAGAGTGGTCAACGCAACGACCTTCCGTTGCCAACCGATGTTGGTGCGGCCATTGCCGATTACTTACGGAAGGGGCGGCCACGTAATGCCTGCCGCCGTGTCTTTTTGCGCGACAAAGCCCCGATCCGGGGATTCGATGGTCCGAGCGGATTTGGATGCGTCATCCGCCGTCGCCTTCGGCGTGCTGGTATCAATGCTCCCACAACAGGAGCGCACCAGTTCCGCCACGGCCTCGCTTCAGAGATGCTGCGGGGCGGCGCCTCGCTCGGTGAGATCGGCGAAGTTTTGGGGCACCGTCATGTGGAGACAACGGCGATTTACGCCAAGGTCGACCTCAATGCACTGCGAACATTGGCTGTGGCATGGCCGGGAGAAGTTCAATGAGCGCACTCCGACAGGCTGCCCACGACTATATCGAGATGCGCCGCGGATTGGGGTTCAAGCTACGAGAAGCGGGAAGAGGATTGATCGATTTCGTCAGTTTCTTGGAAGCCAACGATGCTCCATATATCACCATGGAACTGGCCCTCGAATGGGCCCAGCGGCCATCCCATACGCAGCCCTCTCACTGGGCGGCACGGCTGGGTTACGTGCGCGGATTTGCCCTTCATCGGGTCGCCACCGATCCGCGGACACAAATTCCGCCTGACGGGCTGCTGCCTTTTCGCCCGAAGCGGGCGCGACCCTATCTTTATTCACAGGACGACATCCGGCGTCTTCTGTCCGCCGCGCTTAAGATGCCGTGCCGATATACCAGCTGCATGCTCAGGCCGCTGACATACTACTGCCTGTTCGGATTGCTGAGCGTTGCCGGCCTGCGCCTTGGCGAAGCCCGGAACCTCAAGCTTGCGGACGTTGATTTCGATGCTGCGGTGTTGACGATCCGCGGCACAAAGTTCGGAAAGTCCCGTCTCGTGCCCATGCACGCATCAACGTGCGCGGTACTGCAAGATCTTATCAAACGCCGAGAACGACAATGCGCAGCTCTGGCGGTGTCTCCTTATGTGTTCACATCCTATAGGGGTAATCGCCTCGATGTGGCTGACATTCATCGAACTTTCTATGCTCTATCTCGCCAGATCGGCCTGCGCGGGATCGATGATAGCCACGGTCCGCGTCTGCATGACATGCGGCACGTATTCGCCACGAACACGCTGTTGCGTTGGTATCAAGCCGAGCAAGATCCCGAGCGGCTTCTGCCCATTTTGTCCACCTATCTCGGCCATGTCCACGTGGCCGACACCCAATGGTACCTTAGCGCCTCGCCAGAACTGATGACAGAAGCGATGCGCCGTCTTGAGCGCCGCTGGGAGGATCGGACATGATCAAGAATGCCAGCCTGGCAACACTTTTGGAGCGCTTTTTCATACAACGCCTGATGCAACAGCGGCAGGCTAGCCCCCATACGATCAGTTCCTACAGGGACACATTTCGGCAGTTGCTGAAGTTCGCCGAACGAACGTTGCATAAGCCGCCGTCTTGCCTGAGTTTCGAGGAGATCGATACACCGTTGATTGCGGCCTTCCTTGATGAACTTGAGAGCAGTCAGGGTATCAGCGTCCGCAGCCGCAACTTACGCCTCACGGCAATTCATTCCTTCTTCCGCTACGCGGCCTTCGAGGTACCGGAGCATTCCGCCCAAATTCAACGTGTTCTTGCCATTCCCAGCAAGCGCTACACTCGAACGCTCGTCAGTTTCCTGAGTCGCCCAGAAGTGGATGCACTGCTGGCCGCACCGGATCAATCGACATGGGCTGGGAGGCGCGATCACGCGTTTCTCCTGGTCGCCGTGCAGACCGGCCTGCGGCTATCGGAGATCACCGGTCTCAAGCGGGATGATCTCTTTTTCGGCACGGGGGCTCATCTGCGCGTCATCGGCAAAGGACGTAAGGAACGCTGCACCCCATTCGCCAAGTCGACAACCGCAGTGTTGAGAAACTGGCTGAAAGAGCCTCAGCGCGGTGAAGAGGGCATCCTGTTTCCGAGTGCCAGGGGCGAACGGCTCAGCGTTCATGGTGTTCAGTATATATTGAACAAGCACCGCCAGACCGCTTCTGGCATGTGCCCGTCGCTGAACGGGAAGCGGGTCACTGTTCATCGCCTGAGGCACACAATGGCCATGGACCTGCTGCAGGCGGGCGTCGACCGCGCCGTCATCGCATTATGGCTTGGCCATGAATCGGTCGAGACGACGCAAATCTACCTCGAGGCGACATTGGCGATGAAGGAGGCAGCCTTGGGAAAGACTTCTCCATATTTCGGCAAGTCATCCCGCTACCGACCTGACGACAAGTTGTTGGGGTTCTTAAACAGCCTGTAAATCGGAGAGACTATGTCGGGTGGCAAGGCAGTTCTGTAAGAAATCGTTATATTCCTCAGTCATTTACGGCTGAGGAAAAGGCTACCCGACATAGTCCGGCAGGGTAGATAGTGGCGCAGCGTATGCACCGTCACCCGTTTATCGATGCCCGCCGCAGCGCACGCCGAACGGCAGGCAGAATACAGAACCTGAACGTCGATGGGCTTGGTCTCGTCCCGACCCGGAAACAGCCAGACCTCGGGTCTCGCCAGCCGCCAATAGACCCGCAGGATCGCAAGCAACTGCGCTGACAGCATGACGTTGCGATCCTTACCGCCCTTGCCATGCTCGACGCGGATGACGCCGCGTTCACCATCGATGTCCCGGACCTTCAGATGCACCGCCTCCGAGGCCCGCAACCCCGCCGCATAGGCTGTTGTCAAGGCTGTCCTGGTTCTCAGGCTCGGAACAGCCTCCAGAAACCGCACGATCTCGTCGCCGTTTAGGATCGTCGGCAGCTTGGCGGGTGTCCGGGCATAGGCAATGCGCTCCGGTATCTCGGCATGACCAAGCGTGATGCCAAAGAAGAACCGCAGCAGCGCGCAGACCGTCTGGTTCAAGGCCGGCCACGATATGCGGCGCGACGACACCAGATGCACCTGAAACGCACGCACGTCTTCCAGTCCGAGACGGTCTGGTGATCGCCCGAAATAGCGCGAGAACTTCGCCACCGCATGCAAATACGATCGTTGCGTCGCTGGCGAAAGGTTGCGGATCGTCATGTCCTCGATCATCCGCCGGCGTAGAGGGCTCATCTCCGTCATCGTCATCTCCTGTTTGAAGGTTGGGCAAAGCAGCCCATTCCTTCAAATCAGAAGCACCTCATGCAATCAGATCCTCCAAATGCCGCGAAAGCGGCTTCGTTCAATCCCAAAACTCGCCTGCTGCTGAAAATCTGCCAAAGTAGTGCTAAGAGCTAGCTGACATTCTCGCCCGTATCGCCGATCTTCCCACATCGTGTCTGCACGAACTGTTGCCCTGGCAATGGAAGCACCTGCGCCAAGCCGACAAGCCCACCGATCTGCAGGCCGCCTGAGCTTCACGCAACGCCATCATAGAGCCCGCTCTGCCCTCCGCGCGCGCACCAATCACGCGGCCTTCCTCGTCTTTCAATTACCCACAAGTTCAGCGCTGATGGTCATGCCTATCCTGATATCGGAGAGGCGCGACAAGCCCCGCCACATGACGGTGTTGCCGGGTGGCGGATCATGGGCGCGAGCCAGGTAGCCGCCGAGCTTTGCAATTTTGATCAAATAGCCGGACAACGTGCCCGCGCGGGATGCGAGCGGCTCGCCTTTATCGGGCAGCAGATGGTCGAGCAGCTTCATTTCGATCTGCGTGATCGCGACCGTGGGGTCGGCATTCGGCGTAGCTCGGTTGAGCATGGTCATCCAGAAGATCCGCCAGGCAAGGATGCAGAAGACGGCAATGAGCTTTACAAGGCGCTCGGCGGTTTGTAGGCGGGCCTCTTCAGCCTTGCAACCGGATTTCAGGATTTTGTGAAAGGTCTCTATCTTCCAGCGCATAGCGTACCAGTCGAGCTTCTCGATGGCGTCTTCGTGGGAAAGAACAGGCAGATCGGTGATCAGCTTCCAGTCGATCCTTGGCCGATGCTTTGGTTCCGTCCGCTCCTGGGCGTGGATCACCGTCAAATCAAGTGCTGGATAGCGCTTCCGCTTACCGATCGGCGGCAGAACATGGATGCGGCGGAATCTGATCTCGACAGCAATCGTCTCAGGCTTGCCATTTGCATCGCGGACCTCGACCTCGTGCATTCCGCTGATTTCGGCCTCATTCATCTCGGCGGCGATCGTATGCTCGCCGTCGCCCGCCAGCCGGTCAACGCAAGTCCTCACCAGGAAATGGGTGCCGAGTTCATGGGCCATGCAGAAAAGCTCATAGATGTCGCTTTCGCGATCACCGACATGGATGCAGCGCGCGGCATCACCGAACAGCGCAATCGACTCCCGCATATTCTGTAGCCAGCGGAAGCTCTCTTTTTCTTCAATAGGTAACCGCGTCAGGTTGACCTTTTTCTTCAACGCAGCAGTTCCCTTGAACTTCGACCGCGTCCAGAACTTGATGGCAGCCAGGCCAAGGGGCAAACCGTCCAGCGTGACGGCCATGCTCGAATGCATCAAAAGCCCGCAAACGGACTGCGTCCAGGAACGGTCAGCCTTGCCCTTGTTGGTCCGACCAGTGAACCCGATCCGCTCGGGCCGCTTCCTTTGATAGATGAATTCACTCGTATCCTGCAGGACCAGAATAGGACCGGTCGTCGAAGCAAAACGACTGCGCGTCGCCTGAAAGTGACCAGCGAGAATTTCGCCCTCGCTGACCCGATCATTGGCAAAGAACCGATAAGCCGCCTTGGTGTTGGCCCAGTCCTGACACGCCAGTGGAATGCTTGCTCCCATGGCACCGTCCAACCTCTCCACAAGCTGACGTAAACGCTTGCCAAGCCGCTCGTCTGCGAAGGTAGAGCCGGCAAGCTCCTCATCAAACCACGCGTTCACTTCTGCGTCCATGGCACCGCTCCTGTGCGATTCGGTGCCAGACAAGGAATCACGGGCGATTCCTGCTACGCAAGTGCTCAAATCACAAAGGTATCCTCACCGGTAGGAACTTGTGGGTAATTGAAAGCTTCCTCGTAGGCGTACGAAGAACTCCCGTCGGTGTGGTGGGAGCCTCTACGATCGCGGACACGGAGGATGAGGCGCCGTGAGACCTCCGTTGTCGCGGGATTCATACTGCAGATTCCGACGTTCATCCGGCCGGGTTTCCAATCGTCATCCGGCCAGCATTCCGACGTGAAGCCGGCCAGCATTCCGATCATTATCCGGCCACCGCACGGGGTTTGACGGCCCTCCGGGTCAGCAACTGAGGCATGACGCCCTCACGCAACGTGAGGAGAGAGCGATGCCCGGCAAGAGGACGCTGACCATGAGGCAACTACGACATCTTTTGTGTTTGATCCACGGTGGCGCCAGCACGCGCGAGGTCTGCCGTATTCTGGGACTGGCGCGGAGCACGGTGCAGGACAATGTCAGGCGTGCGGCCGAGGCCGGGCTGCGCTGGCCGCTGCCGGGTGATCTCACCGACGACGCACTGGAACAGCTGCTGTTCTCCCGTCCGGGCAACAAGACCGGCGCTCGGCTGCGCGCCGAACCGGACTGGGCGTCACTGGTCGGCGAACTGAAGAAGCCCGGCGTCACCATGATGCTGCTGTGGGAGGAATACCGCGCCGTCCACCCCGACGGTTACGGCTACTCTCGTTTCTGCGATCTGTTCCGCCACTTCGAGCGGCGTCTGGCGCCGTCGATGCGCCAGGACCATGTCGCCGGCGACAAGGTGTTCGTCGACTACTCGGGCAAGAAGCTCGCCATTGCCGACCCGGCGACCGGCGAGGTGCGCGAGGCGGAGATCTTCGTCGCCGTGCTCGGCGCCTCCGGCTACACCTTCGCCGAGGCGAGCTGGACACAGACCCTGCCGGACTGGATCGGCTCGCACGTTCGGATGTTCCGCTTCTTCGGCGGGGTCCCTCGGCTGATCGTGCCCGACAACCTGAAGGCGGGCGTCAACAGGGCGAGTTTCTACGATCCGGAGATCAACCGCAGCTACGCCATGATGGCCTCCCACTACGGCACCGCCGTCCTGCCGGCTCGGCCGCGCCGCCCCAAGGACAAGGCCAAGGTCGAGAACGGCGTCCGCTTCGCCCAGACTTGCATTCTCGGCCGATTGCGCAAGCGGACTTTCTTCTCTTTGGCCGAGGCTAACGCCGCCATCGCCGAGGCCGTCGAGCGCATCAACGACCACCTGATCCGTCGTCTTGCCACCACGCGGCATGAGCTGTTCCGGACCGTGGAACTGCCGGCCCTGGCGCCGCTGCCGTCGGAGGACTACGAGTTCGCCGAATGGCGTTTCGCCCGCGTCTCGATCGACTACCACGTCGAGTTCGACGGCTACTTCTATTCCGTTCCCCACGAACTGATCCGCGAACAGGTCGACCTGCGTGCGACCGCCCGCATCATCGAGGTCTTCCATCGCGGCAGACGCATCGCCAGTCATCAGCGTCGCTACGGCGGCCGGTGCCATGGCGCCGATCCTGACCATATGCCCAGTTCCCATCGCCGCTATGCCGAATGGACGCCGGATCGCTTCCGCCGTTGGGGCGCCAGCATCGGCCCCGGCACCGAAGGACTGATCACCGCCATCCTCGCCGCCCGGCCCCATCCCGAGCAGGGCTTCAGAAGCTGTCTCGGCGTGCTGCGTTTGTACAAGGAGCTCGACTTGGTGACGGCCGAAGCGGTCTCGGCCCGCGCCCTCGCGATCGGCGCTCTCACCTACAAGAGCATCGCCTCCATCATCGCCAATCGCCTCGGCAACAAGGCCGCCGGACGGCGCGGACACCAACCCGCCGTCGAGCAGCACGCCAATCTCCGTGGCCCCAGCTACTTCCATTGAGCGAGGACGGACCCATGTTGTCTCATCCCACCATCGACCTTCTCACCCAACTCGGCCTTCACGGCATGGCCAAGGCCTTCCAGGATCTCACGACTCAGCCGGAGGCGCGCAGCCTCGAACACGGCGAATGGCTCGGCCTGCTGCTCGATCGGGAGCAGACGCTACGGCGCCAGAAGCGCTTCGAGGCCAGAAGCCGAGCCGCACGGCTGCGCCACGACGCCGCCGTCGAGGATATCGACTTCCGTAGCCCACGAGGCCTCGACCGAAGCCTCTTGCTCGGCCTGACATCCTGCGACTGGATCAGGGCGCGGCACAATCTCATCATCACCGGGCCGACCGGCGTCGGCAAGAGCTGGCTGGCTTGTGCCCTCGGGCAGAAGGCTTGCCGCGAGGACTTCGCCGTCGCCTACCATCGTGTACCCAGGCTGTTCTCAGCTCTCGCACTCGCCCGCGGCGACGGCCGTCATGCCCGGCTGCTCAAGGCCATCGCCAGGGTCGACCTGCTCATCCTCGACGACTGGGGACCGGAGCGGCTCGACGACGACCAGCGCCGCGATCTCATGGAGATCGTCGAAGACCGACACGAGCGGCGTTCGACCATCGTCACCAGTCAGGTGCCGATCGACCTCTGGTATGAGATCATCGGCAACCCCACCATCGCCGACGCCATCCTCGATCGCCTCGTCCACAACGCCCACCGCATCGCGCTGTCGGGCGAGAGCCTGCGTAAGAAGCGCGCTCTCGCCGACGGCGCTGCCGTTCCCGCTTGACCAGACACCCCGGAGCAAACCACCATCAATCTTGACCCGGAGCCCCTCAACCCACCGGCCGGATAAAATTCGGAAGGTGGCCGGCTTCAAATCGGAATCCTGGCCGGACATCAATTGGAACGGTGGCCGGATAATGATTGGAATAGGTGGCCGGTTACGTCGGAATCCGCATTCATACAGGCCGTCGATCAATCGAAGTCGCGCGATATATCCGATCGATGCGCCTTACCGGCGTGCACGCGGTTCGCGGCCTCGTCCGGCTTCACCCCAGCCTTCAGAAGGCGTGCCAGCGCCGCGCTCTCTGGAAGAGTCACCCCGGCATCGCCGCCACGCAATGCAACCAGACGGCTTTCGGCTTCGCGTAAGGCAAGCTGAAACTGCATGTCGTGCAACTCGTTCGTACCGGTCATGGTCGGTCGAATAGCAAATCCTCGCCAGACGCACCAGTGAAGATCGAATGGCAGCCCGACAGCGCCTCGTACGCCTGCCGAGCCCGACCCGCTCCAGCGCGTCGAGGCGTTGCAGCAAGCGGTGGCGCAGGGCGTCGGCGCCGGTCTGATCGCCAGCGCCGAGTTCGGTGGTGACCCCCGCATCGCGTTGGTTGCGATAGAGAACTGTCAGGCGGTCATGGTGGAACAGTTGGTGCGCCTCGCTGCCCGCCCACCCTCGGTGCTGCTCGACGCCCTGTTCGCGCTAGCGGAGGAGATGTCAGCCAGCGGCGGCCTGAGTCGCTTCAAACTCACGAAGTGACCGCACTCGACTTTTCCGAGGCGATGCTGAAGGTCGCCCGCCGCAAGCACGCCGGCCACAAGAAGAAGGTCCGTTTCATTCTCGCCGACGCGGAAAGCACCGTGGAAGACGAAGCAAGTTATGAAGCAATCATTTGCCGTCATCTCGTGTGGACGCTGACGGAACCCGAACAGGCCTTCTCCGACTGGCGGCGGATCTTGAGGCCTGGTGGCCTTCTGCTGATCTTCGATGGCGACTGGGCGCGGCCGACGCTGATGGGGCGGGCGGCATCGCTCGTCATCCACGTGATCGACCTGTTGGTCGGCGCTGATCCCCATCATGGTGGCATGAGTGATCGCCACGCCGCGATCATGGCGCAATTGCCTTTCGGTGGCGGACTAACGACCAAACGTCTCGTCCCCATGTTGGCCGATGCCGGCTTCGCCGATATCCAGCTTTCTTCTCAGTGGACCATTGCGGTCGCTCAACGCAAGCACGCCACGCTCCGCAACAAGTTGCGGACTTTGATTTACCGGCGCTTCGTCCTGTCGTGCAGGAAGAGCGGTGAAGCAGGCGGTTCACTGCGCCCGCATGTGGATTGACGGCACGGTTGAAGTCGATCTGCTCCCCCCATCCTTCTTCCAAGGCTACGGCGTCTCGGGCGTCCTCATCGGCTTCCTCGCCCGCAACAATCCGGTCGCGGCGGCCGCAACCGTCATCGTCTCACCTCCTTTGGTTTCTGAAAGACGGATCAACTCGCCGAACGCCGACCGAACCGACGTCGAGATCGGCGAGGGGGCGCATCAGATCACGATCGACCTTCCCTTCGGCTGCCATAGCTTCGATGATCGCCAGCGCCCCGGTCTTCGGCAGCGGCGGTCGATAGCTGCGTTGTTCGATCAAGGCGCCATAGATGTCGGCGATCACCAACATTCGTGTCAGAGGCGGGATCTCTGCGCCGGAAAGGCCGTTGGGATAGCCTTTGCCGTCGAGATGTTCGTGATGTTGAAGCACCAGATCGAGCACGCCCGGGTCGAGGGGCGGCTCGACCGAACGCAAAGCTGCCCAGCCGTCGTGCGGGTGCCGGCGCATCACCGCGAACTCAGCGGACGTCAGCCGTCCCGGCTTGTCGAGAATCGCCTCGGGCACCAGGAACTTGCCAATGTCGTGTAGCAGGCCGCCGAGCGCCAGCCTCTCGATGTCGGACCTTGGAAGCCCGAGCGAGCGAGCGAGGCCGATGGCGATCGCCATAACCAAGAGGGAGTGCTGGTAGGTGCCGACGTGATGGTAGCGAACGATGTCGAGCCAGGCCCCGAGCCTTTGAATATGAAGCGCCGCGATAACGTCGGAAACGATGCCCTCCCAATCGTCGCGGACGATCGAACGACCCGCGATCATTGTCAGGGCGAGCCGATCGAGGGCTGTGACCACACCCTTGATCACAGTGATGATCGAGGCAACCTCCGAAGGCAATGGCCAATCCGTCTGCAGAGATCGTCGCGGTGGTTGCCACTCGACCGACGTCGATATCAGTGTTGCGGCCTCCGGTTCTGGAGCCGGGTCGTTGCGGCAGCCAGCACCGCCGATCAACCCTAGAACGCGAGCGGCCTCGATCGGGCGGAGGACGACCGAGGTTGCACCCAGCGCCGCCGCTTGGACAGCGGCCTGCCGATCCCAGCGGTCAACAGCAACCAAACGAAAAATGGGCCCCGAGAACACAAAGAACGGGGAGATGAGCGCGACTGCCTCGCCGTCGATCCGACGCAGATCAACCAACCATGGCAGGTCGATGTAGTGCGTCAGGCGAACCCAGTCGTGCCGATGGACCTCGACGACCCGACAACTGGCCGAGAGGTCAGAGATATAGGCCGGCTCTCGGCCCAGTGCGTGATCATGGAAGAGACAGAGCGACCGTTCCATGGACAGCAATCCTCCGGATGCGGAATGAACGCGAGCCGCCGCTTACCTGCCGCGGATGGTCGAAAGGAAACCGTCGACGGCTTCCGCGAGTTCCCCCGCCTGACGGGCGAGTTGTCTCGATGCGGCGGAAACATGCGCCGTCGCGCTGCGCGACGCCTCGACTGAACGACCGACGCCGCCGATGTTGGTATCGACGGTGCCGGTGCCGTTCGCCGCCAGTTGGATGTTGCGGGCTATCTCGCGGGTCGCCGAGCCCTGCTCTTCGACGGCCGAAGCGATCAGAGTGGTGATCTGGTGCACTTCGCCAATCGTTTGCCCGATGGTGCGGATCGCCGCCGTGGTCGTCTCGGTGGATCCCTGGATCGCTCTAATCCTCTCGCTGATCTGGGCCGTCGCCTTCGCGGTTTGGTCGGCGAGCTGCTTGACTTCCGCCGCGACCACCGCAAAGCCTCGGCCAGCTTCGCCGGCGCGCGCCGCCTCGATCGTCGCATTGAGGGCCAAGAGGTTGGTCTGCATCGCGATATCTTCAATCAGTTGCAGAATGCCACCGATGGTCACCGCCGCCTCTGTGAGGCCAGCGACACGGACATCGGCCGCTGTAGCCTCAGCGAGCGCCCGGTTCGCCACCTCGGCGGAACGATGAGTCTGCCGGCCGATCTCAGCGACCGAACTGGCCAGTTCCTCGGTCGCAGCCGCTACCGTCTCGACATTGGCGGAAGCCACCTGCGAGGCTTGCATCACAGCCCGTGTTCGATCGGTCGCCTCGGCCGAGGTCTGGCTCAGGGCGACGGCGGCCTGCTCCAGACATTCTGCTTCGACCGCCACTGCCTCAACGATGCCGCCGACGGTTTGCTCGAACTCATCGGCGAATCTGATTATTTCCGCATGGCTCTGCGACGCGATCTCGTCATCGACCGCGTCCTGATCTCGCCGAAGCCGTTCTACACCTACGAGTGCGTCACGGAAGACGCCGACCGAGTGTGAGATTCGGCCGAGTTCGTTGGCGTGGTCGCCGAATGGGATCTCCGAAACGAGGTCGCCGTCGACCAGTCCCTGCATTCGCCGTACCAGCCGATCGATTCCGCGGTCGATCGATACCGCCACCGCCGCCACCAGAGCGAAGATCAGCAGACAGACGGCACCGGCGACCGCCAGCTTTTGGTAGAGATTGCCGAGTAACCCGTCGATGCGCACCGAGAGGAGGCGCGTCAACTCCATCGAGCCGTCGCGCCAAGAGCGGTCCGCCGCCGTCTGGAAGGCTTGGTGCGCCGCCGCCCTCGCCAATTCCTCGCGGCCGTCGTCGAGTGCTCTGATGAGTGAACCGTCGGTGCTGGCGCTGATCGCCGAGGTAAGCGAGCCGGCATGGATCCTCTGGGCTGACGAGAACCGCTGTGCCGCAAGTGCCGCAGAGACGGTATCTGCGACCGCCGGTTCGGCCGGCAGTGCCGTGACGACGTCGAACAGATTGCGCCCGGCGGCGACGAGCTCCGGCAGCTTCACCGTGGTCGAGTCCATCATGTAGTAACTGTCGAGATCGGGATCGAGCGTTAGGTTCGACCCGTCGTCGATCTTGGCGAAGAGCGCGATCGCCCTGTCGGCGACGTCATGCGCCGATGCACCACCGTGCCCGGCCGCCGCCAACGCCGTTCGCAACGCCTTGCCCGGTTCGACGGTCGCCATCGCCGCGTCGAAGCGAACTGCCGACACATCGAGCCCCGCCACCAAGCCGTCGGCGGTGGTGCCCAGACGCTCCGGGTCCGCCACCGCCGCCTGCAGGGCCGGCCAGACGGCCTGCAGATAGATGACACCATCACGCTCCTTCTCGGCGAAGGTGACGTCCTTGTTCGATTGGGCGACGAACAGCTGGGCGAACAGGGCAATTGGCAGCAGGAACGTCGCCGACACAGCGAACAACTTCTGGAGCAGCGTGGCTCGCTTCGGAAGTTTCATCAGCAGGTTCACGACCAACTCCATTGCATTCGACCGGTGGCAGGCGCAGCGGAGCCGCCGAGTCGGGGAAATATCGACGAGAACCGCGTCGTTGCGCGGCCGAGAGACGCCCTACACCTTACGTAGACGATGCCGCTCCCGGACACTCGGCGGGCTCAACCCGCAGACCCGGTTTGCGCGGCTGGGTTGCGACGGGACGAGTGGGAGAGCGGTGGCGACGATGTCGTCGTACCGTGAGGACATCTCAAGACGGATCGTCCCCTCAGCGATCTTCGCCGGCCGTCGTTCAAATTTGAGGGCGGCCAGGAAGAGATCGATCGTCTTCCGTCGGAGGTCGGGCGATGATCGAGCGCTAAGGCCTTGTCGAGCCAGCGGACGAACAGCTCCGGCCTGACCACCAGGTTTCGATCGCGTACAAGAAGCAACTGCCATGTGGGCACCTCGGCCAGGGGAAATTCGACGAGCGGCATCGGCTGTTCCTCGTGATGAAGATGATCGGTTCTTTCTGTTGTTTGCCGCTCGCGCGGTAGCGAAGTCTTTGCCGAGGACGACGGACTGATCGGGCCGTCCAGCGGCAAAGGGCGTCTTGACCGATGCCCGATATGGTTTCCGTCACCTGACGCGTCGCGTTCGCACATTTCCCTTTCGCCTGCCAAAAACCAAATCCAGTCGAAGCGCAAAGCACGGGCCAGGAAGACGTCACCTGATGCCCATTGCGTTGAGATGGGATCCGTAGCGCTGGTCGCTGCCCTGGATGTGATTGACCAGCCATTTCTTGAGGAAGGTCAGAACCTCCAGTGACAGAACACTGTAGACGCCGGACTTGTATTTGGCCTGCACATCGAGCACTTGGCGCGTCAGTTCGTCATGCTCCTGTTTGTGACCGGCCGTGGCGGGATAGCCGGTCTTGGCGAAGAGCTCTTCCTCGTGCTTGAAATGCGATGCCGTGTAGGCGATCAGCCCATCGAGCACCTGGCCGACAGCGGCGTTGCCGGCGCCGGACTGCATGCCGTCCCAGAGTTGATTGACCATTTCGATGAGCCTCTGATGCTCGGTGTCGAGTGCAGTGACGCCGACACTCAGGCCGTCGCTCCAGGTCATCAGGGATGATCCTGCTTTCTCCATTCCGACGCTCGACGCGCCTTTCGGCGCAACGATGCTGAGGGAAGCATCCTTGATCTTGCGGGCCGAACCGCCGATGAGCTGCGTCCAGCCGGCGATTTCCCTGACGCCGGAGGCGATCGCTTCGACGCCCTGGGCGGCAGTGTTCATGTTTGCCGACATGTCCTGCGTCACCGCCGCCTGCTGCTCGACGGCGGTGGCGATATCGGACGAGATCTCGTTGATCCGGGTAATGGTCGACGAGATCGAGGCGATTGCCTCCACCACCTCACGGGTGTTGCCCTGGACCCGACCGATCTCGGCGGCGATCTCGTCGGTGGCTCTGGCCGTCTGGGCGGCGAGTTGCTTGACCTCGGAGGCGACGACGGCGAAACCCTTGCCCGCCTCGCCGGCGCGCGCCGCTTCGATCGTAGCGTTCAACGCCAGAAGATTGGTCTGGGCGGCGATCGAATTGATGAGATCGACCACCTTGCCGATGGTCTGGGTTCCCACGAGCAGGGTGTTGGCCGTGGTGTTGGTGCGCCCGGCCTCGGCGACCGCGCCTTTGGCGATCTTGAGCGCCTGGGCCACCTGGCGGCTGATCTCGCCGACGGACTGGGCGAGCTCCTCCGAACCAGCGGCGACCGCTTGGACGTTGGACGAGGTCTGCGCCGAGGCCGCCGCCGCCGCTTCGGCCTGCTGCGTCGTCGTGGCGATCGCCTCGGCGATGGCGCCGAGATCGCCGTCGATACCCTTCTGGACCTCCGCCCGCCGCGCCCGTTCCTCGACCTGCTCGGTCATGTCGGTGGCGAACTTGACCACCTTGAAGGGACGCCCAGTGAGATCGAAGATCGGATTGTAGGAGGCCTGGATCCAGACCACCCGTCCGCCCTTGCCGATCCGCTTGTATTCGGCCGCCTGGAAGCGGCCTGCGCGCAGCGCTTCCCAGAAGGCGCGGTATTCGGCGCTGTCGCGATGGGCCGGCTCGACGAACACCGAATGATGGCGGCCCTTGATCTCGTCGAGCCGGTAGCCGAGTGCGTCGAGGAAGTTCTGGTTGGCGTCGATGACGGTGCCGTCGAGTTCGAAGGAGATCACCGCTTGCGCCTTGTCGATGGCGGCGATCCGGCCCTGGAATTCGGCGTTCCTGAGCTTCTCGGCGGTCGTGTCGGCGGCGAATTTGACCACCTTGAACGGCCGTCCCGAGCGGTCGAGCAGCGGATTGTAGGAGGCCTGGATCCAGACGTCCTTGCCACCCTTGCCGATGCGGTGGAATTCACCGGCCTGGAATCTGCTGCGGCGCAGATTGTCCCAGAAGACGCGATAGTCGGCGCCGTCGCGCTCCTTCGGGTCGACGAACATCGAGTGGTGGCGGCCGACGATCTCGCCGAGGTCGTAACCGAGCACGGCGAGGAAGTTCTCGTTGGCGGTGATCACCTTGCCGGCCATGTCGAACTCGATTACGGCCTGCGATCGGTCGAGCGCCTCGAGCTTGGCATTGCGCTCTCTGGTCGTGCTGAAGAGATGCATTGCCCCCAACCTCCTTGTCGTTAGCTTCTGTCATCCATGGCTCTTGCCTCGATCCGGTTGTCGACGCGGGCGTCGCGAGGGAGGAGAGGGACCCTGCGGTGGTCGCTTCCGCTGCAGGGCCGAGGCATTCTTCGGCTCGTCGTCTTGAGCCGCCGCCGCTCGCTGTTACCCGGCCCGCAGCCCGCGCACGAATTCCGCGACTTCGCGCTGGAGTTCGCCGGACTGGGTCTGGAGGTTGCCGGAGAGGCTCATGAGGTGAGTGGAGGCAGCCCCCGTCATCTCCGCCGCTTGACCGACGCCGGTGATGTTGCCGGTCACGTCCTGGTTCCCACGAGCCGCCCTCTGGGTATTGGCGGCGATCTCGTTGGTGGCAGCCCCCTGCTCTTCGACCGCGCCTGCGATCGAGGAGGTCACCTCGCGGATCGTCTTGATCGTGGCAACGATGCGCCCGATCGAGCCGACGGTTTCGTCCGTCGCCGCCTGGATCTCCCCGATCTTGGCGGCGATCTCATCGGTCGCCTTGGCCGTTTGGGCCGCGAGTTGCTTGACTTCGGAGGCGACGACCGCGAAGCCGCGGCCGGCTTCGCCGGCCCGCGCCGCCTCGATCGTGGCGTTGAGCGCGAGCAGATTGGTCTGGCTCGCGATGTCCTTGATCAGACCGACGACGTCGCCGATCGTCGCCGAGGCTTCATTGAGAGCGCGGACGTTGCCCTCCGAGCGCGTGGCCTCTTCAGCAGCTTCCCCGGCGATGGTCGCCGACTTGGCCACCTGGCGGTTGATTTCGCGAATGGAGGCGGAGAGTTCTTCGGCACCGGCCGCAACCGTCTGGACGTTGTTGGTGGCTTCCTCCGCCCCACTGGCAACGGCCTGCGCCTGGCGCGAGGTCTCCTCGGCCGTCGCCGACATGTTGCGGGCAGCTTCAGCCACCTCGTTCGACGATTTGGCGAAGTGATCGGCCAGCACCCCCATCTTGGCCTGGAACTGATCGGCGATGGCATTGCGCTCCGTCAGAATGCGGGCGGCATTCTCCCGCTCGATATTCGCCTGGCGTTCGCGCATCGCCTCGTTTTCCTGGAGGCGGTCACGGAACACCAGGACGGTCTTGGCCATAGCGCCGATCTCGTCGCCGCGATCGGCCCCCTCCACCTCGGTCGCCAGCCGCCCTTCGGCGAGGTCGTGCATCACGTCGGACAGTTTGCGAATTGGAACGGTGATGCCGGACGTCACGACGAAGGCGAGAAAGAGCGTGACGAGCGCAAGGCCACCGGCCACCGTCGCAGAGAGTACCAGTCCGGCCTGGGCGTCGCTGCGCACCCGAGCCGCAGTCGTCAAGAGATTGTCATGGAAGACCCCTTCCACCTTGCCGAACAGTGCCATGCGGTCGGCATTGACGCGCAACCAACCGGCGGGGTCGAGCTTTGCGACATCCGCATTGGGTCCTGTCTCTCGAATCACCGCCAGATATCGGGCGGTCTCGTCGATCGGTGTGCCGACGTAGGTCGCGTGCAAAACGTCGAGTTCGCTCCGATTGGCATTGAGCTCAAGGATCGACATGAATGCTTCCTGCTTGGCGACGAAAGCCATGACCTTGGCATAGAGCGCGGTGTCGAAACGCCCGGCGCTCAATCCGACCGCCGCATTGGCGCGGGCGGCACTCGAGGCCTCCTCGGCCTGCAGCGTGTAGCCATAGACGGTCATCAGCCGCGCCACCTCGGGATGCGTGATGGCCTTCTTGGCATAGAGGCTGACGTCGAGAAGGCGGACGATGGAGGCGGTGTAGTAGTTGTTCATGTCGTCAGCCGAGATCGTCCGCCGGCTGACGCCGTTGCGGACGGCATCGGCGCCAGCGGATTTGCGCAACCCGTCCTGCAACACCGCATCCAACTCGCTCGACACCGCCTTCAGATCGAAGGTCTTCAGCACGGCCTCCACCTTCGCCCGCGCCTCGTCGGAGGTCCTGCGTTGCTGATCGAGGTCACTCTGGCCGTCTCCACCCTTGGACGAGACGAACGCCGCCGAGGCACCGGCCTCCTTTTGCAGAGCGTGTACATAGTCGGTGACGTCGGAGGTTAGCGAGGTCAGATCCGCCACCTTGCTCATCTCGGTTGCGAGGTCCCACCTGGTATCGACCACTTGCCACGACATCCCCAGGAGACCCAGGGTGGGAATGGCCGCCAGCGCGGTCATCCTGACCTTGACCGATAGCCCAGACCCAAGATTGGTTATCCAAGACATGCTCATTCTCCCAGCGCTCAAAGGCCTCTGAATTGTGAATCCACATATGTGTCTTCGGCCGACTGCATCTGGGTCGCACCTGAAACACACACGCCAGACTGAACTGTACACACAGAATGATGATAAACGACATCTCGAATTAAAGTTTATTTTTGTTAATTATAAGTAAACTATTAATATTCGCCACTTTTTCGCTTATCGTATATTCTGTTCGTAAAATGTACTATTTCAATCGACGACGCTTGTTATTATAACTACAGCTACCTCATGTCATTGACAGAGAGCAACAAGAGCATCTCGATCACACAGAGCGCATTCGTCCGTGTCACACTCTCGCTCGCCGTTCACCCGGACCGGAGTGAATTTGCGCCGTGATCGAGCCCGAGTGGCATCTTCACAGACGGCTCGAAGCTGCCCGGACTTCCGGCGACTGCTATTTTCCGCAGGAAATCGGATCTTGCTGCATGTGCGCAATGTCGCAGCAGATTTCCCATACATTGGTACGGGCAGCGATCCCGGTCTCCGTTGTGATCGGTGATGTCATCATGTCCCTGATCTCACTGAGTAATCGCTCTGCGATCGGTATCAGTGCATCGTTTTCGCCACTCTTGATCAATAGATCGAGCTCTACGAGGAACGCTTTCACATGAGACTTCAGGTCACGATCCATTTCGGTCATGAGCCGCACGGCTTTTGCATGTGTGAGGGGATAGATTGAAACGATCATTGTTGATCACTCCGATTCCATCGAGATGATGACCCAGGTCTTCTCTTCGCGTGAGCCGACAAGCCGGAACAGGGCGTCAACGAGAACGTCGAGCGCCATGACCGAGTGTTTCGTCTTCGGCGATCTGCAATAAACAATGCTAGAATCTAGCCAAAAATAGGCTAATGATCGGTTAATCGGCGTAAATATCAAATAGAAGTCGAATTAATTTCGTATTTTGTAAATAATACTCGCAAATAGAATAGGTATTCTTATTTATTATTTGTTTCTGTTATGTATGTAGTTGCACTACAGTTAAGATTCGACAAAAGCGATTCGATCAGGGTCTCCTGTCGATCATCACGTCAATGGTAATTGCTAAGAGCCTGATTCAAAAGTTCATCCGTAAACACAATACCTTGCGATGCGTCTGGTGAGCATGCGGATGCTAGCGATCTGCGCCCACGCGGTTGCGCTTTCGATGGATTTCTCCCAATCCTTTGCCAGCCTGCGGCATCGGCCGAGCCAAGCAAAGGTTCGTTCGACAACCCAGCGCCGCGGCAGGACCTCGAAGCCTTTGACGGCGTCCGATCGCTTGATGATTTCGACGGTCCAGTTGCCATGGCCCTTGAGCGCCTGCCGCAGCTTGTCGCCCGCGTAGCCACCATCGGCAAAGACATGCCGCAGCCACGGGAAGCGGTGGCGAATGGCCTTCAGCACCATCGGTGCGCCGTCCCTGTCCTGAATGTCGGCGGCGTGAACGATGACAAAGAGCAGCAGTCCCAGCGTATCGGTGACGATGTGGCGCTTGCGCCCCTTGATCTTCTTGCCCGCGTCATAGCCGGAGATTCCGCCGCTTTCCGTGGTTTTCACGCTCTGGCTGTCAATTACGCCCGCCGTCGGGCTGGCTTCCCGCCCCTCCAGATCGCGGGCGCTCATGACGAGGAGATGATTGATCGTCTCGAACAGACCCATGTTGCGCCAAGCGTAAAAGTAGCCCTGAACCGTCGACAGCGGCGGAAAGTCCTTCGGCAACATCCGCCATTGGCAGCCGCCCGTTGCCAGATAGAGAGTCGCATTCATGACCTCGCGCAGATCGGTGGTTCGCCGACGACCTCCGGATTTGGCAGGTGGCAGCAACGGAGCGATGAGCGCCCATTCTCCGTCCGTCAAATCGCTTGGATACCGTCCTCCGGCTCGGCTATGCTCATGGCGAGCGATATCGGTCCAGGCCATTTGATCCTCCATTTGTCTCGACAACAAACGAGAATCACAACCGACTGATATCGCTCAACATCTTTTTAGGCGGGCTCTAAGCCCCGTTGGCTTGGCGGTCGGCGACCGTGTGAGCGGGGCGAATTCCGGATCGACCGTTTCAAGCATTTTTCGGTTGCGGGAGGTCGGCGAATATGAGTCAATCTATGGGTGACCCACTCCTCTGATTTGGCCGACAAGGATGCTCTGATCGCCGCGCTGATCGCGCGCAACGAGGTGCTTGTGGCCGAGGTGACGCGGCTTGCGGCGCGGGTGGCGGAACTCGAGGCCAAGCTCGGTCTTCCACCGAAGACGCCGGACAATTCGAGCACACCGCCGTCAAAGGGGCGCAAGCCCTCCAGGGCCGGCGCATCGAAGGCCAAGGCCAAGCCACATGCCGGCAGCCATCGGGCGCTGCACCCCAACCCGACCAACAAGTGCGATGTCTTCGCCTCGTCTTGCCGTTGCTGCGGGGCGGACGTCTCCGGGGCGTCGCAGTTCGTCTGCGAGGCCTACGACCGCATCGAGATCCCCGAGGTCGCGCCCGATGTCACCCGTGTCTCGCTGTTCGGTGGTGTCTGCCCGTGCTGCACCACGCGTTTCAAGGCGGAGCCCCCGGCCGGTCTGGAGCCGGGCTCGCCATTCGGGCCCAACCTTCGAGCGTTCGTCA
The DNA here is from genome assembly GCF_030814655.1 of Labrys monachus. Classification (NCBI taxonomy): domain Bacteria; kingdom Pseudomonadati; phylum Pseudomonadota; class Alphaproteobacteria; order Hyphomicrobiales; family Xanthobacteraceae; genus Labrys; species Labrys monachus. The sequence continues at coordinate 222,739 of NZ_JAUSVK010000001.1, forward strand.
TCTATCTGCGTTCGGTTCAGGGCATCCCACTGGCGCGGCTGAGAGATGCGATGAGCGACCTGTTCGGGCTCGACATCAGCGAGGGCGCGCTGGTCAACATCCTCGCCGCCAGCACCGAGCCGTTCTCGGCGGCGGTGGCGATGATCAAGGACCGACTGCTCGCCGGCACCGCGATCGCCTCCGACGAGACCGGCCTCAGGGTCGGCAACGCAAACTGGTGGCTGTGGGTGTTCCATCATGGCGACAGCGCCGTCTTCATCGCCGACAGGCATCGTTCCAAAGCCGTGGTCGAGGGCTTCCTCGGCGAGGTCCGGCCCGACTACTGGATCTCCGACCGCTATGGCGGCCAGATGGGATGGGCCAAACGCGATCATCAGGTCTGCCTCGCCCATCTGATCCGCGACGTCCAATATGCCATCGATGCCGGCGACACCGTCCTCGCTCCCGCCGTGAAGGGGCTGCTCAAACGGGCCTGCGCCATAGGCCGACGACGACCCGACCTCACCGATGGGACGCTCAAAACCTACGAGGCCGATCTCGACCGCCGTCTCGACCGCATCATGGCGCTCCAGCCGACCCATCCGGCCGGCGAGAAACTGCACAGGATCATCAAGAAGACCCGCCGGTCCTTGTTCGTCTTCATCCAGAACCGCCAGATCTCGGCCACCAACAACGGTTCGGAACGAGCCCTCCGGCCCTGCGCGGTCTACCGCAAGATCACCAACGGCTTCCGAAGCGAGTGGGGCGCCGCCCTCTACGCCGACATCCGCTCCGTCGTCGAAACCGCTCGTCGACGCGCCGTCCGAGCCATCGACGCCATCCGCCTCACCCTCTGTGGCGAGCCAATCCAGATCCCGTCCTGATCGCTCGGTCCGCAGGGACCTGAGCAATTACGTCGGTGAGGCGTGTGGCTTTGTCGGTGACGAACAGCGGCGCGACCGGATGCCCTGCTGACAGGGCTGGCTCGGCCTCGACCTGTGCAAGCGCGCCAATGACGGCATGGCGTACGCCTACGAGGAAGCTTTCAATTACCCACAAGTTCCTACCGGTGAGGATACCTTTGTGATTTGAGCACTTGCGTAGCAGGAATCGCCCGTGATTCCTTGTCTGGCACCGAATCGCACAGGAGCGGTGCCATGGACGCAGAAGTGAACGCGTGGTTTGATGAGGAGCTTGCCGGCTCTACCTTCGCAGACGAGCGGCTTGGCAAGCGTTTACGTCAGCTTGTGGAGAGGTTGGACGGTGCCATGGGAGCAAGCATTCCACTGGCGTGTCAGGACTGGGCCAACACCAAGGCGGCTTATCGGTTCTTTGCCAATGATCGGGTCAGCGAGGGCGAAATTCTCGCTGGTCACTTTCAGGCGACGCGCAGTCGTTTTGCTTCGACGACCGGTCCTATTCTGGTCCTGCAGGATACGAGTGAATTCATCTATCAAAGGAAGCGGCCCGAGCGGATCGGGTTCACTGGTCGGACCAACAAGGGCAAGGCTGACCGTTCCTGGACGCAGTCCGTTTGCGGGCTTTTGATGCATTCGAGCATGGCCGTCACGCTGGACGGTTTGCCCCTTGGCCTGGCTGCCATCAAGTTCTGGACGCGGTCGAAGTTCAAGGGAACTGCTGCGTTGAAGAAAAAGGTCAACCTGACGCGGTTACCTATTGAAGAAAAAGAGAGCTTCCGCTGGCTACAGAATATGCGGGAGTCGATTGCGCTGTTCGGTGATGCCGCGCGCTGCATCCATGTCGGTGATCGCGAAAGCGACATCTATGAGCTTTTCTGCATGGCCCATGAACTCGGCACCCATTTCCTGGTGAGGACTTGCGTTGACCGGCTGGCGGGCGACGGCGAGCATACGATCGCCGCCGAGATGAATGAGGCCGAAATCAGCGGAATGCACGAGGTCGAGGTCCGCGATGCAAATGGCAAGCCTGAGACGATTGCTGTCGAGATCAGATTCCGCCGCATCCATGTTCTGCCGCCGATCGGTAAGCGGAAGCGCTATCCAGCACTTGATTTGACGGTGATCCACGCCCAGGAGCGGACGGAACCAAAGCATCGGCCAAGGATCGACTGGAAGCTGATCACCGATCTGCCTGTTCTTTCCCACGAAGACGCCATCGAGAAGCTCGACTGGTACGCTATGCGCTGGAAGATAGAGACCTTTCACAAAATCCTGAAATCCGGTTGCAAGGCTGAAGAGGCCCGCCTACAAACCGCCGAGCGCCTTGTAAAGCTCATTGCCGTCTTCTGCATCCTTGCCTGGCGGATCTTCTGGATGACCATGCTCAACCGAGCTACGCCGAATGCCGACCCCACGGTCGCGATCACGCAGATCGAAATGAAGCTGCTCGACCATCTGCTGCCCGATAAAGGCGAGCCGCTCGCATCCCGCGCGGGCACGTTGTCCGGCTATTTGATCAAAATTGCAAAGCTCGGCGGCTACCTGGCTCGCGCCCATGATCCGCCACCCGGCAACACCGTCATGTGGCGGGGCTTGTCGCGCCTCTCCGATATCAGGATAGGCATGACCATCAGCGCTGAACTTGTGGGTAATTGAAAGACGAGGAAGGCCGCGTGATTGGTGCGCGCGCGGAGGGCAGAGCGGGCTCTATGATGGCGTTGCGTGAAGCTCAGGCGGCCTGCAGATCGGTGGGCTTGTCGGCTTCGCGCTCGCGCAGCAACCAGGTCTGCATGTCGTCGAGAAGCGGCTTGCTCTTCTCTTGGCGCACGGCACGTCGCTCGTCGGCGCTGTGGCCGTTGATGGCGCGCTCGACCTCGAACAACGCATCAAGGCGCCTGACCGCCTCCAGTGCGATCGGGGAGACCGGCTTGCCCTTCTTGCCATCCCGGGCCGTCTTCTCGATGTCGGCGAGCTCGAAGAAGCCGCGCCGCGCATGGGCGAAGCAGAACGCCGGTGTGATCGGCAGCGCCTTCTTCTGCGGGTCACCATACGGATCCGCTGCTGGTCAACTTCAACTCAGCGGTCAGGGTTCGAAGAAAATGCCGCACCGTGCTCTTTCGACTGAACTTGCGCCGGCAATAGAACGGTACTCGCATTGCGGCTACGGTGAACCCGGCTGCCCAAACGCCTCGGACCCACGCTGGTCCGGGGCTGGGGGCGGTGCAAGCGGACGCGTTCTGCGTCGCGCCCACTGAGGATCTCCGATGCCCCGCCACAAGTCCCGCATCAGCAAGAATCAACCGACCGTCGAGCCGAGCGCTGTCCTCGCAGAGGTCGGCGGCACTCAGCGCCTTCGTCATCGATCCATCACGGCAACTGATCGAGCGCCATTTTGAACACGGGGTCATGGGCCCGCAGGCTGGTAGGCTCGTTGCCGTCTTTATCAACAGCAGGCGGAAGAGGATGATCTCCGAGAGTGAATGCGGCAGAGGCGCCGCTGGCGAAGCTCTGTCACTCATCAGCCGCTGCGACAACACGACCAACGCCGCCGCATCGCGAGCGGCGAAGGGACGCGCCCCGCCGAGCAGCCACGCCGCGATCTCTTCCTCCGCCACTTCCTCCGGCGGCATCGGATTCGGGCATCACGATGGGCTGTCTGTCGAGAGGGGCCGAGCACCCAGCCTCGACACCGACCGGCCCGGCGATCGCCTGGAAGGCATCGTGCAGCACCGCGAAGACCTCTGGTTCGGCAACCACCTTCTGTAGACGCAGGGGCGGCGTCGACCAGCGAACTCACCTCCGTCGGCCCGCGCGCGTGACCTCTCATCCTTCGCACCACGGATCTCTGCTCCGCTCGCGGCAAGATACCTGGTGGAGATTGGCGAAGGGTCAGTCGACCGTGAAATATCTGACAAAACCGCAAGGTGTCGCCATGACGAAAGACGACCGACGCATCACCCATCACGGCAGAGAGACCCCGGCGGTGACACAAAGGGGCTAGAAAAAGCCAGAAAAAGCAAGCGATCACCCCACGACGTCCATCGTGTGCGTCGTCGTCGCGGCACCATCCCAGGACGCAATTGCGCAACCGGCGCCATAGGCTGCCGCTGCCTCCCGCGATCCCACGGTCGTGGTGGTATGGATCTGGATCGCGACGAGGATCCCGGCGGGCGGCTTGGCGGTTTCGTGCGCGAGATGATCGGGCGCGGTCTGGTCGGGCAATGCCTGCTCGGAATTCCCCGACGGCGTGCCGTCATCGTTTGTCGCGCTCGATTCGGCGGCTTCGGCGATACGCGCCTCCGGCGCGGTCTTGGTGATGGTCATGTTCAGAGGTATGTAGGAAAAGGTCGATCCGATTGAAGAAATGGTCATGGCGTGAACCCGCCTCGTTGACGACGCTCCATCTTTCGGCGTCCGATGATGAGACTACGCGAGATAAATCGATGAATACTTTGGATGATCCATTCAATTGTAGTGAACCGGAGCTTATGCCATGTGCCGACCCCATGAGGCGTGGCGGTGAACCGGCGTCGAGAAACCGGTGCGCGGTGGAGCCTCGACGAGAGACTGGTGGGAGGGCAGCAGGTCGAGCGGATCCTGGTCAGGTCATCCATGCCATGCGCGGCGCGGGGGAGCACGAGGCTTCCGGCTGTGACATGCTCTGGGGGCATATGAGAGGGGATGGAGGTTGCCGCGCATCGTAACGGTGGCGATCATCACGCTGGCTGCCACTCGAACGGGTCAATGCAGCCACGGTGCCCATTAACCATCACGGCGGCAGCGATGCCCGAGCCGAACTGGGCGGGGCTCGATTGACACGCCCGTCGAGAGCCGCGAAAGTGCCCGTATGGAGATGGTGATGAAGCTCTCTGTTCACGCCCTCGCGCTCGGCTTCGTCACCCTGACGACGATCGCTCGTGCCAGCACCTGTGCCGGGCCGGATGAACAGGCGCCGATCCTCTCGGCGATGAAGAGTTCGAGTATTGAAGTGGTGGCCTCGCGAGAGGCCGGGGTCGACCACGAGTGGATCGGTCGCCATGCCGAGGCGACGGTGAGGATCTCGATCACCTGCGGCGGTGTCCCACCCGACCGGATCACCGGCATGATCGTCGACTTCGACGGTGGTCGGCTCGAGCCCGTCCAGATCGAGGCCACCGTCCGGATCGCCATGTCGGCGTTCCGGCACAACCCGACCAACCGGGCGGACCTGAAGAAGATGCGCACCCTGATTACCAGTTGTGCCAAACATCCCGATGCCGACGACGACTTCAAGGCCCTTGGTCTCGTCGTCGCCTGTTTCGGCACGGTTGGGAAGACGGACGACCATCACGTCTGGTTCCATGTCGTGCGAGATAACGCCTACGGCCGGTGAGATGGTCTCGCCGCGCACCCGTTGCGTGGTGGCGGCCGCGTCGGCATCGACGCCGGGTTCAGTTCCCGGGAATAGGTGGCAGATGAACGACCGTGACATCGTCGGGGACATCAAACCGTTCGGCGGCAGTGTGCCGATTGTCGCACCGGGATTTTGATCGACATGAACCTCGGGGATAAACCGCATGATCGCACGACACGCTCCGCTCACGTCCAATCTGGACGGTGCCGAGAGATCCGGTGATAGGTGTCGTTTGTGACGACGCCTTCGGTCTCGTCGTAGAAGGAGATCGCCACCTCGCTCTGTTTGAGCGCCTCAAGAACCAGTTGGCAAATCGGCTATATTCGCCCGAACGAGGGCCGCCGTTTCGAAACGCGACGTTCCCGCCACAGCGCGTGCGGCGGGAACGGGCGGGAATCGTTACAACAGATCAGTCGACCTTGACGCCGAGAGCCTTGGCACTGGCGCGGAAGACGTCGGTGTTGTCGGCATAGGCCTGTGCCGCAGCCGGGACGTCATAAACCGCGAGCCCCGGCTCCTTCTTGGCGACAGAGACGAAGAAGTCGGCGCCCTTGCCCTTGGCGTAGACCGGCACCAATTCGCGGGTGTGGCCATCGGTATGCCAGCGCACCAGCGGCAAGGCGCCGGCGCCTTGGTTGACGATGCCGGAGAAGGCGACCTTGTTGGAATCCGGGCCGAGCAACATACCGTTGCCGTGGTCGGTGGTGACGATCACCAACGTGTCGTTCCACGACGACTTCTTGCCGACCCAGTCGACGACGGCTTCGACCGTACGGTTGAAATCGACCTGCTCCTCGATGATGCGCGGCAGGTTGTTAGCGTGCGCCGCCCAGTCGACGGCGCCACCCTCGACCATCAGAAAGAAGCCGTCGGGATCCATGGCGATGATCTCCAGGGCACCTCGGGTCATGGTCGCCAGATCGGGCTGGTTGGGCAAAAGGTCGCCAGCGGCGACACCGGCGCGGTTGAACTGTGTGGTGTCGCTGTTCTCGACGGTGCCGAGTACCTTGGTCTTGCCGGCGAGATCGAGCGTTCCCTTGGCGAGCGCTTCGAAATCGGCCTTGGTTGAGATCAGCTTGTAAGGCGTTGCGCCCGACTTCAGCTTCTCCCAAGTGTCGCGACCGCCGACATATTGGAACGCCTTGTCGGCCTTCGGCTCCATCGGTTTGCCGTTCTTATCGAAATAGGGGTGTCCAGATCCCATGATGACGCTCGCCAGGCCACTCTCGACTGCTTCCTTGGCGATGCCTACATAGTCGTTGCGGCTGCGGTTGTGGGCGAGGAAGCCGGCCGGGGTGGCGTGGCTCCACTGGACCGTGGTCACGACGCCGAGCGCGCGGCCGCTTTCTACGGCGTACTCGCCGATGTTCTTCAGCCGAGTATCGGTGTTCGACCAATTGATGGCGTTGTTGTATGTCTTGTGTCCGGTGGCCAACGCGGTGACGGCAGCAGCGCTGTCGGTTGGATCCTTACGCAGATAGTCGTAGCCGGCGAAATAGCCGGGATAGTTGGCGACGGTACCCTTGGCGATCGTGTCGACCGGTGCGGCATTCCAGATCGCCGAGGACTCGAAGGTGATCGCACCGAAGTTGCTACCGGTCGGCTCCTTGGCAGTGTTGAGCGGATAGGTCGAGAGAAAGAGCTGGACGTCGAAGTCGTCATAAGCTTCGTGGCCGAGCCCACCGTGGCGGTAGTAGCTCGCTGCGCGCCACGTGTTGAGGCTGGCGCCGTCGGTGATCAACACAATGACGTTCTTGGTTGCTCCTTCGGCGGCAAAGCCGGCCGGGGCGAGCGCCGAGCCGACGACCAGCGCGATCAGGGCGGGTTTGACGAGGTGCATGAGAAGGCCTCCATTGCGAGAATGCCTCAAGTTCTATAATGTTATATCGTAACATCCGCATGACCGATCGTCACGCACTACCCTTGGACCCACCGGACCGCTTCTGCGCTCCGTTCCGGCCGGGCCGGAGAATAGCAAAGTCGATGACGGCCGAGAGTTTCACCAGCGAATCGCCGTTTGCGACAGCCAGCGATACAGCTCATCCAGAACGAAGAAGCCCGGTTGTCCCATCCCTGCCTTCGCCGTTCCAACATCTCGAGAAAATCATGAACCGCTGGAAACGGCCGGGCCTTTCGATGGTCGTACCGCGCGGCAGCGTTGTTGACGACCGCGCCTGCTCGAAGCTCTCCCGGACATCTTCTCCATCTGCGACCACAGCCGGCGCCCGCGCACGACCGCCCAGGTCCCAGGCGTCGAGTCCCGACGCAACGCCGGCCCCGATCTTGAGCACACCGTCCATCGGCGCGCACCTCGACACTCCGCTCGCCGGACTCTCCTTCAGAAATGAGGAAAGAACACCGCTGAACCTCGCCCTCGAAGAGATCGAGGTCGCCATCGCCGAGGTGACCGAGCGCTCGCAGCAGCGCAGCAAAGGCCGGGGTGTGTGACGGGGGCAGCGCCGAACCGCCGGCCCCGGCTCGGTGCGCGCGTCTTCTGGGCATCAAAGCCCGAACGCGATGGAGATGTGCGTCCTACGTGTCTGGTCCAACAACCCGGACAGCAGGTGGTGCGTAATACTACTTTCGAGACGAAATGGTCTTGAGATGGCGCAGCTCTTCACACTATCGTCACATCCATCGATGCTCGCCGCTCCATTGCGTCTGCGGATTCGCATCGGGAGAGCCGAGGCGCGATGCGAATGGCGACATCGACGACAATCGTCGTCACTTCCGCCGGGAGGAGCCGCGCGGGACGCGCTTCTGTTTTCGCCGTCGCCAACAAGAAGGGCGGCACCGGCAAATCGACGACTGTGGTCAATCTCGCGGCCGAGCTGAGCGTTCGTGGCTTCAGGGTGCTGGTCGTCGATCTCGACGCTCAAGGCCACGCCGGTCTTGGCTTGGGGCGGGTCGCCGCCACCGGCGCTCCGAGCGTGCACGATGTGTTGTGCCATCGCTCATCGAAACTCGTCGACGCCATCGTCGAGACCTTGGACCCGTTGATCGATCTGGCGCCGGCCGACCGCAATTTCAACGGTGACGTAAGGATCTCCGATCCCCGTCGGCTGGCCGAGGCCCTCGCCCCCATCGTGTACGACTACGACGCGATCCTGATCGACACGCCACCCTCATCGCCGCGTCTGATCGTCGCCGGCATGATGGCGGCTGACGCCGTGGTCGTACCAACCTTGCTCGACCACCTTTCATTCGACGGCGTCGGACAATTCCTGCGCGCCTATCACGGTGTCATCGCCGAACTGAAGGTCGGCTGCGCCGGAGCCATGATCGTACCATCGCGGGTCGACCTGCGCTCATCGATGCAGAAGGACGTGCTCAGCCGGATGACCAGCAGCTACGGCCGCGCCCAACTCGCCACCGGCGTGCGCATCGACGTTGCCGTCGCCGAAGCCTTCGGCGCCTGCCGACCACTGCGGTTGTGGCGTCCCTCGGCGCGGGCAGTATCCGATTTCGCGCGTCTTGCCGATGAGATCTTGTGGCACTTCGTTCCGCATGGCCTGCAGCCGGCACCGGCCGGTCAGTACGCATGACGATGACGGCGAGCGGTATCGCGTCGGCCAGAACGCACCTGAATGACCATGACGGGTGAAACCCAGTGGGAATCGAGATCGAACGCAAGTTCCTCATCGTGACGGACGCTTGGAAAAGCGAGGTCGTCCAAAGCCATGCGTTGCGCGATGCCGTTCTGCTCCAATGCCGGTTCGGCAAGTTGCGAGTACGTCTCGACGGGGTTCATACTTGGTTGACCCTGAAAGGCGCGCGACGCGGGTTGCGACGAACCGAGTTCGAATGGCGGATTCCGGCTCTCCTCGCCAAGGCTCTCTTTCGGATGAGCGTGTTCGGTTGCCAGAGGATTGACCGGCGCCCGTTTGGGGCCGCGTGCGACGGTCTTCAGCGCCTGATAGGCGCCGGCGTCACGTTGGCGCCGCCAGTCGGTCAGGGTCGAAGAATACAGCCCCTCGCGCCGCAGGATCGCACCGATACCTCCGGAGCCGGCCCGGTCGACATCGCCAAGAATGCGAAGCTTGTCGGCCGCCGTGAACGTGCGGCGACGGGGGCGGTCCAAGAGTTCGGGCGACGCCGCCGGTGGTTCTGAAACCAGCGTCGGCCGGCGCCTTCCGAAGGTTCAGCTCCACCGGCGGCAAAGGGCGTTGCGGCTATCGTGCGTGGCATGACCATGTCGATGTTCTCACCTCAGCCCTCAAGGCTAAACTGGCCGGCGCGTGTTGTCTCATCGTCATTGGCACAGAGGGGCCTCTATGGGCGGTAGTGGCGGGCGATAGCTGCGTCGTTCGATCAAGGCACCGTAGACGTCACAGACCGTGACCATCCGTGTCAGAAGGGGGATCTGGCTGCCCGCGAGACCGTCCGGGTAAGCGGGAAGGTTTGATTGCAAAAGATCATCGCGCTCGTCGTGCCAAACGCTTGAGGGTGGCGATCTGCCGAAAGAACTCGGTTCGAGATTGGCCGGGGCTGCTGAGCTGCGCATTCTGGCGCTCGTTGGAAGAACATCGGCGATGATGCCAGCCTGAGCACCAATCTTGGCGCCTTTCCGATGCACAGACGCTCCTTCGAGGTCCGCGGCAACACCGCCTGGTCGGTGACGGTGTTGTGAGCTTCACATAATCCTACAGATTCAGAGATCGAGCAAAACCGCAACTGTAATGCTATCTCCGAAGATGTGGACAGGCGATCGCAGCGGGTGCTCGGGCAACATCTCCGACCACAGCCTCTACGGCTTGAGACAGCAGGTCTCGTCGAGTTGAAAGTGAATATATGTCTTGTGCAAAGGCCGTATTGGCCTTGGCGTCAAATACCAGCTCAGCCATGATCCGGTCACCAATGATGCGCCCCATCAAGGTCTGCGCCGACTCAAGATCGGGAACAGCTTCGCTGACGACGACATGCGTTTCGCGTAGCTCCGGCTTCATGAGTGCCTTGATGATCAGTTCATGCGCGTTTTCCTGTGTGAGGGTCCAGATTGCACCGATGATGACGTACATCTTGTCCCATGCTTCATCGCCGATCATGGCTTTCCAGCCAGTCAGAACATTTGTCATGACTTCGACCTGATTCTTGGCTGCCCGATTTTGGCAATAAAGAATCATGTCACCGATACTGCGAGCATAGGTGGCGAATTCCGCGTATGTGAATGACTTTTGAGAAACTATCTTGCCGATAAAATCGAGAGTTGCGGCAATCATTACATCTGTATTGATCTTGTCCTCCAAATTCATACCTGAGATATAGTTTTTTGTGTCTCTCACTTTGATGATTTGATCGCGATAACTCTGTAGGGCAGGGGTCCATTGCCCAAACGAGGGATACTCGCCATAGCCTGAAATGATCGAGAATATTCCCAGGGGAATGTGCGAAATGGCCTTTGTCACGTCGTAAATATGTCCAACGCTCTGGTGGACGTAACGGGTGTTCGCGTCCGCCAGAAGCGTGTAGCGCCCACCATCGAACGTCGATTCAACGTAGAGTAGCGGATATATGGTTTGGCCAATGTTCACGATGTTGACGGCGTAATTTGCGCGCATCGCCGAGTCGATGTCCTTAGCGTATTGGAAGGACTGGAGTTGCTGATTGCCTGCGAATTCGGCGTAGTATTCCAAGGTGTGCGGATAGCCGTCTGCGGGGTTCAATGCCATTTTCAGCCTCATCCTGTTCGAGTTGAAGACCACACGTCTCAGTTTGCGGAAGCGAGCCCCCACATCGACGATAGGCGGGATCCCCCCTCGGGAATCAGCCCGTGGCGAATTCTTGCTTGCGGTTTGCCCAGCCACAGACACGCTGCTCGATGATTGCGAAGACCACGTAGAGAAGAATGCCGAGAAGAGCGAGCGCGAAGAGGCCGGCGAAGGCGAGCGGCACGTCGAAGCTCGCCGTCGCCATCATCATCACGGTTCCTATCCCCCGATTTGCGGCGACGGTTTCCGACAGCACGGTGCCGACGAAGGCGAGTGTCACCGCGACTTTCAACGATGCGAAGAAGTAGGGCATCGTCCGCGGCAGGCTGACGTTCCAGAACACTTGGGACCGGTTGGCGCCGAGCGCTTTCAGCACGTCCTCCATCTCGGGTTCGGTCGTAGCCAGTCCCGTTGCCACGTTCACGACGATCGGGAAGATGCATGTGGTCAACGCCGTCAAGATGGCAGGAACGGTTCCCGAGCCGAACCACAGGACGAAGATCGGCACGACCGCGACTTTGGGAATCGACGAAAAGCCTACGAGGAGAGGATAGGCGACGCTATACGCCGTCCGGGACACGCCGACTGCCGCGCCCAGCGCCACACCGATGACCATGCCGGCTATGAAGCCGATTATCGTGGTGGCAAGTGTTTGCAAGATATGGGGCCAGAGCGCCGGCATCTGGAGGATCAGTGTCGAGACGATCGCGCTCGGCCTGGGAAGCACGATGGGACTGACCGAAAGGATGACGCACGCCACCTCCCAGAAAACGAACAGCAACGCGATGAAGACGATCGATTTGATCTGGTCGACTCTGCTTTTTGACAAGGTCATGTCCGCCCTCCTAGCCCCGACGCGCTTCGGCAATCATTCGCCTCAGATCGTTCGTCAGTGCTGCGAAATCAGGTTCGAAGCTCGTCTCCAGCGTTCGCGGTCGGGCAAAGGCGACGGCTCTGTCTTCGGTGACGCGCCCGGGACGGGCACTCATCACCAGAATGCGGCTGGCCAGGAAAGCCGCCTCACGCAGGTCATGGGTGACGAGAAACACGGTTGGCCGCGTGTCCATCCAGAGATCTTGAAGAATGGACCAGAGCTCCTCGCGGGTGAACTGGTCCAGGGCGCCGAAGGGTTCGTCCAGCATCAGAAGCTTCGGCGAGTGGATGAGCGCGCGGCATAGGCTGGCCCGTTGCAGCATGCCGCCCGACAGTTCCCACGGTCGCCTGTCGCCGAAGCCCACGAGCCCGACCTTCGACAGCAGTGCTTCGGCGCGGTCACGAAAGAGAGTGTGCTTGTCTCGCCGGAAGGTCTCGGCATAGGGCGACACGATCTTCAATGGCAACATGATGTTCTCGCGGATCGTCAGCCAGGGCAGCATGGTCGGATTCTGAAAGGCCATACCGATGCCGATCTGTTTCGCCCCCACTTCCCGTCCGGCGAGGAAGACGTTGCCTTCGGTCGGGCGCAGCAGACCGGCAACGAGTTTCAGGATGGTGGACTTCCCACAGCCGGAAGGACCGACCATGGCGACGAAATCGCCCGGATGGACGGTGAGATTCGTCCGGTCGAGCGCCAGGAAGGCGTCCTTTCCCGTGCCGAAACGGACCTGCACGTCTTCGAGGTGGACAATCCGCGCAGGCGGTGACGAGGGCGAACCGTCCACTGTCATCACGTGATGTTCCCTTCACCGATTTGGGTTTCGAACGCCGCGACCGCCGCCTTGGCGATCTCCAGATCCTGTTCGCCGGTCCCGGAACCGACGCCGATGCCGCCGACGATCTGACCGTTCACGAGCAGGGGCAGCCCGCCGAGAAGATTGGTCATACGTCCGCCGGTCGCCTCCGCGAGGGCCAGGGCCTTGTCGGGAGGGATGTTTCCCGTGGGCAGGCCGGTGGTCGCAGCGGTCATGGCCTTGCGGGTGGCGCTCTCGACCGAGAGCACGCGAGAACCGTCCATCCGAAGGAAGGCCAATAGGTTGCAGCCTTCGTCGACGATGGCGATGCATTGGGGAACGGTCAGGTTCGTCGCGGCAGCGACCGCCGCGTTCAGCACGAACATGGCGCCTTCGTGGGTGAGCTTGACGGCGGGGCGCAGAGCCGCTCCGGCTGGAGGTGCGCTGCGCATCGGCGTGCCGGTGTCGTCTTGGTCAGACATGGCGCACATATCCACCATCGACGCGATAGACGCTTCCGGTAACGTAGGATGCGGGCTGCCCGCACAGGAAGGCCGCGACCGCAGCGACTTCTCCGGGCGTGGCGTATCGGCCCATTGGAATCTGCGAGAAGGAACGCTGCCTGACGGTTTCGACGTCGATCTTCTCGCGCTCGGCCACGGCCTGGTCCGTCAGATGAACGCGCTCGGTCGCCACGCGTCCCGGCATCAGGACGTTGACCGTTACCCCGTCCGTGGCGACTTCGGGCGCGAGAGACTTGGCCCAGGCGACCAGCCCGGCGCGCAGCGTATTCGAGATACCGAGGACCGGAATGGGCTGGACGGCGCCCGTGCTGACCACGGTGAGGATCCGGCCCCAGCCGTTGCGACGCATGGCGGGCAGGAAGAGGTCGGTCAGGCGGATGACCGAAAGCGACATGGTCCTGAAACTCTCTTCCCAGTCGGAGGGCGCGCGCCCGAGGGCGCTCCCGTAAGGCGGGCCGCCGGTGTTGTTCACGAGAATGTCGACATCGCCGACGGCTTCGGCGAACGCGGCGAAGGATGAGGCGTCGGCCAGGTCGAGATGGAAGGCGCGCGCGCCGCCCAGTCCCGCCGCCGCGGCCGCCAGTACCCTCTCGTCGCGTGCCGCGATGGTGACGTCCACGCCTTCCTCGGCGAGGGCGCCGGCGATCGCCAGCCCCATGCCGCGGTTTCCGCCGAGCACCAGCGCGCGCTTGCCTTCGATCTTCAGGTCCATGCCTCGATCTCCCTCTTCTTCCAGGCCGAGGACGTGTCCTGCTCGAGGAAGCGCCCTCTCCCGGGCTTGCCCTTCAGCTCTCCCTTGTCGACGATGATCTCGCCCCGGCTGATCACCGTTTCCGGCCAGCCCTGTACCTCGAGCCCCTCGAAGGGTGTGTAGTCGACATTGTGGTGGAGAATGTCGTTGGTGATGGTCACGCGCCGATCCGGATCCCACAGGACCAGATCGGCATCGGCGCCGATGACGATCGAGCCCTTGCGCGGGTGCAGACCGTAGAGCTTCGCATTGTTGGTCGCCGTCAGGGCGACAAAACGGGGGAGATCGATACGCCCCTTGACCACCCCCTCGCTGAACAGGATCGGCAGTCGCGTTTCCAGGCCGGGGACGCCGTTGGCGATGGCCCGGAACGACGGATCAGGACCGGCCTTGAGTTTGCCTTCGGCATCGAAGCAGTAGGGTGCATGATCGGAATTGAAGATGTCGATCGTGCCATCCTCGATCCTCTGCCAGAGCGCGGCCTGCGCCTGCGCGTCGCGGGGCGGTGGGCTGCACATCGCTTTGGCGCCCAGCAGACCCGGCATGTCGAGATCCCGTTCCGTCAGCAGCAGATACTGAGGGCAGGTTTCGGCGATGACGACATGCCCCCGTGCTCGAGCCCGCCGAATTTCCTCGAGCGGCTCCCCGCCGCTGACATGGACGAAGACGAGGGGCACCCCCGGGATTTCCGCCAGCGTCACCGCCCTGTGCGTCGCTTCGCGCTCGACCGCGATCGGACGGGACCGCGCATGGTCGACAGGTCGTGTCTGTCCCGCGCGTTCGAGGCGGTCGGCGAGCCAGCCGATGATCTCGTGGTTTTCGGCATGGATCAGCATGATGGCCTTTTCCTGCCGAGCCGTTTCGAAAACGTCGAGGATCTGGCGATCGCTGAGCCGCATGGCCTCATAGGTCATGTAGACCTTGATGCTGGTGTGGCCGCTCCGGATCAGTGCCGGCAGCTCCTGCTCGAGGACGACGGGAGTAGGATCGCTGACGATGAGATGAAACCCATAGTCGCCGACAGTTTGGCCTGCGGCGCGGCTGTGGTAGTCCGCGACCGCGGCCGTCAGGGATTTCCCTCTGTGCTGGACACAGAAGGGTAGGATGGTGGTCGTCCCACCGAACGCCGCGCTGATGCTGCCCGAGCAGAATCCGTCGGCCATCCGCGCACCCTTGGAGGCAAGGCCAGGCGCCTGCGGCTGGTCGAGATGGCAATGGGCATCGATGCCGCCGGGAAGGACGAGCTTTCTAGTGGCATCGATGACCTGAAGGCCATCGATGAGCCGATCCGCGATGGTAGCGATGCGACCATCCTGGATGCCGATGTCTGCCTTGAAGACATCGGAGGCCGTCGCGATGGTCCCGCCGCGGATGATGAGTTCAAATGTCATGCCGGCAGTCTCCGGATGTCGGCAGAGGGCTGGAAAGAGGCATCGAAGATATCCGCCACCTTCGGGACGGATGGCAGGCCGAAGCCGACCGCGACGGCCTCCATGCTTCTGGCCAGTTTGCCCTCGTCGATTGCTCCGAGGCCGTTCCCACTGGATTCGTCCGTGGTCAGCTGGTTCTTGATCAGCCAGAGCAGCTTCTGCTCCTCCAGATCCGCGTTGATCAGCGGTGAGTGATCCTTCAGCGCCGCGATGGCGGCCTTGGGATCCTTGACAGCTGCTTGCCAGCCCAGGGCACTGACTTCGACAAACGCTTTGGCGACCGCGGCGTTCTGGGTCCTGAACTTGTCCGACAGGATGATGCCGTTGCCGTACAGGTCGAGCCCGGCATCCGCATAGTAGAGGAACTTGATATCGTCAGGCTTGATACCGGCCTTTATCAAGCCGAAGTACATGGTGGAATCGAAGCCCAGAATGGCGTCTACATCACCCCTGGCAAGCACGGCCTCGCGCAACTGAAGACCCACCATGTTCCATTTGACGGTCGCCGTATCGATATTCGTCGCTTTGGCATAGGTGGAGAACAGCCGGTAGGCGCCGTCGGGTGCCGCAGCGCCGATGGTCTTTCCTGCCAGATCCCCGGGCTTGGCAATGCCGGACTTGGCGAGTGTGCCGACGCAAAGCGGGCTGCGGAAGTAGACCATGTAGACCATACGGATCGCCGCGCCGGCATTCTTGGCGTTGAACTCCGCCATCGAATTGATGTCGGCTATACCGGCGTCGTACACGCCGGAGCCGACGCGCGACACCGCTTCGCCTGAACCGCCGCCGGCATCGAACTGGCATTCGAGGCCCGCATCCTTGTACCAGCCCTTTTGCTGCGCCAGGAAGAAGGCGGCGTTGGAGCCGTCGAAGGGCGCCGCGAGCGAAAATTTGACCACGGTCGCGGCGCGCGCGACGCCAGCCTTCAGAACAAAAGGCGCGGCAATTGCGGTCGAAACGAATGATCGGCGCGTCATGTTTGAAATCGCCATCGGCTTTCCCTTTTGCTCAGTTTCGCTGGGAAACTAGTGAGCAAGCCGCATGCCATTTGCGAACTTGAATAAAAACAATGTTGCGCTATAAATTGTGCACAATTATGTGTGTTCTTGGCGGGCAGGACGAATGGCAATGAAGCAGGAAAAACGCCTCGTCGGGGTGATGAACGATCGCACCCGGCCGAAGGTCGAGGATGCGAACGATGCGTATGAACACCTCTTCGCGGCCATCGTGGATCAGCGGCTGCTGCCAGGGACGAAGCTGACGGAAATGGCTCTCGTCGAGGCCTTCGGTGTCGGCCGACGCGCGGTGGCAATCGCGTTGCAACGTCTCACATGGGAAAAGCTGGTCGTTTTCTTTCCCAAGCGCGGGGCGTTTGTCGCGGCTCCCGACGCGGACGAGGCAAGAGAGGTTTTCGCTGCCCGGACTACGATCGAAGCAGGTACGACCGAGGCCGTGGCGCGCGCGGCGGATGATACGGCAATCGCGCGCTTGCAAGACAACATTGCCCAGGAACACAGGCTGCGCGAGCAGGGGCACGTGCGCCAGGCGATCCGCCTGTCCGGCGGATTCCATATCCTCATGGCGGAGCTTTCGGGAAATCGAATTCTTGCCGAGCAGGTTCGCCTTCTGGTCGCGCGCACCAGCCTCATCGTCAATCTGTTCGACAATCACAGCGGGTTGGCTGGCTGGCACGACCACCACGACGATCTCATCCGTCACTGTGCCAACGGCGATGTGGACCATGCGGTCGGGTTGATGCGGGACCACATCACGGAACTTCGGGAAGCGCTGGCACTGGATCGCCGCAGGCCCGTTGCCTTCGATATGTTCGGCGTCTTCGGACGAGAACAGGGCTCCCTTTACCCCTAAAGCGCAGGGATACCGCTGCGATGGCGATCCCGGCCTGCAGCCGCGTGCTTGGTATATCGATGTTCCCGGAGCTATCTGGGAATTGGGGGGCGATCAGATCAGGCGGCGTTCAGGGAGGGGCGCAGTATCGCCGACAGCTTGTCGGCATAGGATCGGGCGTACTCACACGGTCGGGAACGTTGAATCGAGGCTCCGCTCGACGGAGCCCGGGTATTTGTGGACCGTGTTCCTCGAAGACCTGAACCACTCCACGGGAGGGAGGCCGTTTGGCGACAGCGCCGCTTCAGTTTTCGTCGAACGTCTGTTTCCCCTTTCCGGCCCAGAGCGCCAATGCCCTGTCGCGCTCTTCGCTTTTGAGCTTGTCGGCCATCCACAGCAGCGCGCCGAGAATGACGGCGCGGTCGTCGCCGGTCATCTCGACGACGCCGGATTTGACGACGAGCCCGCCGAGTTCGATCAAGTGTTTCGTGCGCGCGCGGCGCTGCACTTGCCAGTCTCGCATGTCAGTCCGCGCCTGTGCCGCTTGATGACGATTGCGTGCCGCCCGGTTGCGGTTGAGCGCCGCCGTTGTCGCCGTCAGGTGCCGGGGCAGATCGGCGCGCCCGTCCTTGAAAGAATGCGGCCCCACGTTTCGCCCATGCCTCCCTCTTTCCTGCATCTCTGGTTTCCGCCAGCACGACCAGCGCGCCGGCCAGTTCGTCGGCGGTGAGACTGTCGACCCCGGTGGCGATCACCAGCTCGCCGAGCTGTTGCACCTTCTTCGTTTTGAGTTCTTTCGCCCTGTCGTCGAGCGCCTTCAGCTCGGCGTCGAAGTCCCGTGGTTTGCGCATGTGCCGTTTCCTTTCCGGTCGGAAGTCATCGATGGAGCGATGATAGTTGCGCGGCGCGCGGAACGCAGTATTGTCGCCGGGACAGGCTGGGACGGCCCGGTTAGTCCCGAGAAATTCGTTTCGAGGGCGCGCTTATACGTCGTTCCGACGTGCGCTCAGAGGTGTCAATGATCAGATCGCGATGGCGATCTATCATCTTCACGTCAAGGTCATAGGCCGCAAGGCCGGCTCCAGCGCGGTGGCGTCCGCCGCCTACCGCTCGGGCTCACGGCTGCGCGACGAACGCCTCGACCGCAGCCACGACTTCTCCAATAAACGCGGCGTCGTCCATTCCGAGGTCATGTTGCCGGACGGCGCCCCCGACCATCTTTCCGACCGCGAACGGCTGTGGAACGATGTCGAAGCCGGCGAGCTGCGCAAGGACGCCCAGCTCGCCCGCGAGGTCGAATTCTCCCTGCCGCGCGAACTGACGCAGGCGCAGGGCATCGAACTGGCCCGCGACTTCGTTCAGGCCGAATTCGTCGCGTCCGGCATGATTGCCGACCTCAATGTGCATTGGGATATCGGCGAGGACGGCATGCCGAAACCCCATGCCCATGTCATGCTGACCATGCGGTCCGTGGACGAGACCGGCTTCGGCCCAAAAGTGCGGGACTGGAACCGCACGGAGATGGTCGAGCACTGGCGCGAACGTTGGGCCGAGCTTGCCAACGAACGCATGGCGGAACTCGATATCGACGCCCGCATCGACCATCGCACTCTGGAGGTGCAGGGCATCGCGCTGGAGCCGCAGAGCCAGATCGGTGCGCCCGCGCAGCGGATCGAGGCGGCGGATCGCGCCGAGATGCACCGCGAGATCGCCCGCACCAACGGCGCGCGCATCATCGCCGATCCCTCTGTTGCGCTGGACGCGATCACGCAGCAGCAATCGACCTTCACGCGCCGCGACATGGCGGTCTTCGCCCACCGCCACAGCGACGGCATCGACCAGTTCAACGAGGTGATGGGCGCGATGGGTCGCGCGCCCGATCTCGTCGAACTCGGCAAGGACGGACATGGACAGGACCGCTTCACCACGCGCGACATGATCGAGGCGGAACAGCGCCTGCACCGCGCCACGGATCTGATGGCCGAGACGGAACGCCATGCGGTGAACGACGCCGACAGACAGGCCGCACTTGCACGCGCCGAACAGCGCGGACTCGTGCTGTCCGGCGAGCAGGCCGGTGCGCTGGTGCATATCACGGACGGGCGCGATCTCGGCATCGTCGTCGGCTATGCCGGGACGGGCAAGAGCGCCATGCTGGGTGTGGCGCGCGAGGCTTGGGAGGCGTCAGGCTACGAGGTTCGCGGCGTGGCGCTCTCCGGCATCGCGGCGGAAAACCTCGAAAGCGGATCGGGCATCGCCTCGCGCACCATTGCCAGCCTGGAACATGGCTGGCAGCAGGGCCGCGACATGCTCAGCTCCCGCGATGTGCTGGTGATCGACGAGGCAGGCATGGTCGGCACGCGCCAGTTGGAACGGGTGCTGTCGCATGCGGCGGAGGCGGGTGCAAAGGTGGTGCTGGTCGGCGATCCGCAGCAGTTGCAGTCCATCGAGGCGGGCGCGGCGTTCCGGTCGATTCACGAACGGCATGGCGGTGTCGAAATCCATGAAGTGCGCCGGCAGCGCGAGGACTGGCAGCGCGCCGCGACGCGCGATCTGGCGACCGGCCGAACTGGCAATGCGATCGATGCCTATCGCGCCCATGACAGGGTGCACGAGGCGGCAACCCGCGAAGGGGCGCGGAACGATCTGATCGAGGGCTGGGACCGCGATCGGCAGGCGTCCCCCGACAAGAGCCGCATCATCCTCACCCACACCAATGACGAAGTGCGGGAACTGAACGAGGCCGCGCGGGAAAAAATGCGGGAGGCCGGAGGACTGGGCGACGATGTGCACGTCACCATTCAGCGCGGCATGAACGGCGAGCGTGGCGAACGGTCCTTTGCCAGCGGTGACCGGGTGATGTTCTTGCAGAACGAGCGCGGGCTTGGCGTCAAGAACGGCACGCTCGGCACCATCGAGACCGTCAGTGCGCAGAGCATGAGCGTGCGCACCGACGACGGGCGCAATGTCTCGTTCGACCTGAAGGACTACGACCGTATCGACCACGGCTATGCCGCGACCATCCACAAGGCTCAAGGGTTGACGGTGGACCGCACCCATGTGCTGGCGACGCCGGGGCTGGACGCCCACGGCAGCTATGTCGCGCTGTCGCGGCACCGCGACGGCATGGAGCTGCATTACGGCCGCGACGACTTCGCCGATCAGGACCGGCTCGTCCGCACCCTGTCGCGCGACCGGGCCAAGGACATGGCCTCGGACTATGAGCGGATCGAACCGGCGCAGTCCGATCCGGCCCGGAGCTACGCCGAGCGGCGGGGAATCAGCTTCCGCGAGCGGGTCGTCGAAATTGTCAGGAAAGTGCCGGAGAAGGTGCGCGGCATCTTCGACGGCCTGCGCCTCACCACGGGCTCCCCGTCCGAGCCGGTATCGGGCAAGGACGCTGCGCCGGACCAGAGCAAGGGAGGGCCGGAAAGAGAGGCGGCGGAGGTCCAGCGAAAGACGGATGCGCTGGAGCGGGGCGTTGCGGCGGACCCGGAAGCGGCGCTGCGCCAGGTCCGCACCGATGCGCTGGTCCGCCATGCCCGTGCAGCCGACGCGATCATCGAGGCCAAACGCCAGGGGCTTGACCCCTCCAACGAGGCGCGTCGCGAACTCGGCGCGGCACGACAGGCGTTCGATGCGGTGCGCCCGAATGGATGGCAGGACGCGGAGGCGGCCTACTCCAAGGACAACAGCCTCGCACGCGAAGCCGGATCGGGTCGTATCGCCCGCACCATTCGGGCGCTTCAACTCGAAGCCGAAATCCGCACCGGGCGTGACGCCGATCCGGCTGTCGGCCTTTCCCGGCGTGCCGACCATTTCGTGGAACGCTGGCAGAAACTTGGTCAGGCCAGCCAGCACCAATATCAGGTCGGCGACATGTCCGGCTACAAGGCCACGCGCGCCGAAATGGGCGATATGGCGAACAGCCTGAAACGCGACCCGCAGATGGAGTCGCTGCTCGCCAACCGCAAGCGAGAACTCGGCATCGCCTTCGACTCGGGCCGCCGACTCGGCGATGAAATCGCCTTCCATGCGGGTATCGACCTCGGGCGCGGACGCGGCATCGGGATTTGAACCCATCCGATCTGCCGCCGTCTCCACGCCACCGTACGACGGCACTCAAAACCCTCTTGTACAACGATAATTCCTTGTTCTCTCTGGCTCGGGAGCTGTCAGAAACAGCCAGCAGGAGGCATCGCCGGGGATGCCGAGTCCTCGGCGCTCAATCACGCCGTTCCGGCGGTTGCAGAGCAAGGCCGTCGAACCCAAGGACGACAAGGCCTTCCTGTATGTCGGTGGCCGCGATACCTGGGGCAGGCTCAAGGCGGGTGAAACCCAGTACAGGCTGATCGAAACCCGCGCCGACCTTGAGGCGCTCGCCAGCGGTAAGCTCGATCTCGCCACCATGGGCCGCGGCGGTGCCCTCGATGTGATCTCCAAGGATCCCGGCGGTTTCTTCCTGATAGTCGAGGGCGGCACCGTCGAGGAGCAGATCGACTTCAACCGTGCCGTCGATCCACATGCGGGCGCAGTGAACCGGCTGCTTCACCGCTCTTCCTGCACGACAGGATGAAGCGCCGGTAAATCAAAGTCCGCAACTTGTTGCGGAGCGTGGCGTGCTTGCGTTGAGCGACCGCAATGGTCCACTGAGAAGAAAGCTCGATATCGGCGAAGCCGGCATCGGCCAGCATGGGGACGAGACGTTTGGTCGTCAGTCCGCCACCGAAAGGCAATTGCGCCATGATCGCGGCGTGGCGATCACTCATGCCGCCATGATGGGGATCCGCGCCGACCAACAGGTCGATCACGTGGATGACGAGCGATGCCGCCCGGCCCATGAGCGTCGGCCGCGCCCAGTCGCCATCGAAGATCAGCAGAAGACCACCAGGCCTCAAGATCCGCCGCCAGTCGGAGAAGGCCTGTTCGGGTTCCGTCAGCGTCCACACGAGATGACGGCAAATGATTGCTTCATAACTTGCTTCATCTTCCATAGTGCTTTCCGCGTCGGCGAGAATGAAACGGACCTTCTTGTGGCCGGCGTGCTTGCGGCGGGCGACCGTCAGCATCGCCTCGGAAAAGTCGAGTGCGGTCACTTCGTGACCGAGGCCGAGAAGGACACCGGTCACCTCTCCCGTGCCGCAGGCGAGTTCGAGAACGCGGCGTGGCTGAGGGCCAAGGGCTTGTTTGACGGCAGCGGCCCAAGCATCCAACTCCGGTCCCGCCGCGATAGCGTGACCAAAGGCAAGATCGAAGGTCTCGGACCGTTTCGACCAATAGTCGCGAATTTCCTCTTTGAGGTCGCGGTTGATCCGTTTCATTCACTTTTCCCCTGTGCTTTCAGCACGAAAATCAGGGCCGATTTTAGCGGGCCCGACGGCCGTTCCAACAAATCAGGTCGCCCGATGGGGTCTGCACGGCGCGCCGTCCGGCCGGAAGCGGATCGCGCACCCTTCCGCGCCATGGTCTTCGATCACAGCATCGACGCCGAAGACCTCGCTGATGAGCGACGGTGTCAACACATTTTGCGGAGCCCCGATGGTCAGCAATGTACCGCCACGCAGGACGGCGATCCGATCGCAGAACATCGACGCGTGATTCAAGTCGTGCAGGGCTGCGACGACGGTCAGTCGCTGTTGCCGAACGAGATCGAGTAGAGCGATCTGATGGCCGATGTCGAGGTGATTGGTCGGCTCGTCGAGGAGCAGAATCTTCGGCTCTTGGGCGAGCGCGCGGGCAACGTGCACTCGCTGGCGCTCGCCGCCCGAAAGCGTATGCCAGAAGCGGTCGGCCAGGTGGGCCATGTCGACAGCCTGGAGCGCGGCGTCGACGATCGTCGCATCAACCGCCGACCACGGCGAGAGCGCGTCGAGATAGGGCGTGCGACCGAGTTCGACCGCTTGCCGTGCGGTGATGTGCTCAGTGGTCTCGGCCTGCTGCTCGACCAGAGCGATGCAGCGCGCCACTGTGCGGCGTCCAAAGCCAGCGAGCGGTGCACCGTCGAGTAGAATCTCGCCGATCTGAGGTCGCCGGATGCCGGAAAGAAGCGCGAGCAGACTGGTCTTTCCCGAGCCGTTGGGACCTATGATGCCGAGAAATTCACCCTGGGCGACGTCGAGCGACACGTCGCGCAAGATCCGGGTGCTGCCGGCAGACCAGGAAACGTTGCGGACGGAGAGTCTCATGAGCGGCTCCCCCCGCGCGCCAGGAGAAGGGCGAAGGCCGGAGCACCGACGAGCGCAGTGATCACTCCGACCGGCAGAACCTGGCCCGGGATGAGCGTGCGCGAGACGATGTCGGCGATAATCATGAACACTGCTCCGATCAGCGCCACCACTGGCAGGAGCACGATGTGCCGAAGACCCACCACCATCCGCGCCGCATGTGGAATGACGAGACCGACGAAGCCGATCGAGCCGACGATCGAAACCATCACCGCCGTCATCATCGCCGAAGTCGCGACCAGCAGGACATAGGTCCGCCGCACCGGGATGCCGAGAGAGGCGGCCGAGGCGGTACCGAACGTGAAGGCATCAAGTGCCCGCGCGTGCCAGAGGCAGACGAGGAGACCAGAGAGCACCGCCGGAACCGCAATATGGACATCCGGCCAGCGCACGCCGGAAAGATTGCCGAGCAGCCAGAACATGATGCCGCGCGTCTGTTCGGCGCTCGCCGCCTTGGTGATGATGAAGGAGGTGAGTGCGTGGAAAAGCTGCGACCCGGCGACGCCGGCAAGGATGACGGTACCTGTTCCCCGCCCGGCCCTGAGGGCGAGCAGGCTGACGAACGCTAAGGCGACGAGCGCCCCGATGAAGGCACCGACCGGCAGCGCCAACAAGCCACCGCCGACTCCGAGGATCGCCACCGACACGGCTCCCGCCGATGCGCCGGCGGAAATGCCGAGGATATAGGGATCGGCGAGCGGATTGCGCAGGAGCGCTTGCAACACCGCGCCGGAGAGCGCAAGCGCCGAGCCGCAGGAGGCAGCCACCACCGCGCGGCTGAGGCGGTAGCTCCACACGATACCCTCGTCGAGGGGCTCCAAGGGGTAGCCAGCGCCGAACAGACGGTTCGCCACCGTCTTTGCGACGACGGGAAAGGGTATCTCGGTCTCTCCGATAGCTGCTCCGAGCCAGAGTGCGGCGACGAGAAGAGCGAGCGCCAGAACAGCAGCGCCCGCCCGTCCCACGAGATGCCCGAGGATGACCATCACCGGGCGAGCCCCGCCGAAGCAATGGCCTCGGCGACGACCTCGATGCCCTGGATGGTCCGCAGCGTCGGGTTCATGGCCTGCGCGTCGAGTTCGAAGACATGGCCGTTCCTGACCGCCGGCATCAGGCTGGTGACGGGATCGGTAGCGAGAAACCTGCGCTTGGCTTCGATGGCGTCGAGCGGAAAGCGCTGACGATCCAGCTTTCCGGCGACGATGATCGTCGGATCGGCTTTGGCGATGGTCTCCCAGCCGACATTCGGCCACTCGTCATCGGCTTCAATCACATTGCGCAGGCCGAGCACCGACATGATGTAGGCTGGTGCACCCTTTCGGCCGGCGACGTAAGGATCGCCGTCTTTCGGGCTCGAGAACCAGAAGACGGCAGACACCTGGCCGCTGGCCGCTGCGATCTTGGTGCGTGCTGCCACCACTCGTGCCTCGAGGCTGGTGACGGCTGCCTCGCCCCTCCCCTGAACGTCATAGATCCGGGCGAGATCTCGGATCTCGCGATAGATCAGGTCCAGTGAAAAGGCCGCGACGCGTGAGCCGTCACTGACACCTGCATTGTTCTTGCCGGTGCAGTCCGATGGCGAGATGTAGACGGGGATGCCGAGTTCCTCGAACTGCTCGCGCTTGGCGACCTCGCCCTTGGGGCCGACTTGCCACAGGAACTGGGCGGTGATGAAGTCCGGTTTTTTCGACAGGACCTTCTCGAAGCTCGGATTGTCTTTGGAGAGGCGCTCGATCTTGGCGTCGACAGCCTCGTATTCCGCAAGGACGGGGGCGATCCAACGCGCCGTGCCGACCATCCGGTCGGATAAACCGAGCATGTAGAGGATTTCCGCGCTGCCCTGGCCGATGGCGACCGTACGCGAAGGAGCTTGTTTGAACGTGATCGCGTGACCGCAATTGTCGAGGGTGAGCGGATAACGGGTCGGCCCGGCGAATGCCCCAGATGACGGGAGACCGAAAAGGGCAACGGCGCTCAGGAGCGCGGAAAACCTCATGACGGTATGGATGAGCATACGGGGTCCTTTCTGTTCCGGAGAGTGATGGGCGTGCGTTGGACGAACCAGCTGCACCAAGACAGAATGTTATGTTATAACGTATCTTTTGACAACACGATCAGTCCCAGGCGAGGGTCCCGCCATTCTGGTATTCGATGACGCGGGTCTCGAAGAAGTTCTTCTCCTTCTTCAGGTCCATCGTCTCGCTCATCCACGGGAACGGATTCTCGGCCTCTCCGAAGACGAATGCGAGACCGAGCTGGGCGCAGCGGCGGTTGGTGATGAAGTGCATGTATTGCTCACAGAGCGCGGCGTTGAGGCCGAGGAAACCGCGCGGCATGGTATCCCGTCCATAGGCGGCTTCGAGTGCGGCGGCTTCTTTCAACATCCCGCGCACCTCGTCTTGGAATTGCGCCGTCCACAGATGCGGATTTTCGTGTCTGATCTGGTTGATGACGTCGATGCCGAAGTTGAGGTGGATGCTCTCGTCGCGTAGGATGTACTGATACTGCTCGGCGATGCCGACCATCTTGTTGCGTCGGCCGAGCGACAGGATCTGCGCAAACCCGGTGTAGAACCACATGCCCTCGAACACGACGTAGAAGGCGACGAGATCGCGCAGAAACTTTTGATCCGCCTGCGGCGTCCCGGTCTCGAATGTCGGATCGTCGAGGGTCTGGGTGTACTTCAGCGCCCAGGCGGCCTTGTCCGTGATGGACGGCACCTCTCGATACATGTTGAACAGCTCACCCTCATCGAGGCCGAGGCTTTCCACGATGTACTGGAAGGTGTGGGTGTGCACCGCTTCCTCGAATGCCTGGCGCAACAGATATTGCCGGCATTCGGGGTTGGTCAGGTGACGGTAAATGGCCAGTACGATGTTGTTGGCGACGAGGCTTTCCGATGCCGTGAAGAAGCCGAGGTTGCGCTTGATGGCGCGGCGCTCGTCCTCTGTCAGCCCGTCGCGCGATTTCCACAGCGAGATGTCGGCCTGCATAGAGACCTCGGTGGGCATCCAGTGGTTGTTGCAGGCGGAGAGATACTTTTCCCAGGCCCACTTGTACTTGAGCGGAAGCAGCTGATTGACGTCGGCACGGCAGTTGATCATCCGCTTCTCATCGACGCTCACGCGACCGCCGGAGCGGTCGATGTCGCCAAGGCCAGTGGCATCTCCGGTGGCATCGGCGGGCGGAGGCGCGGCAGGGCGAAGGATGGGGAAAGCGGCAGGCGGGTTCGGGTCTGACCAGTCGGGCATCGTCATGGGTCCTCGGTTAAGGCCGCTCACTGGCAGACTTCGCAGGTGGGATCATCGAGCGAGCAAGCGTTCGGCACGGTCGGGCCGTTGACTGGCGGCATCTCGACCAGGATGGGGGTGGCCGACGTGCCGCCGACCGCGACAGCGTTGAGCTTGCCGTCCGTGCCCTTCAGGGTGGACTTTTCCACATGGGTGGCGCTGAGGCCGCGCAGGTAATAGGTCGTCTTCAGACCCAGCCGCCAGGCGAGGCGATAGGCTTCGTCGAGCTTCCGGCCCGAGGGTTGGGCCATGTAGAGATTGACCGACTGGCCCTGATCGATCCATTTCTGCCGGCGCGCGGCGGCGCGGATCAGCCATCTCGGTTCGATCTCGAAGGAGGTGGCGTAGAGCGCCTTGAGATCGTCCGGCACGCGGTCGATCCCGCTGACCTTGCCGTCATAGTATTTGAGGTCGGAGACCATGACCTCGTCCCAGAGCCCGCGCGCCTTCAGGTCGCGAACAAGGCCGGCGTTCACGACGGTAAAATCGCCCGACATGTTCGCCTTGACGTAGAGATGACTGTAGGACGGCTCGATCGATTGCGAGACGCCGACGATGTTCGAGATCGTCGCGGTCGGCGCGATCGCCATGCAGTTCGAGTTGCGCATGCCCGTCGTCTTGACGCGCTGGCGCAGTCCCGCCCAGTCCTGCGTCGAGGAACGGTCGAGCTCGACATCGCCGTCGCGCGCCTCGCTGAGTATCTCCAGCGAGTCGATTGGCAGGATGCCCCTCGACCAGAGCGACCCCTCGAAGCTCGGATAGTGTCCGCGCTCGGCGGCGAGATCGACCGAAGCGGAGATGGCATAAAAGCTGATCGCCTCCATGGAGGTGTCGGCGAAGCTGACGGCTGCGTCCGAAGCCGCCGGCAGGCGCAGCGTCTGAAGCGCATCCTGGAACCCCATCAGTCCAAGCCCCACCGGGCGGTGGCGCAGGTTCGAGCGGCGCGCTTCGGGGATGGTGTAGAAATTGATGTCGACGACGTTGTCGAGCATCCGCATCGCGGTCTTCACCGTCTTCGCCAGCCGCGCCTGATCGAGCCCGTCCACCCTGACATGGGCCGCGAGGTTGACCGAGCCGAGATTGCAGACCGCGACCTCGTCGGCGGAGGTGTTCAGCGTGATCTCGGTACACAGGTTCGAGGAATGCACCACGCCGACATGGCTTTGCGGTGATCTTAGATTGCATGTGTCCTTAAAAGTAATCCAAGGGTGTCCAGTCTCGAACAGCATGGTCAGCATCTTGCGCCAGATGTCGACTGCCGCCACCCGCTTGAACACCTTGATCTCCCCGCGTCCGGCCTTCTCCTCATAGGTCTCGTAGGCCGTCTTGAACGGCTTGCCATAGAGGTCGTGCAGGTCCGGCACTTCGTCGGGCGAAAACAGGGTCCATTGCCCCCCGGCCTCCACCCGCTGCATGAACAGGTCGGGAATCCAGTTGGCGGTGTTCATGTCGTGGGTGCGGCGGCGGTCGTCGCCGGTGTTCTTCCGGAGGTCAAGGAACTCCTCGATGTCGACATGCCAGGTCTCGAGATAGGCGCAGACCGCCCCCTTGCGCTTGCCGCCCTGGTTGACCGCGATGGCGGTATCGTTGGCCACTTTCAGGAATGGCACGATACCTTGGCTCTCGCCGTTGGTGCCCTTGATGTAGGCCCCGAGGCCGCGCACCGGCGTCCAGTCATTGCCGAGCCCGCCGGAATACTTGGCGAGCAAGGCGTTGTCCTTCACCGCCTTGAAAATGCCGTCGAGGTCGTCGGCGATCGTGGTCAGGAAGCAGGAGGAGAGCTGCGGCCGGAGCGTGCCGGCGTTGAACAAGGTCGGCGTCGAGGCCATGAAATCAAAGGAGGAGAGCAGGTCGTAGAATTCGATGGCTCGCGCCTCCCTGTCGATCTCGCGCAGCGCCAGCCCCATGGCGACCCGCATGAAGAAGGCCTGGGGCAACTCGAAGCGATTTCCACGCATGTGCAGGAAGTAGCGGTCGTAGAGCGTCTGGAAGCCGAGATAATCGAACTCGAGGTCACGCGCAGGTTCGAGCGCGGCAGCAAGTCGGGCGAGGTCGAAGCGGTCGAGTTCGGGATCGAGCCGTTCGTTGGCGATGCCGGTCTTCACATAGGCGCAGAAATAGTCGCCGTAACGTTCCGCCATCTCCGCCTGCGTCGCCTGTTCCGGCCGGCCGGCGACAAAGCTCAGAGCCTCGCGGCGCAGCTTGTCGAGCAGCAGGCGGGCACTGACCTTGGAATAGTTGGGCTCGGTCTCCACCAGTGTGCGCGCCGCCAGGATGGGGGCCTGTGCCAGTTCGTCGAGCGTGATACCGTCATAGAGATTGCGTTGCGCCTCCGTGAGGACCGCGTCGGGCGAGACGCCGTCGAGCCCAGTGCAAGCCTCGCCGATGACGATTGAGAGGCGGCCGGCATCCAGTGGCACCCGTGCGCCGTCGGCGGTCCTCACATGCAGCACGACGGTGACATCACCAGCCGGATGGGCCGCGGCGAGGGCCTTCGCGCGTTCCCGCGCCCGCTCATCGCGATAGAGCACATAAGCCCGGGCGACCTTGTGATACTCCCCGCGCATCAGGGCCAGTTCCACCTGGTCCTGCACATCCTCGATATGGAAGGTCCGGCCGATGCCGGGGCGGCGGGTTAGGTTCGCCACGATCTGGTCGGTCAGCCCGGCGACGATGTCGTGGATGCGGCGGGATGCGGCGGCGGACGGCCCTTCTACGGCCAAAAACGCCTTGGTCAAGGCGACCGCGATCTTGGCGGTATCGAACGGCGTCACCGCGCCATTGCGGCGGATGAGCTGATAGCCGGGCGCGCTAGCGACCGCCTCAACGTCAGGGGCCGTCGTGTAAGGTCTGTGGTTGCCATTGTCATGGCGTTCGGCTGTAGCTGGCATCATCATCCCCGATGAATGTGGGGACGGAGAGCAGGCGGACGCGTGCCACGACACGGGAGGCACATGCCGCCCAAAGCAAGCGCCTCACCGGAACACCCCGCCCGTGGACGTACATAGTGTCGCGGCAGGTCTCCTGGCTCGCGGGTCATCATCCTTGTACGTCTTCCCAAGGCTTTGCGGCCTCAGTGACATGGCTGAACAAGAACTCGCCACTTACAGTTGCGGGGGCAGCGCCGGCCTTGCGATAGAGCGCACCGACTTCCCTCTTAGCTTCCACGTCTTAACAGACTAGGAAGAACCACGATGTCTACATTTAGTGACAATTTATGGCGCCATGTCAATAGGTGGTGAGCTGTTTTGTCGAACGGCTACGAAAACAGGTCGCATCCGCTCCGTACGCAGGAGACGAGCTCGTCACCTCGCAAACAAAAAGCGGTTCCGGTGCGCCACATTATGATCGATTTTTCGCTTGAAGGTATGTTCTCAGGTCACCACTCGTCTCTTGGGATCCAGGTTGCGAGGGTGCGACCAAAGCGCAGCAATAGGCCAATCCATCAATCGGCGACCTCGTCCAACTTCCCGTCCTTGGCCTCGAAACGCTTCTGAAACCCCGGCTGAATCAGTCCGGTGCCGGACCACTCGATCAAGGGCGTGCCGGCGGGACTTGGCTTGCGCAAATAGTTTGCCGCAGCCTTGGGATCGCCAGCTCCGGCGTAGGACGCGATGAAGGGATCTGGCGGGCTATGAGCGCTTTCTGCTCGAGACGCTGCTCAAGATGCCGGGGGGCTGCGATATCCGCAGCAACTCCGCCATCCAGACCGTGAAGGCGCAAGCGCCGCTTCCGTTGAATCATCTGCCAAAGGAAGACATCGTACAGAAGCTCTGACTTCCGACGCGGGCTTACTCCAAATCCAACGAAAAGTGCCCGTGCTGGTCCTGCGTCGAGCGATGAATAAATCTCGCGGCTCTCTCAGGCGATGGCTTGTATTGACGGATCGCTTCCGCGTCGCCGGGAGCGAAGTCTGAGGGCTGATTCGGGCGGCTCAGACAAAAAACCGGGCTCTCGAAACAGCCGATTCTTGCCCTTACTTCGCTATGGTACTCTGACGCTAAATATTTCTTGCACAAAGATAATTCCTTGCTCCCTCTGGCTCGGGAGCCGTCAGGAACCGCCAGTGCGAGGCATCGCCACCATGCGAGAACCAGACCGTATCATCCGTCTCAAAACCGTCCTCGCCAGGACCGGTCTGTCCCGATCCACGCTCTACCGCAAGATCGCCGAGGGCACGTTCCCGGCCCAGCTCAGGATCAGCACCAACGGCTCCGGCTGGCACGAATCCGACGTCGACCGATGGATCGCCGATCCCGTGAAATGGCGGCCGGGGAGCGAAGGCGGCGAGAGGCGGTGACGCAGGAGACGGCACGAACAACGGATTGGGTGTCGGCCCTCTTTTCCACGCTTGGCGCTTCATCGGGGTCGCGCGCGAGCCGGGCAGCATTCTTGGCGCTTTGGGTTCCGGCCGGGTCGAGATCTCGGCGGACGTTGCCATTATCGCGGAAGTCCCTATTCTGCACCGGAGTGGGTATCGAGCGCGAAAGACCGACAAAGTTCGGGAGTTTTGCGACAGACTTTCTTGAAAGTTTCACATGCGCATAGTGCTTACGGGTAGTTCCGGACGGGTCGGTCGGGCCATTTTCAGGGCCTTGGCGGAGCAACACAAGGTCGTTGGGGTCGATCGCTCTCCCTTTTCCACCACCCATGTCGTCGGAGACTTCGCCAGCGAAGCGCTACTATACTCCGCTTTGAAGGGCGTGGATGCCGTTATCCATACGGCTGCGCTCCATGCTCCGCATGTCGGTATTATTCCAGATGAGGAGTTTCAGCGCATCAACGTGGAGGGAACCCGACTTGTCGTAAAGGTGGCGATTGCCGCTGGCGTGAAACGGCTGATCTTCACCAGCACGACAGCCTTATATGGGCGTGCTGTTTCTCCCGGCTCATGCACATGGATAGACGAGAATACGACCCCTCTACCGAAGAGCATCTATCATCGGACGAAACTCGAAGCCGAGCGCCTTCTGGAAGGCATGGCCTGTTCTGAATTGGCCGTGCGGGTTTTGCGCATGTCCCGCAGCTTTCCGGAGCCGGGCGATGTGATGGCTACCTATCGGCTACATCGTGGGGTTGATGTTCGGGACGTGGCCGATGCCCACTTGGCCGCGCTGACGAACGGCGGGCCGCACTTCCGGCGCTATATCATCTCGGCCGCCACCCCTTTCGCAATGCAGGATTGCCCGACTTTGGCCTCGGACGCGGAATCCCTTGTCAGGCTGCGTGCACCAGCTCTTGCCGCCGAGTTCGACCGGAGAGGGTGGAGCCTCCCAAGCTCCATCGACCGCGTATATGATTCCGCTCAGGCCGAGCGTGCGCTTGGATGGCACCCCCGCTTTGGCTTTAGCGAGGTGCTGGCGCAAATGGACCGACGTAGTCTGGAAGTCTTGCCCTGCGGCTCGGTTATTAACAGGAAAGCGGAGTAGAATTTTCGCAGAGATGATGACGTCGTTCCGAAGGCAATATTTATGTGGCGTTTTCAAGGTACAAGGCAGGTGTAATGCAGGTCTCTAAGAATAACCCTCTGTGCCGTGTTGAAGATCTCATGTCGCGGAAATTCTGATTTTTGGAGACTATTAACATGGCGAAGAAAAGGATGGTCGGTTCGACCGAACTGCGCCCTTAGAACTCGCGGTTCATGATCGTCATCGCATCACCTTGTCTCGTGACCGTTTCGACCGCAATCCAACCCGCCTTCGCATAGAGCTTGGCCGCGCCGGTCGTGAAAAGCCATAGTCGGTCGATCCCCTTTTCTCTTGCCTTGGCTTCCAGTCCCTGCACAAGGCGCAAACCGTGTCCGCGTCCCCGGAACGGCTCGGCAACATACAAATCGGCCAGCCAGGGATTGAGGTTGGGTCTGATCTCCAGATCGTTCTCCGCCAGAGTCACCATTCCGACGGGTTCGCGTTCCTCCAATAGAACAAAGGTGCGTGGAAGGTGCTCACGACTGGACGCGCGCTCACGCTCATATCGGAGCACGTCCTGCAAAGCGATGCCCCGCTCCTTGAAAAAGCCTTGCCAACGCCAGCGCCCGGTCACAGGCACAAGCTCGGAATGGTCGTGCGTCGATACGATGCAGTAAGTCAATCTGGGACCTCGCAAAATGCAATCACGCCACGAATACGGTCTTGCTCTGCCGATTGGTAGTCTATGCTTTCAGCCTGCCTGATCGGAATTCCCTCCTGGGTGTTGACGACGAGTTTGCCTGCTTTGCCGATGGGGCCAGACCGGTTCCAGCCCGTCAAGGCCGAGCCGCTACGCGGTGGCGCGTGCCGCGCCAGCCCTGACTGCCTGTCCCCGGTCCGGCAAGGGCTTTCCAAGCAGACCAGGACGGATTGTGAGCGCCAGCGCTCCAATGCCGACCGAAGGGCGAGCGGCGGCGGGGGCCTCTGATAAGGCTCTTGTTGAAAGTCTCTTTATGGAATAATATTCCCTCATGCAATGGCCGGTCGAATATACGGACGAGTTCGGCGCTTGGTGGGACGGCCTCGCCGAGTCCGAGCAGATCAGCATCGACGCCCACGTCCGCAAGCTGGAACAGCGCGGCCCCAATCTGCCGTTTCCCTATTCGAGCGGCATCAGCGGTTCGCGCCACGCCCATATGCGGGAACTGCGCGTGCAGAGTGGAGGCAAGCCCATGCGGGTGTTCTATGCCTTCGATCCGCGCCGCTCGGCCATCCTGCTGATCGGGGGCGACAAGACCGGCGACAAGCGTTTCTACGAAACGATGATCCCGGTGGCCGATGCTCTCTATGACGAGCATCTGGCCGAACTGGAAAAGGAAAAGGACGATGGCCGGTAGGAGAACCTTCGCGGAGCTTCGCGCCCGCATGACACCGGCGGCGCAGGCGGCGGCCGAAGCGGAGGCCGTGCGCCTCGGCGCGGAAATGGACCTCGGCGAGATGCGGCGAGCCATGAAGCTGTCGCAGGAGGAAATCGGCCAGACACTCCAGATCAATCAGGGCTCGGTCGCCAAGATCGAGAAGCGCGCGGACATGTATGTCAGCACCCTGCGCCGCTTCATCGAAGCGATGGGCGGGGAGTTGGAAATCGTCGCCCGCTTCCCCGACCACGCCGTCAAGATCAAGAACTTCTCCGATCTGTCGGAGAAACCGCAGGGTTGAGATCGGCGGATGACCGCCGATTGCCGACGTTTCTTCGCTGTGGCTCTCCGACCGTATTATACATTTTCACAGCCCGATTTTGCTGTCGCTTCATGCCTGTTTGTCTCCAAAAGCAGGGCGAGAAGTGGCATGGTAGACGACAGCAAACGACCACTGATGCGATCGCCCCCGGCCAACGACAACGGTCGGGAACCGGGCGGCGAGATTGATGCCGCCGGCCCGTCGCAGCGGTTGGACCGGGTGGTGCTCGACATCGCCCGGCTGATCGGCCGTC
This sequence comes from Labrys monachus, assembly GCF_030814655.1. Taxonomy (NCBI): domain Bacteria; kingdom Pseudomonadati; phylum Pseudomonadota; class Alphaproteobacteria; order Hyphomicrobiales; family Xanthobacteraceae; genus Labrys; species Labrys monachus. The sequence continues at coordinate 256,877 of NZ_JAUSVK010000001.1, forward strand.
AAATGGCGCGGGAAGACTTCGAGCGGCTGCGCGCCGACAACGACAACCAGCCTCGCAGCGCCGGGACCGGCGACGGCGAGGCCGACGAGGACTGACCGACCTTTACCGGAGACGCCATGACCCGCCATCTTGCCCCCCGCGTCGCGCTCTATGCCCGCTATTCCTCCGACAATCAGAGCGAGGCGTCGATCGAAGACCAGTTCCGGATCTGCCGCGAGCACGCGCGCCGGGAACGCTGGGAGATCGTCGGGTCTTATGAGGATGCGGCGATCTCGGGCGCGAGCACGGTGTTGCGCTCGGGCATCCAGCGCCTCATCCGTGACGCCCAGCGCGGTGAATTCAAGATCGTGCTGGCCGAGGCGCTCGACCGCATCAGCCGCGATCAGGCCGACGTGGCGACGCTCTACAAGCATCTGAAGTTCGCCGGTATCACCATCGTCACCATGGCCGAAGGAGAAATCTCCGAACTGCATGTCGGCCTGAAGGGCACGATGAACGCGCTGTTCCTCAAAGACCTCGCGATGAAGACCCATCGCGGCCTGCGCGGTCGCGTCGAGAAGGGCAAGGCCGGCGGCGGCCTCTGCTACGGCTACAAGGTGGTGAAGCGGTTCGACGCGGCGGGCGAGCCGATCCGGGGCGACCGGGAAATCATCCCGCAAGAGGCCGACACCATCCGCCGTATCTTCCGGGACTTCGCCAGCGGCAAGAGCCCGAAGGCGATTGCGGTCGATCTCAATCGCGAGGGCGTTCCCGGTCCGCTCGGCCGCGCCTGGGGCGACACCAGCATTCGCGGTCACGTCACGCGCGGCACCGGCATCGTCAACAACGAACTCTATGCCGGTGTGCTGGTGTGGAACCGCCAGCGTTTCGTCAAGGACCCGTCGACCGGCAAGCGCGTCTCGCGTCCCAACCCGGAAAGCGCCTGGATCAGGACGGAAGTGCCGCATCTCAGGATCGTCGATGATGCGCTCTGGAGCGCCGCCCGGGCGCGGCAGAAGCAGATCTCCGCGCTGTTCGGCCCCAACCCGGCCAATACGCTGGAAGGGCGGATGAAGCGGCTGCATCTGGCGAACCGGCCGGTCTCCCTTCTTTCCGGGCTGCTCACCTGCGGCTGTTGTGGCGGCAAGTTCGGCATCATCACGCCGAACCGCTATGGCTGTCTCAACCATCATCGGCGCGGCACCTGCGACAACAACCACACCATCACCCGCGACAAGATCGAGGCGCGTGTGCTCGCCGGTCTCAAGGAGAAGCTGGTGTCGTCGGAGGCCGTCGCGGCGGCGGTTCGCGCCTATGCCGAAGAGATGAACCGGCTGAACCACGACCGCCGGGCGCAGGCCGAGGTCGATCGCCGAGCGCTCGTCAAGATCGACAAGGCGATAGCCGGGATCATGGCGGCGATCGAGGACGGCCTCTATCAGCCGTCGATGAAGGCGCGGATGGAAGACCTCGAACGGCAGAAGGCGGAGATCGGCGAACGCCTGTCGCAGGCTCCGGTCGACATTCCCGACGTTCACCCCAACATCGCCAACGCCTACCGGCTGCGCATCGATCGCTTCACCGAAGCGCTCGACGACCCGGACGGCGGTCGGCAGGCGGCGGAAGCGCTGCGCTCGCTGATCGGGGAGATCGTGCTCACCCCCGGCGAGAAGCGCGGCGAAGTCCATGCCGAGCTACGCGGCGAGCTGTTCGGGATTCTCGATTTCATCAAAGACGAGCAAAATCAAAGCACTACCGCTTTTATGCCAGCGGTCGCAGCGTGCCCCCGCAACCAACGATTCCAACAAAGCCCTCGTCCGTATGAAACCGGACGAGGGCTTTTTGCGCTCCAATCAACGCAACGCACCAGGCGCAGTAGTAAGCGTGCCGTGAACCGCGTCTTGCCGGCGGTCCCGGATGCAGGCGATATCGCGAGTATGAGCACAGCGATCGGACAGGAAGTGTCCACTTCAGGGATGGTGGACACCCCTGAAGCGGGACGAAGCGATAGTCGGCGTCGGCGGCCGTACGCTTACGATCGCGCGCCGCCGATCAGTGTGGCGCTGCGCGCCCGTCCCGCGGCGCGAATGTGCTCGACCGTAGCGGCTTCGAACGGCGCCGTCCTGCCAGGGACGTTGTCTCCTTCTGATGGCGGCGGTCTTGGCAATCGTCGTCTTCGTGTCGCCAGCCCATGCGATAGACTGTCGCAAGGCCTCGACCCCCATCGACCATATGATCTGTGCCGACAAGCGGCTTCAGAAGGCCGACGCCGCCATGGGTGAAGCGTATGCGACCATCCTGAAGGCCACGGTGGACGCGGAGATCCGCAGCGCGCTCGTTGCCAGCCAGAAACGATGGCTGTCTCGCCGGGACGAACAGCTCGGTCAAGTGAACGAGAACGACGCCTCCGGCGAGGACTCCCGCGGAATCCTGCTGCAGGCCATGCAGGACCGCACCAGGGATCTGGCCCGCCGCTCCGATACCGATCCGAAGCTGCCGCGCCTGGTCGCGATCATGCTCGAGCAACAGAAATTCGCGGCACAGTTCACAGGCGGCGCTTTCGCCGGCTTCGACACCTCCTGCGACTTTCTGCCCGGAGGCGGCCGCTACAGTTACGGATGCTTCGCCATTCAGCACTATCAGAACCGCGATCGGGTCTGCACGCTGGATCAGGATTGGGCGAGCGGCAGCGTCTATGAGAAGCATGCGGTCGCTGAAGTCGTCGACGGCCGGTTGAAAACGATCGCGACCTGTTCGATCGGGGGGGACGACGACAATCCCTGTCCGGGCGCCGAGGCCCAATCGGGCCAGAGCGCGAGCTGGAATATTCATCCCAAAGTCTCGTCCGGGGCGGGCAATCCGCCCGCTCATCCTCTTCCCCGGCTGGATGCCGACGTGAACGCCGAAACCGATGCGCCGTGGCTGCACGCCTGCCTGACGGACAGTGCTTATCCGCTGGCCGATCCGGCCAGCGGCGGCTCAGGGGCGCCGTAATGACGAAGCCATCCGGGGAGCGGACGCATGAGACCGATCGCGTCGTCGGGGCGCAGCGTCAGCCTTGCCGCTCCGTCAGCGGGCCATGAAGAGGCCCTGGTTGACCGTTCTGTCGTAGCACTCCTCGGAAAAGCCGGGATGCCCCTGGCGGAGCCTGTGGATGCTCTCCGGATATGTCAGTCGATTCGAGAGCACATCGTCGCCGGCCTGATAGGCGTCCTGCAGGAGTGCAATCACCCGGCGACAGGCGTCGCTGATTTCGCTCTCCGAAAAGCGATTTCTCAGGACATCCAGATCGATCGGAAGCGGGTGAGGAAGGGGGCCGAACCGCCGATCAAAGTCGCTATAGGAAATAACAGCAAACGCTGCATCCAGCAGCCCGGCGTTCAGCGCTTGTCTCTCGACCCTGGCGCGGGCCGTGGTTTGAAGCTGTTCGCTCCCTTCGTCCATAGGACATCTCAGAGCTGTTTCATTCGGCAAGGTTACACATAATCGATGGAGGTATCGATGAAGGTTCTCCGCGACCGTCGCGAGATTGCCGCCGGTGTCGCCTTGCTCGTCGCGAAGCGGCTGCTTTTCGGAGCCGGAATGCCATCCTCCGTACGACGCCAACTCGACATTGGAGAAAATTCGTAATGCATAGCCGACTTGCAGGCCTTCTCGTCACGGGGCTCATTGTGCTCAATACGCCAGCGATCGCGGCCGAAGGCCGGGCGCGCGATAGCGCCGATCCCAGCGAGATTGCGGAAAGGACGCGATCGTTCGAACAGGATCTGACGGGTTTCGGCCTCCCGGCCGGTTTGACGTGTTCGTCGCTGGTCGAGGTTCTCAGCGACGCCGGAGGCCAGGACCAGAGCTTTGGCGGCATCTGCGCCATGCGACTGCGGGGTAAGAAGCCGGCCACGATCATGCTCTGCAACGATACGACGGTCGGGAGGCTGACAATCAAGGCTTACGGCTTCACCGAAGACAAAAGCGACTTGGTGAACTTCACGGCCGCCAATTGCCCGGCAGGCGGCTGACGGCCGCCGGGCGAGGGCGTGACGGCGTCGGCTGGATGGAGATCCCATCGCTTGCCTCTGCCTCGGAGACCGCACCTCTCTCAGCCGCCAGCCGACTCTTGCGCGTCGGCCCGGCGCGGTCCAGAAGATACCCTTATTCCGCTCAGTCGTGCGGGACGCTGCGCCGGAAAGAGGACGAGGCATGCACCTGCTGGTGAACGAAACGCGCTCCTATCATTGGCACAGGGACGGCTACACGATCAGCACCGATCGGAGCCGCCTCGACATGGACATGATCACGCGTTTCCTCGCCGAGGAGGCCTATTGGTCCCCGGGAATCCAGCCGGAACTGGTCGTGAAGGCGATCAACGGCTCCATACCCTTCGGACTCTACGACGATCGGGGCGACCAGGCGGGGTTCGCCCGCGTCGTCACGGACGGCTCTCTCTTCGCCTATCTGCGGGATGTCTTCGTCCTCAAGGATCATCGCGGCAAGGGCCTCGGACGATGGCTTGCGGAGGCTGCCGTGGAGCACCCCGACCTCAGCACGGTCAAGGGGTGGATGCTCGCCACGGACGACGCGCATGCCGTGTATGCAAAAGTGGGGTTTCAGCCGCTGAAACGGCCCGATTGGTACATGCAGATCGTGCGCTGAGGCGTTTCGTCGCCACGGCCCTGTCCATCGACGGCGGTCCGCGGCGGCGCTGAACACCGAGACCCCGGCGCCGGAAAGCGGGCGCTGCGGCGGGACATTCCGCACAGGCGAGAACCAGCCGCGTCCCGGGGCCGTCAGATCGAGGCGAGCCTGACCCGTGCCTCCAGCTTCGCGGCTGCTTCCTTGCGCTCGCTGTAGCGGTCCGTCAGGCAGGCGGAGACGTCCCGCGTCAGCAGCGTGAACTTCACCAGCTCCTCCATGACGTCGACGACACGGTCGTAAGAGGAAGACGGCTTCATCCGGCCGTCCGGCTCGAACTGCTCGAAGGCCTTGGCGACGGAAGACTGATTGGGGATGGTGATCATCCGCATCCAGCGGCCGAGAATGCGCAGCTGGTTGACGGCATTGAACGACTGGGATCCGCCGCTGACCTGCATGACCGCGAGGGTGCGGCCCTGCGTCGGGCGGATCGCCCCGATGGCGAGGGGAATCCAGTCGATCTGCGCCTTCATGACGGCGCTCATCGCGCCATGACGCTCGGGACTGCACCAGACCTGGCCCTCGGACCAGAGCGACAGCTCGCGCAGTTCGCGGACCTTGGGATGATCGGCCGCCGCCGCATCCGGGAGTGGCAGGCCGTCGGCGTGGAATACCCGGGTTTCGGCACCGAAATGGCGCAACAGGCGCTCGGCCTCCAAGGTCAGCAGGCGGCTGTAGGAGCGTTCGCGCAGCGAGCCGTAGAGCAGGAGAATGCGCGGCGGATGCGTGGAGAAACGCGGCGGCTGCAGATCCCCGAGGGTTGGAATAGCGAGGGCCCCGGCCTCGACATTCGGCAGGTCGACGGTCTTCATGGCCGGGCTCCCGACGGCGCCGACCGGCGGGCGCCGCGATCGTACCAGCCGCGGCTGCCATTGACGATCCACACCACCGTCAGCATCACCGGAACCTCGATCAGCACGCCGACGACCGTCGCCAGCGCCGCGCCGGAATGAAAGCCGAACAGGCTGATCGCCGCGGCGACGGCGAGCTCGAAGAAGTTGCTGGCGCCGATGAGGGCCGAGGGGCCGGCCACGCAATGTTCCTCGCCGGCGAGCCGGTTGAGGACATAGGCGAGGCCGGCGTTGAAATAGACCTGGATGAGGATCGGCACCGCGAGCAGCGCGATCACCACCGGCTGGGCGATGATCTGCTCGCCCTGGAAACCGAACAGCAGGACGAGGGTCGCGAGCAGCGCCAGCAGCGAAACCGGCCCGATCCGCGCCAGCAAGCCGGCGAGGGCGGCCTCGCCGCCGGAAACGAGGACCTGGCGCCGGATGAGCTGCGCGATGATCACGGGCACGACGATATAGAGGATGACCGAGAGCGTCAGCGTATCCCAAGGCACGGTGATCGCCGACAGGCCGAGCAGCAGGCCGACGATCGGCGCGAAGGCGACGATCATGATGGCGTCGTTGAGCGCCACCTGGCTGAGCGTGAAATGCGGCTCGCCGCGCGTCAGGTTCGACCAGACGAACACCATGGCGGTGCAGGGCGCCGCCGCCAGGAGGATGAGGCCGGCGATGTAGGAATCGATCTGTCCCGCCGGCAGATAGGGGCGGAAGAGGTAGCCGACGAAAAGCCAGCCGAGCGCCGCCATCGAGAACGGCTTGACGGCCCAGTTGATGAACAGCGTCACGCCGATGCCGCGCCAGTGCCGGCCCACGGTCTTCAGCGCGGCGAAGTCGATCTTCATGAGCATGGGAATGATCATGAGCCAGATCAGCACGGCAACAGGCAGGTTGACCTTGGCGAGCTCGAGTGAGCCGATCGCCTGGAACAGGCCGGGCAGGGCGTGGCCGAGGGCGACGCCTGCGACGATGCACAAGGCGACCCAGACGGTCAGGTAGCGTTCGAAGCGGGACATGGTCGGTTCCTATGCCGCGCCGATGCGGCGGCCGTGCTCGTCGACGACGCGCTCGCCGTCTTCCTTGACGAAGGCGCCGCGCTGCGGCGGCAGCAGGTCGAGAACCTGTTCGGAAGGCCGGCACAGCCGCACGCCCTTCGGCGAGACCACGATGGGACGGTTGATCAGGATCGGATGGGCCATCATCGCATCGAGAAGCGCGTCGTCGCTCAGCGCCGGATCGGACAGGCCGAGCTCGGCGAAGGGCGTTCCCTTTTCGCGCAGCAAGGCGCGCACGGGAATGCCCATGCGCTCGATCAATTGACGCAGGAGGGCGCGGGCCGGCGGCGTCTTGAGATATTCGATGACATGCGGCTCGACGCCGGCATTGCGGATCAGCGCCAGCGTGTTGCGCGAGGTGCCGCAATCGGGGTTGTGGTAGATGATGACGTCCATCAGGCGGGAACCTTTTCGGTGCTTTCGGCCGGGCAGCATGCGGAGATATCCGCGATCAAAGGCGCGCAGATCTCCGCATGCCCGCCGCAGCAATCCTTGAGCAGGAACGCCAGGACATTCCTGAGCTTGTCGAGGTCGGCGCGGTAGATGATCAGGCGGCTTCTGCGCTCGGGCCGGATCAGACCGGCCCGCGTGAGAATGCCCAGATGCGTCGACATCGTATTGTGCGGAACGGCCGTCTGCCGGGCGATCTCGCCGGCAGGCAGCCCTTCGGGCTCGTGTTGAACCAGCAGGCGGAACACGTCGAGACGGGTTCCCTGTGCGAGGGCCGCGAGGGCCGAGATGGTTTCTTGCGTGTCCATGATGCCAGAATAGAAGACGCATGGACGTGTCACAAGCACAGGACGATGGCCCGGCGGATCGTCGGACAGGCGCAAGGGAGGCATCATCCGGCTTCGGCCAGATCGCCGCGGCCGATGTCGCGAAGGCGTGAGCCGAGAGCGACGGCGTCGAGCGTCGCCAAGGGGAGGGCGGTGAAGATGGCGATGCGGTTCTTCAGATAGCGCAGCGCCGTCACGAATGCCCTTTCCTTGTCGATATCGGTGCCTTCGACGGCTGCGGGATCTTCGATGCCCCAATGCGCGGTCATCGGCTGCCCCGGCCACAGGGGGCAGGTTTCGCCGGCCGCATCGTCGCAGACGGTGAAGACGAAATCCATCACCGGCGCTCCGGGCGCCGCGAACGTCTCCCAGCTCTTGGAGCGTAAGCCCTGCGTCGGATAGCCGGCGCGCTCCAGCACGCGAAGAGCGAAGGGATTGACAGCGCCTTTCGGGTGGCTTCCGGCCGAAAAGGCCCTGAACCGGCCGCGCCCCTCGTGGTTCAGGACGGCTTCCGCCAGGATCGAACGAGCCGAATTGCCGGTGCAGAGGAACAGGACGTTGTAGAGGGGGTCGCTCATGGTTGCCTCCCGACCTGGCGCCCGTCGTGCGCCTCTATAGGTCGTTATATCGAGACTAGCCGACATGTGGAGCGATTGCAATGGCAAGCTTCGGCCGTCGCATGCGCCCGCACCCGGAGGCCTCACGCCCGGGCCGCATCGCTTTCGCCGAGCGCAGGGATCTCGTTTTGCGGCGCGATGCTCTATAATCCTAGCCGACAACGGCAGATCCCTGCTCTTCGATGCGAGGGGCGGGGCCGGCACGACACGCACGGGAACGCTCTCCAATGGACAAGCCTCGCAACGGCGATCCGGCTGTGATGACGGTGCCGGCCGACCCGCTGCAGGGCCGCCCTCACGAAGCGAGGGCGCTTCTGCAACGCTCTCTCGCGGCCAGGCCCGACCATGTCCCGACATGGCTCGCCTTCGGCCGGCTCGCTCGCAGGATGGGGAACGATGCCGAGGCCCTCGCGGCCTTCGAGCGGGCTTTTCACCTGGCGCCCGCTTCCCCCGAGCCGGCGTTCCTGCTCTGCGCCGCCTTGCTGCGAGCGGGCAATCCCAGGGCGCAAGCCATGCTCGGCATGCTCCTCGCGCGCTTCCCGCAGGAAGCCGGCGGGTGGGAGGAACTGGGCGACGCGCTCTTGAAGCTCGACAAGCTGGAGGCGGCCCTGGTCTGCTTCATGCGCGCAGGAGAGGCGGCGCCGAGCTTCGCATCGGCGATGCGGCGGGGATTGGTCCTCAGGGAACTCGGACGGGCCGGCGAGGCCGCCATCGCCTTCGAGCAGGCCGTGACCCTGGACCCGACCTCCTCCCGCGGCTGGTTCCTGCTGGGCGCGAGCCTGCAGGACGCACGCAATCTCGGCCCTGCCGCCGCCGCCTATCGCGAGGCGCTGGCCGTCGATCCCGCTCTTGTCGAAGCCGTCGTCAACCTCGGGACGGTCCTGCAGGAGATGGGCGACCTTGAGGCCGCCAAAGCGGCCTATGGCGAGGCGGTGCGGATGCACGCCCCGGCGTTCGGCCGCATCGCCCAGGCGATGACATCCTCGCCCAAGGGCGAATTATGGCTCGATCTCGCCGCTTTGCGGCACGCCCTTGTCGGATGAGCGCGGCCTTTTTGCCCGCAGCGATTTCCTGTACAGGCCTTTCGTGCTCATCAGCATGCGCGCCGTGCGGTCGTAGCGCCGGCTGTCGTCGGGCGAAAAGGCTTCGAATGCCAGGTCGAGCGGTGCGCGCGAGACCGGGAAGCACTGGGCCACGGGCGTGCCTTTCGGCAGGACCCCCTCGAAGTCCTGCGCCACCCACACGGCCGGGAACAGGATGCCGACATCGGTGAACCGGTCGGAATCGACCATGCCGGTCAGCAGCCGGAAAGGCAGATCGTCGCGATTGACCGGATGGGTTGCGAACAGCGAATAGCCGGGCTCCAGCTCGATCGTCCAGAAGCTGTTGAACTTGACGATCGCCCGGTCGCCGCGATGGAAGGGCGTGCCGGTAACCTGGGCGGGAACGTGGAACGAGATCGGCGACCGCGGATGCGAATCGACCGACAGCGGCGGCAGGTCCCAGTCCCAGGAGAGCCGGCCCTGGCCGACCGTGACATCGCAAGGCAGCGTGACGACGAAGCCATGCGCCATCGCGTCGACGAAGGGAGGGCATTGCTTGACCGTGCGCACGTCGGCGTCGTGAACATGCGAAAACGCGTCGGACGGCATGGAGCGGAGCCAGTCGGGCAGCATCATCCGGGCCGGAGCCGGCCGCTCGAGCCGGTCGATCAAGGCGGGATCGCAGCGGAAGATGATGCGCATGGCGGCAGGCTACTCTCTCGGAGCGGCCGGGGAAAGGCGCCCGGACCTCCGGACCACCCGGCATGGGCACAGACGGCAAGAGGTTCGCGGCAAGGCGCCGGACCCGCCGCGAGAAACGGCCCTTCGCCCTGTGGGAGAGCGAAGAGCCTGGCGAGCGGCACGCCGGTTCCGGAGCCGGGAGGCCCCGAAACCGGTGTGGTGGATCAGCTCTTCTTGGGCGGGGTCGAGGGCCAGCTCTTGATCAGGGTGTCGTAGTCGATCGTCTCACCCTGGGGCTTCTCGTTCGCGAGCTTGCGCTGCGGAGCGAGATTGCCGTCCTTCTCCGCCTTGGCGAACCAATATTCGGCGGTTTCCGGCTTGTTGAGCTTCGGTCCGAGCGGCCCCTGCACGCCCGATTTCTCGATGCGGGCCATGATCGCGTCCTGGTCGCGGGCAAGTCCGTCCATGGCTTCCTGCGGGGTGACCTGGCCCGAAATCGCATTGGCGATGTTCTGCCACCAGACCTGGGCCATCTTGCCGTAATCGGGCACGTTGACGCCGGTGGGCGTCCACTGCTTGCGGGCCGGGCTGCGGTAGAACTCGACGAGGCCGCCGACCTTGGGGGCGAGTTCGGTCAGCGCGGGGTGCCAGACGTCGCTTTCCCGGATCAGATGCAGGGAGACGAGCGCCTTCTTGAGGGTCACGGTCTTCGACGTGCAGAACTGCGCATAGAGCCAGCCCGCCTTGACGTTCTGCAGCGGTGCATATTTCAGCATCGTCCAGCAGCCGACGTCCTGGTAGCCGAGCTTCATGCCTTCCTTCCAATAGGCGCCGTGGGGGGAAGGCGCCATGCGCCATTTCGGCGTCCCGTCCGGGTTCATGACGGCGGCCGAGGACCGGGCGCTGTCGGTGAAGGCGGAATACCAGAAGATCTGCTGGGCGACATGGCCCTGCCCGACGACGGGGCCGGACTCAAGGAAGTCCATGCCGGCGGCTTCCGGCGGCGCGTATTTCTTCAGCCACTCGATATATTTGGTGAGGGCATAGACGGCCGCGGGGCCGTTGGCGTCGCCGCCGCGGGTGATCGACGAGCCGACGGGAACGCCGTTTTCGAGGCGGATGCCCCATTCGTCGACCGGCTTGCCGTTGGGCAGGCCGCGATCGCCCGCACCGGCCATGGAGAGCCACGCGTCGGTGAAGCGCCAGCCGAGGGACGGGTCCTTCTTGCCGTAATCCATATGGCCATAGACGCGCTGGCCGTCGATTTCCTTCACCTCGTTGGTGAAGAAGTCGGCGATGTCTTCATAGGCCGACCAGTTGACGGGAACGCCGAGCTCGTAGCCATATTTGCTCTTGAAGCGCGACTTCAGGTCGGGGCGCTGGAACCAGTCATACCGGAACCAGTAGAGGTTGGCGAATTGCTGGTCCGGGAGCTGGTAGAGCTTGCCGTCGGTGAAGGTACCGAAGCTCAGGCCCATGAAGTCCTCGAGGTCGAGCGTCGGGCTGGTCACGTCCTTGCCGTCGCCGGCCATGAAATCGGTCAGCGAGCCGCCGACGATGTCCTTGTAGCGGGGATGGGTTCCGATGAAGTCGGAATCGTTCATCCAGAAATCGTAGATCGGGCGGCCGGACTGCATCTCCACTTCGATCTTGTCGACGAGCGTGCCCTCGTCCATGATGTCGTGGTTGACGTCGATGCCGGTGATCTCACCGAAGGCCTTGGTCAGGACCTTGGATTCGTAGTCGTGGACCTTCAGCGACTCCGAGACGGCGCTCAGCTTCATGCCGGCAAAGGGCTTGGCGGCGTTGACGAACCATTCCATCTCCGCCATCTGCTCGTCCTTGGACAGCGTCGACGGATTGAACTCGTTCTCCACCCATTTCTTGGCCGCGTCCATCTTCTGCGCATAGCTCGGCGAGCTCTTCAAGATGCCCGTGACACCGGCTATGCCCAGGGCGGCGCCGCCCTTGAGCACGCTGCGACGATCAACCATGGTTTCCTCCGCGATTGGTGAGGCCGGATGCAGGATCGCTCCGGTTTCTTGTTTGTATTGGCCCCGCCTTCAGGCGAAGCGGAACATGATCGCCGCCACGAGGAGGGATGCGATCGCGGGGAAAAGAAACTCTTCGCCCCCAAAACGGATAAAGCCCAGAAAGATGTAGGCAGTGGCCAGCAGCGACACGAACAGCCGGTCGCCGCGCGTGGTCGCGAAGCGCAGAATGCCGACCCGCGGGGTCTCGGGCCTGTAGATCGCGAGCAGCGTCATGACGACGAGGACGCAGGCGACCGCGGCGAAGAAGGCGACGGTCTGCCACGTCCAGGCCATCCATGCGAAATGATCGGCGAGGGTTTCCATGCGAGGCTCCTCAGACCCGGCCCAGGGCGAAGCCCTTGGCGATGTGGTTGCGCACGAACCAGATGACGATCGCCCCGGGTATCATCGTCAGAACGCCGGCGGCCGACAGCAGCCCCCAGTCGAGGCCTGCGGCGGAATAGGCCCGCGACATCATGCCGGCGATCGGCTTGGCGTCGACCGTCGTCAGGGTCGTCGCCAGCAACTGCTCGACCCAGGAGAACATGAAGCAGAAGAAGGCGGCCACACCGATGCCGTTGGCGATCAGCGGCAGGAAGATCCGCACGAAGAAGCGGGGAAAGGAATAGCCGTCGATCATCGCGGTCTCGTCGATCTCCCGCGGGATTCCTGAAATGAACCCTTCGAGGATCCATACCGCCAGGGGGACGTTGAACAGGCAATGGGCGAGCGCCACGGCCCAGATCGAGTCGAACAGACCCGCCGCCGAATAGAGATTGAAGAACGGCATGGCATAGATGGCCGGGGGCGCCATCAGGTTCGACAGCAGCCAGAAGAACAGATGCTTGTCGCCGATGAAGCGGTAGCGGCTGAAGGCATAGGCCGCCGGAAGCGCGACGCCGACCGAAAGCACGGTGTTGATCAGGACGTAGGAAATCGAATTGGCGAAGCTGGCGTGCCAGTCCGGATCGATGAAGATCTTCCGGTAGTTGTCGAGCGTGGGATGGGGTGGCAGGAAGGACAGGCTCGACAGGATGTCCGTATTGGTCTTGAAGCTCATGTTGAGCAGCCAATAGATCGGCACGAACAGGAAGACGATATAGAGGGCCATGCCGATGGAGCGCGAAAGAGACTTTTGCATCAGCTGCCCTTCCGCTGATCGATATGGGTCGTGTAGGTGAAGAAGATCCAGCAGACGGTGAGCGTGATCAGGTTGTAGACCAGCGACATCGCCGCGCCGTTGCCGAGGTCGACCTGTCCCAGCGCGGTCTTGACGAGGTCGATCGACAGGAAGCTGGTGGATTCGCCCGGACCGCCGCCGGTGAGCACGAAGGGCTCGGTATAGATCATGAAGCTGCCCATGAAGCGCAGCAGCATGGCGATCACCAGCACCTTGCGCAGCTTGGGGAATTCGATATTGGCGAAGACCGCCCAGCGGCCCGCCCCGTCGATGCGGGCCGCCTGGTAATAGGCATCCGGGATCGCCTTCAGGCCCGCATAGCACAGCAGGGCGACCATCGACGTCCAGTGCCAGACATCCATGACGACGATGGTGAACCAGGCCGAGGCCGCGTCCTGCCGGGTGTCGAAGGGAATGTTCAGGCCCCGCAGCGCCGTGCCGAGCAGGCCGATGTCGGTTCTGGTGAACAGCTGCCAGATCACGCCGACGACGTTGTAGGGAATGAGAAGCGGCAGGGCGATGATCACCAGCGTGGCGCCGACCGTCCAGCCCCGCTTCGGGATGCAGAGCGAGACCGCGATGCCGAGGGGGATCTCGACGGTGAGCACCAGGAAGGAGAAGGCGAGGTTGCGGACGAGGGCGCCCTGAAAGCGCTGGCCGACCTCGGTGGTCGGATCCAGCAGGTTCTGGAACCAGCCGACGCCGTTCCAGAAGAAGTTGTTCTGCCCCATCGTGTCCTGGAACGAATAGTTCACCACCGTCATCATCGGCAGGAGCGACGAGAACAGGACGAAGCAGAGCACCGGCACGACGAAGAACCAGGCGCGGTTGTCGGAGATCTTCAGCTCGTTCATAGCGGCTTGCCCTCGACCCTCAGCTCCTCGAAATAGACATGCATGCGGGCGGGATCGAGCCTCAGCCGGGCCTCGCCGTCGCCGACGGCCATGCCGTTCGGAACGGTCGCCACCAGGGGCTGGCCGCCCAGGCTGAGATGGGCGAGGCGCTTGCGGCCGAGGTCGTCGACCCGGCGCACCCGCACGGGTAGCCCGTCCGCCTCGGTCAGCGTGGCATAATCCGGCCGGATGCCGAGCTTGACGCGCGTGCCGGCGGCAAGGCCCGGATAGGCGGCGCCGAGCGTGATCGCATGGCCCTCCACCAGGATGCCCGCGCCCTCGATCGTCCCCTCGAGGAAGTTCATGCCGGGCGAGCCGATGAAATAGCCGACGAAGGTGTGCTCGGGCTTCTCGAAGAGTTCCGCCGGCGTGCCGATCTGCACCGCCCGTCCGTCATTGAGCACCACGACCCTGTCGGCGAAGGTCAGGGCCTCGACCTGGTCGTGGGTGACGTAGATCATCAGCAGATCGAGGGCGCGATGCACCGCCTTGAGCTTGGAGCGGAGCTCCCATTTCAGGGCGGGATCGATTACCGTCAACGGCTCGTCGAACAGCACGGCGGACACGTCCGAGCGCACCAGGCCGCGCCCGAGCGAGATCTTCTGCTTGGCGTCGGCGGTCAGGCCCTGGGCGCGGCGGCCGAGATCCTTGGTCAGGTCCAGCATCGCGGCGATTTCGCTGACGCGCGCCTCGATCTGCGGGCGCGGCATGCGCCTGTTCCGGAGCGGGAAGGCGAGGTTTTCCGCCACCGTCATGGTGTCGTAGATCACCGGGAACTGGAAGACCTGGGCGATGTTGCGCTGTTCGGTCGGCAGGCGCGTCACGTCGCGCCCGTCGAACAGCAGCCGACCCGCCGAGGGGATCACCAGGCCGGATATGATGTTGAGCAGCGTGGTCTTTCCGCACCCCGAAGGCCCGAGCAGCGCATAGGCCTTGCCCGCCTCCCAGATGTGATGGAGCGGCTTCAAGGCATAGTCGGCGTCCGTCTTCGCCGCGCGCCCGCCATAGGTGTGGCCGATGCCGTCCAGGGTGATCTGCGCCATGCGCTAGCGCTCCCGGTCTGAAGGATGGTTGAGGCGCTCGCCGCCCGGCCCGAACAGGAAGGCACCGGCAAGATCGAGCTGGACTTCGACGCTGTCGCCGGGCTCCCATTCCTGGATGCCGCTCGCCAGGCAGACCCAGGTTCCCACGCCGACATCGACATGGACGAAGCTTTCCGAGCCGCTGAGCTCGGTCACCGAGACCGTTCCGGGAAAGCCCAGCCTTCCGTCCCGGGCCGGACCGATGGCGACCGCATCCGCCCGGAAGCCGAGGCGGCACGGCCCTTCCGGCATGCCGGAAGGGAACTCGCCCGCAATGACGCGCCCATTGTCCAGCCTGACGGCGGTCCCGGACTTGACCAAAGCGAGCTCGTTCAGAGGCGGATCCGAAAAGACGCGGGCCGCATCGAGATTGCCCGGCTGGTGATAGACCTCGGCGGTCGGGCCGGCCTGCGTCATACGGCCCTCCCAGAGCGTGGCCGTGGTGCCGCGCAGCAGGAGCGCCTCCGTCGGTTCCGTCGTCGCATAGACGAGGACCGCACCGGTCTCGGCGAAGATGCGCGGCAATTCCTCGCGCAATTCCTCGCGCAGCTTGTAGTCGAGATTGGCGAGCGGCTCGTCGAGGAGCACGAGCCTGGCCTGCTTGACCAGTGCCCTGGCGATCGCCGTACGCTGCTGCTGGCCGCCCGACAATTGGGAGGGGGTGCGGCCCAGCATGGCATCGAGCCGCAGCAGCTTCGCGGCGCGGCCGACACGGGCGTCGATCTCGGCTTTCGGCAGGCCCTGCACGCGCAGCGGCGAAGCGATGTTCTCATAGACCGACAGCGTCGGGTAGTTGACGAATTGCTGGTAGACCATCGCGACCGAGCGCTTGCGCACCGCCACGCCGGTGATGTCGACGCCGTCGTCGACGATCCTTCCCGATGTCGGCCGGTCGAGGCCCGCCATCAGCCGCATCAGCGTGGTCTTGCCGGCGAGCGTCGGCCCCAGCAGCACGTTCATCGTGCCGGGCTGGAAACGCAGGGACACGTCACGGATGAACGTTTCCTGGCCGACCTTGTAGGTGATTTGATCGAGATCGAAGCTCACGCGACCCGCTTTCCCTGCCTTGGGATCCGGCCGTCACGCTTTCGCGGTGGCCTCACAATGTCCGGTTCGGCGACGACGGATTATGGGCCCACAACGCTCTCCCGTCACGGCTCGCTCTTCGTATCGCCGGAGCCTGCCTGACGTTATGTTGAAAATGCGAAGCTCTGCAAGCGAATAAAACGATCATACGAACGAAAATCGAATTTAGTCCAACTCGTCGCTTTCCGGCGCCGCGGGGTCGCCGGTCTCGATCGTCTCGACCTTGTGGATGCGGCAGAGATCGGCGATGGCGGGCGAGGGCAGGCGGTCGGTGACGAACAGGTCGATCTCGCTGAGATGCGCGACTCGCACCGGCGCCGACCGCGCGAACTTGCTGCTGTCGGCGACCAGTATGACCTTGCGCGCATGCTCGATGATGGCGCGCGAGGCCTGGACCTCGAAGATGTCGTAGTCGAGCAGCGTGCCGTCGGTGTCGATGGCGGACGTCCCGATGATGGCGAGGTCGGCCCGGAACTGGCCGATCATGTCGACGACCTGCGCACCGACGATGCCGCCATCGGTCTGGCGCACCGAGCCGCCGAGCACGAAGACGTTGATGTTGTCGTTGCGATACAGCTCCGCGGCGACATGGAGATTGTTGGTGATGACCAGGAGGCCCCGGTGCCCGCTCAGCGCGCGCGCAACCTCTTCCGTCGTGGTGCCGATGTTGATGAACACCGTCGAATGGTCGGGGATCAGGGCCGCGGTAACCTCGCCGATGCGCTTCTTGTGCTCGCCGGCGATCATCTTGCGCGCTTCGTAGCTGAGATTGACGACGCCGGAGGAAACCATCGCGCCGCCATGGACGCGCACGATGATCTGCGCCTTGCTGAGGTCGGTGAGATCGCGGCGGATGGTCTGCGGGGTTACGCTGAAATGCATCGCCAGGTCCTCGACGGTGGCGCGGCCCCTGATCCGCAGCCATTCGACGATCTCCATCTGCCGGCGGGACGTGGTCTTGGAGGTCAATACGGCCATAACGCTATGGGATCCCGGTCAGAGGCTGAGGTTGAAGGCGATCGAAATGCGCGTCGCCTCACCCCAATAGGGCCGAACCTGGTGCATGAGCCAGGACGGAAACAGGAAAAGCAGGCCCGGTTTCGGGCGGATGATCTCCGCCCCGCCGACGGAGGCACCGTCCTCGCCCGCAAATTTGAGCGCGGGAGCGTACATGCCCGGGCCCGGCCCCCGCGGATCGAGCATCTCGAACTCGCCGCCGAGCGTGTGGTCGGTCGCGCAGCCGCCATCCGCGACGTAATAGGTGCCCGACCAGAACGAGCCGGCATGATAGTGGCAGACATTGGCATGGCCGGCGGTGTTGACGTTTGCCCAGGCCTGCACCTTCCAGGCCGGACGGATCCTCTGGCCCTGGCGGTCGGCGGTCAGCTGCGCGGCCATGCCCTTGGCCAGCTCCACGATATGGGCGACCCCCGGCCCGCCCCATTCCAGGATCTTGTGGTCGGAGTGCCAGCCGCCGGCATTGGAGGCCTGCACCGAGGGGGTTTCCTCCCTGCGGGCCAGGATGGCCGCCGCCAATTGCGTGTTGAGGATCTCCGCGTCGGGAACCTCGAGTGCGGCCACCGGGGTGGCGAACAGGCCTCTGACGGCGATGTTGAGCCGGGTCGACATGGGTTTGTCCCCTTCCATCCTGTATTCTCGATCGAAGGCGTCCCGCTCGAAAGCAACGGCGCTACGCTCGATCGTATTTTCGTTATGATCGCTCTCCGCGACGAAAATTGCGATATTTATCGGTCGTCCTCGGGCCGAATCCGTTCGATCGGCGTCGGGAAAGGTGGAAACCTCGTCTTTCCTGGTGCCAAAATACCTTTTTTGATCGCCATGATCGAATTCGTCTTGACAGAAGCGCGTCGATTTTCGTTTTCCCTAGAAGGGGTGCCGAATAACGAACATGGAATTTCGTGATACGAAGACGGGGCGCCGGGTGACGCGCGGGCGCCGGTAGAGCGCCATCGCACCAACGGGTCGGGAAAAGGGAGAGCGAACGCCATGGCTTGGACCATCTTCGTGTGTGCCGACGAGAGGCCGGGAGCCGATTCCCACGGCAGCGCCGAGTGATGGCACGAATCCCCTCCGCCCAGCCAGTGCCGCCGGCCGACGGGCCCTTCGACGTCTTCGTCATCGGCGGCGGCGTCAATGGCTGCGGCATTGCCCGCGACGCCGTCGGGCGCGGTTATTCGGTGCATCTGGCCGAGATGGACGATCTCGCCAGCGGAACCTCCTCCAAGGCCACCAAGCTCATACATGGCGGCCTGCGCTATCTCGAATATTACGAGTTCCGCCTCGTGCGCGAGGCGCTGATGGAGCGCGAGGTGCTGTGGCGCAACGCCCCGCATCTCATCCATCCCCTGCGCTTCGTGCTGCCCTTCTTCAAGGGGCTGCGGCCGGCCTGGATGCTGCGGCTCGGGCTGCTGCTCTACGATCACATCGGCGGGCGCCGGAGGCTGCCACCCACCCGCACGCTGGATCTGCGCGTCGACGCGGCGGGCGTGCCGCTGAAGCCGGTCTTCCGCAAAGCCTTCGAATATTCCGATTGCTGGGTCGACGATGCGCGCTTCGTGGCCCTCAACGCCCGCGACGCCGCGGATCGCGGCGCCACCATCCGCACCCGCTGCAAGGTGGTTTCCGCCCGGCGCGACGGCGGCGTCTGGCGCCTCACCCTGCATGACCGGCTCAGCGGCGAGGACAACGAGGTCACCGCCAGCATGATCGTCAACGCGGCGGGGCCCTGGGTCGATTCGGTGATGGAGGGGGTGCTCTCGCACAACGACCCCCATCGGGTCCGCCTGGTCCAGGGCAGCCATATCGTCGTGCCGCGCATGTATGAGCACGACCGCTGCTACATCTTCCAGAACCCGGACGGGCGCATCATCTTCGCCATCCCCTATGAGGGCGCGTTCACCCTGATCGGCACCACCGACCAGGATTATCCGGGCGATCCGGCGAAGGTGGCCATCACGGCGCAGGAGACGGAGTATCTGTGCAAGGCGGCGAGCGAATATTTCCTCAAGCCGATCACGCCGGCCGACGTGGTGTGGACCTATTCGGGCGTGCGCCCGCTCTATGACGACCACGCCTCGGAGGCCCAGGCCGCCACCCGCGACTACGTCATCAAGGACGAAGCGATCGGCGGCGTGCCGCTGGTCAATATCTTCGGCGGCAAGATCACCACCTATCGCCGCCTGTCGGAGGAGGTCCTCAGCCATGTCGAGCGCCATCTCGGCGCCCGCGGCGCTCCCTGGACGGCGGATGCGCCCCTGCCGGGCGGCGACATGCCGGGCGCCGACCTCGAGGCCTTCATCAGCGACCTGAGGGCGCGCCGGCCCTTCCTGCCGCCGGCTCTGGCGCGCCGGCTGGCGGGGGCATACGGCACGCATGTCCATCGCCTTCTCGGCGATGCGCGCGCGCTCGCCGATCTCGGGCGCGATTTCGGCGCCGGCCTCAGCGCAGCGGAGATCGATTATCTGGTGGCGCAGGAATGGGCCGTCACCGCCGACGACATCCTGTGGCGCCGCTCCAAGCTCGGCCTGCATCTGCCGCCCTCCGCCGCCGCGGAGATCGACGCCTATCTCGCGGCGAGACGGGGCGCCCGTCCCGGGATATGAACCGCCGCGGACGGCGCCGGCCGTCCGCGCGACCCGATGGAAGGGCCGCGGCGCCCCACGACAAGAAAAGCAGAGGAAACCCATGACCCGCTATGTGGGCTCGATCGATCAGGGCACGACAAGCACCCGGTTCATCATCTTCGACCGCGGCGGCGACATCATCTCCATCGCGCAGAAGGAACATGAGCAGATCTATCCGCGGCCGGGCTGGGTCGAGCATGATCCCGTGGAAATCTGGCGCAACACGCAGGAGGTGATCGCCGGAGCCCTGGCGCAAAAGGGGCTGACGGCGGGCGACCTCGCCTGCGTCGGCATCACCAACCAGCGCGAGACCGCGATCGTGTGGGACCGAAGGACCGGCCTGCCCCTGCACAATGCGGTGGTGTGGATGGATACCCGCACCGACCAGCTCGTGGCGCATTTCGCCGCCGAGGGCGGACAGGACCGCCTGCGCGCCAGGACGGGCCTGCCGCTCGCGACCTATTTCTCCGGCCTGAAGCTGCGCTGGCTGCTCGACAACGTCCCCGCCGTGCGCAAGGCGGCCGAGAGCGGCGACCTCCTGTTCGGCACTGCGGACAGCTGGGTGGTGTGGAACCTGACGGGCGGCACCGAGGGCGGGCGCCACCTCACCGACGTCACCAATGCCTCGCGCACGCAGATGATGGATCTGGAGACGCTGGACTGGGACGGCGAGATCCTCGATCTGTTCGCCATTCCCCGGACCTGCCTGCCGCAGATCCGCTCCTCCAGCGAGGTCTATGGCGAGGGAACCGGCGTGCTCGCCGGCGTGCCGGTCGCCGGCATCCTCGGCGACCAGCAGGCCGCCCTGTTCGGCCAGGCCTGCCTCCAGCCGGGCGAGGCCAAGAACACCTACGGCACCGGCTGCTTCATGCTGATGAACACCGGCCACAAGCCTTCCCATTCCAGCCACGGCCTGTTGACGACGCTCGCCTACAAGCTGGGCGAGGACCGGGCGGTCTATGCGCTGGAAGGCTCGATCGCCATCGCCGGCGCCCTGGTGCAATGGCTCCGCGACAATCTCGGCCTGGTGAAGAGCGCCGCGGAGATCGAGGCGCTGGCGACCTCGGTCGAGGACAATGGCGACGTCTATTTCGTGCCGGCCTTTTCGGGCCTCTATGCGCCCCATTGGAAGGAGAGCGCGCGCGGCGTCATCGCCGGCCTGACCCGTTTCGCCAACAAGGGGCATATCGCCCGCGCCGCCCTGGAGGCGACCGCCTACCAGACCCGGGAGGTCATCGATGCGATGACGAAGGATTCCGGCGTCACCATCCGGGAATTGCGCGTCGACGGCGGCATGGTCGTCAACGAGTTCCTGATGCAGTTCCAGGCCGATATCCTCGATGTTCCCGTGGTCCGGCCGCGCGTGGTCGAGACGACGGCGCTGGGCGCGGCCTATGCGGCGGGCCTGGCGACCGGCTATTGGCACTCGACCACGGACATTTCCGACAATTGGGGCATCGACAAGCGCTGGCGGCCGGCGATGGAGGAGAGCCGGCGCGAGCAGCTATTCGCCGCCTGGAACAAGGCGGTCAGCTGCTCGCTCGACTGGGCGGTGTGACCGGGGCCGCGGCCCCTGTGCCCCGAAATAACAGGAAGAGGCGCAACTTTGTCATTCGGCTTTGTCCCAGGTATCCAGGCTTCGTCCGGAACCAGGGCAAACGGGCCGGCTGGATTGCCGGGACGCGCTCGGCAATGACAAATCCCGAGCCTTGTCCTGGCGCATAGGGGGCCGCGGCCTCTTGCGCAAGGAACCCTCCGGGCGCGTCCGGCCTACAGGTTCTGGCACAGTCGCAGGGCGTCCAGGATCGCGGCATGGATGTCGCGCGAGGAGACGGCGTCGCCGATACGGTGGACTTCGTATCGGCCCTCGGGGTTGAGCGGCAGGTTCTGCCTTCGTCCGGCGATGAAGGCGTCGATATCGGTGACGCCCTCGTTCCGGGAAGCGCTGCGCATGTCGAGATAGAGCTCGTCCATCGGGATCGTGCCGGCTTCGACGATGATGGTGTCGCAGACGATGGCCTCCTCGGCGTCGCTGTATTCGTTGACGAAGATCGCCTCGAGCCGGTTCCCGCTGCGGGCGATGCGGCGCAGGCGGCGATCCGGATGCATCGGCGTGCCCGCCTTGTAGAGTTCGCGCATGATGAAGGGACGGTCGAGATAGCTCGCCTCCTGCGCGACGAAATGGTCCGGCGTGACATAGACGAGGCTGGCGCCCTGGCGGGCCAGCATCTCCGCGGCGGCCGCGCCGGTGATGTTGCCGGTGCCGTCATAGAACAGGATGGTGCCCTGGGCGGCCTTCGGGGCTTCCAGCAGGTCCCAGACGGTCTGGGCGAGCGCCGCTCCGGGAATCTCGTCCTCCATCCGGTCCGGCACGCCGCCGGTGGCGATGATGACGACATCAGGCTCTTGGGCGGCGACCGTCGCCGCGTCGGCATAGGTGTTGTAGCGGAAGGTCACGCCCAGCCGCTCGGCCTCGGCGAGACGCCAGTCGACGATGCCGATGAGATCCCGTCGCAGGGGCATGCGGCTGGCCAGCAGCACCTGGCCGCCCGCCTTCGAGGCGGCCTCGAACAGGATGACCTCGTGCCCCCGTTCCGCACAGACGCGGGCCGCCTCCAGGCCGCCGGGGCCGGCGCCGACGATGACGACGCGCCGGCGCGCCGCCGCCGGCACGATGCGGTGGGGCAGGGTCCTTTCATTGCCGATCGAAGGGTTGTGGATGCAGCGCCGCTGCCAGGAGCAATAGGTGGCGCCCACGCAGGGTCGGATGCGCTCCTCCTCGCCCCGCTCGATCTTCTCGACGATATGCGGATCGGCGATGTGGGCCCTGGTCATGCCGACGAGGTCGACGATGCCGTTCTGGATCGCATAGCGGGCGGTGGCAAGGTCGTTGATGCGGGCGGCATGGAAGACCGGCCGGGTCAGGTTCTGGTTGAAGGCGGCGACGGCCGCCAATTGGGGCGACAAGCCCACATGCATGCCCGGCATGTAATGGGCGAGGCCGACCTCGGTATCGATCCGCCCATAGGTGAGGTTGAAGAAATCGATCAGGCCCGAGCGGTCGTGCAGCCTGGCGATCTCGGCATAGTCCTCGTCCCTTAGGCCGTCCTCCCGGCCTTCGCCCACCGCCATGCGGATGCCGACGAGGAAATCGTCGCCGACCCTGCGGCGGATTTCCTCCAGCACCATCAGCCCGAAGCGGCAGCGATTGTCGAGCGAGCCGCCGAACTCGTCGCTGCGCCGGTTGACGAGGGGAGACCAGAACTGCCCGATCAGGTGGCCGTGGACATGGACCTCGACGCCGTCCAGCCCGCCTTCGCGGCAACGCCGGGCGGCGTCACCGAATTCGGTGACGATCCGCCGGATGTCGTGGCGGTCGATTTCCTTGGTGAAGCCGCGATGCGAGGGTTCCCGATAGCGGGACGGCGCCACCGTCGGCAGCCAATTGTCGGCGCGCCAGTGGCTGCGGCCGCCGAGATGGGTGATCTGGCACATGAGCGCGGTGCCGTGGCGGTGGATCCTGTCGGCGAATTCGCGGAAATGGGGCACGATGTCGTCATTGCCGACATAGAGCTGGCCGAACACCGAGCCCGAATCCGTGGAGACGTTGGACGACCCGCCGAACATCGTGAGGCCGATGCCGCCCTTCGCCTTCTCCTCGTGATAGAGCTGGTAGCGTTCCCTTGGCTTGGCATCCTCGCCGTAGCTGATGGCGTGGCTGGTGCTCATGACCCGGTTCTTCAGGGTCAGATGCCTGATCGTCAGGGGCTGGAGCAACGGATCGTTGGATGGCATCTTCTGCTCTCCGGGGGAACGGCGGCCATGCTTGGCGGGGAGCGGGGGCGGCGTCACGGCGCCGTGACGATCCCGGCGCGCCTCGCGAGATGGCGGGCGGTGAAGAGATCCAGGTGGCCGCCGCCAGCGTTCTTGAACAGCGTGATCTCATCGGGCCCCGCCCGGCCGGGGGCATCGCCGGCGCACAGGGAGAACAGGTCGCCCCGGATGTCCTCGATACGCAGGAGGCCCTGGTCCAGCGGTTGGCGGATATCGCCGCAATCCCCGCTCAAGGCCTTGCTGTCGACATAGATGGAACTGCGCCGGATGGCGTCGTCGTCCGCTTCCCGCATGCCGGGATGCCAGCCGCCGATCAGGTCGACATGGGCGCCGGGCTTCAGCAGCCCGCCGCGCACCAGGGGAGAGGCCGTCATCGTGGCGCAGGAGACGATGTCCGCTTCGCCGAGGGCCGCATCGAGATCGGCGACGGCCGCGACGGCGACACCCGCGATGCTCAAGCGCGCCGCCAGCTGTTCGGCGCGCGCCGCCGTCCGGTTCCAGATCGCGATGCGGCGCAGGCCGGGGCGGACGGCGAGGAAGGCGGCGATGACGTGCGGGGCCAGGGCGCCGGCCCCGATCATCAGCATGGTTTCCGCGTCCGGGCGGGCCAGGAGGTCGGCCCCCAGCGCCGAGTCCGCCGCCGTCTTGCGCAGCGTCAGCGCGGTGCCGTCGGCAATCAGGATCGGTGCGCCGGTCCTGCCGTCGAAAGCGGCATAGAGGCCTTGGATCGACGGCAGATGCTCGTTTTCCGGAAAGCTCGTGGCCAGCTTGATGCCGAGCATGTCGCCGGCCTGCCAGGCGGGCAAGGCGAGGAAATGCCGCGCGACGGCGGGCTGCCCGGGATCGGACAGGCAGATCTCGCCCGTCTCGGGCATGGCGCCCCGGTGCGCCCGGCGCAAGGCTTCGACCAGGCCCTCATAGTCGAGGAGGCGGTGGACGGCGTCGGCATCGATCATCTGCATGGGACATCCCTCGGAATGGCGGCCGGCGCGATCCTGCCTGCCGTCAGGACCAGCGGCCTTCGGCCCTCAGCTCGTCCTGGGTAAGCACGATGCTGCGGCGCAGGATGGCGATCAGGCTGTCGATCTCGGCCTTGGTGATCACCAGCGGCGGCGAGAGAACGCACATATTGCCGATCGGCCTGACGATCAGGCCGAGCTCGTAGCAATGATGGTCGATCCTTCGGCTGACCTCCTTGTCGAAGTCGGTCGCCTCCGGCGCGGCGGGGTCGGTCACGCATTCGACGCAGGCGACCAGCCCGGTGCCGCGGGTGTCGCCGACGAGCGGCAGCTGCTTCAGGCTCCGGATCTGCTCCTGGAAATAGGGGGCGATGTCGCGGACATGGGCCAGGATGCCGTCGCGCTCGATCACCTCGATATTGGCCAGCGCCGCGGCGCAGCTGACGGGATGCCCGCTATAGGTGTAGCCGTTGGTGTAGAAGCTGCCCTTGGCATTCTCCCCGCTCACCCGCGCCAGCACGGCATCCGAGAGCGCGAAGCCGCCGAGCGGTACGTAGCCCGACGTCACGCCCTTGGCGAAGGTGATGATGTCGGGCGTGATGCCGAACACCGCCTCGGAGGCGAACCAGTGGCCGCAGCGGCCGAAGCCGGTCACGACCTCGTCGGAGATATAGAGGATGTCGTGGCGGCGGCAGATGTCGAGGATGCGCCGATGATAGCCCTCGGGGGGGATGAGGATGCCGCCCGACGCCAGCAGCGGCTCGGCCAGGAACGCGCCGATCCGGTCGGGGCCGATGGCGGCGACCCTGTCCTCGAACTCGCCGATGAGGAATTCGAGGAAATCGGCCTCGGTCATGCCCTTGGGGCGCCGGTAGACGTTGGGCGCCGACAGGAAGGAGACCGTATCGAGGGCGAGGTCGAAATTGGGACGGTTGCCGGCCCGTCCCGAGCAGGCGGCCGTCAGATGGGTGCTGCCGTGATAGCCGTCGATGCGGCAGAGAATGGTCTTCTTGTCGGGACGTCCGAGCACGTTGTTGTAGAACTGCACGAAGCGGAGGGCGGAATCGACCGCCGACGAGCCGCCGGTGGTGAAGAAGACGTGGTCGAGGTCGCCCGGCGTGAGGCTGGCGATGCGGGCGGCGAGTTCCGCCGACGGGCCGTTCACCGAATACCAGGGGGAATTGTAGGACAGGCGCAGCGCCTGCGCCGAAATGGCGTCGGCGATCTCGCGCCGATTATAGCCGATCTGGGTGCACCACATGCCGGCCGGCCCGTCGAGCAGCCGGCGGCCCTGCGCATTGGTGACGTAGACGCCGTCTCCCGTGGTCAGCATGGGGCGCGTCACCGTGCCGAGCTTGGCCATTTCCTCGGCGGGGCTGATCAGATGTTCGCGCGCCGCCTCGACCAGTTCGGCGGCGTTCCACTGCGATCCAACGTCGTTGGGCATTCCAAGCTACTCCTGTGAGGTTCCGGCACGTGCGCTGGTCGGTTCGGTCTTGGGTTTCGGGGCTCCGGCCGTCTTGCGCGGCGATCCGGCCTTGGACGGCCGCTCGTCGCCGGGTGGGCGCCGGGTCCCCTTCGGCGGGGGCAGGGTGCGGAATTCCTCGGGGAAGAACCGGGCGAGATAGGCGTTGCACAATTGGCGGTCGCGCTCGCGGTCCGCCGGGCTGATCTCGCCCGTCACATGGTTGTAGATCCAGCAGCCGTCGCTGATCGCGTAGAAGCCCCGGGCGATCATCTCGGCGGGAAGCCCGATGTCGCGGCCGGCGGCCAGTTCGGTGACGAGGTCCGTCAATCGTTGCAGCGAGCGGCGCTTGAGCTCGCCGCATCGGGCCCGATAGGCGGGAACCCGCGAGGTCTCGGCCCAGAACGCCGTCCATACCGCCATGTTCTTGGGCGTGGCGACGCGGCGGTCGAAATCGATGTCGATGACGGCGCGCAGGCGATCGGCCGGCGTGGACGCCGTATCGGCCATCATCCGCTGCCAATAGGCTTCATATTCCTGCTCGAGCATGTCGAGCGCGGCGAGCAGCAGGCGCTCCTTCGTCTTGAAATAGAAATTCACCACGCCGTAGCTGCAGCCCACCTCGACCGCGATGTCGTTGATGGTGATGCCCGACAGGCCCTTGCGGGCGATCACCGACAAGGTCCCCTTCAGCAGTTCCTGGCGCCGTTCCGCTGCGTGGTTCAGCTTGTCGGCGCTCTCTTTCGCATAAGCCATTGCTGTCCTCGAGCCCCTTCGTTCCGCTCGGATCCTACGCCCCGCCGGCGGTTCCATCCATCGACCTTGCCGCAAATATGTTTGATTAGTCAATCAAAATGCATTGACTGAGTAATCAATGTGATCCTAGGTTCATCGCATAAGGGCTCGATTTTCCGGAGTCTCGCATTCGGTGGCGCCGTTCGTCGCCGATGTGTGACGGGTGTCCTGATGGCGAAGAACAGGCGTGCAACGGCGGCAAAGCCGCGTTCCCGGGGGGCGGTCCGGCACGGGCCCCGACCGGTAGCCCTGCGCGCATCCAGAGATCAGCGTCGACAATAACCATAAGGGGAACGACATGACGAAGACCGACGATCAAATGCCCGAAGGGGGCAAGCCCGGCCTTTCCCGCCGCCGGTTCATGGAGTGCGCGGCGGCGCTCGGCCTGGCGGCGCCCTTCGCGGCGAGCTTCCTGGGCGCCGGCCCGGCCCGTGCCGAGCCCAAGCAGGGCGGCACGGCCCGCTTCGCCATCAACGACGGCACCCAGACCGACTCCTACAACCCGGCGAGCTGGCTGACGTCGTTCGCGCAGGCCGCCTTCGGCGGAACCCTTTGCAACGGATTGACCGAGATCGCCGTCGACGGTTCGGTGAAGCCCGACCTGGCGGAGAGCTATTCGGCCAGCCCCGATCTCAAGACCTGGACGTTCAAGCTGCGGCCGGGCCTGGCGTTTCACGACGGCCGCGCCGTCACCGCGACGGACGTCATCGAGTCCTTCCGCCACCATATGGGGCCGAAATCGACATCGGCCGCCAAGGCCCTGGTCGATGCCATCGCCGACATCAAGGCGGACGGCGCCGGGACGGTGGTCTTCACGCTGAGCGGGGGCAATGCGGACTTCCCCTTCCTCGTCTCGGACAACCACCTCGCCATCATGCCGGCAAAGGCCGGCGGCGGCATCGAGTGGGAGAAGGGCATCGCGACCGGCCCGTTCAAGATCGTCGATTTCCAGCCCGGCATCTCGCTGAAGATGACGCGCAATCCGAAATACCACAAACCGGGCCTGCCCTATTTCGATGCGGTCGAGTTCGTCAGCATCATCGACGTGGCGGCGCGCACCAATGCGCTCGTCACCGGCGAGATCGACTATATGGTCGATGCCGACATCAAGACGCTGACCATGCTGGAGCGCAATCCGGCGGTGGAGATCTCGAAGGTCGCCGGGGTCCGGCACTTCACCTTCGACATGAACACGAAGGTCGCCCCCTTCGACAACGCCGATTTCCGCATGGCGATGAAATATGCCATCGACCGCGAGGAGATCCTCGCCAAGGCCTTCCTCGGCAATGCGAGGGTCGCCAACGACAATCCGGTGGCGGCGCAGATCAAGTTCGCCGTCGATCCCAAGCCCGCCCATGCCTATGACGTCGAGAAGGCCAAGTCCTATCTCGCGGCGTCGGGCCTGAAGGACGTGACGGTCGACCTGTCGGTCGCCGACACCGCCTTTCCCGGCGCCGTCGACGCCGCCCTGCTGTTCAAGGAGCAGGCGGCCAAGGCCGGCATCACCATCAACGTGATCCGCGAAGCGGACGACGGCTATTGGGACAATATCTGGCAGCACAAGCCCTTCGTCGGCACGGACTGGCTGGGCAAGCCCACCATCGATTCCCTGTTCACCACGGTCTATGCCAGCGACGGCCCCTGGAACGATACCGGCTGGGCCAATGCCCATTTCGATGATCTGCTCAAGACGGCCAGGGGCGAGGCCGACGAGGCCAAGCGTGCCTCGATGTATGCCGAGATGCAGCAGATGATCCATGACGAAGGCGGGGCGATCGTCATCGTCTATGCCTATTTCATCGATGCCCTGTCCCGGAAGATCGGCCATGGGCCGATCGGAAACATGCTTCAATGCGACAATTTCCGCATGGCGGAGCGGTGGTGGACGGCCTGAGAGCCGCGACACCGCCGACCGTCCACAAAGGGGCCCGCCGCCGCGTCCGGCGGGCACCGCCTGGCAAGGATATCGACTGTTGCTGGCTGCCATGATCGCCCACCCCCTGGTCCGGACCATCGGCCACCGCCTGGCCATGGGGGTGCTGTCGCTGTTCGTCGTCTCGCTGATCATCTTCGCGGCCATCGCGGTCCTGCCCGGCGATTTCGCCCGGGCGACGCTGGGACGGTCGGCGACACCGGCCACGGTCGCGGCCTTCCAGAAGCAGCTCGGCCTCGACCGACCCGTGCCCGTGCGCTATCTCGACTGGATCGGCGGCGTCGTGCAGGGCGATTTCGGCAATTCCTTTTCCTCCGGCGTCGCCAGGCCGCGCACGGTGATGAGCATCGTCGGGCCGCGCCTGCGCAACACCCTGCTCCTGGCCGGGGTGACGGCGCTCCTCGCGGTGCCCCTGGCGCTGGGGCTCGGCCTGCTGGCGGCGATCTACCGCAACAGCTGGTTCGATCGCCTGGTCAACGCCATCACCCTCGTCGCCATCTCCTTCCCGGAATTCTTCGTGGCCTATGCCCTGATGCTGTTCCTGGCGGTGAAATATCCGCTGTTCTATTCCCTGGCGCGCATCTCGCCGGAGATGACGGCCGGGGACATCGCGCTGCGGATCGGCCTGCCGGTGCTGACCCTGATGCTGGGCACCGTCGCGCATATGATGCGGATGACGCGAGCATCGATCGTCGGCCTGCTGGCCAGTCCCTATATCGAGATGGCGAGGCTGAAGGGGATCGCCCCCGGCCGGGTCATCCTGTGGCACGCTTTGCCCAATGCCTGGGCTCCCATCCTGTCGGTGATCGCCTTCAACCTCGCTTATCTGATCGTCGGGGTCGTGGTGGTCGAGGTGGTTTTCGTCTATCCGGGCATCGGCCAGGCCATGGTCGACGCGGTGCGCACCCGCGACATCCCGGTGGTGCAGGCCTGCGCGCTGATCTTTGCCGTCACCTTCATCCTGCTCAATCTCGTCGCCGATATCGTCGCCATCGCGACCAATCCCAAGCTGCTCCATCCCCGATGATTCACAAGCACGCCTCGCCCCTGGCGGCACATCGACTGCGGCCCCGGTTCCGCACCGCCGGCCGCCATATGCGGGGCGCGCCGGCGACCGCCTGGTTCGGCCTCGTCGTGATGGCGGTCTACGCGCTGCTGGCGGTGTTCGCGCCCCTGATCGCGCCCCATGGCGAAGCCGAGGTCGTGTCGTCCCAGCCCTTCGCGCCCTGGAGCTGGGCCTATCCGTTCGGGACCGACCAGCTCGGCCGGGACGTGCTGACCCGCCTCATCTACGGCGCGCGCAATTCGGTCGGCATCGCCGTCGTCACCACGTCGCTCGCCTTCGGCGCGGGCGGCGGGCTCGGCATCCTCTCGGCGATCACCGGGGGATGGGCCGATCAGGTGCTTTCCGCGCTGGTCGACACGCTGATGTCGATCCCGCAGCTGATCTTCGCACTGATCCTTCTCGCCCTCTTCGGCTCCTCGATTCCCAACATCGTGCTGATCATCGCGCTGCTGACGGCAACCCAGATCTTCCGCCTGGCGCGGGCTACGGCCAGGGGCGTCGCGGTGATGGACTTCGTCGAATCCGCCCGGCTGCGGGGCGAGAAGCGGGGCTGGATCGTGATGCAGGAAATCCTGCCCAACATCCTGCCGATGCTGGTGGCGGAATTCGGCCTGCGCTTCTGCTTCGTCTTCCTGACGATCTCGGCCCTCTCCTTCCTCGGCTTGGGCATTCAGCCGCCATCGGCGGATTGGGGGACGATGGTGCGGGAAGGGGCCACCTTCATCAGCTATGGCGACATCACCCCGCTGATCCCCGCGGGGGCCATCGCCGTGCTGACGGTGGCCGTCAATTTCGTGGTCGACTGGCTGCTGGACAAGACGAGCGGGCTGCGTGATGGACATTGACAGGGACGGCAGACACAAAAGGCCGCCGGGCGGCGTCCTGCTCGACATCCGCAATCTCGAGGTCGAGGGCCAGAGCGACGGCACCTGGCATCCGATCGTCAGGAATGTCAGCCTGACGCTGAGGCGCGGGGAAGTCCTCGGGGTGATCGGCGAGTCGGGGGCCGGAAAGTCGACGCTCGGCCTGGCGGCGGCCGGCTTCGCGCGCCCGGGATGCCGGTTCACGGGAGGATCGGTCGTCTTCGACGGCGTCGATCTCCTGTCCCTGTCCGAAACCCGCAAGCGCCGGCTTCGCGGCGCGCGCATCGCCTATGTCGCGCAGAGCGCCGCCGCGGCCTTCAATCCGGCGCGAAGGCTGATCGACCAGACCGTCGAAACCGCGACCGTCCATGGCACGGCGCGGCGCCGGGAGGCGATCCTCGACGCCCGGGATCTCTACCGGCGGCTCCGCCTGCCGGATCCGGACAGGGTGGGGGAGCGCTTCCCCCACCAGGTGTCGGGCGGGCAGCTGCAGCGCGTCATGACCGCCATGGCGATGTCCTGCCGGCCCGACCTGATCATCTTCGACGAGCCGACGACGGCCCTCGACGTCACCACGCAGGTCGAGGTGCTCGCCGCCATCCGCCGCGTGGTCGAGGAATTCGGCACCGCCGCCCTCTACATCACCCACGACCTCGCGGTCGTCGCCCAGATGGCGGACCGCATCATGGTCCTGCGGCATGGCGGCACGGTCGAGGAAGCCCCGACGCGGCAGATGCTGTCGGCCCCGCGGGAGGCCTATACGAAGACCCTCTGGGCGGTGCGGGACCTCGCCAAGCCGGAAGCGGCGGGCGGCGAACCGATCCTGACGATATCCGGCATCACGGCCGCCTATGGATCGATGACCGCGCTGGACGATGTGTCCGTCACCATCCCGCGCGGCACCACGGTGGCGGTCGTCGGCGAATCCGGCTCGGGCAAGTCGACCCTGGCACGGACCATCACCGGCCTGCTCCTGCCGAAGGCGGGCCATATCCTGTTCGAGGGCAAGCGCCTGCCGCCGGGCCTGCCGCAGCGGACGGCCGAGGACCTGCGCCGCATCCAGATGATCTATCAGTCGGCGGATACTGCGCTCAATCCCCGGCATACCGTGCGCAAGCTGATCGGCCGGCCCCTCCAGTTCTATCGCGGCCTCAAGGGCGCGGCGCGCGATCGCCGCATCGTCGAGCTCCTGGAGATGATCGAGCTGAAGAGCGAGTATCTCGATCGCCTGCCCAGCGAGCTTTCAGGGGGGCAGAAACAGCGCATCTCGATCGCCCGGGCCTTGGCGGCGAGCCCCGATCTGATCATCTGCGACGAAATCACCTCGGCGCTCGACCAGGTGGTGCAGGAGGAGATCCTGAAGCTCCTGCTGCGGCTGCAGCGCGAGCTGGCGATTTCCTACCTGTTCATCACGCATGACATCGCGACCGTGCGCGCCATCGCCGACGAGATCGTGGTCATGCATCGGGGCAAGGTCGTCGAGCAGGGGCCGAAGAGCCGCATCCTGTCACCGCCGCACGATGCCTATACCGGCCTGCTCCTCTCCTCCGTTCCCCAGATGGACCCCGACTGGCTCGACGGCATCCTCGCCGGCAAGGAGGGCAGCCGCGATCCGGCGGCCGGATGAGCGGGCAGGCGCCGGCCATCGCCCGGACCGGTCGCCTGCCCAGGATTTGGGCACGCCTGTGCAAAACTCCTCCTTGTGCGGGTTTCCGTGCTTGATATCTTACGAAGAATATCAGGAGGTTTTCGATGTCGAACAAAGCGGGCCTTGCGGCCGGACTTCTCTGCTCCGTCCTTCTGACGCTCAATGCCCATGCGGCCGACGGCAAGGCGGAACTGCTCACGACGGGCACGATCGCCGTGGGCACGACGGGATCGGCCCCGCCGACCTCGATGATCGACAAGTCCGGGGCCCTGGCCGGCTACGACATCGACGTCATGGACAAGATCGCGGCCGACCTCGGCGTCAAGGCGAAATTCACGCAGCTCGATTGGGCCGGCCTGCTGCCGGGGCTCGCCGCGCACCGCTTCGACGTCGTCGCTTCGGGCGTCACCCGCACCGGTGCCCGCCTGGCCTCCAAGCAATTCATCATGCTGTCGCCCTATATCGTGAACGGCGTGGCGATCACCAGGCTCGCAAGCAACGACACGATCAAGGGCTGGGCCGACGTTTGCGGCAAGCGCATGGGCACCGTCCGCGGGGCCAGCGAAGGCAAGGCGATCCTGGCGACGCTGCCCAAGGACTGCGTGACGAAAGTGGTGGAATATCCGGGCTGGACCGAGCTTTCGCTCGATCTCAAGAACCATCGCATCGACTGGATCGGCATGGATTATCTCGGCCCTTCCTACGAGGCTTCGCACGATCATGACCTCGTGACGCTGTCCGACGTCCGCGAGCGGGCGACGCAGAGCATCGCCGTGTCGGCCTCGGAACCGGAACTGGCCAAGGCGATGGACGGCCTGCTGGACAAATACCGCAAGGACGGCACACTGGCGGCCCTCGTCGAAAAATGGTTCGGCCAGAAGGTCGATTTCGGCAACCTGCCGCCGGATCCCAAGACCTGATATCGCCACCCCGGACGCGGCCCCGCCCCGCCAGGGATGATCGAAGGCGTCCAGAAAAGCAGGCTTCATGAAGAAGAAAGTCGGGATCGTCACCACGGGCCAGAGTCCGCGGCACGAATATCGGTCGTTCCACAGGAATGCGCTGGCCGCCCTGGGCATCGATGCGGAGGTGTTCGAGCGCGCCTGCCTGGACGGCCACGGCCGCGAGGAGATCCGGGCGCATCAGATCGAGCCGAAGGACGGCCTCGGCATCGGCTGCTACGTCCATGACGACACGCCGGCGGACCGCCGCATGGGCCGGGGCTGGGAGGAGATCTTCGTCGATCAGGCCTGGTATATCGAACGGGCCCAGGCCGCCATCGCCGCCCATGAGGCCGACGGCATGGACATCATCCTGATGTGCTGCGCGGAAATGTATCCGCCGCATTCCTTCAAGACGGGCGTGCCCCTGCTGCTGCCCTACCAGCTCATGTTCGACCTCGTCCGCCGGCAGGCCGAGGCGAAAGGCCATTTTCGCCTGGCTCTCCTGCTGCCGACGCCGTGGCATATCGAACAGGATCGCGCGACCTGGACCTCGCAGCCCTGGATGGCGCAGGTGGAGGCCTCCTTCGGCGTCGGCATCGCCGGCGGCGAGGCCGTCGACCAGCTCCGGCACGGCGCTCCCTACGACCTCGCCTTGATCTGGGGCTATGGCGACGGCTTGGCGCCGCATGATCCCGAGGATCTCCTGGAGAGCATATCAAAGGCGTTGCGGTGTCCCGTGGTTACGCCCAATGTCCTCAACGTCTTCCAGGCGCGAGTCCTGCTCGCACCCGCCTGGCCGGAACGCATCCACGTGGAGTTCTGACCGATGACCGCCGACAGGGGACGCCCGGCACCCCCGATTCTCGAGGTGCATGGCGTCGTCAAGCGGCTCGGCGGCACCGACATCCTCAAGGGCATCAGCTTCACCGTCGCCGAAGGCAGCGTCGTGGCGATCATCGGGGCGTCGGGATCGGGCAAGAGCACGCTGCTGCGCTGCCTGAACATGCTCGTCGTCCCCGAGGACGGGGAGATCGTCTGGAAGGGCAAGCGCGTCGGCTGGACCCGCAGGGGCGAGGCCTGGCTGCGGCAGAAGGAGCGGGACCTGCTCGCCTACCGGACGAAGGTCGGCATGGTCTTCCAGAGCTTCAACCTGTTCCCGCAGATGACGGCCCTGGAAAACATCATCGAGGCGCCAATGATGGTGCTGAAGCGCTCGCGCGAAGAGGCGACCGCCCAGGCGAGGCAGCTTCTGGACAAGGTGCGGCTGTCCCACCGGTCGATGGCCTATCCGCACCAGATGTCCGGCGGCGAACAGCAGCGCGTGGCGATCGCCCGGGCCCTCGCGATGCAGCCGGAGGCCATGCTGTTCGACGAGGTGACCTCGGCGCTCGATCCGGAACTGAAGGGCGAGGTGCTCGCTGTCATGCGCGGCCTCGCGGCGGAGGGGATGACCATGATCCTCGTCAGCCACGAGATGGGCTTCGTCCGCCAGGTCGCCGATGAGGTGCTGTTCATGCATCAGGGCGTGGTGCGCGAGCGGGGCCGGCCGGAGGATATCCTGGTTTCGCCCCGAACGCCCGAATTGCAGAGCTTTCTGCAGCGTGTCGTCGATTGACGCGCATGGACGTCCTGATCGCCCAGCTTCCCCGTTTCGCCGCCGCGGCCTGGCTCACGCTCTGGATGTTCGCGCTCGTCACCGTCCTCTCCACCGTGATCGGCGCAGGGCTCGCCGTGCTGTCCGAGGCTGCCGGGAAATGGGTGGCGGCGCCCCTTGCCCTCTTCGGCTGGATCTTCCGCGGCCTGCCGGAACTGGTGGTGCTGCTCGCCTGCTACCTCGCGCTGCCGGCCGTCGGCCTCGATCTCGGAGCGGTCGGGTCGGCCATCCTGGGGTTCACCCTCATCGGCATCGCCTATCAGGTCGAGATCTTCCGCGCCGGCCTTGCTTCCATCGACCGCAGGCTGTTCGAAGCGACGCGCGCCCTCGGCATGGGCTGGAGCCTCACCATGCGGCGCATCGTCCTGCCGCAGGTCGTCCGCATCGTCCTGCCGGCATGGGCCACCTTCGCCGCCGGCAACGTCAAGGCGTTCGCGGTCGCCTCGGCGATCGCGGTGACGGAGATCATGGCGGTCACCCGCCAGACGATCGCCATCTCCGACCAGCCCTTCCTCGTCATCCTGTTCGCGGCCGGCATCTATGCGGCCATGGCCAGCGTGCTGATGATCTTCGAGGCTTTCGTGTCGAGACGTTTCGCCGGCCGCTACGGCAGCGGCACGCGCGGGTGAGGGATTTCGGCATGGATTGGACCGTCGTCACCGACAATGCCGGCCTGTTCGTCTCGGCGACGCTGAACACCGTCGCCATCGCCGCCACGACCATCGTCCTGTCGGTGCTGCTCGCCGTTCCGCTGGCGCTGATGCGCGATGCGCGATCGCCGCCGCTGCGCGTCGCCGGTGCCGTCTACAGCTGGTCGACACGGGCGATGCCGACCCTGTCGCTGCTGTTCCTGGCCTATTACGGCTTGCCGCAACTCGGCATCTATCTCGATCCGCTGCCCGCCGCCATCGCCGGCCTGACGATCTCGGCCGCCGGCTACAACATGGAATATATCCGTGCCGCCCTCAAGGCGGTGCCGGCCGGGCAATACGAGGCCTGCCGCGCCCTGGGCATCCCCTTCGGACTGGCGCTTCGGCGGCTGATCCTGCCCCAGGCGATGCGCATCCTGCTGCCGCCGCTCTCCTCCAACCTGACCCTTCTCCTCAAGGGCAGCGCGCTTGCGAGCCTCGTCGCCGTCAATGAACTGACGGGCCAGGCCATGGCCCTGATCTCCGACACCTACCGGCCGATCGAGATCCTCACCGTCGTCGGGCTGGTCTATCTCGCCCTCAACGGCGTCCTCGTCGGCGTGCAGAAGGCGGTGGAGAGACATTACCGCCTGCCGGCCTGAAATGCGCCGGCTTTCCCGGCGAGCCGCGGTCAGGCGGCAATGCGCCGGGAAAGGGCGGCGCGCAGGGCGCGGGCGGTGCCTTCGATACCGGCGGGCGTCACACGGGCGACGTCTACGCCGAACAGGTCCCGCATCATCTCCCGGCACCTCGCGGTTGCGACCAGGGTGCCGTCGGCCTCGACCGCCTCGATGCCGCCGGCCCTCTGGCCGGCTTCGTTGATGGCGTGCGCCTTCGCCGGATCCAGCCCCGGCACGTCCACCAGTTCCAGCCGGTCGGCCCACAGGCGCGCCGGCCATCCGCCCGCCCGGCCGAGCGGGCCCGCCGAGTGCAGATAGCGGCCCTCGTCACGCAGGACGGCGAGCACCGCCTTCACGCCGGACGCCGCCGTCCGCTGCTCCTGCGGCACCGGACGGATCCTCGCCGCGCTCTCGGCCATCAGCGCCGCCAGGTCGAAATTGCCGGAGACGTCCCTGCCGTCCACGAAAACGCGGGCGAACCAGGGCGCCTCGCCGGCCGATCCCGAGCGCTGGAACCATTCGCCGACGCTGTGATGGGCGACGATCATCGGCATGACGTCGCGGCTGGAGACGGCCATCTTCTCGGCGACGATAGCCTGGATCTCGCAGGCGATGTTGTCGACATTGCCGATTCCGGTGATCGGCGCCGTGCCGATCCGCGCCAGCACCTGATTGGTGAAGTCCGGGAAGGGCGCGGTGACCATCGGCACCTTCGCCTCGAGGCCGTCGAGGGCGGCCTGGACGGTCTTGGCGAGCAGGATATGGGCCGCCAGGAAGCCGCCCATGCCGTCGGCGCGCACCCGGGCGAAATCCTCCGGCTTCAATCCGCGCGCCATTTCGGGAACCGTCAGCAGCGTCGCGGCATGGAGGACGACGCGCGGCCTGAGGCGCCGGACCAGCGCCGCCGTCGCCTCCGGGTCCGAGAGGTCGACGCCGAAGGCCTCGACGCTGACGTTGCGGTCTTCCTGGAGCGCGCCGAGGCGGGCGCGCCAGGCGATGCCGCCGGCGAGGTCCGCCCTGATGTCCGCCACCGCCAGCCGCCGGATCTCGGGGCGGCGCGCCAGGAATTCGACGGCGTGGCCGCCGACCGCGCCGGCTCCCGTCACCAGGACATCGCAGCCGCTCATGTCCGGTTTCCGACGAGGGGCTGGGCGATCGAGGGGCGGGCCGGATCCCGCGAGACGCCGAGGCGCATCGGCGCCGCCGCGAAGTCGGTGAAGAACTTGGCCAGGCGCTCGACGATGATCTCCAGCAGCACCTGCCCGGTCTCGACCGTGGCGACCGCCGGATCGCCGTAATAGCCGCCGTCGTCGGCCTGGAAGATCGGCGGCCATGCGGCGCCCGCCTCGGTGACCGGGTCGTCCGGATAGCCCGGCGCGATCCAGGGCTGGATCGTCCGCGGCGGCATGCCCCTGGCGGCGGCGCGGATGCGCTCGGCCTCCGCCGCATCGTCGGCGAGGGCCAGCATCAGTGCGGTCTCCTGCTCGCAGGCATGGCCGCCGCGTCTCAGCGCCCCCAGGAGCTTCGGGATCCACTGGCTCTCCCCCGGCACCCAATATTCGACGGTGGCGACCGGGTAGCCGTCGGTGACCAGCTGGCCGACCTTGGCGCGCAAGGGCGCATTGTTGCCGCCGTGGCCGTTGACGAAGACGATGCGGCGGAAGCCCGAATCGACCATGGAGACG
Organism: Labrys monachus; assembly: GCF_030814655.1. NCBI lineage: Bacteria > Pseudomonadati > Pseudomonadota > Alphaproteobacteria > Hyphomicrobiales > Xanthobacteraceae > Labrys > Labrys monachus. The sequence goes on from NZ_JAUSVK010000001.1 coordinate 294,638, forward strand.
GCGATGTCGCCGAGCACGGCGAGATAGGTCTCCAGCCTCAGGCTGATCGTGCCGGCGTGGCTGAGATGGTGCGGCGAGAAGCCGAAGGGCAGGGTCGGGGCCACCAGCACGGGCAGCGCGGTGACGCGCCTGGCCGCCAGGCGCGTCACGAAGGTGCTGAGGCGGGCATCCGTCTCGACCGGCAGATGGGCGGCGTGCTGCTCGATGGCGCCGACGGGCACCACGACCATGGCGCCGGAATCCCGGCAGGCCGCGATTTCGTCGCTCGTCAGGTCCTGCCAGAGCAGGGTGCGCGGGAAAACCGGTTCGGTCACGATGTCAGTCCCCATCCTTGTGGAAGATAAGCGTGGTCGTCGAGCCCCGGTCCGATGAGATTGCGCAGATGGAGGCTGGTGACCCGATGCGGCAGCAGGAGTGGCGCGCCGATCGCGGCCTGGAGCCGCGGGATCTCGTCGACGGGATCATAGGGGGCGAGGCCGACGCCGTAGCCGAAGAAGAAGGCGAACTCGACATGCCGGCGCCCCAGTTCCTCGGCGGCGGCCAGCGCCGTGGTGACGACGGGCGCCATCACGAGCTCGATGCGCTCGAAGAAGGGGCGGCGGGCCCAGTCGGCATAGTCGTGATCGGCGTGCTCCGCATCGACCAGCACGCCGATGCGGACCTTGCGGCGGGATCCGCGGGCCAGATTGTCGACGACCGAGAACATCAGCTCGCGCGGATGGATCAGCAGCGTGCCGGCGCTGATCGAGCCCTCCGGAAATTCGGCGGCGCAGGCGAGCAGCACCATGTCGACGCCGTCATCCCGCTCCAGGCTGTCGATGGCGGCCTGGACGCGGCCGGTGGCGAAGTCGAGGGCGAAGAACCGATGCTCCCAGCCGTCGCCCATATGGTTGCCGACGGCGCCGGGCACATGCACATGGGACCCCAGATTGGGCGTCTCCTTGCCGACCTGATGCGGCAGCAGGTCTTCCAGCGCCAGGCCGTCATAGATATGGCGGATGACGACCTCGACGTCGGCCCCCAGCGAACGCAGGATTTCCTGATGGTAGTGGATATATTCGTCGCGCGGGCCGTGACCGGTGGTCACGACGCCGAGCTTCGTTCGCTTCGCCATTTCAGGGCCTCGGACTTTCGTCGTTGTCGGTGAGGTGGATGGTCATCGGCTCGGGGTCCGGCGCATGGCCGGCCTCGAAGCGCTCCACCGAGAAGGGGTTGACCGGATCGGAACGGCCGGAGGCGAGCAGGCCGGCCAGGCGCCTGGCGCCGGCCGGGCTCATCATCACGCCATGGCCGCCATAGCCGCCATTGACGAAGATGCCCGCCGCGTCCGGCAGCTGGCCGATGACGGGCGAGCCGTCGCGGGTCACGGCGAATGTTCCGGTGCGCAGATGGCTGTCGCCCAGCGAGGCGGCCCATTCGCGCCACCGCGGCGTCATGGGCGCGACGGTGGCGATGGCATGGTCGAGATATCCCGGTTCCGGAACCGGATCCTCCAGCCCGTCCGGCACGAACTGCGTGCCGCTGAAGGAGGCAGTCATGCGCGCCCCGCCTATGTCGGGACGCCAGAAGGAGCCGATGTCGACGTCGATGGTGGTGGGATGGTCGAGGGGGATGCCGTCAGCCTTCACCCTGAGGATCGACGCCCTCGCGGTGCGCATCGCCGGGGCGGATGCAAAGCCCGACAGCAGGCCCGCGGTCCGGACGCCGGCGGCCACGACGACGGCGCCGGCACTGATGGGGCCGTGGCTCGTCGCGATCGCGACGCCGCCGGCCTGCGGGGCGATGGACAGGACCTCCGTGTCCAGCAGCAGGTCCGCCTCCATCGACCGGCGATAGCCTGCGATGACGCGGTCGATGTCGATGACGCCGTCTTCCCGGCGGAAAGCCGCGCCGACCGCGTCGGGCGCGAGGAGAGGCGCGCATTCGCACAGCGCTGCTCCCTCGATATATTCTATGCCTGCAAGGCCGATGCCGGCCTGGTGAACGACGCGCTCCTTCAGCGCGGCCGCGCCCTTTTCGGTCCGGCTCGCATAGAGGTAACCGATGGGACGATAGCCCGAGCCGTGGCCCTCGATGCCGACCAGTTCGTCGAAGTTCTTGTAGAAGTCGATCGATTCCAGGGAGATGGCGATGTTGCGCTGCAGTCCCCATTGCGCCCGCACGCCTTCGCCCGAGCGGCGCGAGGTCAGGGAGGCCGGTGCCTGCATGCGTTCGAGAACGAGGACCCTCAATCCCTCCCGGGAGGCGAAGAATGCGGAAGCCAGTCCCACGATGCCCGAGCCGACGACGACGACATCCGGCCGAGTGGCCGTGGTATCACGATATTCGGAAATGCGGAGAGGCACCTGCATCGACTCCAATGTCTGTGATATATTAAAAGCAATATCACGGAGGTCAAGCTATGGCGCGACTGTGGGAAAGCGAATATAAAGCAAGGGATTGGCACGTTGGCGAATGACAGGAATGGTGAAATAGGTACCGGATTGAACGCCAAGGCGGGTGCGGATATGCCGTTGGGCGATTCGCGCCGGGTGCCCTTGAAGAACCAAGCTGCGTGTGGCCAGTGAGGAAACCATGAACAGGAAGATTTCCGAACCGGTCGAGCCCCGGCCTGCAAAGAAGCCGAGGGTGCCGTCCGCCACCAAGAAGCGCAAGACGTCGTCGCTGACCGAACGGGTCTATGGATGGCTGCGGTCCGAGATCCTGACCTGCGAGCTGGAGCCCGGCCGGGAATTGTCGGAGGCCGAACTGGCGCTGCGCTTCGAGGTCAGCAAGACGCCGGTGCGCGAGGCGCTCGCCACCCTGCGTTCGGAGGGGTTCGTCCGCACCTTTCCGCGGCGCGGCTACCAGGTGGTGCCGATCACCTTCGGCGACATGAACGAGCTTTTCGAACTGCGCACCATCCTGGAGGCCGGGGCGGCGGAACTGGCCTGCACGCGCTTCACGGATGCCGAGCTCGACAATCTCGAAGCGCTCGCCGACGTCGTCTATGACCTGTCCGAGCAGCCGAGCCTCAAGCGCTTCATCGAAGCCAACAGGGATTTCCACACCGAGATCGCCCGGGCTTCCGGCAACCGGCGCCTTCACCAGCAATTGGTGAAGACCATCGACGAGCTGGAGCGGTTCTTCTATCTGGGGGCCCGCCTGCGCGACGTCAGCGGCGAGACGCGGAGCGACCATCACCAGATCGTCGACGCCTTCCGGTCGCGGGATCCGGAAGCGGCCCGCGCGATCATGATCCGCCACAATGAAGTGACCCGGGAGGGATTGGTGCAGCAGATCACCTCCTCCAAGCGCATCGGCCAGATCGCCCTTTAGCCGAGCCGACCACCGCTCCCGTCGCAGGATGGCCGAGGGCGCCCTCGGCCCCGTTCGCGCATAAACGCGGACGGGCTTCGATATTGTCTTGTTAAAATAATATCTGGTGATATTTCTAAGAAACTTCACGAACGTCCTGCGCTCGGTCAGCCTTGTCCGGACCCATGACGAGCGGCGCCTGCGGCGCCGGCCTGCACCGCTTCCGGGACGGTGCGGCACATCGATGACCCTGGGGGCACGGCCTATGACGCGCATTCTCGTTCTCAATCCCAACAGCACCAGCGACGTCACCGCGTCCATGGACGCCGCCCTGGATATCGTCCGCAGGCAGGACGGCGTGGACATCGTGTGCGAGACCCTCGCCGAGGGGCCGCCGGGCATCGAGACGCAGGAACATGTCGAAAGCGTCGTGCTGCCGGTGGTGCGCTATTTCGAGGCCAGGCCGGCCGACGCCTATGTGATCGGCTGCTTTTCCGATCCCGGCCTGGCGCTGGCCCGGGAGAACCTCCGCAAGCCCGTCTTCGGCATCGCCGAATCGGCCTTCCACATGGCGGCGGGACTGGGGGCGCGCTTCGGCATCGTCGCGATCAAGCGGGGGTCGATCCCGCGCCACATGCGTAATATCCGGGGCCTCGGCCTCATCGACAAGCTCGCCGGGGACCGGCCTCTCGAAATCGGCGTCACCGAAATGGGCGATGCGGAACGCGTCGTCGGCCGCATCGTCGAGGTCGGCCGCGAGCTACGCGACGTCGACGGCGCGGAGGTGCTGATCCTGGGCTGCGCCAGTATGGGCGGCTATCGGCGGGAGATCGAGGACCGGCTCGGCCTGCCGGTGGTTGACCCCACCCAGGCCGCCGTCATGCGCGCCATCGGCCACCTGACCCTCGGCTACGGGAAGGCGGCCTGATGATGTCCGCCCCTTACGACCGCCTCGTGCGCGGCACGCTGGTGCTGCCGGATCGCCGGCTTCCCGGCGGCTGGATCGCCATCGCCGGCGGCCGCATCGCCGCCATCGGGGAAGGCGCCGCACCGGCGGCTTTGGCGACCGACGATTTCGGCGACCGCCTCGTCTTTCCCGGCTTCGTCGACGGACAGACCCATGCCACGAGCTACCGGGGGCTGCCCGGCTTCGAGGCCACCAGCCAGTCGGCGATCGTCGGGGGCGTCACGACGATGGTCGACATGCCCTATGACAATCCGGATCCGCTCAACACCATCGAGCGGCTCGAAAGCAAGATCGCGGCGGTGGAGGCCAAATCCTATTGCGACGTCGCCCTTTACGGCACCGTCGCCCCCGGCCAGGGAACCGGCGCCATGGCGCCGCTCGCCAAGGCGGGCGTATGCGCCTTCAAGATATCGAGCATCGAGAGCCACCCGGTGCGGTTCCCGCGCCTGCCGGCCGACGAGACCCTGGCGATCCTGGAGGCTTCCGTCGACACCGGCCTGCCGGTGGGGCTGCACAACGAGGACCAGGAGATCGTCCGGGCTTCGATCGCCGCCCTGAAGAAGGCCGGCAGGACCACGCCGGAATGGCACGAGCCGAGCCGGCCGCTGGCGGCGGAAATGGCGGCGACGGCGAGCTTCCTCGAACTCGGCAAAGCCACCGGGGCCCATGTCCACATCGTCCACATCTCGCATCCGCGCGGCTATGACCTCGTGGCCCGCTATCGGGAGGAGGGCGTGCGCGCCACCGCGGAGATGTGCGTGCATTACCTGCATTTCGACGATGCGCGGGACATCGGGCGCCTCGGCGCCCGCATGAAGGTCAGCCCGCCGATCCGGCGGGGCGTGATCGATGCGCTGTGGGACAAGCTCGCCGAAGGCAGGATCGACCTCGTCTCGTCCGACCATTCGAGCTGGCCGGTGGACAACAAGCTGGTCCCCTCCATCTTCGACGCCGGCGCCGGCATCCCCGGCCTGGAAACCCTGGTGCCGTCCTTCTACACGGATCTGGCGGCGCGCGTCGCCGATCCCGCACGGATCCTCTGCGAGCAGGTCAGCGAACGGCCGGCGAAGCTGTTCGGCCTGTGGCCGCGCAAGGGCGCGCTCGCCGTCGGCTTCGACGCCGACATCGCGGTGCTCGAAGCGGGCTCCTTCACATTCGACGCTTCCGTGACGCATGACGGCCTGAACTGGAGCCCCTATGATGGCGAGACGTTCGCGGCGCGTGTGAGCAGCACCTATGTCCGCGGCCATCGGGTCTGGGACGGATCGACGGTGACGGGCGAGGCCGGCCTGGGGCGGTTCGTGCCCCGCATCGCCTGAGCCCGTACATGGCGGGCGAGACTTTCGACGCGTCCCTCTGGTCGGCCCTGACGCCCCCGCTCGCCGCGGCCGCTCCGCTCGCGGGGCATGAAACGGCGGATGTCCTGGTGATCGGCGCCGGCTTTCTCGGCCTGTCGACGGCGCTGCATTTGGCCGAGGCCGGCATCGGCGTGACCGTCCTCGAAGCCGACGAGCCGGGATTCGGCGCCTCGGGGCGCAACACCGGCTTCGTGGTCCCCAGCCTGAAGCCCACGCTCGGCTCCACCGACGGCACGACCCGGCTGAGCGAGGCGGAGGCGAGGCTGACCGACCTGGTCGGGCGTTCGGGCGACATCCTCTTCGACCTGATCCGGCGCCATCGCATCGATTGCAGCGCCGAACAGACCGGGTGGCTGCAGCCTGCCCATACCGCGGCCGCCTTCGTGGCCCTGCAGCAGCGCCGGGCCGAGTGGGAATCGCGCGGACGGGTGGTGGAGATCCTGGACGCGGCGGAGACGTCGAGGCGGACGGGCATGTCCGGCTACCACGGCGCGCTCTTCGACCCGACCGGCGGGCAGATCAATCCGCTCGCCTATGCCCGGGGCCTGGCGGCGGCCGGGCGCCGCGCCGGCGTCGTTTTCCATCACCGCTCGCGCGTGGAGAAGCTGGAACGATCGGACGGCAAGTGGATCGCCCATACGCAACGAGGACGGGTCGAGGCCGATCGCGTCGTCCTGACCACGAATGCCTTGGTCGGCCAGCTCGCGCCGGCGGTGCATGACAGCATCATCCCGGTGCGCGTGCACCAGGTCGCCACCCAGCCTCTGCCGCCCGAACTGCAACGCATCATCCTTCCGCAGCGCTCTCCGGCAGCCGATACCAGGCGCCACACCTTCGCCGTCCGCTGGTCGCCCGACGGACGTCTGATGACGGGCGGCCTCGTCCTTCCCGGACCCTCGAGCATTCGCAGGGCGGAAGCTTATTTCATCCGCCGGCTGGAGCGGTTCCTGCCGCGGGCGGTGCCCCTGCGTGCCGCCTTCGCCTGGAACGGCGTCATCGCCGCCACGCCGGATTCGCTGCCGCGCTTCTTCGCGCTGGAGCCGGGCCTCGACGCGGTCATCGGCTGCAACGGGCGGGGGATCGCCCTGACGACGGTCCTGGGCCGCGAGCTCGCCGCCCTCTATGCCGGCCAGAGGCTGCCGGGCGAGTTCGCGCTGCCCCACACGGCGCCGCGCGCGATCCCGGCGCGCCGCCTCGCAGGCTACGCCCCCGCCTTCTGGCTGCCCTGGAGCAATCTGCGCGATCGCCTGGAAAGCGGACGATAGCCGATCCGGCCCGGATGGGCCGGGGGGCCCGCCTGGTGCGGCCGGGTTCAGCCGATCTGGGCCAGCCGCCGGTCGAGGCGCGCCATCAGGCCGGTGAGCTCGGCCTGGTCGATCGCGTCCAGCCTGGGGCCGGGCGCGCGCACATGGGCCGAGGCGATCGCGCCGCGCCGCCGCAGGATCTCCTTGCGGATGGCCAGGCCGAGGCCGGGCTGGGTCTCGTGGCGGATCAGCGGCAGATGGGCGTCGAAGACATCCTCGGCCCGTTCCCGCTCCCCCGCGTCATGAAGCCGGCAGACCTCCACCAGCATTTCAGGATAGGCATAGCCGGTCATGGCGCCGTCGGCGCCGCGGGCCAGTTCCTGCGGCAGGAAGAGGCCGCCATTGCCGACGAGGATGCTGAGCCTGCGCGTGTTTTTCTGCACCTCGCCGGCCCGCAGGCGCGACAGCTTCGACAGTCCCGGCCAATCCTCGTGCTTGAGCATGACGATCTGCGGGAATCGCGCGAAGAGGAGTTCGAGCGTCGGCACCGAGAAGTTGACGCCGAGCGCCAGCGGAAAATCCTGCAGGACGACGGGCACGTCCGCTCCCAGCGCGGTGCAGACGAGCGCGTAATAATTGATGACCTGCTCTTCCGTCTTCAGCCCCGGCGGCGGGGCGATCATGACGCCGGCGGCGCCGGCCGCCATCGCCTCCTGCGACAGGGCGACCAGGGCGGAAAGGCCGGGATTGCTCACCCCGACGACGACGGGAACCCTGCCGGCCACGCGCGCCATGACCGTCGCGAGCACCAGGCTGCTTTCCTGCGGCGAAAGCTTGGGCGCCTCGCCCATCATGCCGAGGATGGTCAGTCCGGCCGCCCCCTGCGCGAGGTAGAAATCGGTCAGCCTGTCGAGGCTGGCGAGATCGAGTTCGCCCGTGTCGGCGAAGGGGGTCGCGGAGATGACGAAGACCCCGCGCGCGGTGTTGTCGAGCAGCATTGCAAATCCCTCGAGGAGGAGCCGGGGCGGTCATGCCAGAGGCCCCAGCCGGCTGAAACAGCGGATATCGGCCCGATCCGTCGGCAGCCGCTGCATCTCCCGCCCCTCGGTCGCGAGCGGCGATGAAATCATGGGCAGCCGAAAAGATCGGCAGAATTCCGTTGTCTTAAAATTGTTCGTAAGATATCACAAGAAATATTAAGTCGCTCTTCCGGGCCGCCAGCAGGGAAAATCGCCGTGTCGTCCAGCGTCGTCGATCTCGTCGTTCATGGTCCGCCCGGGAGCGCGCCGCCGGTGATGGCCGACGCCTTCCTCGCCGGCCTCGCGGAGTGCGGCGCGGACGAGCGCTCCTTCCGGCTGGTGCCGCGGGGCGACGATCCGGGCGTCCACGCCATGGAGCTGCTGATCGAGCGGCCCGGCGACGGCGCTGTGATTTCCACCTGCACGCCGGTCTTCCTGCAGGCGCCGCTCCTGCGCGGCATGAGCCTCACGCATCGCCGGCTCACGCCCCTGGCGCGGCTGGTCACGGACCACTTCTTCCTCGTGGCCCGTGCCGATGCGCCCTGGCCGGATGCGGGGGCCTTTGTCGCCGACCTGCCGCGACGCACCACACGGACCGGCGGCTATTTCCTCGGCGGCATCAACCATCTGCTCGGCCTCGCCATCGCCGACGGCACCGGCGCGGATGTCGAGTTCGTCGTCACGGCCAGCGAGCCGGCGGTCTGGACGGCGCTCATCGAGGGACGGATCGACTGGGGCTGCGGCGTCGCCGCCGAGATCCTCCCGCATGTCGAGGCGGGCACGCTGCGCGTGATCGCCGTCCTGTCGGCCGAGCGCCAGCAACCCTTCCCCGAAATTCCGACGCTCGCCGAGGCGGGCGTGCCCGTGACTTTCCATCTGTGGCGGGGCCTGATGGGGCCTCCCGCGCTCACCGGCGCGCAGCAGGCCCACTGGCACGAGGTCGCCCGAGCGGTGACGCAGACGAAGGCCTGGAAGGGCTATCTCGACCGAAACGGACAGCGGGACGGCTTCCTGCCGGGATCGGGGTTCTCCGATTTCCTCGACTCCGAATGGGCTTGGTACCGCAGGCATCTCGGGCAGGCCGGGCTGCTTCCGACCGCGAATGGCTGAAAGCCAGATAAAAGAGGGGAACCATAACAATGAACATGAAGACTTTGCTCGCGGCGGCGATCGTGCTGCCGCTCGGCCTGGCACTGGCGTCGTCGCTCTCCGGTGCCGCCAAGGCGCAGGACGCCGCCTTCGGTGCCGCGCTGGGGGCGCCCAAGCCGATCGACGACTTTCCCAAGCCCTGGCCGCTGAAGAGCCTCGTCGAGGCGGGAACGCTCACCGTCGGCACCACCGGAACGTCGCCGCCGCGCACCTTCGTGGACCCGGCCTCCGGCAAGCTCACGGGCAGCTATGTCGACCTCTTCCAGCGCATCGGCGAGGATCTCGGCCTCAAGGTCAAGTTCGTGCAGATCGAATGGTCCGGCATCCTGCCCGGGCTGGCGGCCAACCGCTTCGATATCGCCTGCGACGGAGCGTCCTGGACCAAGGAACGTCTGGGCTCGACGCAATTCCTGTTGACCGCGCCGACGGCCATCAACGCCACGGTGGCCCTGACCCGCAAGGATACCGGCATCAAGACCTTTGCGGATGCGAAGGGCAAGCCGATCGGCGGCGTGCGCGGCGAGAACTATTTCGAGGACGTGAAGAAGGCGCTGCCGGATTCGGCGGCGACCGACTTCCCGGGCATGCAGGAATCGCTGATCGCGCTCCAGAACGGGCAGGTCGACCTCGTCGCCCTCAACCTCTCCAGCGCGCTCGATGTCCTCGGCAATGCCCCGAACAAGGATGATCTCGCTTTGGTCGGGCCGGCGCTGCACATCTTCCCGCAGGGGCTGTGCGTCAACACCCGGGAGCCGGACCTCCTCGTCGCCACCAACCTGCTGCTCGGCAATTACCGGGCCGACGGCACGTTGAAGAAGCTGGTCGGCAAATACACCGCTTCGACCGCCGACGTCGATTTCCTCAGCCGCATCGGCTATTGAGCGGAGACCGGCGTGGCCCTGCACTTCGACATCCTGCTGACCGTCTGGCCGGCGCTCCTGCGCGGAACGCTGGTCACCGTCGAGTTGACGGTGGCGGTCCTGGTGCTCGCCACGCCGCTCGGCGTCGTCGTCGCCGAACTCAGGAACATCCGCCAGCCCGCCATCCATGCGGCGCTGGCGGTGGTGAGCTGGATCTTCCGGGGCATCCCGCCGCTGCTGATCCTGTTCTTCGTCTTCTTCGGCCTGCCTTTCCTCGGGGTGACGCTGCAGCCCTTCCCCTCGGCGGTCATCGGCATGACCCTGTATATGGCCTTCTACTTCGCCGAGGTCTTCCGCGCCGGCTATGAAAGCGTGCCGGCCGGGCAGTGGCGCGCCGCGGAAGCCCTGGGGCTGTCGCGGGCGCGCACGATCATCCGCATCATCCTGCCGCAGACCCTGCCGGCCGTGCTGCCATCCTTCATCTCGCATTCGACCGACCTGCTGAAGGGGACGGCGCTGGCCGCCGCGGTGGCTGTGCCGGAGCTGACGAATGCCGCCAAGCAGGTCTTCGTGGTCACCTACCGGCCGTTCGAAGTGCTGCTCGCCGCCGGCGCCATCTATGCCGTTCTCGATTCCGTCCTGCTGGTTCTCCAATCCTATGGCGAGCGCTGGTCGAGACGCTATCGGGCCGCGAGGTAGCGATGGAACCGGCCCTCCTGCTCGAATACATGCCGGCCCTGCTGCGGGGCTTCCTGATCACGCTGTGGCTTTCGGCGGTGTCGATCCTCGTCTCGACCCTGTTCGGAACGGGCATCGCCCTGATGCGGCAATCGTCCAAGGGCTGGCTGGCCTGGCCGGCCGCCGTCTTCGTCAACCTGTTCCGCGTCGTGCCGGCGCTGCTGGTGCTGTTCCTGGCCTTCTACGCTTTGCCCCAATTCCACCTGAGGCTGTCGCCGATGACGGCGGCCTGCTTGGGGTTGAGCGTGGTCGCCACCGCCTATATGAGCGAGGACATCCGGGGCGGGCTCCTGGCGGTCGATCCCGGGCAGTTCCGTGCGGCCCAGGCTCTTGGCCTGTCCTCCTGGCATACGCTGCGGCGCATCATCATCCCGCAGGCGGTCCCGATCGTCATTCCCGCCTATGTCACAAGGGCGATCATCCTCATCAAGGGGACCTCGCTCGCCTCGCTCGTCGCCGTCGGGGACCTGACGGGGGAGGCGGTGCGCGCCACCTCGATCACCTATCAGCCCTTCATGTTCCTGTCGGCCGCCGCCGTGCTGTATCTGGCCATCAGCGGCGTGCTCGCCGCCTTCCAGGCCTGGGCCGAGCACCGCCTGGCGCGGCGGTTCGCGATGCCGGCCCCGCCCGGACAGGCTTCCCCAAGACAGGCTCCGGTCGCATCATGATCCTCCCCGCCACCAGCCTACCCGCGCGCGCGATGGTCGAAGCCGCCGGCCTTCGAAAGCAGTTCGGCGCGACCCTCGCCCTCGACGGGGTCGACCTCTCGGTGAAGACGGGGCAGGTGGTCGCCATCATCGGGGCTTCCGGGTCCGGCAAGAGCACGCTGCTGCGCTGCATCAACCACCTCGACCCGCCGGATGCCGGCAATGTCTGGGTCAACGGGCATCTGATGGGCATGGTGGAAGGCGCCAATACGGTGCGCAGGGCGACGGACCGCGAACTGCGCCGCCACCGCGCCGATGTCGGCATGGTCTTCCAGCATTTCAATCTCTTCCCGCATTTCACCGTCCTGCAGAACATCATCGAGGCGCCGATGGCGGTGCGGGGGATCGCGAAGGCCGAGGCGGTGGCGGCGGCTCGCCAGCTGCTGGCGGCGGTCGGACTGTCGGACAAGGAGCTCAGCTATCCCGCCCATCTGTCGGGCGGCCAGCAGCAGCGCGTGGCGATCGCCCGCGCGCTGGCGATGAAGCCCCTCGTCATGCTCTTCGACGAACCGACATCGGCGCTCGATCCGGAACTGGTGGGCGAAGTGCTGCGCGTCATGCGCGATCTCGCGGAGAACGGCATGACCATGCTGGTGGTCACCCATGAGATGGCCTTCGCCGAGGATGTGGCGGACACGCTGGTGTTCTTCGACAGGGGGAAGATCGTGGAAACGGGCAGGCCGAAGGAAATGCTGCGAAATCCGCAGCACGAGCGAACGCAGTCCTTTCTCCGGCGCCTCCTGCGGCGGGAGGGCTGAGCCATGGCGGTTTCGTCGCTTTCGGCCGCCGAAAGGCGCAGCCTCGATGCCCTGTTCGACCGCCTGTTCCCGGCCGGCCCCGTTTCGCCGGGCGCGGTGGCGATCGGCGCATCGGCCTATGTGGCGGCGGCCCTGGCCGGGCCCTATGCCCACCATCTGGACGAATATCGCGCGGTCCTCGCGGCGCTCGATGCCGCCGCCGGCGGAAGCCTGGCCGATGCCGATGCGGACCGGCAGAAGGACATCATCGCCCGGTGGGAAGCCGGAACCCTCCCGGGCCTGCCGGCGAATGCGGACCGCAGCAGTTTCGACCTGGTGTGGCGGCATGTGCGCGAGGGACTGTTCTGCGATCCCGTGCATGGCGGCAACCGGGATTTCGCCGGCTGGGCCGCCATCGGCTTTCCCGGCGCCCAGTTCGGCTACCGGTCCGAGGAGCAGGCGCTCGGCCATCGGGTGCAGCGCCCTCCGGCGAGCCTCGCCGACCTGCCCCGCAGCGCCCGGCTGGCCGGGACGTCTTGCCTCGGCACGGGCGCGCCGCGGGAGGCCGATGTCGTGATCGTCGGCGGGGGCGCCGTGGGGTCCTTCATGGCCGAGAGCCTGGTGCGCCAGGGGCTCGAAGTGGTGATGCTGGAGGCCGGGCCGGCGCGCACCGGGCGGGAGCACGCCATGGACGAAGTGCTGGCGACGGCCTTCCGCAATGCCGGCGGCGCGGCGAAGTTCAATGCGGAAGTGCCGACCTGGCGCCGCAACCCCGGCGAGACGGCGCGCCGGGCCGTGATGTCGCAGGGCCTCGAAACGGCGCTCGGCGGCAATTCGGTGGCCTGGGGCGCCGTCGCGATGCGCTTCTACGAGGAGGATTTCCGTCTCCGCAGCGCCACGGTGGAGCGCTATGGCGAGGATCGCATTCCCGAGGGATCGACCCTGGCGGACTGGCCCCTCGCCTATGCCGACCTCGCGCCCTTCTATGATGAGGCGGAGAGGCTGCTGGGCGTGTCCGGCCATGCCGGAAACCGGGCGAACCCGGCGCGATCGCGCGGCAATCCCTTCGAGGCGCCACGCGCGGCGCCCTATGCCATGCCGGCCCTGCGCACCAGCGGCCTCGGCGAGCTCTTCGCCGGAGCGGCCCGCGAGGAGGGCTATCACCCGTTTCCACTGCCGGCGGCGATCCTGACGGCGCCCTATCAGGGCCGCCACGCCTGCACCTATTGCAGCTTCTGCTCGCGCTTCGGCTGCCATGTCGATGCCAAGGCCTCCGCCCAGAACACGGTCCTGCCGGCGGCCCTCGCGACGGGGCGGCTGCATATCGTGACGGGGGCGCGGGCGATGGCGATCGTGACCGACGAGGGCGGCCGGGCCGTCGGCGTCAACTATCGGACGCCGGCGGGCGAAGAGCTGTTCCAGGGCGCCGGCACCGTGGTGGTCGCGACCTATGCCTTCGAGAATACGCGCCTGCTGATGCTCTCGAAGACGCGCCGCCGGAACCGCGGGCTGGGCAACGAGACCGGCCAGCTGGGCCGGCACTACATGACGCGTCAGCAGCCCTCGGTCTATGCCGTGTTCGAGGGCCGCTCGCTCAACCGCTTCATCGGGCCGACGGCGCAGGCCATGGCCATCGCCGATCTTTCGGCCGACCATTTCGATCACGGCGATCTCGACTTCATCCGGGGCGGACGCATCGCCGCCTTCAACCAATATCTGCCGATCGAGGCCTCCGGCGTGCTGCCGCCGGACGTGCCGCGCTGGGGCGAGGGATGGCGAGACTTCTTCCTCACGGCCTATAACAGCACGTCGATGCTGTTCATCGACCCGGAGATCCTGCCTTACGAGGGCAATTATCTCGATCTCGACCCCGTCGTCGTCGACGATCTCGGCCGGCCGGTCATCCGCATCACCTTCGACATCGGCGACAATGAGCGCAGGCTCATGGCCTTCCTGCAGGACCGGGCCGAACGGATCGCGCGGCGCATGGGCGCCTCGCGCACCTGGCGGCGGCCGTTCCTGACCGGCCCGATCAGCACGCATGACGTCGGCGGCACGCGCATGGGCCACGATCCGCAGAGCTCGGTCGTCGATGCGTTCGGCCAGGTGCACGACACGCCCGGCCTCTATGTGATCGGCGGATCGAATTTCGTCTCCCTGCCGGCCGTCAATCCGGCTCTCACCATCCTGGCCATCGCCTTGCGGGCCGCCGGCCGCATCGCCGGCGCGGCGGCCCCGGCCGCGACCTGCGGGGTGCCGGCATGAGGATCGTCGTCATCGGGAGCGGGGTGATCGGAGCCTCGATCGCCTATCATCTCGCCCGCGCCGGCGCGGGCGTGGCGCTGGTCGACCGGTCCGGCCCGGCGGCGATGCCGAGCGCGAGCTGGGCGAGCGCCGGCGGGCTGCGGTCGCAGGGCCGCCATGCGCCGGAGCACGCGATCACCAAGGCCGCGGCCCTGCGCTGGACGACCCTGGCGGACGAACTCGAAGCCGACCTCGAAGTGTCGCTCGGCGGCCATCTGCACATCGCCGAGACGGCGGAGGAGGCGGCCGCGGTCGAGGCGCGCCTCGCCGGCGACCGGGCTGCCGGCATCGCCGTGGCGCGGCTGGAGGGGGCAGCCCTGCGGGCGGCCGCGCCCTGCCTCACGCCGAAGGCGGTGCTCGGCGCCTTCTCGGCGGGGGACGGGCAGGCCCATCCCGGGCGAACCGCCATCGCCTTCGCGCAGGCCGCCGCCCGGCACGGCGCGACCTGCCATTTCGGGCAGGCGGCCCGATTGCGGCTCGTCGGCGACCGCGCGACCGGTGTCGTCCTGCAGGACGGCGGCGAACTCGATGGCGACCGCGTCGTCCTGGCCGCGGGAGCCTGGAGCGTCGCCATGCTCGCCGATCTCGGCCTCGATCTGCCGCTGCGCTGGCGCGGCCTGCAGATGCTGCTTTCGGACGTCGCGACGCCCCTGCTGGCCCCTACCGTCACGGCGGTCGGCCGCAATCTCTCGCTCAAGCAGTCGCCGTCGGGGCAGATGATGGTGGGCGGGCGCTGGTTCGCGCGTCCCCTCGGCGACAGGCCGGCCGTGGAGCCGATCGACGCGCATGTCGCCCGCCAGTGGAGCTCCGCCGTCGCCGTCGTCCCCGCCATGGCCCGCCTCAAGCTGGCGCAGGTCTGGGCCGGCGTCGAGGCGCAGACCCTGGACAGCCTGCCGCTCATCGGTCCGGCCGGGCCTGCGGGCCTTTATCTGGCGACCGGCTTTTCCAATCACGGCTTCCAGATAGCGCCGGAGATCGGCCGGCTGGCCGCCGCCGACATGCTGGAGCGGCCCCAGCCCGTGCTCGAAGCCTTCCGCGTCGGCCGCGCCATGGCCGGAAGCGATCGTGCCGCAACCTTCAAGGCGGAGTCCTGCCTGCTATGATCGCCGCGTCATGACCGCCTTTCCGCTTCTGTTCGAGCCGATCCGGCTCGGCCGCGCCGAAATCCGCAATCGCATCGTCCTGACCGGGCACGGCACCGGCATGGGCCGCGACGGCAAGCCGGACGAGCGCATGATCGCCTATTACGAGGAAAGGGCGAAAGGCGAGGTCGGCCTGATCATGCTGGGATCGCAACAGGTGCATCCGACGTCGCCGGGCATCACCGGGCTGATCTGCAACCATGACCGCGAGATCATCCCGAGCCTGTCCGCCGTGGCGCGGGCGGTGCACCGGCATGGCGGCAGGATCTTCGGCTATCTCTCCCATATGGGCCTGGCGTCGAGCGCCCGCCCGCTGCCCTTGTGGTCGGCCTCCAACGCCTATGAGCAGAAATATGGGGAACTCGCCCATGCCATGACGGTCGAGGAGATCCAGATCCTGGTCGAGGCGTTTGCCGGTGCGGCGGCGCGCTGCATCGAAGCCGGGATGGACGGCGTTCAGGTCCATTGCGGGCACGGGCTGCTGCTGCAGCAGTTCCTGTCGCCCCTCACCAATTTCCGCGAGGATGAGTACGGCGGCTCGCTCGAGAACCGGGTGCGCTTTCCCGCCGAGGTGCTCGCCGCCGTGCGCAGGCGCATCGGCGACGACGTTCCGCTCGGCATACGCTGCTCGGGCGACGAACTGGTCGAAGGCGGCCTGACCGGACACGACATGGCGCAGGTCGTGCCCCGCCTGGTCGATGCCGGGCGGCTCGACTATGTCGACGTCAGCGCCGGAACGGACGGAAACCTCGTCAGCAACATGCTGCACGAGCCGCCGATGGGGCTGGCGCCGGCGCCTTTCGCCGCGACGGCGCGGCTCATCAAGGCCGCCGTGTCGGTCCCGGTCATCCACGGCACGCGCATCCATACGCCCGAGATCGCCGAGGCGATGCTTGCCCGCGGCGACGCCGACATGGCCGGCATGTGCCGCGCGCTGATCGCCGACCCGTTCCTACCCGCCAAGGCGCGCAGCGGCAGGCTCGCCGAGATCAATCCCTGCGTCGGTTGCGAGCAGGCCTGTTTCGGGCGCCTGTATCGCGGCCGCCACATCAGCTGCGTCGGCAATCCGCGTACCGGGCGCGAGGCCGAATATGGCGCGGTGGCGGCGCCTGCGCAGGCGCGGCGCATCCTGGTGGTCGGCGGCGGGCCCGCCGGGCTCGAAGCGGCGCGCATGGCGGCGTCGCGCGGGCACCGGGTGACGCTGGCGGAGGCATCGGGCCGTCTCGGCGGCAGGCTCGATCTCGCCCGCCGGCCTCCCGGGCGCGAGGAATGGTCGCGGCTGATCGCGCATAAGAGCGAGGCCGTCGCCGCGCTCGGCGTCGAGATCCGCCTCGATACGGGGATCGAGGCCGCCGATCTCGCCTGCGAAACCATCGATGCCGTCATCCTCGCCACGGGCGCGCGGCCTTCGCCCCTCCGGCTGCCCGGATCGGACGGCGCACCCCTGATGACGGTGGACGAGGCCGTCGCCGAGCCCGGCCGCGTCGGACATCGGGTGCTCGTGCTCGATTATCTCGACCGCCAGCCGGGCATGGTGACGGCGATCATGCTGGCGGAAGCCGGCCGGTGCGTGGAGATGGCGACGCCCTCCTTCCATGTCGGCCAGAAGCTGGAGATCCAGAACATCACCTATTTCTACCGGCGCGCGATGCAGGCCGGCATCCGCTTCCGCGCGACGGCGGAGGCCTGCGGCTTCGAGGGGGGCCTGGTGACCTTCCTCAATCCGTTCACCCGCATTACCGCCAGCGACGGCCCCTACGACACCATCGTAGTGGCCGCGCCCGGATTGCCGCGCGACGAACTGGCGGGGGCGGCGAAGGCGCGGGGCATCGAATGCCGCGTCATCGGCGACGCCTACGCCCCCCGCGACGTCGAGGCGGCGATGCTCGAGGGCCATGAGGCGGGCGCGACCATCTGACTTCCACTTCCATGATCGAGAGGACGGCACCATGGGCGAAAAGATCGTCTGGGCACGGCAGGAGACCACCACCAAGACCTGGGTCCATCCGGGCCAGGAATTCAGCCACCGGCTGATCACGCACAACAAGCAGGGCTCGTCGATGTCCTTCCACATCACGACCTACATGCCGAATTTCGAGGTCATGGTGGAGGGCGACGGCAAGCACGAGGTCATCCTCTATTGCCTGCACGGCCATTCGCGCCAGATCGTCGAGGCGACCGGCGAGGAGCACGACTTCAGGCCCGGCGACGCCATGTATCTGCCGACGCGCTATCGCTACCGCCACATCATCGGCGATGCCGGGCTGGTGGTGGCGGTGTGCGCCAATCCCAGCAAGGAAGACGGCGACATGTGAGCGTCGGCGGGCGGCGCATCGGCCGGCCGTCCCTCGCGCGGCCGGTCTCCCGGCTCAGACCTCCCCCGGCTTCCAGCGATGCCGGTCCAGGGCCGACGGGTCGGTATCGATGTCGCTCCAGTTTTGCGTGATGCGAAAATGCTCCGGCTCGTCCTCCTGCCACAGCGCCAGGGTGACGCCGTGGATGAGCGGCTCGATGCCGTAGCGCAGGCCTGACAGCGACGCGCCCGAATGGGCGTTGGTGACGGTCGCGCCATAGTTGAAGCAGAAGACATGGTCGAGGACCGGCGTCCTTCCCGGCACTTTCTGGATGAAGCGCAGGTCGCGGGTCAGATAGGGATAGGTGATCAGCCAAGGGTCCGGATGGTCCGCAGGCGGCGTGAACACGTCTGACCATCGCAGGATGTTGTCGGCGAAAGGCGCCAGTTCGGGGCGTCCGGCGGGCTCGATCGAAAAGCCGCAGCCGATGAAGAGATGGTCGAACGTCTCGACCGAGCCGTCGCTGGCGGTGACGGCGATGCCTTCGGGCCTCGTTTCCACGTCCGTCCAGGTCGCGCCCGCATGCAGGCGGAAATTGTCGAACGCCGCGCAGCGGTCGACGCCGTCCTGGGTGGGCGGCTGCCCGAAGGTGAAGATGGTCTGGATCCAGCGCCATTTGTCCGCGTCGGACATCGAGAGATAGTGGCGCAGATAGCCCGCCTTCTCCAGATAGCGAAAGGCGTTCGACACCAGGATCTGCCTGCGCCGCATATAGATCGTCACCGAGGCCGCCCCGAGTTCGAGGAGATCGGCGGCGCGGTCCCAGGCAGTGGCGCCGGCGCCCAGCACGGCAATCTTGCGCCCCTGCCAGTCCAGGCTGTCGACGTCGTCCGTGCACAGCGTCCAGCGGTCCGACGGCAGCTTTTCGCGGACGAAGGGCGGGACATACCAGTCGCCCATGCCCTCGATGCCCGTCGCCAGGACGACCTTGCGCGCCAGCACCGAACCGGCCCCGCGCAGGTGCAGGCGGACGGCGGCGCCGTCCATCTCGAAGCGCTCGACATCGGCGTCGTTGCGGACCGGCAGGTCGAGGGCCTCCCGGTACCAGTCGAGATAGGCCTGCCAGGCCTGCCTCGGCCATTTGCCGAGCTTCTCCCAGCCATCCTCGCCGAAGACCGCCTCGAACCAGCTCCTCGGCGCCAGGGAAGGCATGCCGAGATCCGGGCCGGTCACATGCTTGGGCGAGCGCAGCGTCCACATGCGCGAATAGGTGATCCAGGGCCCCTCGCGCCCCTTCGGGGCGCGGTCGAGCACGAGGATGTTGTTCACCCGCTCCTTGCGCATGGCATAGGCGCAGGTGAGGCCGCACTGGCCGGCGCCGACGATGACGACGTCATAGACGTGCTCGCCGCCGGCATGGACGCGCGGGAGCACCCACTCGTCCTTGGGATAGGCCATGATCTCCAGGTCGTGGCGCACGCGCCGGGTGAGGGCGGCGAGGCGCTCGCGGGCGTCGCGTCGCGGCGGCGGATAGAGATGCGGCACCAGCCCGGCCCGTTGCTCGCGATGGTCGATCTCGATCATCCTGACCAGTCCAGCCGCGAAATCGTCCGGATCGTCTCCGGCGACGGCGCTCTCCTTCACCGCGTTCACGCTCATCTGCCTTCCTTTTGAGCTGCCCAGAAATTCGACAAATTGCTAGAGGAATATTCTTGATATGTCACGAAAGATATCTCAGCATATCGATAGTGGCAGAGCGCCGCGAAGACAGAAAGAGGAAGGGGAACGCGATGGCCGGAACCACGGGTATGAGCCGCCGGCAGCTGTTGCGGGCAGCGGGCGCTGCGGCCGCCGGTGCCGTGCTGCCGGGCGCATTCGCCGGCCGCGTCTCGGCCGCCGAGGAAGTGATCACGCTGGCGATCGCCGCGCCGATGACGGGCGATTCCGCCTCGATGGGCCTGAACGCGCAGCGCGGCGCCGATGCCGCCGTCGCCATGATCAATGCGGCCGGGGGCATCGCCGGAAAGAAGGTCGCCTACGACATCTTCGACGATCAGGGCTCGCCGCGCGAAGCCGCCTCGGTGGCGCGCCGCATCCTCGACGCCGACAAATATGCCGCCGTCGTTGGCCATGTGAATTCCTCGTGCACGCTGGCCGCCATGCCCGTCTACAGTGAGGCCGGCATCGCCGTCCTCTGCGGCTCCTCCTCCAATCCGAAGGTGACGGAATCGGGCTGGGACAACATCATCCGCATGACGATCCGCGACGATTACGGCGCCCAGCAATATTCCGCCTTCGCGGCCAACAATCTCGGCCGCAAGAAGCTCGGCATCCTCTTCGCCAACGACGATTACGGCCGGGGCCTGCGCGACGAGATGGTGAAGGCGGCCAAGGCGCTCGCGGCCGACATCGCGGCCGAGGCCGGCTTCACGCCGAATGCCGACAAGGATTTCTCCTCCGTCATCAGCGACTTCAAGGCCAAGTCCGTCGACGCCTTCATGCTGAACTGCAACTACACCGAAGGCGGCCTCTTCCTCGGCCAGGCCAAGGGCGTCGGCGTCGCCGGCATCCCGGCCGTGGGGCCCGACTCGCTCCTCTACGACGAATTCATCTCCCTCGCGCAGGGCGGCGCTGAGGGGGCCTATATCCTGGCGGCCTATGATCCCTATTCGCAGGCGCCCAAGCCGAAGGCCTTCATGGACGCCTTCCAGAAGGCCTATTCGGCGCTGCCGAGCCAGGTCGCGGTCTTCACCAACGACTTCTTCCTGCTCGCCAAGCAATTGATGGAGGCCGGCGCGACGCCCCAGACGCTGGTGAAGGCGGCCAAGGACGCCAAATTCGACGGCGCCGGCGGCCATTACGAATGGGATGCCAAGGGCGACGTGAAGGGGCGCACCTTCGCCGTCGTGCAGGTCAAGGACGGCAAATTCGTTTCGACGGGAAAGTCGGTCGACGAAAAAGGCCTCGAGAAACTGCGCGGCTGATCGGCCGGGAGACCAAACGATGGCCTATGCCCTGGAGCAGTTGTCGAACGGATTGGCGATCGGCAGCATCTACGCCCTCATCGCCCTGGGATACAGCCTGGTCTATTCGATCCTGAACCTGATCAATTTCGCGCATGGCTATGTCATCATGGTCGGCGCCTTCGTGGCGCTCAGCCTGCTGCAGGCCGGGGTTCCCCCGGCCTTCGCCGTGCTGCTGGCCTGCCTGTCGGGGGTCGCCATCGCCGTCGTCGTCGAGCGGGTGGCCTATCGGCCGGTGCGATCCTCCAACCGCATCGTGCCGATGATCAGCGCGCTCGGCGCCGGGTTCGTGTTGTCCTCGCTGGCCCAGCTCATCTGGGGGCCGGAGGTGCATCCCTTCCCCCAGCTCATCCCCCGCGTTCCGCTCACCGTGGGGGCGCTGACCCTGTCCTCGCAATCGGTCGTCATCCTCGCCATCGCCATCGGGCTGGTGCTGGCGGCATCCTGGTTCCTGCACAGGACGAAGTTCGGCGTCGCCGCGCAATGCGTCCGCCAGGATCTCGAAGCCGCCCGCCTGGTCGGCATTCCCGTCAACGCCGTCATCGTGGCGATCTACGCCCTCGGCGGCTTCCTCGGCGTCGCCGGCGGCGTGCTCTTTGCCATGTATTTCAATGCCGTCTTCATCCAGATGGGCCTGCTGGCCACCACCAAGGCCTGGGCGGCGGCCATGCTCGGCGGGATCGGAAGCTTCCAGGGCGCCTTCTGGGGCGGGCTGATCCTCGGCATCGCCGAGACCGGCGCCGTCGCCACCTTCGGCGCGGCATATCGCGACGGCGTCAGCCTCGCCGTCATCGTGCTCGTCCTGCTGCTGCGCCCGAACGGCCTGTTCGGCGCGCGCCTGGCGGAGCGCTCGTGATGGCGACGGGCCCGGCGGCCTCGCGCATCGGCCTGCTCGTCGCGGTGATCGTGCTGGCGCTGGCGCCCGTGATCCTGCCGGGGCGGTTCTGGCCCCATATTCTCAGCATCACGCTGATCTATGCCGTCTTCGCGCTGGGGCAGAACGTCATCACCGGCTGGTGCGGCATGCTCACCCTCGGCCAGGCGGGCTTTGCCGGCGTGGGAGCCTATACCTCGGCCCTGCTGACGAAGGATGGCGGCGTGCCCTGGATCTTCGCCTTCCTCGCCGCGGGCGCCCTGTCGGGGGTGGCGGGGGCCTTGCTGGCCATTCCCTGCCTGCGGGTGAAGAGCGACTTCCTCTCGCTGGTGACGATCGCCTTCAACCAGCTCTTCTTCGTCGTCGCCAACAATTGGATGGACCTCACGCGCGGCCCGATGGGCATTACCGGCGTGCCCGGCATGGGGCTGTTCGGCTGGACCGCGCGGGGGCCGGCCCAGCAGCTCTGGCTGATGCTGGCGGTCGTCGTCCTCCTCTATATCGGCGTGGGGCGGCTGACTGCGGGGCCGATCGGGCGCGCCTGGAACATGATCCGCGACGACGAGACCGCCGCGGGCGCCGTCGGCGTCGACGTGACCGGCTACAAGGTCCTCGCTTTCGCGACAGGCTCTCTCCTGTGCGGGCTCGGGGGCAGCCTCTACGGCCACTATCTCCAGCTCGTCTCACCGGACATGTTCAAGCTCGACGATTCCCTGCTGATGATGCAGATGGCGATCCTCGGCGGTCTGGCCAGCCTGCCGGGCTCGGCGCTGGGCGCGCTGCTGATGGTGCTCATTCCCGAAATGCTGCGCAGTTCCTCGCCCTGGCTCATCACGCTGCGGCCGGGCATCGCGGGCGCCATCCTCGTCATTCTCATGATCTGGCGGCCGCATGGCCTGCTCGGCACCGGCGTTCCCCCGCAGCTGGCGATCGCCGGCCACGCGCTGCGCCGGGCTTTCGGGCTCAAGCCGTCGCATCCGGAGCTGCGCTCGTGATCCTCTCCGGCACCGGCATCTCCAAATCCTTCATGGGCGTCAAGGCGCTCTGCGACGTGTCGCTGATGGTGGAGGAAGGCGAGATCCTCGGCATCATCGGCCCGAACGGCTCCGGCAAGACGACGCTGTTCAATATCCTTTCCGGCCTGGAGCGCTGCGACGCGGGCGAGGTGACGCTCGCCGGCAAGCGGGTCTCGGGGCTGCCCTCGCATCGCATCGCCGGCATGGGGCTCGGGCGGACCTTCCAGAACCTGCGGCCCTTCTCGGGGCTGTCGGTGCTGGAGAATGTCATGGCCGGCGGCCATCTGCGGGCCCCGACCGGCATCCTCGGCCAGATTCTCGGCCTGCCCTCCATCCATGCGGCGGAGCGCCAGGCGCGCCTCGACGCTCTGCAGCTCCTGGCCGAGGTTGGGCTGGGCGCCTATGCCCGGTCGCGCTCCACCGAGCTCTCCTACGGCCAGACCAAGCGTCTGGAACTGGCGCGCGCGCTCAACACCCGGCCGCGGGTTCTCCTGCTCGACGAGCCGACGGCCGGCATGAACGACGTGCAGGCGGCCGAGATCCTCGACCTGGTCGGCGCGATCAAGCGCAAGCTCAACCTCACCCTGGTGGTCATCGAGCACAATGTGCCGGTCCTCATGCGCTTTGCAGACCGGCTGATGGTGCTCGACGCCGGATGCAAGCTGACGGAGGGCGAGCCGCGCCGCGTGGTCGCGGATCCCCGCGTCATCGAAGCCTATCTCGGCCGGGGAGCGTGAGATGCTGCATGTCAGGAACCTGCGGGCCGGCTATGGCGACCGCATCGTGCTCGACGGCATCACGCTCTCCATCGCGGCGGGTGAGCGCATCTGCCTGATCGGCCATAACGGGGCGGGCAAGAGCACCATCATGAAGTCGATCACCGGGCAGATCCGCCCGGCGGGCGGGGAGATTCATTTCGCGGGCGGCCGGGTGGACGGCATGGCGCCGGAGACGCTCGTGCGCCTCGGCATCGTGCAGGTGCCGGCCGGGCGGCGAGTGTTTCCCCAGCTCACCGTCCGCCAGAATCTGGAAGCCGGCGCTTTCGTCCGCCGCGACAAGGCCGGTGTGGCCGCCGACATGGATCGGATGATGCGGCAATTCCCGGTCCTGTCCAGCAAGGCGGGCATGCGGGCCGGCGTGCTGTCGGGCGGGGAGCAGCAGATGCTCGCCATCGCCCGCGGATTGATGGCCCGCCCCCGTCTCCTGCTGGTGGACGAGCCCTCGCTGGGACTGTCGCCGGTCATGGTGGACGAGGTCTTCGATTTCCTGGCGGGCCTGGCCGGCGGCGACATGATCCTCGTGCTCGCCGAGCAGAACGTCCGCAAGGCGCTGGCCGCCACCGACAGGGCCATCGTGCTGTCCCAGGGGGCGATCGTCGCCCAGATGGCGAGCGCGCAGCTCCTGTCCGACACCGAGTTCCGGCGAGCCTATCTCGGGGCGGAATAGTCCGGTCGATTGCACGGAAAGTCCGTTGTGATATTTCACAATGGACATCTAAATAAATATCAGTGACACTTCAATCTCATCCGCGGCAAGGAGCCTCAAATGTTCGGGATCGCTCTTCGGAATGTCGTCCAGGCAACGCTCGTGCTTGCCGGTATCACCGTCTTCGGCTCGGCTTACGCCGAGGACTGCGCGCCCAAGGTCGACGGCGCTGCCCTGCTCACGCCGGGGGAAGTCAGCGTCTCGATCAATCCGGTGTCGCCGCCGATGCAATATGCCGATGCGAATGGCGACCTGAAGGGCATGCGCGTCGAGGTCGGCGACGCCATCCTCCAGAGGCTTTGCCTCAAGTCGCAGCATATCCGCGTCGACGATTTCGGCACCATGATCCCCGGCCTCAAATCCGGGCGCTGGGACATGATCAACACCGGGGTGTTCTACACCGAGGAAAGAGCCAAGGTCATCTATCTCGTGCGCTACGAGAACCAGGCCATCAGCGTGGCGACGCGCCCCGGCGAGGCCTCGGGCATCAAGTCGGTCGACGACCTCTCCGGCAAGATGGTGGGCGTCGACATCGGGGGCTACGAGGAGAACAAGCTGAAGGCGCTGGATGCCGAGCTGCAGTCCCGGGGGCTCGCGCCGATCAAGATCACCATCTTCAACGACACCAACATCAACTACCAGGCGCTCAAGGCCGGCCAGATCGACGCAAGCTTCACCATCGACGCCGTTTCCAAGGAATATGCCGATCGCGGCCTGTCGCAGATCGCGCTGAAGGGCCTGTATCCGGCGCCCGTCGCCATGGCCTTCCGCACCAGGGAACTCGCCGACGCCTTCGCCCGCACGCTGACGCAGATGCGGGATGACGGCAGCTACCAGGCGATCTTCGAAAAATACGGCAAGCAGGGCTGGACCGGGCCCTTCGACGTGAAGGGCCCCGGCATCTAGTTTTCCCCGAAAGGGGAGCGAAGGGGACCCGCATGACCTTATGGAACTGGCCTGCCTTTCTGGGTTACCTGGGCAGCCCCTTCCTGCTCGCGGGAGCCTGGACGACGATCTGGCTGACCGCCGTGTCCGCCTTCCTGGGACTGGTGCTGGGCGCCCTCGTCGCCGCGGCGCGCATGTCCCGCTTCGCGTCCCTGCGGAACGCCGCCGGCTTCTATGTCTGGGTGATGCGCGGCACGCCGCTCCTGGTGCAACTGGTCATCATCTTCACCGGTCTGCCGCAGTTCGGCATCCGGCTGTCGGTGATCATGTCCGCCATCGTCGGGCTGGCGCTGAATGAGGCGGCCTATCTGTCCGAGATCATCCGCGGGGCCGTGCAGTCGATCCCGCGCGGCCAGCGCAATGCCGGCCTGGCGCTGGGGCTGACGCCGGCGCAGACCATGCGCGACGTCGTCCTGCCGCAGGCCGTCCGCATCATGCTGCCCATGCTCGGCAACAGCGTGAACGGCCTCCTGAAGGCGACATCGATCACCTCGGCCATCTCGATGGAGGAGCTGCTGCGCCGCACCAACCTGCTGATCCAGGAGCAGTTCCTCACGCTCGAGCTCTTCGCCGTCGCCTCGATCTACTATCTGGCGATGACGTCGGTCTGGTCCCTCGCGCAAGGCTGGCTGGAGCGGCGTTTCAGCCGCGGGCACGATTTCGGGGGACGATACGACAATGCGGAGCAGCGCTGAGCCGATGATCGCGGTGCGCAATCTCGACAAATATTACGGCCGCTTCCATGTCCTGCGCTCCTGCACCCTCGACGTGGCGGACGGCGAGGTCGTGGTGATCTGCGGGCCGTCCGGATCGGGCAAGTCGACGCTGATCAAATGCATGAACGCGCTGGAGACGTTCGACGGCGGCGAGATCGTCATCGACGGCGTTTCCGTCGGCGATCCCGCCTGCAACCTGCCGAAGCTGCGCTCCAAGGTCGGCATGGTCTTCCAGCAATTCGAGCTGTTCCCTCATCTCGACGTCGAGCAGAACATCATGCTGGCGCAGCGGCGGGTGCTCGGGCGCAGCCTCAAGGAGGCCCGCGACCGGTCCCGCCAGCTGCTGGAGCGCGTCGGGCTCGCCGCCCACGCCCTGAAATATCCCTCCGCCCTGTCCGGCGGCCAGCAGCAGCGCGTGGCGATCGCGCGGGGCCTGGCCATGGACCCCAAGGTCATGCTGTTCGATGAGCCCACCTCGTCGCTCGACCCGGAGATGATCGGCGAAGTGCTCGACGTGATGATCCAGCTCGCCCGCGACGGCATGACCATGGTCTGCGTCACCCACGAGATGGGATTTGCCCGCCATGTCGCCAGCAGCGTGGTGTTCATGGACGAAGGCCGCATTCTCGAGCAGGCCGATCCCGCCACCTTCTTCGACCACACCGCCAACGAGCGCGCCCGCCGCTTCCTCGACAATGTCCTGCATCCGAGCGGCCTCTGACGCATCGTGCAGGGCCTGAAATGGAGAACGAGATGTCCGCCAAGATTCAATGGGTGAAGCCCGAGGACGTGGAGAAGACCTGGCTCTATCCGGACAGGGAATACAGCTACCGGCTCGTCACCAGCGCCAAGCAGGGCGCGCCGCTCTCCTTCCATGTCACCACCTATCTGCCCGACTGCGATTCGATCGTGGAGGGGGACGGCGAACACGACACCGTGCTGTACTGCCTTCACGGCTGGGCACGGCATGTCGACCTGATGGAGGAGCGCGAATGGGAATTCCGCCCGGGGCAGGCCGTCTATCTGCCCAAGACCTATAAATATCGCCGCATCGTCGGCTCCGCCGGCATGACCGTGGCCGTGGCCTGCACGCCATCGCGATAGAGGCTGCCGGTCGTCCCTGCATCGGGCGGGCGTTTCGCGCTCGCTCCCGGAGGCAGGAGGCGGGGACGGATCCGCCCTATGCCAGCAATTTTCCGAGTTCGGCCTGCATCTTGAGCAGGCGGGGCAGCACGTCCTGGACCAGGCTTTCCGACGTCACGCGCATGGCCTGGGCGCCGACATTGGCGGCGGCGACGACGGCGCCGCGGCTGTCATGGATCGGTACGGCGATGGAGCGCAGGCCGATTTCGAGCTCCTCGTCGATCAGCGCATAGCCCTGCTGGCGCACCTTGGCCAGTTCCTTCATGAGCTCGGCCGTGCCGGTGAGGGTCCTGGGCGTGTGCTTCTCGCGCTTGACGGCGTCCAGCCGGCGGCGGGCCTCATCCTCCGGCAGGGCGGCCAGCATGACGCGGCCCATCGAGGCGCAGTAGGCCGGCAGGCGGCTGCCGACATTCAGGCCGATCAGCATCACCCGGCGCTGGGCCGATCGGGCGACATAGACGATTTCGCCGCCATCGAGGATGGAGGCGGAGGACGATTCGTGGACGGCTTCGGAAAGCTGCTCCAGGAAAGGCTGGATGATGCGGGGCAGGGGCGTCGAGGAGAGATAGGCGTAGCCGAGCTTGAGGACATGGGCCGTCAGCCGGAAGAACTTGCCGTCGAACTCGGCATAGCCCCCCTGCACCAGGGTCAGGAGGCAGCGCCGCGCCGAGGCGCGCTCCAGGCCGGTCAGCCGGGCCACATCGGCGATGCTGAGCTTCTCGCGCTGCTGGTTGAACGTCTCGATCACCGACAGGCCCTTGGCGAAGCCGGCGATTAGATCCCCCTCGCGGATACGCAATTGCGAACTCATAACTCCCCCCGCGGGTGTGCGATATTCGAACGTACATGCACGCATCGCACTTGGCCAGCAGAAGCTTTGACCGGCCCGTCAGAAGCTTGTCGGAGCGTAAACTGTTCGTTTTGAGAACAGTTGTGCGCAAAGAGGAGGTCTGCTTCGGCAGATGTTCCGCCACCGGCGCAGGGCGGGCGCATCAGCGGGGGATTCGTCGGCGGGGCGCAGATCGAGCGCCCCGCCGAAGCCGGCGAGGGACCGGCTCGGGCCGGCCTCTACGCGGCCTTGACTTCGAGCCTGTCCATGAGGGCGTCGAGTTCGCCCATGATCGCCACCAGCTTCTCGCGCCGGGCGATGCCCTCGGCGCCGAGGTCGGCGAATTTGGTCAGCGGCTCGCGCACATCGCCCATCGGATAGCCCGCGGCGGCGGCGAGGGCCTTGGAATAGCATTGATGGCCATAGGTCGGATGGCCCTCGGCGATGATGTGATCCATCCGGTTGATCAGGACCTGGATCGCCTTGGCGTCGTCGAGGCGGCCGGACACCAGATAATCCCAGATGCGCGCGGAGGCGCGCGGGATGTAATTGCCGTAGGGATTGACATAGCCCACCGCGCCCAGTCGATAGCTCTCGACGACGCGTTCGCCGGCGAAGACGTTCATCACGCCCTGCGTCTGCTCGACGATGTCGTAGACGCGGCCGACATCCATGCTCGCTTCCTTGATGTAGCGGACGTTCTCGAAAGCCTTGGTCATCCTGGCCACGAGCTTGGCGGGCATGTCGACATTGGTCGTCACCGGGTTGTTGTAGAGCATGATCGGGATGGTGACGGCCTCGGAGATCGCCTTGTAATAGTTGAAGATCTCGTCATGGGTGGGGGTGTAGTAATAGGGCGGGACGATCATCAGCCCGTCGGCGCCCAGTTCCTCGGCTTCCCGGGAATAGCGCACCGCATTGGGCGTATAAGCGTTCATGGTGCCGACCATCACCAGCATGCGGCCGGCGACATGCTTGACGGTGGCTTCGACATACTGGCGGCGTTCCTCGTCGGTGATGGTCAGGAACTCGCCGGTGGTGCCGAGAATGATGACGCCGGGAACGCCGCAGGCGATCTGCCAGTCGAGGAAACGCTTGAGGGCGGCTTCGTCGATGCTCTTGCCGTCGGAGGTGAACGGGGTGACGGTGACGCTGTGACTGCCGCGAAACTGCTTGGTCATCGGAATATCCGGATCGATCGGTTGACAAGAGGGCGATCTGCAGGCCTGCACCCGCGAAAGGACCTTCTGGGAAGGCCGGATTCACAGGAAGACGTGTTCACCCAGCGAACATTTGTTACTATAGCGAACGGCTTGATGTAAGCAAGGCTGTTGGCCAGCAACGAGGCGTTGATGTCTGATGTTATCGTGATCGGCGGGGGCCTCGCGGGATGCGCCACCGCTTTCTATCTCGCCGCGGACGGCGTGGCGGTAACGCTGCTGGAGCGGTCGGACCTGAACACCTTCGCCTCCGGCTCCAATGCCGGCAGCCTGCACGCCCAGATCCCGCACGATCCCTTCGTCACCAAGGGCGAGGCCTGGGCGCGGGTGTTCTCGCCCACCATCGGCCTGCTTTCGCGCTCGATCGCGATGTGGCGGGAGCTTCCGGCCGTGCTCGGCACGGATCTCGAGATCGGCCTGAAGGGTGGCCTGCTGGTCGCCCCCGACGAGCGGCAGATGAGGGATATCGAGCGCAAGGTCGTGTTCGAGCGCGCCGAGGGCCTGAACGTCGAACTGCTCGACCGCCCGGCCTTGCGGCGCCTGGCGCCCTACCTCGCCGACCACATCGTCGGCGGCGCCTTCTGCCCGGACGAGGGCAAGGCCAATCCCTTCCTGATCGCGCCGGCCTTCGCCGCGGCCGCCAGGCGGCTCGGCGTCGAGATCCGGCGCCATACCGATGTGCGGGGCATCGAGCGGGAGAGAGGCGGCTTCGCCGTCACCACCGACAAGGGCGTGTTCCGGGCCGGCCGCGTCGTCAACGCCGCCGGGGCCGAAGCCGGGCGCATCGCGTCCATGCTGGGCATCGACCTCGCCGACGTACAGGGCTTTCCGATCCAGGCCAGCGCCACCGAGCAGGTCGGCCCGCTGGTGCCGCATCTGCTCTATTACACCGGCGAGAAGCTGACGCTGAAGCAGAACGGCGTCGGCACGCTCCTCATCGGCGGCGGCTGGCCGGCACGGCCCGGGCGCCATGGCGTCCCCATCGCCGACCCGGTGTCGCTCGCCCGCAATCTCGCCGTCGCCGTGTCGGTGGTGCCGGCGCTGGCGGGGGTGAGGGTGGTGCGGACCTGGGCCGCCATCGTCAACGGCACGGATGACTGGAAGCCGATCCTGGGAGAGATGCCGGGAGCGCCGGGCTTCTTCGTGAACTTCTTTCCCTGGATGGGATTCACGGCCGGCCCGATCGCCGCCCGCATCGTCGCCAGCATGGTGCAGGGCAGGACGCCGCCGGTTGACGTCGACCTGACGCCGTTCCTGCCGGGGCACTGACCGGGTCATGAACGGTCTGTATTCCGAGCGTCGGGGGGAAGCAACGAAATCGCGATATCTCTATTTCCAGAGTCCGTATTTTTTGCCATTCTGGCAGATATCGGCGTGGGGGAGGGATGTATGCGTCGGCAAATATCATGCGCCGGTGTCGCGTTGATCGGCTACGTGCTTTGCATGGGAGCGGCCCTGGCGGACAAGCGCGTCGCATTACTGATCGGGAACTCTCATTACACCGCGGTTGGTGCGCTGAACAATCCCGGAAATGACGTCGGCGCCATGGCATCTGCTCTGAAAGGTGCCGGCTTTACGATCGTGCATGCAAACATAGACCTCTCACGCGAGGCGATGGTGAAAGCGTTGCGCTCGTTTGAAGACGAGGCGACGGTCGCGGATATCGCCGTCATCTATTATTCGGGCCACGGCATGGAAATGAACGGCATCAACTATCTGGTGCCGGTCGACGCGCGCCTGGCGTCTGACCGTGACGTCGAGGACGAGACGATTACACTCGATCGAGCGCTTCGGGCGATCGACGGAGCAAGGCAGCTGAAGCTGGTTATTCTCGATGCGTGCCGGAACAATCCATTTCTGCCGAAAATGACTCATACCGCCGCAACGCGGGCCGTGGAGCGGGGGCTCGCCCGAGTCGAGCCCTCGACCGTCAATACCCTCATCGCCTTCTCGGCGAAGGCGGGGACCGTGGCTCAGGACGGCGACGGGGCCAACAGCCCCTTCACCGCTTCCTTGATCAAGCATCTGGTCGAGCCCGGGGTCGACATAAGGCTGGCCTTGGGCGAGGTGCGCGACGACGTCATGGCGAGCACCGGGAACCAGCAGGAGCCGTTCGTCAACGGCTCGCTCGGCGGCAGGACCATCGCCTTGGCAGAAGGTCAACCCAATGCGAGACCTCCGTCCATACCCGACGCCGTATCGTCGCAGAACGCGGCGCCGACCCTGCCCCGCCAGATCACGACAAAGGGCTTCAACGGCAGAGACTATGTCGAAGGCGTTTTCGTGCGCGATGGCACGACGCTCTGGGAGGAGCGGAACTCGCAATGGGGGAAGGCCGCGTTTCACTTCCGTGCCCTGCAGCAATCATCCGCAGAGATAATCCTGTATGACCCCTCCAGGAAAATGCTGCTGCGTTTCGATCTCGTAAACAAGACAAGCGCCTGGCGGCTTGAGAAGAGTAGCGAATGGGTCCCTCTGTACGACATCGTCAGCATGAAGTGATGCGCAGAGGGGGAGATTCGTACCGGGTGCGGAGCCGTGATGATGGCTCCCCTCTTCTCGTGGCGCGGCAATATCCCTCCTGTCGGCAGCGGCGAGATTGCGCCGCGCCGGCCCTCCCGCGTCCTTAAGCCGCCTCTTCGTGAACAGCGGCCTCGCCGGAAAATGCTCTGGCTCTCGATAGGCTAGCTCGGACGTTCGGGCTCATCCCAACGGCTGCTTACCGCTCCCAGGCGAATTCAGGAGGTCGGCGTACCAGGCCGTGGCCGTGCCATCGCCTGAGCCGGTTCTTGGACAGCCTGGAGGCAGGCTGTGCGAAACTATCGATTTATGGACGATGCGGCCCGGCCGGCGGCTGTCGGCCACGTTCGGTCACTCGCCGATGCATGGGGCGCTCTCGAAAGCCGACGTAAGTCGATCTATGCTGCGGAATATTGAGGTAACGGCGGTGTCGCGAACACGATGAGATTGCCGTCTGGATCGCACGTTTTAGCGTACAAAGTTTGCCAAGGAAGATTCGGACCATGTCGAGAACGAGTCGCCTATTTGAACTGATCAATGTGCTGCGTGCACGCAGGACGCCCGTTACGGCTCTATATCTAGCGCGTGAACTGGGTATTTCCCAGCGGAGCGTATACCGGGACATTGAAACGTTGCGTTCGCTCGGAGCGCCTCTCGATGGACAAGCGGGTATCGGTTATTGTTTGGGAGAAGGGTTTTTTCTTCCCGAATTCGCATTTTCATCGGACGAACTGGACGCGCTGATCCTTGGTCTAGGCTGGGTGCGGCAGCGGGCCGATCCTGCCTTGGCGCAAGGCAGCGAAAGCGCTTTGGCGAAAATACTTTCCGCGCGAAACAGCGGGTCCTCAATGAACGGTGAACCACCGGCTCTCGTAACGGCGGCCTCGGCGTCTGAGCGCATGGACCCTCCGCAGGTCGCACTCTTGCGCGATGCCATTCGTCGGCAACGCAAAGTCGCGATCAGCTATGAAGACGCTCACGGCTCGTTATCGGATCGCACCATCTGGCCGATCGCTATCGTCTATTTCGACGATGTGCGTGTATTGGCGGCCTGGTGCGAACACAGATCGGCCTTCCGTCACTTCCGCGTCGATCGAATGCACCTGAGGACGATTTCGGAGGAGCGCTACCCCGGGCGACGCCAATCGATCGTGAGGCAGTGGCGGCAGCAGGATCGTGACTGGCGTTCGATCCTGACAGTTTCTGACACATCGACACGCTACCCATTGGCGGGCGCCCTCCCTCCCGGTGCGATGTCAAAGGAAGGATAAATGCTCTTCTCCGGTTCGAACCCATGGCGGCGCGGTGGGGGAGCACAATCTTGCGTAACGCAACTATCTCAATGAGTTTATTGATCCCGGTTTCTGCGCAAGCTGCTCCGGATCCGGTGAAAAGCGAAGGATCAGTTATGACCAATCACGAGTCCTGGAAGCTGTATGAAAAATACCTAGGCGCATGGAATACAACCTCGATCGAGGAACGTTTGAAAATCGCCACCGATGTTTTAAGCGAGAACATTGAATATCAAACCGCTAGATATGATTTGTGCACCGGTCGATCGCAAGTCATTGAAGATATGGCCACGTTTCATGAGAGATTCCCGGGCGGTCATTTCGAAATAGGCGACGTCTCCTCGCATCACAATGTGGCTGTATTAACTTGGGTTATCATCCAGGCAGATGGTAAGGAGTTTGCCCGTGGACTTGACCAGATTGCCGTTGATCGCAACGGACAGATTTCCAAAATTACGACCTTTGCGCCATCTGTAAAAGATCCGAATTAAACTCTTGGAAAATTGTATTTGGAGATTACTCATACTGCTTTTTAGGTGGAGCAGCTGGGATTGCCGATATCATGCTGTAACCTCTGAAGCGTATCGACAGTCTGCGTTTTTGCGCAGCCTGCCTCGCAACGCCCCGTTTTGGAGTGAGAGGGCGGCCCGGCTTCGCCGTGACAGATTGGGGGCCGGAGGAGAGGCCTCCGGCGCCCGTGCGTCGAGACCGGCATGTTCGAGATCCCGGGCGATGGCCGGCGCTACCGGGCTCTAATGCCGCAGGATCTTGCTGACGAATTCCTGCGTCCGCGCTTCCCTGGGGGTCTCGAAGATATCGCGGGGCGAGCCGGTCTCGACGATCCGGCCCTTGTCCATCATCACCACCCGTGTCGAGACCTCCTTCACGAACGCCATTTCATGCGAGACGATCAGCATGGTGATGCCTTCGTCCGCCAGGGAGCGGATGGTGTCGAGCACCTCGGTGACGAGTTCGGGATCGAGCGCGGCGGTCACCTCGTCGAGCAGCAGGATCTCCGGCTTCAGCGCCAGCGCGCGGGCGATGGCGACGCGCTGCTGCTGGCCGCCGGAGAGCTGGTCCGGATAGGCATGGTGCTTTTCGCCGAGGCCGACCTTGGCGAGAAGCGTCGTCGCTTCCCGCATCACGTCGGCCTTGGGGCGCTTCTTGATCTTGATCGGCGCGATGGTGACGTTGCGCATCACGTCCATGTTCTGGAACAGGTTGTACTGCTGGAACACGATGGCCATGCGGTCGCGCATCGAGCGCAACTGGGCGCGCGAGGCATAGTCGATCCGGCCGCCGTCGATGCGCACCTGGCCGGCTGTCGGCGGCAGCAGGCCCATCAGCACCCGCAGGAAGGTGCTCTTGCCCGAGCCGGACGGGCCGATCAGGCTGATGACCTCACCCTTGTTCACCGACAGGTTCACGTTGGACAGGACCGGGACCTGCCCATACGCGCTGCATAGATTCTCTGCTTCGAGAAGTGGCAAGGCGGTTCTCCAGATAGGTGCCGAGGCGGCTCAGCGGGTAGGACATCACGAAATAGCAGACGAGGATGATGGTGTAGACGAGGGCGGGCGAGAACCCGCGGCCGACATAGTTCTTGCCCGCGAAGGCCAGCTCCATCACGCCCATCTGCGAGGCGAGCGCCGTGTCCTTGATGAACATCACCATATAGGCGAAGCCCGGCGGCAGGATCACCTTCCAGGCCTGCGGCAGGATGATGAGGAACAGCGTGCGCGCATAGCCGAAATTCATCGCCTCCGCCGCCTCGCGCTGCGGCTTGGGCACCGATGCCATGCCGGCGCGGATGATCTCCGACATGAAGGCGGTGGAGAGCAGGCAGATCGAGACCACCGCGATGGCGAAGAGCGGCATGTCGCGGCTGATCGCCTGCACCCCGAACATGACGAGGAACAGGATGACGAGGAAGGGGATGCGCCGGAAGATCTCGACATAGAGGAGAGCCACGGCGCGCAGGGGCAGGAGGCTGCGGGCCGTCGTGGAGCGGATCGCGGCGACGATGAAGCCGAAGACGAAGCCGGACACGCAGCCGATGATCGTCAGCCCCAGCGTGCGGCCCATGGCCTGCAGGATGAAGATGGCGTTGTAATAGGTGAAGAAATTGGGGGCGTCCGCGACGATGCGATTCCACATCAGAAGATCCTCGCTTTGACGCGGAAGGCCCAGCGCCCGACCAGGGCCAGCGTGATCGAGGCGATGAAGGTCAGGCCGATATAGATGACCGCGATCACCGAATAGGTCTCGATGGTGCGCAGGTTCTGCGTCGAGATGTTGATGGCGCGCCCGGTGAGTTCCTCCACGCCGAACACCGCCGCCATCGAGCTTCCCAGCACCAGCCAGATGAAGAAATTGCTGAGCGGCGCATAGATGGTCTTGGCGATGTGCGGCAGGATGACGTAGCGCACCATCTGCGGACCGGACATGCCGAGCACCTGCGCCGTCTCGATCTCCTCGCGCCGCACCGAAACGATGCCGCCGCGCAGGATGTCGGTGAGATAGGCGCCCGAATTCAAGGTCATGCCGATCACCACCGCCGTCATCGGCGACAGCAGGATGCCCGCATCGGGGAGCGCGTAGTACAGGAAGAAGATCTGCACGAGCGCGGGCGTGTTGGTGAAGAAGATCACATAGGCATTGATCAGCCCGCGGATCGGCCGGGCGCCGTAGCTTTTGCCGAGCGCGCCGAGCAGGCCGATGCAGGCGCCGAGCCAGAAGGACAGGAACGCGATTTCAAGCGTCAGGACGGCGCCGTCCAGGAGGTAAGGCAGCTTGGCGACGACGACGCTGAATTGGAACGTGTAGTGCAACGGTTGCGGCCTCCATGCCATCCGCCCGGGCAGGGGCAAGACCATGCTGCCGCAAGAGGGGCGGCAGCGCCATCCCTCCCGGCTCCCGATCGCTGCAAGGGAGGGAGCCGGGAGGGCGCGGTTCAGAAGTAGGGGGTCGGCACGACCGGCTTCAGCATCGGCTGGCCATACCATTTCTTCCAGGTGTCGTTGACGTATTCGCTCGAATGCAGGTCGTAGAGCAGCACGTTCAGGAAGTTGCGCAGCCCGTCATTGCCCTTGGAGACGCCGATCGAATCGTAATTGGTGAAGATGGTGTCGTTGAGGGTGCGCCACTTCACGTCCGGATAGCTCTTGGTGAAGGACAGGAAGAAGTCGATATTCTCGATGATGGCGTCGCCGCGGCCCTGCGCGACGGCGCGTACGGTGTCGGCATTGTTCTCGACCAGCAGCACCTTGGCGTTGGGCAGCTTGTCCTTGAGGAAGTCGACCGACCAGTTCCCGCGCATGTTGACCAGCGTGTACTTGTCGGAATTGAAGTCCGTCCATTTCTGAGTGGTGTTCTTGTCGGTGGTGAGCACCGCCATGGATTCGGTATGGAGCGGCACGGTGAAGTCGATCAGCTTGGCCCGCTCGGCCGAGCGGGTGAGGGCGCCGAGCGAGATGTCGATCTGGTCGGCGACCAGATAGGGCACGCGCTGGGCCGTTTCGGTCGGCACGAACTCGGCCTTCACGCCAAGCGCCGCGGCGATCTTGTTGCCGACGTCGATGTCGAAGCCCTCGAGCTCGTTGGTCTTGCCGTAGGAGCTCATCGGCGGGAAATTCGGATTGATGCCGACGCGGATGGTCCCGGCCTGGATGATCTGGTCGAGCGTCCTGGCTGCCGCGGGCTCGGACACCAGTGTGGCGCCGATGAGCGCCGCGGCGGCGAATGAGAGAAGTTGGCGCAGCATGAAATCGTCCTCCTCGGCCGGGCGTGCCGGCGCGTGATGTTACCCTCTGCCAGAGCGGGGCGGCCTATCGGCTTCAGTCTCCAGCCTGCGGCGACATGCTGGCAATCAACGGCTTCCCGGTCAATTGAAAATGTACGTCCTGCGAACATTTGTGCGAAATAAGAACGGCGCGCGACTTGCCGCATGGCGGGGAAAGCCGGCATTTGGCGGGAGGGCGGATGGCGGGCCGATCGCCGATCGACCGCTTTTCGGCAGGCTAGGGCGTTTGCGGGACGGACGATCGGGGGATCGCCCCACCGATCTCGCCGTTCCCTGTGGGGCCGGCGGCTGTCAGCGGATATAGGTGGCGCCGTTGACGTCGAGCGTGGCGCCCGACAGATGCCGCGACCGGCCGCTGGCCAGGAACGCCACGAGATGGCCGATATCCTCCGGCGGCACCCATTCGCCCATGGCCAGGCCCGCGAAGATCTTTTCGGTGCCGCCCTGCGTGGCCGCGAAGCTTTCGGACATCTGCGTCGCCACCACGCCGGGGGCGATGATGTAGGTGAGGATGTTGTCGCGGGCATGGGCGCGGGCGACCGTCTGCGCCATCGCCTTCACCGCCGCCTTGGAGGCGGCATAGGCCATCGTGGCCGGGTTGGTGACGCCGCGCTGGGCGCCCCAGCTGGAGATGGTGACGAGAATGCCGCCGCCATGGTCGCGGTAATGCTTGACGGCGCGCCGGACCAGGCGGGCCGGCGCCAGCACGTTGACCTGCAGCGTCTCCGCCCACACCGCGTCCCAGGTCTCGTCGCTCTCGTCGACGCCGCCGTTCCACAGCAGGATGGCGGCATTGTTGACGAAGACGTCGATCCGGCCGCGCCAGGCCTGCGCTTCGTCCCAGAGCCGCTCGGCGGCGGCGAGATCGTGCAGATCGGCCTGGACGAAATGCTTGCGCTCCGCCGGCAGGCCGGCAAGCGCCGCCTCGGCGCCGGCCCGGTCCGAGCCGTAATGGGCGATCACGAAGGCGCCCTCTTCCCCGCAGACGCGGGCGATGGCGGCGCCGATGCCTTTCGAGGCGCCGGTGACGAGGATGGTTCTGCCGTCGAGGCTGGGCATGGTCACTCCTATGGCTCAGGCCAGGCCCGCATCGACGGGAAGAAGCTCGCCGGTGATGCCGCTGGCGAGATCGCTGGCGAGGAAGAGCGCGGCCTTGGCGACTTCGTCGGCCGTGGCCAGGCGCGCAAGCGCGTTGTCGGCGCCGAGCCTGGCCAGCGCCTCCGGTTCGGACGGGCCGCCGGCGGCGGCGCGGGCGCGGATGCGCTGGAGCAGGGCGTCGGTGGCGATCGGGCCGGGGGCGATGCCGTTGACGCGGATGCGGTAGCGGCCGAGATCCTGCGCTGCCGCCCTGATGATGCCGAGCGCCGCATGTTTGGAGGCGGTGTAGAGCATCTGGCGGGGATGGGCGAGGAAGGCATTGATCGAGGCCATCACCACGATCGCGCCGCCCTTCTCCTTCATCGCGGGCGTGGCGTGCTTGATGGTGGCGGCGACGCCGCGCACATTCACCGCCATCACCCTGTCCCATTCGGTCATGTCGAGGCCCTCGCTCTCGCGCCAGGGCGGTACCAGCCCGGCATTGGCGACGACGACGTCGATACGGCCGTGGCGGCGCAGGGCCGCCTGTATCGCGGCTTCGATCGTGGCCTCCTCGCCGACATCGGTGTCGAGGGCGCTGAAGCCGGCCGGCAGCGCGGCGCCGGCGCTGGCCTGGGGAAGGTCGAGCACATGGCCGACCGCGCCCTCGGCGGCGAAGCGTTCGGCGATGGCGAGGCCGAGGCCCCTGCTTCCGCCGGTGATGAGGGCGACGCGGCCGTCGAGAAGGGTGGGCATGGCATTCCCCGCGCGGTAGGAGCCTGACGATCCGAATGCGCTTGCGCATTGTCTCGGGTGTTGTAAATCTGTGTACAAGAGTTCGCAATGCGAACGCAATCGCTGCCAGAGGCGATTGCCATATCCAGAAGTCCCACGGTAGCAGCCATGAATCCAGCCCCGCCCGATCCCGCCAGGCCCCGCAGGGCGATCGCGATCATCGGGGGCGGCAGCATCGGCGTCGCCTTCGCCATCGTCTTCGCCAGGGCAGGGCACGAGGTCAGGCTGAGCGAGCCGGATGCGGGCCGGCGCGCCGCGATCGGCGGCATCCTGGCCGCACGCCTCGGCGATCTCGATCGCTATGGGCTGGTCGACGAGCCGATCGAGGCCGTCATCGGCCGGGTCGAGCTGGCGGACAGCCACGCTCGCGCGGTGGCGGGCGCCGCCTATGTCCAGGAATGCGCGCCCGAACGGCTCGATCTCAAGACGGCGCTCTTCGCCGAACTCGTGCGCCTGGCGCCCGAGGACGCCGTGCTGGCGAGCGCCTCCTCGGCGATCACCGCCTCGGCCTTCGCCGCCGGCCTGCCGGGCCGCGAGCGCATGCTGGTGGTGCATCCGGGCAATCCGCCCTTCCTCATCCCGGTGGCGGAAGTGGTGCCGGCCCCCTTCACCGCCGAGGCCAGCATTGCCTTCACGCAGGAACTCCTCGCCGGGGCGGGGCTGACGCCGGTGCTCATCCGCAAGGAGGTCGAGGGCTTCGTGTTCAACCGCCTGCAGGGCGCCCTGCTGCGCGAGGCCTATTGCCTGGTCCGCGACGGCGTCGTTTCGGTGGAGGATGTCGACCGCATCGTGCGCGACGGGCTCGGCCTGCGCTGGTCGGTGATCGGGCCGTTCGAGACGGTGGATCTCAACACCTCCGGCGGCATCGCCTCCCACGCCGTGAAGATGGGGCCGGCCTATGCCCGCATGGGCGCCGAGCGCGGCCAGCACGATCCGTGGACGCCGGACCTCGTCGAGAAGGTCGCGGGCGAGCGGCGGGCCGTGCTGCCGCTGGAGCAATGGGCCGAGCGCGTCGCCTGGCGGGACCGCCGGCTGATGAGCCTCGTCCGCCACCGCAAGACGGAGGCGGACGCATGAGCGGCACCATCACCATCACCTTCGAAGGCGAGCCCGTCGAGGCGCGCGAGGGCGAGAGCCTCGCCGCGGCGCTGACGGCCCACGGCATCGATGCCTTCCGCACCACGCGATGCGAGGCCGAGCGCGGCCTCTTCTGCGGCATGGGCGTGTGCCAGGACTGCCTCGTCGAGGTCGACGGCAAGCCCAACCAGCGCGCCTGCATGACCAGGGTCGACCGGCCGCTCTCGGTGCGGCGCGAGGCCCACGCCCGGCCGCTCGCCCCGGCGATGCAGGGACAGCCGCCGGCGACGATCGGCGACGTCGAGGTGCAGATGCCCGAGATCCTCGTCATCGGGGCCGGGCCGGGCGGGCTGTCGGCGGCGATCGCCGCCCGCCGGGCCGGGGCGCAGGTGCTGGTCGTCGACGAACGCAGCCAGCCCGGCGGCCAGTATTTCAAGCAGCTGAGCGTGGGCGCCGAGGCGGGGCCGCCGCCGGATCGCCAGCATCGCGAGGGCGCCGCCCTGATCGAGGAGGCGCGGAGCCTCGGCGTCGAATTGCGGTCCGGTGTCACCGTCTGGGGCGCCTTCGAACCGAACGAATTCGCCGCGACCGCGGCGGGCCGCCCGCTGCGCCTCCTGCCGAAGGCCGCCATCGTCGCCACCGGCGCCTATGAGCGCGGCTGGCCGGTGCCGGGCTGGACGCTGCCGGGCGTGATGACGACCGGCGCCGCGCAGACCCTGTGGCGCACGGCCCGCCGCCTGCCGGGCCGGCGCGTGCTGATCGCTGGCAACGGCCCGCTCAATCTCCAGCTCGCCGCCGAACTGATCGAAGGCGGCGCCGAGGTGCCGGCGGTGGTGGAAGCCGCGCCGCGTCCGGGGCTCGCCCGCCTGGGCGCGCTCCTGGCGATGGCCAGATCCTCCCCGCGCCTGATTCGCGACGGCCTGCGCTACCACGCCGCCCGGCGCTCGGGCGGCGCGGCGATGGTCCAC
The DNA here is from genome assembly GCF_030814655.1 of Labrys monachus. Classification (NCBI taxonomy): domain Bacteria; kingdom Pseudomonadati; phylum Pseudomonadota; class Alphaproteobacteria; order Hyphomicrobiales; family Xanthobacteraceae; genus Labrys; species Labrys monachus. Next base: position 335,236 of record NZ_JAUSVK010000001.1, read on the forward strand.
GGCATGGTGGTCGCCGGCATCGAGAAGACGCCGGCCGGCCTGCAGGTGCGGCTCGCGCCCGCCGCCGGCACCGGCGCGGAAAGGCGTTACGAGGTCGATGCGGTCTGCCTCGGTTATGGCTTCGAACCCTCGAACGAACTGCTGCGGGCCCTCGGATGCGGCCATGATTTCGATCCTGTCCGCCGCCAGCTCGTGACCCGGCGCGACGCGCGGGGGCTGACGGACATGGCCGGCGTCTATGCGCTCGGCGACTGCACCGGCCTCGGCGGGGCGCGGGCGGCGCTGGCCGAGGGAACGATCGTCGGCCTGGCCGCTGCCGCGGCCCTCGGCCATGCCGCTCCGGCCGGCTCGCGGGCCGCGTCGCGGCGCGCCGGGAGGGATCTCGCCCGCCATCGCGATTTCCAGAAGGCGCTCTGGAGCCTCTATGCCGCGCCCGCCTATTCCTCGAAGCTGGCGACCGCCGATACGCTGATCTGCCGCTGCGAGGAGGTCTCCTTCGGCCAGATCGAGGAGGCGCTCGGCGAGGAGATGGAACTCATCGGCGCGGTGAAGCGGCGCACCCGCGTCGGCATGGGCCGCTGCCAGGGCCGCTATTGCGCGCCGGTGCTGGATGCGCTGCTGGCCGAGCGCTTCGGCCGGCCGCGCGACGAGTTCAGCGGCTTTGCGCCCCGCATCCCGGTCAAGCCTGTCGCCATCGGGGATCTCGCCGGTCCGGGGGCGGGCTGATGGCATCGCCCCATCCCGTCGTCGGCGAGATCGAGGTGCTGGTGATCGGCGGCGGCGTCGTCGGCTCCTGCCTGGCCGGCTTCCTGGCGGAGGACGGCGTGGGGGTCGCGCTGATCGACGACGGGCGGATCGGCGGCTCGAACGCCAATGCCGGCAGCCTGCATGTGCAGATGCAGAGCCGGTTCATGCGGCTCTACCCGCAGAACGTGCCGGGCATGGAGCGCCAGCTGCCGCTCTATCCCAAGGGCGTGGCGGCCTGGCAGGCGCTGGAAAAGAAGCTCGACGCGCATTTCGACCTCAAGATGACCGGCGGCCTGATGGTGGCCGAAAGCCTCGACCAGCTCGAATTCCTGAGGGTGAAGGCCGCGCGCGAGCGCGAGCTCGGCCTCGAAGTCGAGGTGCTCGGACGGGCCGAGCTCGACCGCATCGCGCCCTATTTCGGGGAGAGCGTGGTCGGCGCCGAGCTCTGCGCCGACGAGGGCAAGCTCAATCCGCTGCTCTGCAATGCCGCCATCCGCCGGTGGATCCTGGCCCGCGGCGTCGTGCTGATCGAGGGCGAGGCGGCGGGACCGATCCGGCGCGAGGGCGCCGGCTTCGTCGTCGAGACCAAGCGGGGGCCGATCCGGGCCGGCCGCGTGGTGCTGGCGGCAGCCTCGGGCAGCAAGGCCCTGGCGGCGGGGCTCGGCGTCGCCATCCCGGCCGAGCCCGAGCCGCTGCACATGAACATCACCGAGCCGACCTCGGCCATGATCGGCCATCTCGTCCAGCATGCCGACCGCATGATCACGCTCAAGCAGTTCGGTACCGGCCAGATCGTCATCGGCGGCGGCTGGCCGGCCCATCTGGCCGGCGAGCGGCGCCACCCCACGGTGGAGCTCGCCAGCCTGATCGCCAATGCCACGCTGGCCCAGCATATCGTGCCGAGGATCGCGCCGCTGCGCATCATCCGGACCTGGGCCGGCATCAACACCGCCGTCGACGGCAAGGGCGTGCTCGGCCCCGTCGGACCCGTCCCCGGTCTCTTCGCCGCCATACCCGGCGATGCCGGCTACACGCTGGGGCCGCTGTCGGCGCGGCTGGTGGCGGAGATGATGGCGGGCCGAGCCCCCGGCGAGGACATGGCGCCGTTCTCGCCGGACCGGTTCGGATAGTTTGATCGCAGGCGAAACGGGCCTATGCGCTGACTTGGCCGGGTAAGGCGTGACTTTGGAGGGGCGATCACCCGATCGCCCTTCTTGGAAACGCAGAGTCCGCCGGAGAGGAAGAGGTCGATCGGTGATCGACCCTCCGACCGCGGGCCTAACCCCTATAGGCGATTTTGAGCCGTCTGCGTCGACGTCCAGGCCCTCGTCCCCCTGCCGGGAGAAGGCGCCTTATTCTCGCAGCCTACATCTGCAGGGCCCGCGTGATCTGGTTCGAGGCCGCCTGCGTCTCGGCCAGCACGCGCGTGCGCATCTCCTCCGGCGTGATGCGCATGCTCGGGCAGCACACGTTCAGGGCGGCGACGATCTTGCCCTGGCCGTCGCGGACCGGCACCGAGAGCGAGCGCAGGCCGACTTCCAGCTCCTGGTCGACGATCGACCAGCCCTGCAGCCGCACCTCGTCGATCAGGCCGCGCAACTGCACCTTGGAGGTGATGGTGTTGGGCGTGAACTTGGTGAGCGTCATCTCGTCGAGATAGTGGTGCAGGAGATCGGGAGGCAGGGCCGCCAGCAGCACCCGTCCCGTCGAGACGCAATGGGCCGGCACGCGGCTGCCGATGTTGATGCCGACATTGACGCGCCGGTTGGAGGTGGCGCGCGCGACATAGATCACCGAATCATGATCGAGCACCGCGGCGAAGCAGGATTCCTGCAGCTTTTCCGACAGCTCGTTCATGATCGGCTGGGCGACATCCCAGATATCCATCGAGGACAGGGCGGAGAAGCCGAGTTCGAGGATCTTGGGGCGCAGGTTGAAATGCTTGCCGTTGGTGTCGACATAGCCCTCGCGCACCAGGGTCAGCAGGAAGCGGCGGACGGTGGCACGCGTCATGCCCGTCGCCTGCGCCACTTCGCTCAGCGTCATCTTGGGCGTGCGCCGCGTGAAGACCTTGATCACCTCGAGGCCGCGGGCCAGCGAGTTCACGTAATCCCGGTCGCTGGCGTCTCCGGCCGGCGAATCGACCGCGCCCGCCGGGTCGTCCAGCACGGGAATATCATCCTTCACGTCGACGGCACCCCTCAATTGATATCGCCCAGACACAGATATTTTAGCTCGAGGAACTCTTCAATGCCGTGGCGGGATCCCTCGCGACCGATGCCCGACGCCTTCACGCCTCCGAAGGGCGCACCCTCATATGCCGTAATTCCGGCATTGACGCCAACGATACCGAATTCGAGGGCTTCGCCCACCCGCCACATGCGCTTGAGATCCTGCGTGAAGAAATAGGCGGCAAGCCCGAATTCCGTATCGTTTGCCAGGGCAACGACTTCCTTTTCCTCGGCAAAGCGGAAGATCGGCGCCACCGGCCCGAAGGTCTCCTCCCGCGAGATGCGCATCTGCGCCGTCGCCTCGGCCAGCACCGTCGGCTCGTAGAACGTGCCGCCGAGGGCATGGCGCCTGCCGCCGGTGACGATGCGCGCGCCCTTGGCCAGCGCGTCGGCGACATGGTCCTCGACCTTGGCGACGCCGGCTTCGTCGATCAGCGGTCCCTGCTCGACGCCGGCCTCGAAGCCGTCGCCGACCTTGAGGGCCGAGACCACTTCGGCGAAGCGCTCGACGAAGGCGTCGTAGATGCCGTCCTGCACATAGATGCGGTTGGCGCAGACACAGGTCTGGCCGGCATTGCGGAATTTCGAGGCGACCGCGCCCTGGACCGCCACCTCCAGCGACGCGTCGTCGAAGACGATGAGGGGCGCGTTGCCGCCGAGTTCGAGCGAGACCTTCTTGATGGTCCCGGCCGCCTTGGCCATCAGCTCGCGGCCGACTTCGGTCGAGCCGGTGAAGGTGACCTTGCGCACGATCGGGCTGGTGACGAGTTCCTCGCCGACCACGGATGCGGCTCCGGTCACGACGCTGAACACGCCGGCCGGAAGGCCGGCCCGCTCGGCGAGATCGGCCAGGGCGAGGGCCGAGAACGGCGTGGCGCTGGCCGGCTTCAGCACCATGGTGCAGCCGGCGGCGATGGCGGGGGCGGCCTTGCGCGGGATCATCGCCATCGGGAAGTTCCAGGGCGTGATCGCGGCGCACACCCCGATGGGCTGGCGGATCGCCATCATGCGCTTGTCGGCCACCGGGGCGGGGAACGTCTCGCCGGCGACGCGCTTGGCCTCCTCGGCGAACCATTCGAAGAAGGCGGCGCCGTAGAGGATCTCGCCGCGGGCCTCGGGGAAGGGCTTGCCCATCTCGGCCGTGAGGATGCGGGCGAGGTCGTCGGCATTGGCGACGATGAGATCGTACCAGCGGCGCAGGATGGCGGCGCGCTCCTTGGCGGGGCGGGCGGACCAGGCGGGCAGGGCGGCCTGCGCCGCGAGGATCGCCGCCCGGGTCGCTTCGCGGCTCGCCTTGGGAACGGTGCCGACGACGGCGCCGGTGGAGGGGTTCGTCACGGTGATGACCCCCTCGCCTGCCGCCTCCCAGCGTCCGTCGATGAAGCAAGCCTGGCGAAGGAGCGAGGGGTCCTGAAGCGTCTGCATGACAAAATTCCCGGATGGTCGAAGCGGAGCGCACGCTAGTCCGTCGAAATTCATTTGTCATCATCTGCGAACGAATGTTCGCACAATGAACAAATTCATCCCGGCATGATCGGGCGCGGCGATCCCGCGCTCTTCTATGGCGGCCGTACGGAACACCCGGTGGATCCGGTCGGCATTTTGGTACTTTTACGTTTTCCGCTTGCCAATTTCCGGGAGCGAGTGTCACAATAGCGAACATGCGTGCGCATAGCGAATGAAACAGGCGTCGCACGCCAAGAGGGGATGAGCATGAAATCGACTGAAATTCGGCTCGGTGGAACTTCGCTGTCGGGCGTTTCGCGGCGTACGGTCCTGCAGGGACTCGGCATGGCCGGTCTTGCGGCCGGCGTGTCCCTGCCTCTCGGCAGCGGGGCGCGCGCCGCCGGCACCGCGACCCTGCGCTGGTGGTCGCCGCAGGCTTCGCCCGACCAGCTCAAGATGTACCAGTCGCAGATCGCCACCTTCGAGGCGGCTCATCCGGGCGTGAAGATCGCCTTCGAGCCGACCTCGGACGAAGGCTATCCGGCCCAGCTCGCCGCCGCCTTCGCCTCCAAGCAGCTGCCCAACATCGTGACGCATCTGCCGTCCTTCGCCGCCCAGAACTATTACGGGCAGGGGCTCCTCGAGCCGATGGACGACGTGATCAAGGCGATCGGCGAGGACAAATATTTCCCCGGTGCCAACAATGTCTACAAGACGTCCGACGGCCATTATTGCGGCACGGCGATCGGCAACACCGCCGCCGACATGCTCTGGCTGCGCAAGGACCTGATGCAGAAGGCCGGCATCGACAAGGCCCCGGCCACCTGGGACGAGCTCCGCACCGCCTGCCAGAAGATGCAGACCGGCGGCATCTTCGGCGCGCCGCTGCCCTACGGCCTCAATTCGATGACCTCTCTGATCTTCATCGGCTTCATCCACCGGGCCGGCGGCCAGGTGTTCACGCCCGACCTCGCCGTGGCCATCGACAGCCAGGCCACCTATGACGCCCTCGACTTCTACAAGTCGATGCGCGAGTTCTGCCCGGCCGGCGCCACCAATTACAGCTGGGGCGAGAGCCTCACCGCCTTCGTCTCCGGCGCCACGGCGACCGGCATCTATGCCGGCCGCGTGCTCGCCAACGTCACGGCGCAGAACCCGTCCATCGCCGATTTCGTCACCTGCGCGACCTATCCCACCAAGTCGGCCGACATTCCCGCCTGGACCTTCAACGACTTCCCCTCCGTCTTCATCCCCAAGGGCGTCGACAATCTGGCGGAGACCAAGGCGTTCGCCGCCTTCCTGTTCGAGCCGGCCGGCTATATCCCGCAGCTGCACGCCGCGCCCGGCCACATCCTGCCGGTGCTCAAGACGATCGCCGAGGATCCGGCCTATCTCGCCAATCCGATCATCCAGAAATACAAGGCCGAAGTCAGCCTGATGTCCTCGGCCGCCGCCGCCGGCAACAATCTCGGCTTCGAGACCGCCCAGCACAAGCCGAACCTGAAGGCGAACGAGATCATCGCCTCCAACGTCATCGCCGAGCTCGTGCAGCGCGTCGTCCTCAACGGCGAGGAGCCGAAGGCGACCGTCGGCGACATCGCCAAGAAGCTCGACGACCTGATGAAGGCCTGAGACGCCCGGGAGGAGCGGCCCCCGCCGCTCCTCCGTCGACCGGTTTTGTGAGAAGACGGACATGGCATCAGCGACGCGAGCGCCGCAATCCCCGCTGGAGAAGCGCTACGCCCGTCTCGGCGTCCTGCTGATCGCGCCGACGGTGCTGACCATGTGCGCCGTCATCATCTATCCGCTCGTCTCGGCGCTCTATCTGTCGCTGTTCTCGATCTACACGCCCACCCTCAAGGGCCACTGGGTCGGCGCGGACAACTATATCCGCGTGTTCGGCTCGCGCGAGTTCTGGAGCGCGCTGGGCGTCACCGCGACCTGGACGGTCGGCACGCTGGCCGCGCAGATCGTCCTGGGCGTCGGCATGGCGCTGCTGCTCAACCAGAACATCCTGTTCCGCTCGCTCGCCCGCAGCCTGGTGCTGTTTCCCTATTTCGTCTCCACCGTGGTGGCCGTGCTGATCTGGCGCTGGCTGTTCAACGACCTCTACGGCATCCTGAGCCATCTCCTGATCGCCGCCGGCATCATCGCCGTTCCCATCGACTGGCTCGGCAAGATGCCGAACGCCATGGAGAGCCTGATCGCCGTCGGGGCGTGGAAGTTCTTCCCCTTCGTCGTCATCGCCGTGCTGGCGCGGCTGCAGACCATTCCCGAACAGCTCTACGAGGCCGCCACCATCGACGGCGCCGGCCCGTTCGGGCGCTTCTTCGACGTGACGCTGCCGCAGCTGCGCGAGGTGCTCACCATCGTCATCCTGCTGCGCACGATCTGGGACTTCAAGGAGTTCGACCTGATCTATCTTCTGACCGGCGGCGGCCCGGTGAACAACACCCGCACGCTGCCGCTGATCGTCTACCAGCAGGCCTTCGGCCTCAACCAGATGGGCATGGCGGCGACCTATGCGGTGGCGATGATGCTGGTGATGCTGGTGTTCATGCTGATCTATCTCTACCGGGCGCGGAGGGCGGCGCTGTGAGGGCTTCCCGCCAGCAGAAGAGCATCCTGGTCAATCTGGTGACCTGGGCGCTGGTGCTCGTCATCTCCTTCCCGCTGATCTGGATGGTGGTGACCTCGCTGCGGCCGCAGACCGAGCTCTTCCAGATCCCGCCCACCATCATCCCGCGCTCCGTCACCTTCGAGCACTACGCCAAGCTGCTCGAGGAAACGCCCTTCCTGCGCTATTTCATGAATTCGATGGTGCTGGCGACGGCAACCACCGTCGTGGTGATCGCCATCGGCACGCTCGGCGCCTACAGCCTGGTGCGCTTTTCCTATCGCGGCCGCGAGACGCTGGCGGCGATGGTGCTGTTCACCTATCTGCTGCCCTCGGTGGTGCTGATCATTCCGCTCTATCTGATGATGGTGAAGCTCGGCCTCGCCAACACGCTGACCAGCCTCGTCATCGCCTACACCACCTTCGCTTTGCCCTATGCGCTCTGGCTGCTGCGCTCCTTCATGGCCGGCGTGCCGGAAGACCTCGAATCGGCCGCTCTCGTCGACGGCGCCAGCCGCATGGGCGCCTTCTTCGACGTGATCCTGCCGCAGGCGCTGCCCGGCATCATCTCGACGGCGCTCTTCACCTTCATCCTGTCCTGGAACGAATATCTCTACGCCCTGGTGATGGTGAACTCGGACGAGGTGCGCCCCCTCACCACCGGGGTGATGAACATGCTGATCACCTCCTTCAACATCGAATGGTCGCTGCTGATGGCGGCCTCCGTGATGATGAGCATCCCGCTCATCATCATCTTCGCCTTCCTGCAGAGCTATCTCACCCGCGGCTTCGGCGCCGGCGGCGTGAAGGGCTGAGCGCCCGAGGAGTCCCGCGTGGTTACAGTGACATTCGACAGGGTGCGCAAGCTCTTCGGCGAGATGGTGGCCATTCCCGGCCTCGATCTCACCATCGACTCCGGCGAATTCGTGTCCCTTCTCGGCCCCTCCGGCTGCGGCAAGACCACGACCCTGCGCATGCTGGCCGGCCTCGAACAGCCGAGCGGCGGGCGGATCCTGATCGGCGACCGCGAGGTCAACAACCTGGCTCCCGGCGAGCGCGACATCGCCATGGTGTTCCAGTCCTATGCGCTCTATCCGCATATGACGGTGGCGCAGAACATCGCCTATCCCCTCAGGAAGCGGGGCGTGCCCCGGGCGCAGCGCCCGGCGATGGTGAAGGCGGCGGCCGATCTCCTGCAATTGGGGCCGCTGCTCGACCGCAAGCCGCGCCAGCTCTCGGGCGGCCAGCAGCAGCGCGTTGCCCTCGGGCGGGCGCTGGTGCGCGAGCCCAAGGTCTTCCTGCTCGACGAGCCCTTGTCCAATCTCGACGCCAAATTGCGCGCCCATATGCGGGCGGAACTGATCGAGCTGCACCGCCGCCTCGGCAAGACCATGGTCTACGTCACCCATGACCAGTTGGAGGCCATGACGATGTCGGGCCGCATCGCGGTGATGCAGGGCGGCGTGCTCCAGCAATTCGCGACGCCCGCCGAGATCTACCACCGGCCGGCCAACGCCTTCGTCGCCGGCTTCATCGGCACGCCGTCGATGACCCTGGCCGACGGCGAGATCGCCGCGGTCGACGGCAATCCCGTGCTGAAGCTGGGCTCGCTGCTGCTCGATCTCCCGGTCGAGCATCTCGATGCGAGGCCGGCGGACGGCCGGCGCGTCACCATCGGCGTGCGGCCGGAGGACATCGTCATCGGATCGGGCGCGGCGCGCGGCCATGTGCGGCTCGTCGAGCCGACCGGGCACGAATCGATCGTGCTGATCAAGGCCGGCAATGTCGATTTCACCGTGCGCGTGCCGGGCGACACCCTGATCGCGGCCGGCGAGACCATTCCCTTCGATCTCCGGCGCGACCGCATCCACGTCTTCGACCGCGACAGCGGCGTGCGGCTCAACGCCGACCGCAACAGGGCCGATGTCGCCGGCCGTTCGCGCCTTCCGGCCTGAGCCGTTCCTGGAGAAGCCTTCATGCATGATCTGCTGCGCAACACTCCCGATCTGGAGACGCTCGACAAGCGCTATTTCTTCCACCCCTTCACGGCCCTGGCGGACCATGAGCGCAACGGCCCGCATGTCGTCGTCAAGGGCGAGGGGGTCTGGCTGGAGGACAATCACGGCGCCCGCTTCATCGACGGCATGGCCGGGCTGTGGTGCGTGAATGTCGGCTATGGCCGCGAGGAGATCGCCGACGTCCTGCAGCACCAGGCGCTCACGCTGCCCTATTTCCACTCCTTCTCGTCATGGGCGACGGATACGCCGATCCTCCTGGCCGAACGGCTGATCGAGATGGCGCCGGTGCCGATGTCGAAGGTGTTCTTCGGCCAGTCGGGCTCGGACGCGAACGACACCCAGGTCAAGCTGGTCTGGTACTACAACAACGCCCGCGGCAAGCCGGGCAAGAAGAAGATCATCGCGCGCAACCGCGGCTATCACGGCGTGACGATCGTCTCCGGCAGCCTCACCGGCATGCCCTCGCTGCATTCGGGCTTCGACCTGCCGCTGTCCTTCGTGCGCCATACCACCGCGCCCTACCGCCTGTGGGAAGCCGAACCCGGCCTGTCGGACGAGGACTTCGTCGCCAGGCTCGCCGGTGACCTCGAAAACCTCATCCTCGCCGAGGGGCCGGAGACGGTCGGCGCCGTCATCATGGAGCCGGTGATGGGGGCGGGCGGGGTGATCGTGCCGCCCGAGGGCTATTATCCCGCCATCCGGGCGGTGCTCGACCGCCATGACGTGCTGCTGATCGCCGACGAGGTGATCACCGGCTTCGGGCGGCTCGGCACGATGTTCGGTACCACCGCCATGGCGATGCAGCCCGACCTCGTCACCCTCGCCAAGGGCATCACCTCGGCCTATGTGCCGCTTTCGGCCTGCATGGTGTCCGAAAAGGTCTGGCGCGCCATCGTCGACGGCCAGGGGGCGCTCGGCGCCTTCGGCCATGGCTATACCTATTCGGCCCATCCGCTCGCCGCAGCGGCGGCGCTCGCCAATCTCGACATCATCGAGAATGACGGGCTGGTGGAGCAGGCCGGGGCGCGCGGCGCCTTCATGCATGCCAGGCTGCAGGCGGCGTTCGCCGACCATCCGCTGGTCGGCGAGATCCGGGGCACGGGCCTGGTCGGGGCGGTGGAATTCGTCGCCCGGAAGTCGCCGGCCACCCGCTTCGAGCCGGCGCTGAAGATCGCCGGCCGCGTCGTCAAGGCGGCGCTCGCCCAGGGCGTGATCACCCGCGCGCTGCCCCATGCCGACACGATCTCCTTCTCGCCCCCCTTCGTGATCTCCGAGGACGAGATCACCCAGATGGTGGAAGGGGCCCGCAAGGCGGCCGATGCCGTGATGGACGATCTCGTCCGCGAAAAGATCTGGTCGGCCTGAGCGGCCGCCTCCCCGATTCACAAGGATTGATATTCATGGACAGGACGAGTGTCGACTGGGCCGGGCCGATGCCGGCGATCACCACGCCGTTCCACGACGACGGCCGCATCGACGAGGCGGCATTCGCCGCCAATATCGACCGGCTGATGAAGGACGGCGCCACCGGCGTGGTGGCCGGCGGCTGCACCGGCGAGTTCTGGGCGCTCAGCCATGAGGAGCGCAAGCGCGTCTACGAGATCTCCAAGGAGGCGATGGGCGGGCGCGGCACCCTGATCGTCGGCACCGGCGCCGTCACCGTCGACGAGGCCGTGGCGCTCTCCCGCCACGCCGAGAAGGTCGGCTGCGACGGGGCGCTGATCCTGCCGCCCTATTTCGTCAAGCTCTCGGATGACGAGATCTTCGCCCATTATGCCGACGTGACCGGCGCCATCGGCCTGCCCGTACTGCTCTACAACATTCCCGGCAATGCGGTGAACGCGCTGACGCCGGCGCTCGTCTCCCGCCTCGCCGGCCTCGACCGCGTGGTGGCGGTGAAGGAGAGCTCGGGCGACTGGAACAATTACTACGGCACGGCGCTGGCGGTGCGCGATCGCCTGCGCGTGTTCTGCGGGCCGTCCTCGGTGTTCGGCGTGCCGGCCGTCGATCTCGGCGCCGACGGCACCATCGACTGCTTCCCGAACGTGTGGTCGCCGGGCGGTCTCGACCTCTATTTCGCGCCCAAGCGCGGCGACCGCGTCGAGGCCGAGCGCGTCCAGGCTCTCGGCCGCCGGCTCACCGACCTCTTCACCTCGGGCGGACGCACGCTCTACCCCGCCACCAAGGCGGCGATGGACATGCTCGGCCTGCCCGGCGGCGGCAAGCCGCGGGCGCCGTTGCGTCCCCTCGGCGGCGAGGCGCGGGCCGGCCTCGAAAAGGGTCTCCGGGAACTCGGCCTGCTCTGAGCGGGCCGATCGTCACTGATATTGTTGAGGAGAGGGTCATGACCATGCAGGAAAAGACAAAGGGCAGCGCGCCCCAGCTCACGCCGGTGGATTACACGGTGAAGTTCGGCGAGTTCATCGGCGTCGGCCCGAACGGCAACCTGTTCGTCGACGGCTGCGATGTGCAGGTGCTCGCCGAGAAATTCGGCACGCCGCTCTACATCATCTCGGAAAAGCAGCTGCGCTATAGCTACCGCGCCTTCCGCGACGCCTTCCGCCGGCATTATCCAGATGTGGAGATCCTGTTCGCCAACAAGTCGAACAACGGCCTCGCCATCCGCCACATCATGAACCAGGAGGGGGCGGGCGGCGACTGCTTCGGCGCGCAGGAAATGTATATGGCGCTGCTGGCGGGCACCGATGCCCGGACGCTGGTGCTGAACGGCTCCAACAAGCAGGATGAAGAAATCGAGATGGCGGCGGCCAACGGCCTGTGCATCAACATCGATGCCATGGACGAGCTCGACCGCATCGCGGCGGTGGCCGAGCGCCTCGACGTCGACGTCGATGTCGGCATCCGCCTCAAGCTCGACCTCGATCCCCTGCGCGAGCGCCACGGCGTCGCCATGCACGGGCCGGGCACGCTGAAGCAGCAGAGCGACTCGACCAAATGGGGCATGAACCGCGCCCAGACGGTGGAGATCGTCAAGCGGGCGCTGGCGATGCCGCGCATCCGGCTCAAGGAGACCCATTTCCATCTCAGCCGCATGTCGAACGAGGCCGCCGACTTCGCCGTGATGGCGCGCGAGATGATCACCTGGTCCGGCTATATCCGCGACAACACCGGCTGGACGCCGCCCTGCATCGATATCGGCGGCGGCTGGACCTTCGGCAAATGGTACGGCACCGGCCCCAACAGCCAGCTCGACGATGCCAGCGCGCCGACGGCCGAAGACTATGCCCGCCTGTGCGCCGCGGCGATCAAGGAGGAGGCCGAGCGGCTCGGCCTGCCGCTGCCCAAGCTGCGCCTGGAGCCCGGCCGTGCCCTCTCCGGCCCGTCGGGCGTCGCGGTCGGCCGCGTCGGCGCGGTGAAGGAGGGCACGTCCAAGAAATGGGTGAACCTCGATCTGTCCACCAATCATCTGTCCTGGGCGGCCGTGCTCGACTGGTACTATCACGCGGTCCCCGTCGCCGATGCCGAGGCGCCGGCAACCGAGCAGGTCGATCTCGTCGGCCCGCTCTGCAATTCGGACGAGATCGGCCCCCATCGCACCATGCCGGCCTTGAAGCGCGGCGATTTCGTCGCCTTCCTCGATGCCGGCGGCTACACCGAATCCTCGGCCGCCCGCTACAATGCCCAGCTTCTGCCGGCGACGGTGCTGGTGTCGGGAACGTCGGCCGAGATCATCACCGAGCGCGAGCAATTGCGGGATGTCGTCGGCCGCTTCCGCGTGCCGGCGCGCCTTCTGGCCGGCTCCTTCACACCCCGCAGCTGAGGACCGATGATGGATCTGGGAATCCGGGGCCGCCACGCCCTCGTGTGCGGCGGCAGCAAGGGGCTCGGCAAGGCGGCCGCCACGGCGCTGGCCGGGGAGGGGGCCGACCTCACTTTGGTCGCTCGCACGGAGGCGGCGCTGGAAGCGGCGGCGGCCGAGATCCGGGCTGCGACGGGCGTGAGCGTGGCCGTCGTCGCGGCGGACGTCACCACGGCGCAGGGGCGGGCCGCGGTGCTCGCCGCCTGTCCCGATCCCGATATCCTCGTCACCAATCCGGGCGTCCGCCAGACGCCCGACGATTTCCGCACCCTGGAGCGGGCGGGCTGGGATGCCTGGATGGAGGCGCATTTCTTCTCCGCCCTCGAACTCATCCGCGCCGTGGTGCCGGGCATGTGCGAGCGCAAATTCGGGCGGGTGGTGAACATCTCCGTCAGCTTCATCAAGTTCCCGCAGGTCAATTTCGGCCATTCCCATGCCGCCCGGCTCGCCTTGGCGGGCGCCATCGGCTCGATGGTGCGCGAACTCGTCGCCCACAACGTGGTGATCAACTCGGTGCTGCCGGGCTTCTTCGACACCGAGGCTCTGCAGACCAATCTCCACGGCCATGCCGCGCGCGGCAACACCACCTATGAGGCGATCGTCGCCGACAGGCTGAAATCGACGCCGGCCGGCCGCTTCGCCGATCCCAAGGAATGCGGCGACCTCATCGCCTTCCTGTGCAGCGCCCAGAACGGCTACATGACCGGGCAGAACATCGTGAACGACGGCGGCGTCTATCAGGGGCTGTTCTGAGATGGCCGGATCCCCATCGAGATCGGACATGCTGGAGCCCGCCGGCCGCGTGGTGATGGTGTCGGGCGCCTCGCGCGGCATCGGCCTCGCCATCGCAAGGCGCCTCCACGCCGAGGGCTATGCGCTCTCTCTCGGCGTGCGCAGCCCGGGACGGGTGAAGGCCTTCGCCGATCTCGATCCGGCGCGCGTCCTCGTCCAGGCCTTCGATGCGCAGCGGCCCGAGCACGCCGCGGCCTGGGTGGACGCCACCCTCGCCCGTTTCGGGCGCATCGACGTCCTCGTCAACAATGCCGGCATCCTGCGGGCGCTCGACCTGCGCTCCGGCGATGAGGACGTGCTCGACGAGATGTGGGCGGTGAATGTGAAGGCGCCCTACCGCCTGATCCGCCAGGCCCTGCCGCATCTGGAGCAGAGCGGGCACGGCCGCATCGTCAATGTCGCCTCCACCGACGGCAAGCGCTATCGCGACACGGTCTCCGTCGCCTATGCCATGACCAAGCATGCGGTGCTGGCCCTGACCCATGCCGCCAAATTCGCCGGCTGGGAGAAGGGCGTGCGCGTCACGGCGCTGTGCCCCGGCGCCGTCGACACCGAGCTCGTCGCCTCGATTCCGGGCGTGACGCCCGCGGCCAACCGCCTGGCGCCGGAGACGGTGGCGGAGACGGTCGCCTTCCTGCTCCGCCTGCCCAACACGGCTTCGGTGGCCGAGCTGGTGATGAACACGAGGCTGGAGACCTGGATATAGGGGGCACGGGAGACCCGTGCCTCACCGGTCCGAATTCTTCCTCAGATAAGCCCGCCAGGTCATCGCCCAGCGGGCGGGATCTTCCAGCGGCGCGGCCTTGATCTGGTGCACGGCCTGGTTGTGCGGGGCGGTGCGCACCAAATCGGGATCGGCATAGGCCTCCTCGATCACCGTGCCGAGCACCGCGATCCAATTGTCCAGATCCTCCTTCGACCACATCTCGCCGGCTTCCGGCGTGAAGGGCTGCGGCACGATCCACGGCTCGTGCGACAGCCAGAAGGCGTCGATGCCGTAATCGACCATGCGGTTCTGGATGTCCATGGCGCTGACGCCGGTCTCCTCGAACACCTGGCCGAGGCTGAAGCGGGTCATCTCCATGCGCCACAGATCGATATGGGGATGGGAGCGCGACACGCCCCTGAGCTTCAGGAGCTCGTGCTCCATGTAATTGTTGGCGAGCACGGAGAGATCGGCCGCCTCGCGAAGGCCCTCGGCGCCGAGCGACCGCGTCCAGGCATAGGCCTTCAGCACCACCGGCAGATTGCCCAGGAACTCGCGGACCTTGCCGATGCTCCGCTCGCCGGCGTGATCGAGACGATAGAGTCCGCCGTCGAAGGAGACGAGGGGCTGGGGCAGATAGGGCGCGAGTTCCTCGCTGCAGCCATAGGCGCCGACCGCCGGGCCGCCGCCGCCCTTGGGCGCGCCGAACGTCTTGTGCAGCATGAACATGCAGGCGTCGAAGCCGAGTTCCCGCGCACGCAGGCGGCTCATCACGCCGTTGAAATTGGCATGGTCGTAGAAGCACAGGCCGCCGGCCTCGTGCACCACGCGGATCCATTCCTTGATGTCGGGATTGTAGATGCCCATGTCGTCGGGGTTGTTGATCATCAGGGCGGCGGTGCGATCGGAAACCGCCGCCTTCAGGGCGTCCAGCGAGGGGTAGCCGTTTTCCTCCAGCGGCAGGGTGATCACCTTGAATCCCGCCGTCGCCGCCGTCGCGGGATTGCAGGGATGGGCCTGCAGCGAGGTGATGATCTCGTCGCGCTTGCCGATCTCCCCGCGCGCGGCGAGCCAGGCCCGGGTGACGCAGGCATGGGTATAGGCCGCATCCGCCCCGCCGGCGGCCTGGAAGACGAACCGGTCCATGCCGGAGAGCTCCCGGAGCATCAGGTCGAAGTCGTAGACGATCTTCAGGATGCCCTGCAGCGTCTCCTCGTCCTGCAGCGGGTGCATCTCGGCGATCTCCGGCCGGGCCGCCAGCGCCTCGCCGAGGCGGGGATTGTATTTCATGGTGCAGGTGCCGAAGAGGTTGATGCCCATCATGCCCAGAGTCTGCTGCGACAGATGGAGATAATGGCGCAGCACGTCCGGCTCCGACATTTCCGGCAGCGCCGGCCGGGTCTGCCGGCGCATCGCCGCCGGCAGGAGGTCGCTCGCCGCGCCCACCGCCTGCGCGACGGCGTCTTCCGCAGCGGGGAAGGTGACGCCCCGCCGTCCGGGCCGGCCCATCTCCATCACCACCGGCTCGTCCCACACCGCGGCGTGGTATTTCCGCAAGCCGGTCTCGGCTTTCACGGGGGTCTTCGCCTGCATGTTCATCAGCCCAGAACCTCTGCGAGAGCGGCGGCCAGACGGTCGATATCGGCCCGCGTATGGATTTCGGTGACGGCATAGAGCGCGCTCTGGCCGAGTTCGGGGAAGGCGGCGGACAGGTCGTGCCCGCCGAAAATGCCGTGCGCCCGCAGCGCCTTGTTGATCGCCTGCACGGATTTCCCGGATCCGGAGAAGTCCAGCACGAACTCCTTGAAGAAGCCGCCGCGGAACGTGACCGCGACGCCCGGCACGGCCGCCAGCACCCGGGCGGCGTAATGGGCCTGCTGCACGATGAGCTCGCCGACCTCGCGAAAGCCCTCCGGCCCCATCAGCGACATGTAGACGGCGTTGGAGATCGCCCACAGATAGACCGAGTTGCCGGTCCAGTCCTTGCCGTTCTCGCGCGAGCCGTAGGAGGATTGGTGCAGCAGCGAGAGGCCGAAGGCGCGTTCGCCGGGGACGGTCGTCTCGGCGATCGAGACGAGAAGGGCCGGGTATTCGCGGGCATAGCGCTCCTCGTCGCGGCTGGCGATGAAGCCGCCGGTGCCGCCGCCGCAATTCATGTGCACGCCCAAAGGCTGCGTGGTGCCGACCACGATGTCGGCGCCGAAGGTGGCGGGCGGTGCGAGCACGCCCAGCGAGATCGGATCGACGCCGACGATGAATTCGGCGCCGGCCGCATGGGCGAGCCGGGCGATCGCGGCGGCCTGCGTCTCGATGAGGCCGAGATAGTTCGGCGTCTCCACATAGACCGCGGCGGTGCGCTCCGACAGCCGTGCCTCGAGTTCGGCGAGGTCGAGAAGCCCCGTCGCGGCGTCGAAACCGATCTCGACGACGTCGATATGGTCCGGCATGGCCGGGGGCTGGCAGTAATTGCGGATGACGGACAGGCGTTCGGGGCAGAGGATGCGCGGCACCAGCACTTGCCGGCGGCCGGTGAGGCGCGATGCCATGCGGATGGCGTGGCCGGCGGCGCAGCCCCAGCTGTAGACCGGCAGGCTGACGATCTCCATCTCCAGGAGCTCGCCGAGCTGGCTGGTGAACTCGAACCAGGCCTGGTTGCGGCCGTGGTCGGAGGAGGGCGTGCCCCAGACCGGGGTCAGGAATTCGCTGCGCCCGGCGATCTCGTCGCAGATGGCGGGAACGTGGTGCTGCCAGCAGCCGCCGCCCAGAAAACTCAGATTGCTTTCGCAATCCTGGTTCCGGCCGAGCAGGGAGAGCAGATGCCGGCGCAGCGCCACTTCGGAGCGCAGGGCGGGCGGCAGGTCAAAGGGGCGGGTGGTGCGATGGTCGGCCGGGATCTGTTCGAACAGCGCCTCGACGGAGGGGGCGCCGATGGCGTCCAGCATCTCCTGTTTGATCGCGTCGACGGAATTGGCCATGAAAGGATGGGTAAAGGTCATCGCTCCTCGCAATCAGCTGCCGGCCGGCGGAGAGTGCCGAATCTCGGCGGCGCCTGTCAACGAATTGTACGCATCGCGCACAAAAGTTACCATACCGAACGAGCCGGGCTGCAAGCGGGAGAGGTCATGATGCGGGAAGGAGAGGAGCGGGCGCTCCGCATCGGCTTCCTGATCAATCCGCTGGCGGGGCTCGGCGGACGCGTCGGCCTGAAGGGGTCCGACGGCGCCGGGATCGTCGCAGCCGCTCTGGCGCGGGGCGCGCGGCCTTTGGCGGAGGTGCGTGCCGGGCTCGCTTTGCGCGGCCTGGCCGCGGCCGGCGCCACCATCCTCACGGCGGCCGGGGCCATGGGCGAGCAGGCCTGCCGGCTGGCGGGCATCGCCGCCCGCAGCGTCCATCGTCCGGCCGGGGACGTCACCACCGCCGAGGATACGGTCGAGGCCGCGCGCGCCTTCCTGCGCGAGGGCGTCGACCTCGTGCTGTTCGCCGGCGGCGACGGCACGGCGCGCGACGTTCATGCCGCCGTCGGACGCCAGGCCGCCATGCTCGGCATTCCAGCCGGGGTGAAGATGTATTCGGGCGTGTTCGCCCTGTCGCCGGTCCATGCCGGGCTATTGGCTGCCGCCTTTCGCCCCGGCGCTCCCCTGGCGGAGCGCGAGATCCTCGATATCGATGAGGAGAGCCTGCGCCGGGGCCGGCCGGCCACCCGCCTGCACGGCTATGGGCTCGTGCCGCGCGATCGGGCGGTCCAGGCGGCGAAGGCCTCGGCCGGGACCGACGAAGAGGGCGACCTCGCCGCCCTCTGCCGCGCTGCCGCCCGGCAGCTCGAGCCCGGCCTGCTCCATATCGTCGGCCCCGGCTCGACCATGCAGCGCCTCCTCGCCGAGGCCGGCCAGGAGGGTACGCTGCTCGGGGTCGACCTCATGGCCGATGGCGAACTCGTCGGCCGCGATGTCGGCGAAGCGCGGATCCTCACTGCCATGGCCGGGCGGCCGGCGCGCATCCATGTCGGGGTGATCGGCGGCACGGGCTGCCTTTTCGGGCGCGGCAACCAGCAGATCAGCGCGGATGTGCTGCGCCTGGTTCCGCGCGAACGCATCTCGATCCTCGCCCCGCCGGCCAAGTTGGCCCTGCTCGGCCCGGACGGCTTCTTCGTCGATACCGGCGATGCGCAGGTCGACGCGATGCTCGCCGGTTACGTGAAGGTCGACACCGCGCCCGGGCGCAGGATGGTGATGAAGGTCGCCGGCGCGTCGGGCCTGCGCCGGCCCTCGGCCTCTGCGGGTGCGGAGAAGCCGGCCTGAACTTCCGCCGCCTTCGGGCGTTTCGCCACGGCGGAGGAGAACGGCCGTGCAAGACGAACCCGATACCGATCTTCCGGACCTGACCCGGGGCGTGCCGTCGGCCCGCCTGGCGGAGGGCGGCCTGCTGACGGGGCGCGTCGGCGAGGAGAAGGTCATCGTCTGGCGCCGGGGCCGCGATGTCGCGGCCTATGCCGCGGCCTGCCCGCATCTCGGCGGACCGCTGGACGAAGGCCTGCTCGAAGACGGCGTCGTCGCCTGTCCCTGGCATCATGCCTGCTTCGACCTGAGGACCGGCGCCGCGGTGGCGGCGCCCGCCTTCGACGCCCTCAGGCGCTATCCGGTCGCCGAGAGCCGGGGCGTGATCGTGGTGACCGCGCCAACCGGAGCCTCGAACGAGCCGGCCGCGCCGGCCTTGCCCTCCGCTTCACGTCCCGATGGGCCGATGGCGATCATCGGCGGCGGCGCCGCCGGCTTCGCGGCCGCGGATGCACTGCGCCGGAACGGCTGGCGCGGCCGCATCGCGATGTTCTCCTCGGACGCCGACGAGCCCTATGACCGGACCCTGCTGACCAAGGATTATCTCGACGGCAGTTTCGGCGACGACCGGCTGCCCATCGCCCGTCACGGCGTCGAGGCCCTCGGCATCGCCTTCGAGCCCAACGTGCGGGTCGAGTCGATCGACGTGCCCGGCCGGCTGGTGCGGCTCGAAGACGGCCGAAGCGAGGCCTATGCGAGGCTCCTGCTGGCGACGGGCGCCGAGCCGCGCAGGCCGGGCCTGCCCGGCGAGGGATTGCCGCATGTGCATCTGCTTCGCTCGCTCGCCGATTGCCGGCGCATCCTCGCGGATGCGAGAACCGCCCGCCATGTCGTGGTGCTGGGCGGCAGCTTCATCGGCATGGAGGCGGCGGCCTCGCTCCGGAGCCGCGGCCTCGCCATCGATCTCGTCGCGCCCGATTCGCATCCGATGGAGAAGATCTTCGGGCGCGCCCTGTCGGATCTCGTCGTCGACACCTATCGGCGCAACGGCGTCACGCTGCATCTCGGTCGCAAGGCTACGGCGATCGCGGGCGACGCCATCACCCTGGACGACGGCACCACCCTGCCTGCCGATCTCGTCGTGATCGGCAT
The DNA here is from genome assembly GCF_030814655.1 of Labrys monachus. Taxonomy (NCBI): domain Bacteria; kingdom Pseudomonadati; phylum Pseudomonadota; class Alphaproteobacteria; order Hyphomicrobiales; family Xanthobacteraceae; genus Labrys; species Labrys monachus. The sequence goes on from NZ_JAUSVK010000001.1 coordinate 355,039, forward strand.
CGGCGTCGAACCCCGGATTGAACTGGCCGAGAGCGCCGGCCTGGCGGTCGACGAGGGCGTCCTCGTCGATGCGCATCTGCGCACGAGCGCGCCCGGCATCTATGCCGCCGGCGACATCTGCCGCTGGCCGGATCCACACAGCGGCGAGGCCATCCGCGTGGAGCACTGGGTGGTGGCGGAGCGCCAGGGGCAGGCTGCGGCGGCCAACATGCTGGGGGCGGACCGGCCCTTCGCCATGGTGCCGTTCTTCTGGACCAAGCATTTCGATCTCGCCATCCGCTATGTCGGCCACGCCGAGCGCTGGGACGAACTGGTGGTCGAAGGCGATTTGTCGAAGCGGCACGCCCTCATCCGCTATCGCCGGGAGGGCCGGGATCTCGCCGTGGCGACCGTGGGCCGGGATCTCGATTCGCTGCGGGAGGAGCGGAAGATGGCGCTTGCGCACGCCCCTTCGCCGTGGACCTGAGCCAGCAAAATGCAGGGCGATGCGCGGACGCCCTTGATCCGCCGGTGCCGGCAGAGGCCGCGGACCGTGTCATATTTGTCACAGGGCGGCGCAAACATGACGCATGCGTGACGCCAATGCGTCTTTTCCTTGTCTAATACTCTATAGAATAAATAGACATACTACATCGTGATTCCGCCACGAGGACAGGCTGCCGCAGCGGCCTCATCGGCGGGCAGGCGCGTGCGATGCGAGCGGCCGGTTTGCGGGCTCGCTATCGCGTGACCGGTGCAATTGGGGGCATTCGTGACGATCAGATCCATTCTCCTGGGCCTTGCCGCGGGCTCGGCTTTTCTCGGCGCGGCGTCGGCTGCCGATCTGCCGGCCGCCAAGGCCGAGGCGGTGGAATATGTGAAAATATGCTCGGCCTTCGGCCCGGGCTTCTTCTACATTCCCGGCACCGACACCTGCCTGCAGATCTCGGGCCAGATCCGCGCCGACTATTTCTACACCGAGCCGTCGACCCGGAAGAGCAACGTCACGACGTTCCGCTCGCAGGCGCGGATCCGCTTCGATGCCCGGACCCAGACCGATTACGGCATCCTGCGCTCCTTCCTGGAGATCGAGGCCGACAACAACGCCCTGGGCACGACCCAGAATGGGGTGACCGGCACGAATTTCCTCAATATCCGCCGCGCCTATATCCAGTTCGGCGGCCTGACGGCCGGCTATGCCTGGTCGCCTTATTCCTTCTATGAGCAGTACTATCAGGCCGTATTCTTCGCGCCCTATTTCGGCGAGCATGACCGGCGTCAATTGCTGAGCTACACGGCCCAGTTCGGCAAGTTCTGGGGCGCCCTGTCGGTCGAAGATCCCGTCGCCAACCGCTCGACGAGCACCTTCGGCACCGCGACCGTCAACGCCGTCAGCGACACGCTGGTTTACGGCGGCTCTTCGGTTCCCGATGTCGTCGGCGTCATCGGTTACGACGACAACAAGAACTGGGGCCGCGTCCAGATCATGGCCGCCTCGCATGAGAGCAACCCGTCGACCGTCGGCTATGACAGCAAATATGGCTATGCGGTCGGCATCGGCGGCAATTTGAACTTCCCGATCCTGTCCGGCGCCTATGTCGCGGTGGAAGCGAGCTATGCCGACGGCGCCATGAAGTATCTCAACGCCGGCAGCGCCGACGCCTATGGCAATCCGATCGCGCCGCATGACCTCGCCCTCTCCAAGGGCTGGTCGGTCCAGGGCGAAGCGGGCCTGAACATCACCCCGGCCCTGCAGGCGGTGCTCTTCGGCGGCTACCTGAACTATGATGCGCCGTCGATCGCCACCAAGATCAGCGACAATTTCAACTATTACGTCATCGGCGGCCAGGTGAACTACACCATGGTCAAGGGCTTCATCGTCGGCGCCGAAGCCTGGTACCAGAACAAGGATCCGGAAGGCACGAGCCCGAATGCCCACGCGGTCGGCGCCGGCCTCCGCCTCCGCCGCACCTTCTGAGCGGCAGAGGGCATCCGGAAATGGCCCGAATTCAGTCCGTATCCGTTCACATTTTGGGCATGTCCCGATCCACTGTGTGACGGTCGGGCAACACAAGGGAACAAATCGGCTCCCGCGGGGGGCTTCATGCGGAAAAGATGCTTTTTGTCCTAAAGGGGCCACATCCTTTCCGCAGTAGTGGGGCCACCCATTCATCTTGAATCCGCGGACGCTCCATGAACTGGCCGGTCTCCATGAACTTGTCGCTGCGGTGGCGCTTCCTTGGCGGTTTCCTGGCCATGGCCGCGTTCCTGGCCGGGACGGCCTGCGCGCCGGCGAGCACGCTCGAGGAGATGTCCGTCCCCAGCCAGGCGCTGGGACATGCCCTCACGGTGTCGGTCTACCGCCCGGCCGATCCGGCGCCGAAGGCCGGCTGGCCGGTGCTCTATCTCCTGCACGGGCTCGACGGCAGCAACCGCGACTGGTCGGACCTCGGCGGCATCCAGGGCACGCTCGACCGGCTGATCAAGGGCGGCCGCATCCACCCGATGGTGGTCGTCATGCCGGATGCCGGCAACAGCTGGTATGTCGATTCGGCCGATGTGAAGGGACCGGGCAATTATGAGACCGCGATCCTGAACGATCTGCCCAAGGCGATCGAGAAGCGGTTCGCGCCCCATTGCGAGCGCCGCAGCCGGGCCATTGCCGGCATATCGATGGGCGGCTTCGGCGCCCTGCGCTTCGCCCTGAAGCGGCCGGACCGCTATGTCGCCGTCGCCAGCCTCTCCGGCGCGATCTGGCAGAACGTGCCCGTCGACCTCGCGGCCGGCGGGGCATCCTGGACCGGCGCCGCCAGCCCCTATTTCCAGCGGGTCGATCCCGAGACGGTCATCGGCGGCGTCGACCTGCCGCCGGACGGGGCGCATTTCGGCGGGGCCTTCGGCACCCCCTTCGACGCGAGGCGCTTCAATGCCGCCAACGTCTTCACCCTGCTGGCGCGGCAACTGAAGGCGGGCGCCGAATTGCCGGCCATCTACCTCACCGTCGGCGACAGTGACAGCCACAATCTGTGGCGCGGTTCCTTCGCGCTCTACGAGACGCTGATGGCAGACCGCCAGAAGGTGGAGTTCCGCGTCACCGACGGCGACCATGTCTGGTCGCTGTGGCGGCGCACCATCGAGGACGCGCTCGTCTTCGTCGATTCGAAATTCGGGACGCCCGCTCCCGCTCCCGCCATCGCGGCGCTTCCCGACAAGCCGCGGAAGGGCCCCGACGCGCCGGGCACCTCGAAGGTCGCCAGCGGCGAGGCCATCGTGAAATAGGCTGCGGCCGGCACAATGCGGGCCAGGCGGGGGTGAGCCCTCCGCGACCCGCCGGCCGGGTACAGGGCCCCGCATCCGCCGGGTCCGCTCATCGCATACTCCTCGCTTCGTCATTCTCGGCGAGCCGCGCAGCGGCGAGGGAAGCCATGGGCCAGGAAATCCATGAGCCAGGACGCCACCCCTGCGTCACGGATCCCCTTCCTCGCTTCGCTCGCCGGGGATGACGGGCACGATGCCTGTTGAAAATTGTGCCGAATTCGCAGCCCCGGGACCTCGGCCCGTCAGGCGGCAAAAACGGCCCAAACTGGTATGATGAGATAACTTGCATTCCGTCGATGACTGTGACATCCATACCCGAAATGATGGGTATGGATCGCCTGCCTGTCGAAAAAGGGAGGAAACAGCATGAAATCTCGTTCCAGGCTTCTGGCCGCCGGCGTCGCCGCGCTGGCGCTTGCGGCCGCAGCGTCCGGACCGGCCTTCGCTTCGAAGGACAAGCCGGTGATTGCGCTCTCGAACGCCTATTATGGCAATACCTGGCGCCACCAGATGGTGACGGCCTTCGAGACCGCCGCCAAGCAGGCGAAGGCGGACGGTACGATCGCCGACTACATCATCCTCAACGGCGACGGCAGCGTGGCCCAGCAGAACAGCCAGCTCGCCGAGCTCATCCTCAAGGGCGTCGACGCCATTGCCGTCGATGCGGCCTCCGAGACGGCGGTGAACGGCATCATCGCCAAGGCCTGCAAGGCCGGCATCAAGGTGGTCTCCTTCGATTCCGTCGCTTCCGCGCCCTGCAACTACCAGCTCAATTTCGACTTCAAGGGCTACAAGAAGGCCGAGGCCGAATGGGTGTTCGGCAAGCTCGGCGGCAAGGGCAACATCATCCAGGTCCGCGGCGTCAAGGGCTCGGCGCCGGACAACGACATGTTCAACGCGCAGACCGAGGTGCTGAAGAAGAATCCGGGCATCAAGGTCGTCGCCACCGTCTACGGCCAGGCCACCGCCTCGGTCGCCCAGGCGGCGATCGCCAATGTCCTGCCCAGCCTGCCGCATGTCGATGCGGTGATCGCGCAGGGCGGCAGCGACGATTTCGGCATCGCCCAGGCCTTCGACCAGTTCGGCGGCCCGTACAAGGACAAGCCGCCGATCATCGAAGGCGGCGGCAGCACCGACTTCATCAAATGGTGGGCCGGCAAGAGCGCCAGCGGCTACACCACCATCTCGATGAACACCACGCCGGGCATCGGCGGGGCCGCCTTCTATCTCAGCCTCGCTTTGGTCAAGGGTGCCGAGCCGCCCAAGCTGATGATCATGCCGGTGGCGACGGTGACCCAGGACAATCTGAAGGATTATGCCGACCTGCCGTCCGGCATGATCGTCAGCCCGGCCTATAGCGCCGACTGGGTCGACAAGAACCTCCTGAACAAGAAGTAGGACCTCCAGCCTGCCGGCCGCTGCCCCGGCTCGCGCCGGGCGGCGGCCGTCGAACTCGCTGCCGATCGGATCATGATGACCGCCTCCCCGCTCCCCGCCGCCGATCCGAAGCCCTCCTTCGCGCCGAGGGCCGGCGAGGGCGTGATCGCGCTCGGCGGCATCACCAAGGCCTTCGGCCCGACTGTCGCCAATGCCGATGTCTCGCTGCATATCGCGCGGGGCGACGTGCTCGGGCTCGTCGGCGGCAACGGCGCCGGCAAGAGCACGCTGATGCGCATCCTGTGCGGCGTGTTCCGTCCGGACAGCGGCACGCTGAACGTGGACGGGCGGCCGGTGCCGTTCGACGGCTTCGACGCAAGGGCGGCGCAGGATGCCGGCATCCGCATCGTCCACCAGGAGCTGTCGCTGTGCTCCAACCTCACCGTCGCCGAGAATTTCTTCCTCGAGGCGCCGGAGGCGGCGCGCTACCGGCCGGGCTGGCGCGAGGTCTATCGCCGCCGCGCGCGGGCGGCGCTCGACGCCGTGTTCCCGGACAACGGCATCAATGTGCATCGGCGTGTCGAGGCCCTGCCGATCGGCGAGCGTCAGATGGTCGAGATCGCCCGGGCGGTGGCCACGCCCGGCGTCCGCCTCGTCATCCTCGACGAGCCGACATCCTCCCTCGGCCTCGAACGCAGCCGGCAGTTGCGGGCCTATGTCCATGAGAAGGCGGCGGCGGGCCTGTCCTTCATCTTCATCAGCCACAAGCTCTTCGAGATCATCGACGTCGCCAGCGTGGTGGCGGTGCTGCGCAACGGCCGGATGGTGTGGCATGGCGAGGCGAGCGGCGTCGCCGTGCACGACCTCGTCACCCTGATGGGCGGCGTCGCGGCGGAGGCCGAAAGCGCCGGCGCGCGGGCCGGGGCGGACGGCGAAGTCATGGTACGCGTGAAGGGTGAGGTCGCCGCGCTGCTCGGCCACGAGGTCGAGCTGCGGCGCGGCCAGATCGTCGGCCTCGCCGGGCTCGAAGGCAGCGGGCAGAAGGAATTGCTCCACCGCCTGTTCGCCCCCGGCCGCGGCGATGCCGCCACCCTCGAATGCCGGGGCAAGGCCTCCTTCGTCTCGGGCGACCGGCAGAAGGAGGGGGTGTTCCCGCTGTGGACGGTGCTCGCCAATATCGGCCTCGGCCGCATCGTCGGGCGGGCGCCGCTCGCATGGATCTCGGATGCGGCCGAGCGCGCAGCGATGCAGCCGGTGACCGACCGGCTGCAGCTCGACGCGGGACGGCTGCGCTCCGGCATCCTCGATCTCAGCGGCGGCAACCAGCAGAAGGCGCTGGTGGCGCGGGCCCTGGTCACCGACGCGCCGATCGTGCTGCTCGACGACCCGACGCGCGGCGTCGACGTCGCCGCCAAGCAGGATTTCTATGCGCTCGCCCGCGCGATGGCCGACAATGGCCGCCTCGTCGTCTGGTATTCGACCGAGGACCTCGAATTCCTGCAATGCGACCGCGTGCTCGTCTTCGCGCAGGGGCGGATCGTCAGCGAGCTGGAACGCGGGGCCATCAGCGAGAAGGCGATCGTCGACGCCTCTTTCACCGCCCTGGAGGCGGGCACGCCCGGCGGCAGGCCGAGGGCCGGCAGCCGCGATGCCGGCGCGTCCTGGGCCGGACGGCTGGTCGAGCTGGCGCCCTTCGCCACGCTCGCGCTCGTCTTCGCGGCGATGATCCTCGCCAATCCCGCCACCGCCAGCGTCTTCGGCCTCGATCTCCTCTTGTCTCCCGCGGTGCCGCTCGTGCTCGTCGCCCTCGGCCAGATGTTCATCGTCGGCGGCAGCGAGATCGATCTCGGCATCGGCGCCTTCGCCGGCCTGGTCAACGTGATCAGCGCCACCGTGCTGTTCGACGATCCCGCCTATGGCGTACTGGCGCTCGCCGGCGCGGCGCTCGCCTATCCCGTGCTCGGCCTGCTCATCCAGATGCGGCGCATCCCCGCGATCGTGGTGACGCTCGGTGCCTCCTTCATCTGGATGGGCGTCGCCTACACGATGCAGCCGACACCCGGCGGCGCCAGCCCGGACTGGCTCTCGGCGCTTGTCGGCTGGTCCATCCCCGGCGTGCCGACCTCGCTGGTGATCCTCCTCGTCGCGGGGCTCTGCGCGCTGGTGGTCGACAGGACGCCGTTGGGCGTCGCTTTGCGCGCCTTCGGCAACAATCCGCTGGCGATGGCGCGCTGCGGCTGGCCGGCGGCCCGCTACGGCGCGCTGCGCTATTTCATCGCCGGCCTGTTCGCCATCGCCGCCGGCCTGTCGCTCACGGCGATCAACACGGCGAGCGACTATAATTCCGGCGGCACCTACACGCTGCTGAGCGTGGCGGCGGTGGTGATCGGCGGCTGCAGCCTGATCGGCGGGTCGATCTCGTCGATGGGGGTGATCGCCGGCTCGGTGACCCTGGCGCTGATCGGCGCGCTGCTCGGCATGATGAACGTGCCGTCCGATTTCACGGCGGCGGTGCAGGGCGTGCTGCTCCTGGCGATCCTCGCCTTGCGCGCCGCGGTCGCCGGCGGGAGGGACGAGGAATGAACAAGCCCGATATGGCCGCGCTGGTCGACTGGCTGCAGCGCCATCGCTGGATCTGGTCGGCCGCCGGCGTGCTGATCCTGTGGCTCCTGCTGTCGCTGATGACGAACCGCTTCAGCCTTTCGAGCCTCTCCGGCGTGGCGGTGTCCTCCTCCTTCCTCGTCCTCGTCGCCCTCGGTCAGACCGCCGTGGTCACGACGGGGCGCGGCAATATCGACCTGTCGATCGCCAGCGTGATGACGCTGAGCGCCTATATCGGCCTGATCGTCATCGGCGGGGCCGACAGCCGGCTGCCGCTCGGCGTTCTCGCCGCCCTGGCGCTCGGCCTCGCCGTCGGCGCCGTCAACGCCGCGCTGGTGGTGCTGGCCCGCATTCCCGCCATCATCGCGACCCTGGCGACGGGCTATGTCCTGGCGACGGCGACCCTGCTCGCCAATGGCATCATCCCCGGCTTCGCGATCGCGCCCGCCTTGCGGACGGTGGCGACGGGGAGGGTGGCGGACATGCCCATCATGGTGATCATCGCGCTCGCGGCGGTCGTCGCCGCCGCCTTCCTGTTCGGTGGCTCCGCCTATGGCCGCCAATTGTCGGCGGTAGGCCAGAACATGCGCGCGGCGCGGCTCGCCGGCGTGCGCACCGGGCGGGTGGTGTCGGGCGCCTTCCTCCTCTCCTCCGTGCTGTCCTCGCTCACCGGCCTCGTGCTCGGCGCCTATGTCGGCGGCGCCTTCCTGGAGATGGGCCAGCCCTACCGCCTGCAGTCGATCGGCGCCGTGGTGCTGGGCGGCACCCTGATCTTCGGCGGCGCCGCCACGGCCTGGGGCACGCTGTTCGGCAGCCTCCTCCTCGTGCTCATCGTCACCACGATGCAGATCGCCGGCCTGCCGCCCGGCACGCAGGACATGGTGCAGGGCGTGGTCATCATCGCGGTGCTGGCGCTGGCCGGCGGCACCGCCGTCCGCCGCCGCCGGATCGCCGCGAAATAGCCCCGGGACCGCAGGCTGGAAGCCCATATGCGCTAACTTTGCCGACAATAGCGCGATTTTCCTTCTCCCATGCGGGACTTCGCATTTCCTGCGGAAATGCTGGGGGTGGCGCGAAGCGCCGGATGAGGGTCTGGACTTGTGCAATTCCAGCGCGACTATTGAGCTATCTGCGTTGACGTTCAGACCCTCATCCCCCTGCCGGGACCCCAAGCATTTCCAAAGGAAATGCGAAGTCCCGAACCGGGAGAAGGCGGGTATTTCCGTTATGTTAGCGCATATGGGCTTCCAGCCTGCGGTCCCAGGAAGGACGCTACAGGACGCCGTCGCGGATCTGGCCGAAATAGTCGTCGCCGCCGACCTGGCCGCCCTTGAGGGCGATTTCCAGCCCGTCGAAGGCGGGATCGTCGCTGTGTGCCGTGCAGAGCGGCGAGCCCGGCGTCGCCGGTAAGGGCAGGCGCGTCGTCAGGGCGAAGACGCCGAGTTCGGCCAAGGCGTGGCTCGACGTGTCGCCGCCGGCGATGACGGCGCGGCGGAGGGCCGCCTGCTCGATCAGGCCTTTCTGGATGCGGCCGAGGGCGCTGCCGATCGCATGGCGCGCGCCTTCCCGGCCGTCGAACTCGCTGCCGATGTCGGTGGCCGGGCCGAGCGCCGTGTAGAGGATGACGCTGCGGCCGGCGGCGAGGCTCCGCAGGCCGAGCGTGAGGGCGCCGGCGACCGCCGCTTCCTCGTCGCGCAGGAGGTCGCGCGGGTCGAGGGCGATGCCATCGAAGCCGTGGGCGGTCGCATGGCGGATCTGGCGCTCGGTCGTCGGCGAGCAGCTGCCCGACACCACGGCGATGCGGTCCGCGCGGCCGGGAAGCGAAAAGCGGGCCTCGCCGGGGATGAGCCCGATCCGGGCCCATTCCGCCAGCAAGGCGTATTCGATGCCTGACGAGCCGACGACGAAGGGCCCGGTCCGGTCGCGCAGGCGCCAGAGCTGGCGGCCGGCGCTGGCCTGGGTCGCGGGATCGGCGACGTCGAACAGCACGATCGCGGCGTCCTCGTCCAGGACGGCATCGACCTTCTCGTCGACGTCCGGCCGCAGCAGGGTCGCGAGGTCGACGAGGCTCGTGCGCTTCTCGGTCTGCCCGGCCAGATGCAGGCGCAAATCGGCCTCGTGCATGGGCGTGACCGGGTGGCGGCTCATCACCGGGTGGCGGTCGATGCGGTGGACCGCGTCGCGATAGGCGGCGAAGAGGTTGCCGAAGGCGGTATAGCGCTTGAGCTGCGGCGCGCCGACGACGAGCGGGATGTGCGACTGGCCGAACACGGCCGCGCCGATGTCGATCGCCCGCCCGATGCTGCCGATGCCGGGACTGGAATCGAAGGTCGAGCAGACCTTGTAATGGCAGACGGGCGCGCCGAGCCCCTTGAGCCAGCCGAGCGACGGGGTCAGGTGGAAGTCCATCCAGGCCGGTGTCTGGCTGCGGCTCGATCCGGCGAGGCCGATGGCGCGGCAGTCGGCGAAGCGGGCGCGCTGGGCGGCGGTCGGCGCCTGCATGAACAGCACCGTGGGCACGCCGCGCGAGGCGAGCGCCTCCATCACGTCGGTGGAGCCGGTGAGGTCGTCGCCGTAATAGGAGAGGAGAAGGTCGGTCATTGCGGGGATCTCAAAAAATAGCGCGCCTCTCCTTCTCCCATTCGGGAGAAGGTGGCGCGCAGCGCCGGATGAGGGTCTGACGCCCGGTGATTGAACGCAGCCGTCACGCTCATCTCGTTCACGTTCAGGCCCTCATCCCCCTGCCGGGACCTTCTCCCGGACGGGAGAAGGCAGCTTGGACTACCCTATGCATCCTTGGCGTCGCCCCCGAATTTGGCGAGGGATTGCGCGAGCTCGGGATGTTCGCGCGCATAGGTCTCCAGCGGCACGCCCTCGACCGTCGCTTCCCAGGCCTGGCGGACGGCGCGCACGCCGGCCGCGGCGCCGCCGGGATGGCTGACGATGCCGCCGCCGCACAGATAGAGGAGGTCGAGCGTCCGGCCGGTGCGCGCATAGGTCTCCGGCGCCTGGCCGCCCCACTGGCCCGAGCAGACCACCGGCATCGGGCAGTCCTGCGGCGAGAACAGCGGCGTCGTCAGCGCCTCGAAGGAGCGGACGAAGGAATCGTCCGGCTCCCAATATTTCACGCGGATGCCGTTGATCTGGAACTGGTCGATGCCGAGCAGGCGCCAGAATTGCTGGTAGACCCCGAATTCCATGCCGAGGCCGGGATGGCGGGTGAGGATGTCCCAGCCGTTGCGATGGGCATGCAAGGCGAGTTGCGAGCGCTTGCGCAGGAAGGACAGCCCGCCGAAGCCGATCGAGTTGATGTTGATCACGGCGGCATTGCCGCCCGCCTCGGCGACGATGTCGTGGTTGCGCAGCATCTGCTCCGGGTCGGCGTGCGAGATGCCGAAGGCATACATCACCTTCCGGCCGGCCTTCTGCTCGCGGTCGAGGATGATCGGCATGATCGCCTTGACGCGATCCTCCAGGCTCGAATAGGCCGGGCTCGCCAGCTTCTCGTCGTCCTTGACGAAATCGACGTCGGCCTCGACGAGCTCGCGCACCAGCTCCGCCGTCTCGTGCGGGCGCAGGCCGAGCGCCGGCTTGACGATCGAGCCGATCACCGGGCGGCCCTGGACGCCGGTGAGCGCCCGGGTGCCGGCCACGCCGAATTGCGGCCCCGGATAGGCGCCGGCGAATTCGGGGGGCAGCTTCATGTCGACGACGCGGATGCCGCTGAAGCCCTTGATGGCATAGACCCCGCCGATGGCGATCGTCATCAGCGCGGCGAGATCGGTGCCGACGGCTTCGAAAGGGAATTCGATGTCGGCGTCCGCCCGCCTGTAGACGCGGCCCTCCGCCCCGGGCTGAGGAAAGGACGGCGTTTCCGTCGGCTCCAGCGGACGGATGGCGGTGACCCTGGCCGCCACCCGCGCCTTCAGCTCGGGCGTCTCGCCGGGGACGGCGACGAAGGTGCCGGTGGACTGGTCGCTCGCGATCTTGGCGGCGAGCGCCTCGACATCATCAGCCGTCTCGATGCGATAGGTGACTTTGATGGTGGAGCTGGACATGGCAATCAGGAAATGAGGCCGCTTTCCGACGCGATTTCAACCGTCGCAGGGAATTGGCAATTGCGCGAAATCAGGTATGATGAGTATATCATCCGTCAACCTCGATCAACGAGAATTCAGCTTGCCCGCGTCGCGGGTGGAATGCGATCCTTCCCTGTCTCCGCGCGGCGCGGTCTCCCTTCTGGAAGGGCTGCCGACATCCCGGCAACCGATCATACGTCGTTGGATCTTCCGACCATGCCTCCTGCCACCGATCCCATTGTCCGCCGCAAGCTTTCGGACGAGGTGTTCGACCGCCTGAAGGCGTTGATCACCTCGGGCGAGCTGCATCCGGGCGACGCCATGCCGTCGGAACGGGACCTGATGGAGCGGTTCGGCGTCGGCCGTCCGGCGATCCGCGAGGCGATGCAGCAATTGTCCAACATGGGCCTGCTGACGATCTCGCATGGCGAGCGCGCCCGGGTGCGCCAGCCGACGGCCAAGTCGATCTTCCAGCAGGTCGACGATGCCGCCCATGTCATGCTCTCGACCTCGCCCGGCTCGCTGGAGCACCTCAAGGAGGCCCGCCGCTTCTTCGAGCGCGGCATGGTGCGGGAGGCCGCGGCGAAGGCGACGGAGGAGACGATCGTCGGCCTGAGGGAGACGCTGGAACGCCAGCGCGCCAACCTCGGCAATGCCGAAGCGTTCATCGCCGCCGACATGCAGTTCCACGTGCTGATCGCGGCGACCAGCGGCAATCCCCTGTTCGAGGCGGTGAGCGAGGCGATGCTGAGCTGGCTCAAGGAATATCACACGGACATGCTGATCTGGACCGGCAAGGAGAAGTTCACGCTGGCCGAGCACGAGGAGATCCTCGCCTGCATCGCCGCGCATGACCCGGTCGGCGCCGAGCAGGCGATGATCAAGCATCTCGACCGTTCGGCCGCGCTCTATGTCCACCAAATGGGGGCCGGGGCGTAAGCGGGTCTCGGGGCCGGGGGGCCCCGTCTCCCGGCAACAGGTCGGGCGGTTCTTCCCTGGGACGCCTATGAGCGCTAACTTTGCGGAATATAGCGCGATTTTCCTTCTCCCATGGGGGAGAAGGTGGCGCGAAGCGCCGGATGAGGGACTAAACTTCTACAATTCAAGCGAGACTATTGAGCTATCTGCGTCGAAGTCTAGACCCTCATCCCCTGCCGGGACCTTCTCCCGGCTCGGGAGAAGGCGGGTCGTTCTCTTGTGTTACCGCCCATGGCGTCTCGCCCGCGCCCGGGGTTCAGATCGTGCTCATGTCGACGGTCCTGCCGGTGCGGGCGCTTTCATAGGCGGCGTCCACCAAGGCGAAGGTGGCGACATTGTCGCGTCCGGAGGTGGCCGGCTCGGCGCCGCCCCGCAGGCACTCGATCCAGTGGCGCTGGATGGCGAGGACGCTCTCCTGGACGTTGTGCCAGGGGCGGGTCGCCCAGGGCAGGAGCGGCGGCGACAGGTCGCGCTCGCGCAGGCCGTCCCTGCCGTTGACGACCATGCGGTAGCTCTGGCCGAGGCGCAGGGTGCCCTCCGCCCCGTCGATCTCGATCAGCGTCTCCGGGAAGGGTTCGACCGGGAGACGGGTCGCGTAGCTGCAATCGACGATCGAGGTGAGGCCGCCGGCATGGTCGAGCAGCATGGTGGCGACGTCTTCGCCCTTGATCGCCGGGTTGACGCGGGTGGTGCGCGCCGTGAGGCTGCGGACCTCGCCGAACAGGAAGCGGGCGATATCGAGCGTGTGGATGCCGAGATCCTCGATGATGAAGCGCTCGCCGGTGGCCAGATAGGGCTGGCCGCTGAAGATGTCGTAGCCCGAGCGATAGGAGACGCGCGCCCAGAAGGGCTTGCCGATGGCGCCGCCGTCGATCTCGGCCTTCACCGCCTGGATCGGGCTCTGCCAGCGGAAATTCTCGTGCACCATCAGCGGCACGCCGGCCTCCGCGCAGGCGGCGACCATGGCGCGGGCATCGGCGATCGACAGGGCGAAAGGCTTCTGGCAGATCACCGGCAGGCGGTGGCGGGCGACGAGTTCGACCAGGGGGCGGTGGCTCGGCACCGTCGTGGCGATGTCGACGAAGTCGAGCTTTTCGCCGGCCAGCATCTCGGCCGCGTCCGCGTAGCGGCTCGCAATGCCGAACTGGTCGCCGACAAGGGCGAGGCGGGCCGGGTCGCGGTCGCAGAGGGCGACGATCGAGGCGCCCGGCAGGTCCCGCCAGGCATGGAGCTGGTTGACGGCGAAGAAGCCGCAGCCGATGAGGGCACCGCGCAGATCCGCCATGATCAGGCCGCCTTCGCCATCTGGAGCAGGGCAACCCGCTGCTGGAGCCGCCTCTGCGCCTGGTCGACGACCACCGCCACGATGATCACCAATCCCTTGATCACCATCTGCCAGAATTCGCTGACGCCCATCATCACCAGGCCGTCCGAGAGGATGCCGATGACGAAGGACCCGATGATGGTGCCGCCGATGGTGCCGCGCCCGCCCGACATCGAGGTGCCGCCGAGGACGGCCGCCGCGATGGCGTTGAGCTCGAAGCTCTCGCCGGTCGCCGGATGGGACGCCATCAGTTCGGAGGAGATCACGAGGCCGACGATGGCGGCGCAGAAGCCGGAGAACATGTAGACGAACATCTTCACCCGGGAGACGCGGATGCCGGACAGTCCGGCCGCCCGCTCATTGCCGCCGACGGCGAAGATGTGCCGGCCGAGCGGCGTGCAGCGGGCGAGATAGGCGGCGGCGAGGGCGAGCACGGCCAGGACCCAGATCGATACGGGCAGGCCGAGCAGCCGGCCGGAGCCGAGCACCGCATAGCCCGTCGTGCCGAATTGCGGGTTGCCGACGAGGTTGGGGAAGGTGCCGCCGTCCGAGGACAGCAAAGCGAGGCCGCGCGCCACATAGAGCGTGCCGAGCGTGGCGATGAAGGGGGCGACGTTGAGCCGGGTGATCAGCAGCCCGTTGATCGCACCGACCCCGATGCCGACGACGAGCGTGATCAGGATGATCTCGTAGACGTTGAAGAAGACGGTGTAGCCGATGCGCAGGTCCAGCCCGTTGAGGATCAGCCCGCCGGCGACCATGCCGCACAGGCCGACGATCGAGCCGACGGACAGGTCGATGCCGCCGGTGACGATGACGAAGGTCATGCCCATGGCGAGGAAGGCGTTGAGCGCCACATGCTTCGACATCAGGATCAGATTGGCGGTGCTGAGGAAGTTCGGCGCCGCGATGGCGAAGAAGATCAGCACGGCGAAGAGCGCGATGAAGGTGCGCAGCTTCATCAGATTGAGGGCGAGGGAGCCGCTGCCGGCGGCCCGCCGGCTCGAGATGTCCTGCGCGGCGGTCATGCGTGCGTTCCTTCGGCGTTGGTCGGAGAGAGTGCCGGCCCGGCCGGCGGTCGTGCGGGGCCGTGGCCCTGGGCCGAGGCGGCGACGACCAGCGCCGGCGTCGCATCCTCGCGGTCGAACAGGGCGGTCAGCCTGCCGTTGCTCATCACGGCGATGCGGTCCGACAGCGCCATCACCTCGTCGAGGTCCGAGGTCACGAAGAGGATGCCGAGCCCGCGGGCGGCGAGGCGGCGCATGGTGCGGAACACGTCCGCCTTGGCGCCGACGTCGATGCCGCGGCTCGGCTCGTCCATCAGCAGCACCTTGGGGCCGGTCATCAGCGCCTTGCCGATGACGACCTTCTGCTGGTTGCCGCCGGAGAGCGAGGTGACCTCCAGCGCGGGATCGGCGACCTTGATGGAGAGGTCGCGGACGGCCTCCTGCACCGCCTTGCGCTCCAGGCCGCCGCGGATATGGAAGCCGGCCAGGAATTTGCCGAGGCTCGCCATCGTCAGATTGGCGGCGACCGAGAGGCTGGAGACGAGCCCCTCGCGCTGGCGGTCCTCGGGAATGAGGGCGAGGCCGCGGCGGATGCGCCCTGTGACGTCCCGCTCCGCGACCGGCTTGCCGTCGATGAAGATGCGGCCGGTGGAATGGGCGTGGCGGCCCATGATGCAGTCGAACAATTCGCTGCGCCCGGCGCCCATCAGGCCGTAGATGCCGACGATCTCGCCCTGCTGCACCGACAGCGAGACATGGTCGACCGCATAGCCGCCGGTGATGCGCGGCAGGCAGATGTCCTCGGCGCGGAAGACCTCGGCGCCGAGCGGATGGTCCTCGGTCTTGGCGAAGTCCTTGGCGTCCGAGCCGATCATCTGGCGCACGATCCAGGGCACGTCGACATTGGCCATGCGCTCATGGCCGGTGATTTGGCCGTCACGCAGCACGGTGATGTAGTCGCCGATGCGGATCAGCTCCTCCAGGCGGTGCGAGATGTAGACGATGGCGACGCCGCGGGCCTTGAGGTCGGCGATGACGCGGAACAGGATCTCGACCTCGGCGGCGCTGAGCGCCGAGGTCGGCTCGTCCATGATCAGGATGCGGGCGTCCTGGGCCACCGCCTTGGCGATCTCCACCAGCTGCTGCTGGCCGATGCGCAGGTCCTCGACCGGCGTGCGGGCGTCGATGCCGGTCTCGAGCCGCTGCAGGAATCCGGTGGCGCGGCGCTCCTGCTCGCGGTGGTCGATGCCCAGCGGCAGGCGTACGATCTCGCGGGCCGCGAAGATGTTCTCGGCGACGGAGAGGTTGCCGAACAGGTTGAGCTCCTGGAACACCATGCCGATGCCGTGCGCGACGGCGTCGGCGGGCGTCGGGAAGGAGACTTCCTTGCCGTCGAGCAGGATGCGCCCGCTCGTCGGCTCGGTGACGCCGGCGATGATCTTCATCAGCGTCGACTTGCCGGCGCCGTTCTCGCCGACGAGCACGTTGACCGCCCCGCGCCGCACGTCGAAATCGGCATGCTTCACGGCGATCGTGCCGGAATAGATCTTGGAGACGCCTTCGAGGCGAAGGACGACGTCGTTGTCCGGCGCGCTCATCGGGACGGTCCCACCGTGATCTGCGCCGGCGTCACCAGCGGCGCCTGGCCGGCGCTGTCGAGAGGATAGGCGCCGAGCACGGTGACGTCGCGTCCCACGAGCTTGTCGCGGGGCAGGGCCTGGAGGAGGGTGCGGTTGACGCGCTGGTTGAAGGCCTTGCCGAACTGGGCGTAGTCGATCTGGTTGGTGAAGGCATTGAAGGAGACGAAGTCGAGGCTGTCGCGCAAGGCCGTGCCGCGCAAAGCGGGGCCGATCTGGACCGTGAGGTCGCTCTTGCCGTCGCCGTCGATGTCGACGCCGATGGTGGCGGCCCTGGATTCGGTGTTGGCCTCGACGATGCGGCCCTCGGCCTTGACCACCAGGGTCCAGGGCGCGCTGCCCTCGGCAGGGCGGAAGCCGTATTTGCGGCCGGCCTCGTCCGGGCTGCTGCGGGCGAGGTCGCGCACCGCGGCGAAGGGACCCGCCTTGGCGGTGAGATAGGGGACGACCTTGGCGTCCCACATGTCGTCGACCATCTTGTCCGGGTTGAAGGCCGCCTCGCCCTGCGCCGAGCCGCCGCCCTTGCGGGCCGCCTCGACCTCGGCGGTCGGGACGAACCGGCAGGACGAGAGCCCGACGGCGGCCAGGACGGCACATGTCAGCATGAGGTTGCGCATGAGCATCCGCCCGGCCTTTCTCATTGGAAGTTCTGGTGCGGCCGCGGATTGAAGGAGCCGCGCCACGATGGGCGAAGGGCGCGGAGCCCCTCATCCTACCCTTCTCCCCGCAAGCGGGGAGAAGGAAACGGCAGACGTCGAGCCCCGAAAAAGCGGGCTGCGAGATGCCCGCGTCGATATTTCATCGCGACGCCGATGTCCCCTCTCCCCGCTTGCGGGGAGAGGATAGAGGAGAGGGGCAGCGCCACGTCGACTGGGGAATGCGGTGCCGCCTCACGCCCCTCACTGCGACAGCGAGAAGGTCTCGAGCTTGGAGGCGTTGTCGGGCGTGATCAGGATGCAGTCCATCAGCTGCTTCTCCTGGGGGGGCGCCGTCTTGGTCTTGATATAGGCGTCGGCCTGCTCGACGGCCATCTGCGCCTGGCGGTAGGCCGGCTGCAGCACGGTGGCCTTGATGCCGCCCTGCTTGATGGAATCGCGCACGTCGTTGGAGCCGTCGAAGCCGACGACGATGACGTCCTTGCGGCCGGCGGCCTGCAGCGCCGCGATGGCGCCCATCGCCATGGTGTCGTTGCCCGAGATCACGCCCTTGATGCCGGGATTGGCCTGCAGGATGGTTTCCATCTTGCTGTAGGCTTCCGGCTGGCTCCAATTGGCCGATTGCTTGGCGACGAGCTTCAGGTCCGGATAGTCGTCGATGACGTCGTGATAGCCCTTGGAGCGGATGCCGGCATTGGTGTCGGATTCCTTGCCGAGGAGTTCGACATAATTGCCCTTCTCGCCCATCAGCTTGACGAATTGCTGCCCGCCGAGCTGGGCGCCCTGGTAGTTGTTCGACACGATCTGCGCCACGGCGACGCCGGTGGCGTTGATCTCGCGGTCGATCAGGAAGGAGGGGATGCCGGCATCCTTGGCCTTCTTGACCGCGGCGACCGAGGCGTCGGCGCCGGCATTGTCGAGGATGATCGCCTTGGCGCCGCGCGCGATGGCGGTATCGATCAGCTGCGACTGCTTGTTGGCGTCGTCGTCATGCACGAGCACCAGCGTGTCGTAGCCGAGCGCCTTCGCCTTGGCGTCGGCGCCGTCCGCCTCGGCCTTGAAGAAGGGGTTGTCGTGCGAGGGGGTGATGATGGCGATCAGGTCGGCCGCCATGGCGCCGGCGGCGGCGCCGAGCACGAGCGTGCCGGCGAAGGCGGCGCTCAACAGGATGTTCTTCAGTGTCATGTGGTTCCTCCCGGTTGGATTCTTGTCGAGGCCGCCGCGTCAGGTGATGCGGCGGATGCTGTCGGCGATTTCCTGCGGCTCGAACACCCGCTTCCAGTCGTGGCGCATCAGGACAGGCTTGCCGAAGGTGATGGCCTTGTTGCAGGCATCGGAGAACACCCCGTCGACCTCGCCGAAGATGACGGCGCCGAGCACGTTCATATGGCCGAGCAGGAAGTCGCGCGCCGCCTCCTTGGGCACGCCGCGGGCGACGACCTCGTCCATCGCCTCGCGCATCACGTCGAGAAGCGTGGCGCAGACGGTTTCCGAGAGGCCCGGCTCCAGCAGGGCCATCTGCTCGACGGTGACGCGGTGCGAGCGCATCACCGGCGCCCAGATCACCTTGGCGATCTCCTCGCCGAGCGCATAATCGCTTTCCGGCCCCTGCATCAGGGCGCTGACGATGTGCTGCTTGGCGGCGACGCCGCCGAAATGGTCGTTCCGCGCCGCCAGCTCGGTCTCGTCGTTGAAGATCGGCGGGTGGCAGGGATGGGTGACGAAATAGGTGAGGTCGCTGCGCTCCGGCAGGTGGCCGGCGAAGGGGGCGGCGGCATCCAGCGCCACGACCATGGTGCCCGGCTTCAATGTCTCGTTGATGCCGGCGGCGACCCGGCCGATCAGCGTGTCGGGCACCGCCAGGACGACGACGTCGGCGCCTTCCAGCGCCGCATCGGGCGTCACGCAATCGAATCCGAGACCCTTTTTCAGGCGCTCCTGACCGGCGGGGCTGACTTCAACGTGGCGGACCTCAAAGCGAGACCCTCTCAGATTGCTGGCGAGACGGTAGCCCATCTTTCCGCCCGCCCCGAAGAGCGCGATGCTCGTCATTCATATTCCTCCGATAAAGTCGGGAAAATCTAGCTGTACTGGTATGATGAGTCAATCATCACTTCGTCCTACTCGCGCAAATGTCGGACGAATATGCCGTGCTTTTCGGCGTCAGGCGTCAGGCTGGTCCTCGGCGAAGGCATGAGCGAGGATCACGTCCTCCGCCTCGCCGCAATTGGGCTGGAGATAGGTCGCGCGGCCGCGCGCCAGTACCATGATGTCGGTGGCGAGGGCCCGGATCTCCGGCAGTTCGGAGGAGGTGAAGATCACGGCCATGCCCTCGCGCGCCAGCTTCTGGATGATGCGGTAGATGTCCGCCTTGGTGCGGAGGTCGACGCCATGGGTCGGCTCGTCGAGGAGCAGGATCTTCGGCCCCGCCGCGAGGCAGCGCGCGAAGAGCGCCTTCTGCTGGTTGCCGCCGCTGAGAAGGCGGATCGGCAGGTCGAGGGTGGCGGCGACGATGCCGAGATCATCCTTCAGGCCGGCGCCCCTGGCCCGCTCGCCGCGGGCGGCGACGACGAGGGGCGCCCGCTGGCGGGCGGCGAGCGAGATGTTTTCCAGCGCCGAGCGGGAGGGGAAGATGCCCTGTGTCTTTCGCCCTTCCGGCAGATGGGCGATGCCCCGGGCCCAGGCCTGCGCGGGGCTTGCCGGCAGGCCGTCGCGGCCGAGGCAGCGCGCCTCGCCTGCCACGGCGCGGCGGGCGCCGGCGACGAGCTCGATCAGTTCGGTGCGCCCGGCGCCGACGAGGCCGAAGACGCCGAGGATCTGCCCGGCGCGCAGCTCGAAGCTCAGCGGGCCGATGCGCGCCCCGTCGGCCAGCCCGCGGACGGCGAGCAGCGGCGGCGCGGAGCGGTCGGCCTCGTGGCGGTCGAGGGCGGCGATGCCGAAGGCGCGTCCGGTCATGTCGCGGATGACCCGCTCGCGGTCGGTGGCGGCGACGGCATAGTCGGCGACCGGGCTGCCGTCGCGGAGCACGGCGATGCGGTCGCAGATGCCGAAGACCTCCTCGAGGCGGTGGCTGATGAAGACGACGGCGACGCCCTGGGCCTTGAGGTCGCGGATGACGGCAAAGAGCGCCTCGGCCTCGTGCGGCGTCAGCGATGCCGTGGGCTCGTCGAGGATGAGGAGCCGGACATTGCGGGCGAGCGCCTTGGCGATCTCGACCATCTGCTGCTCGGCGACCCGCAGCGTACCGGCGCGCCGGCGCGGATCGACGTCGCGGGCGCCGACCCGGTCCAGCAGGGCGCGGGCCCGCGTCGCCATCGCCCGCTTGTCGATCCAGCCGAGCCGGCCGGCGAGATAGTCGCCGAGGAAGAGGTTCTCCATCACGCTGAGGGCGCGGATGATCGACAGTTCCTGGCGGATATGGACGATGCCGCGTTCCAGCGCCGCCTGGGTGTTGCGCAGGACCACAGGCTGTCCCTGCCAGGACAGGGTGCCGCCATCCGGCTGCAGCGTGCCGGAGACGATGTTGACGAGCGTCGACTTGCCCGCACCGTTCTCGCCGATCAGGGCCAGGACCTCGCCCGGCGCGATGTCGAGCGAGACGTCCCTCAGCACGGGATTGCGGGCGAAGGCCTTCGAGACGTTGCGGACCGAAAGGAGCGGCTGCAGCATGGGATGGGGCCTTCTCCCTGGAGCGCGGACATCCTGTCCGCCGTTGGAAACGCAGCGCCTGCCGGGACGGAGGAGCGGAGCGGACGTCC
Organism: Labrys monachus; assembly: GCF_030814655.1. Taxonomy (NCBI): domain Bacteria; kingdom Pseudomonadati; phylum Pseudomonadota; class Alphaproteobacteria; order Hyphomicrobiales; family Xanthobacteraceae; genus Labrys; species Labrys monachus. The sequence continues at coordinate 375,753 of NZ_JAUSVK010000001.1, forward strand.
GCTCCGCTTGCCTCACCCCTTCGCCAGCTTGCCGAGGGCCATGGGCGCGTCGATGGCGATGTCCTTGGGATAGGCCGCCTTGAAGGCGAGGATATTGTGGAGCATCGCCAGGCTGTCGAAGGATTGGCGCGCCGGCGCCTGGTCGATCAGGGCGAGGATCTCGCCGCCGGTCTTGTATTGCTGCTTCTCGGGCAGGTCGTCATAGCCGACGACACCGACCTTGCCGGTATTGCCGGTATCGCGCACCGCCTTGGCCGCCGCCTCCGAGCCGCCGGCGGTGACATAGATGATCTGCAGGTCGGGGTTGGCGGTCATGGCGTCCTGCGCCTGGCCATAGGCGGTGGCGTCGTCGTCCTTGCATTCGAACGGACCGACGATCTTGATGTCGGGATGGTCCTTCCTGATCATGTCGAGCGCGCCGTTCATGCGGTCGGTGTGCTGGGGCGCGCCGAGATAGCCGGTGATCACGGCGATCTTGCCCTTGCCGCCGAGCTGCTTGACGATGAAGTCGCCCGCCTTGCGGCCGGCATCATAGGCGAGCATGCCCATGCCCACCGTGCGGTTCGATTTCTGGGCGGAATCGGCGATGAAGCTGATCACCGGCACGCCGGCGGCCACCGCCTCGTTCACCTTGGCGACCGTGCCGTCGAAGATCGGGCAGACGGCGATGCCGTCATATTGCTTGCTCAGCGCGCCGTCGAGGCCGGCGACCACCGCCTCGGCGGTGAGGCCGGTGCCGAGCTGGATATAGTCGACGGTCGCGTTCAGCGGCGCCAGATAGTCCTTGGCGGCGGCGATGCCCTTGTCCGCCGCCTCCCAGAAGGACGAGCCCTGGAAGGAGAGCACGGCGAGGCGCAGCGGCGAGCCGGCCTTGCCCTTGGCCGCGATCGTCGCGCCGAAGGCCTTCGCGGCCTCGGGCAGGGCCTCGTCGGCGAAAGCGAGGCGCGGCAGCGCCGCCAGCGCGAGGCCGGCGGCGGAGGCCTGAAGGAGATGGCGGCGGGTGATGTCGAACGGCATGGTGTCCTCCTTGGATCGGTGATGGCGCTGCGGCTCTGCGGCCGCGTCGGGATGGTCGTCAGGGTGCGGCCACCCTCCCCTGGAGGAGGGTGGCCGCGAGAGCGTCGAAGTGAGGCGACGTCTTCGCGACAATCGTCGTTCGGATCGTCACCGGCAGGCGCCTTGCCACCCCACCCCGGCCCTGCGGGCCGACCCTCCCCCTCCAGGGGAGGGTGAAGATTGGAGTTGCGTGCCGCGGCGGCCGGCCTCAGTCCTCGTCGCGCAGGCGGTTGATGCTGTCGGCGCCGACGGCGACGATGACGACGAGGCCGATGGTGATGGTCTGCCAATAGCCGGAGACGTTGAGCAGGACGAAGGCGTTGCGCAGCAGCCCCATCAGGCCGGCGCCGATGACGACGCCGCCGATCGAGCCGCGGCCGCCGGTCAGCGCCACGCCGCCGAGAATGACCGCCGCGATGACGTCGAGCTCGTAGCCGAGGCCGAGATTGGGGTTGGCATTGGTGAGCATGCCGCCGAGCAGCAGCCCGCCGAGCCCGGCCAGGCATCCCGAGATCAGGAACACCAGCACCCGCGTCGCCTCGACGTCGATGCCCGCGAGGCGTGCGGCGCGGGCATTGTCGCCGACCGCATAGATGTTGCGGCCGGGGCGGGTCCGGACGGCGAAGATCCATATGACGATCGTTAGGATCACCAGCAGCCAGAACTGCACGGGCACGCCGGCGACATTGCCGTAGCCGAGCCAGGCGGCCCAATTGTCGAAGCGCTGCGGGTTGCCGTTGGTGATCAGCAGGGCGACGCCGCGGGCGACGGAGAGCGTGCCGAGCGTCGCGATGAAGGCGTTGATGCGGATGCGGGTGACCAGCAGCCCGTTGACCAGGCCGATCAGCGCGCCCACCCCGAGGGCGCCGACGATGGCGAGGACCGACAGGCCGGTGGCGGCCGACAGCATCGCGCCGGCGACGGCGGACAGGCCGATCGCCGCGCCGACCGACAGGTCGATGCCGCCGGCGATGATCACCAGCGCCTGGCCGAGCGAGGCTATGCCGACCACCGAGACCTGGCGCGCCACGTTGGAGAGGTTGCGCGGCGTGAAGAAGAACGGGCTCGCCAGCATCAGGGCGATGAAGACGGCGACGAACATGGCGAGGACGGTCGCCTCGCGCCGGCTGCGCAGGAAGTCGATCGCTTTCGCCACGGTCATGGTTCCCATCCCCGTCAGCGCCGCCGGAAGACCGGCAGGCGCTTTTCCTTGAAGGCCGCCCGTCCTTCCGTCGCGTCCTCGGTGGCGAAGCAGACGGTCTGCAGGTCGCGCTCATAGGCGATCGCCTGCTCCGTCGACATGGCATAGGCTGCCTTGAGGTTGAGCTTGGCCGTCTCGGCGGCGATCGGCGCCCGGCTGGCGATGGTCGCGGCGAGCGCGCGGGCGCGCCCGAGCAGGCCGGCGGGCGGCAGGACCTCGCTGACGAGGCCCCAGCGCAAGGCCTGCTCCGCGTCGATCGGATCGCCCGTCATGATCATCAGGGCGGCGTTGGACGGGCCGACCGAATGGGCGAGCGCGGTCGCCATGCCGCCGCCGCCGATCCAGCCGAGCTTGATCTCGGGCGCGGCGAATTGCGCGTTCTCGGAGGCGAGGCGGATGTCGCAGCTCATCGCCGTCTCCAGGCCGCCGCCGAAGGCATAGCCGTTGACGGCGGCGATCGAGGGCTTGAGCAGATGGCGGATGGCGTCGCAGTAATCCGGCCGGTTGCGGAACTTCCACGGCGTGTCGTAGCCGTCGAGGTCGCGGATGTCGGAGCCGGCGCAGAAGGCGCGTTCGCCCGCGCCGGTGACGATGACGCAGCGGATGGTGTCGGATCCGTTGCAGGCCGTCACCGCGTCCACCACCGCATCGGCCATCGCCTGGGTGACGGCGTTCAGCTTCTGCGGGCGGTTGAGGGTGATGGTGGCGACGGCGCCGTCGATGTCGAAGAGCACGTTCTCGGTCATGGTCGCGTCTCAGGCTAGAGCGTCTTTGTGTTTTGCCGAAGTCGGCAAAACACAAAGACGCGTCGAAAAACAAAGAGTTAGAGCAAAGCGCCGTCTCTGCCAGAACGCGCTTTGCTCTAGGGACCGGCGGGCGCCGCATCGGGGGTCTCGAACACCGCGCCCCTGGAGAGCAGCGCATCGATCGCCGCCTCGTCATAGCCGGCTTCGCGCAGCACCTGGCGGGTATGCTCGCCGACGAGGGGCGCCCCGCGCGCCACCGTCGACGGCGTCTTGGAGAATTTGATCGGGAAGCCCGGCGTCGTCACCCGCCCCTCGGTCGGATGGTCATAGGTGACGAAGGTGCCGTTATGGGCGATCTGCGGATCGCCGACGAGATCCTGGTAGCCATAGACCGGGCCGCACCAGATGTCGGCGGCGCGCAGGCGCTGCAGCCAGTCGGCCGTGCTGCGCGTCACCAGGCGTTCGCGCGTCCTGGCGAAGATCTCGTCGCGCCGGCTCCAGGCGTCGACCTCGTCGTCCATGGCCAGGAAGGACGGCTCGCCGATCACCTCGCCGAACTTCCGCAGCGGCGGGAAGGCGATGATGATAGTGCCGTCGGCGGTGGCGAAGGCGCCGTAGGGCGCGCGGATATAGACATGGGCATGCGGCTCGGCCGAGCGCGTCTGCGGCTTGCCGGCGACGGTGAACACCGACAATTCCTGCATCTGCAGCGTGGTGATGGCGTCGAGCATGTTGACCTGCACGAGCTGGCCCTCGCCGGTGCGCTCGCGGTGGAGGAGGGCGGCCAGCGCGCCCTCGAAGGCGGTGTAGGCGGTCACGGCGTCGACGAGATATTGCCCGGCCGGCGTCGGCGGCTCGCCGGCGCGCCCGGCCGAGAGCATGGCGCCGGAAAGCCCCTGCAGGACGAGATCCTGGCCCGGCCAGTCGAGATAGGGGCCGCTCTCGCCATAGCCCGACATCGAGACATAGACGAGGCGGGGATTGAGGGCCGACAGCGTCTCGTAGTCGATGCCGAGCCGCTTGGCTACGCCCGGCCGGTAGTTTTGCAGGAAGACGTCGGCGCTGCGGACGAGGTCGAGCAGCACCGCCTTGCCCTCGGGCGATTTCAGGTCGACGGCCAGCGAGCGCTTGTTGCGGTTGAGCGACAGGAAGGAGACGTTGACCTTGTTGCCCTTGGCGCCGCCGGCGGCGACGTGGCGCTGCCACTCGCCGGTGACGGGCTCGATCTTGACGACGTCGGCGCCGAGATCGCCGAGGCGCTGGGCCGCGAAGGGCCCGGCCATCGCGATCGAGCAGTCGAGCACGCGATAGCCTTTGAGGATGCCGGCGGATGCGGTCAAGGGAAGCTCCGGGAGGTCTTGCGTTATCGCTAACGTTAGCGCTAACTCACGTCGGCCGGTTTCGCAAGCAAAATTGCGGGCGCCCGGCGTGCTTGCCGGACATCGCCGGCGCGTGCATAGCTGCGCCGGGCCGGTTCCGACCGGTCCCGGCTATTCGGGGGGCCTCTCTTGCCGAAGACATCCGTCGATCCGCCCGGCAGACGGGCGCCGCGCCGCAGGGAAGGCGCCTTCGGGACGACGATGGCCGATGTCGGCCGCGAGGCGGGCGTGTCGGCGCAGACGGTCTCCCGCGCGCTGCGCGATCCCGACAGCGTCACGCCGGAAACGCTGCGGCTGATCCAGGAGGCCGTCCGCAAGACGAACTATGTCCAGAACTTCGCGGCGAGCCATCTCGCCTCCAACCGCAGCATGATGGTCGCCGCCATCATCCCGACGATCTCCGCTTCGGTTTTCGCCGAGACGATCCAGGGCCTCGCCGACGCCCTGTCGCCCCAGGGCTACCAGATCTTCCTCGGCGGCAGCGACTATCGGCTCGACCGCGAGGAGGCGCTGGTGCGCAGCTTCCTCGGCCGGCGGCCGGACGGCTTCTTCGTCGTCGGCACGCGCCACACCCGGCCGGCGGCGGCCCTGCTCCGCCGCGCCGGCATTCCCGTGGTCGAGGGGTGGGAATGGTCGGCGCAGCCGATCGACATGCTGGTCGGCTTCTCGAACCGCGCCGCCATCGCCCGCGTCGTCGCCCATCTGGTCGAGCACGGCCGCCGGCGGCTGGTCTTCGCCGGCGTGCTCAGGCCCGGGGATCCGCGCGCGGCCGAGCGGCGGGACGGCTTCGTCGAGGCGGTCGCGGCGCGCTTTCCGGACGAAACGCCGCGCCTCGCCATCGTCGACGGCAGCCCGCTGGCCATGCATACCGGCGTCGAGGTGCTGGAGCTGGCGCGCCGGCGTTTTCCGGATGCCGATGCGCTGGTGTTCTCCAGCGACCTCATCGCCTCGGGCGCGCTGCTCGCCTGCCAGCGCCTCGGCATCCGCGTGCCCGACGACCTCGCCATCACCGGCTTCGGCAATTACGAGATCGCGGCGGAGCTGACCCCGGCGCTGACCACCATCGCCGTGCCCACCCGGCGCATCGGCAGCGAGGCCGGCCGCCTGCTCGTCGCCGCCATGCGCGGCGAGACGGTGGCGCAGGGCCGCGTCGATGTCGGCTTCGAGCTGATGGTGCGGGAGAGCAGCTGAGGGCGAGCGCGGACCTGCCGTCCGCCTTCGTGACCTTCGCGCCCCCTCAATGCATCACCCAGCCGCCGTCGACATTGAGCACCTGCCCGGTGATGAAGCCCGAGCCCTCCGAGGCCAGGAACATCAGCGCATTGGCGATATCGGCAGCATTGCCGCGGCGCTTGACGGACTGGCTGCCGAGCACGAAGCGCTCGTAATTGTCGAGATCGGGATGGATCTTCTCGGCGTCGGTGGGGAAGGCGCCGGGCGCGATGGCGTTGACGGTGACGCCGTAGGCGCCGAACTCGCGGGCCCAGGCGCGGGTCAGGCCGACCAGCGCGCCCTTCGACTGGACATAGGGCGAGAGCTTGGCCCAGCCGCCATAGACGGTGATGCTGGCGACGTTGACGATGCGGCCCCAGCCCTTGGCGCGCATGCCGGGCAGGGCCGCCTGCACGCAGACGATGCCGGCATCGACATTGATGCGCTGCACGGCCTGATGCTCCTCGATCGTGTAGTCCTCGAATGCCTTGGAGGGGTAGATCGCGGCATTGTTGACGACGATGTCGAAGCCGCCCGCCTCCGTGGCGGCAGCATCGAGTTCGTGGCGCAGCGTGCCGAGATCGGCGAGGTCGAGGCGCCTGACCGTCAGCCCGGAATGGCCGGCCTCGCGCGCCGCTGCCTCCAGCGCCGCGACCTTGGCGGCATCGTTGTCGACGGCGACGACGCGGGCGCCGGCGGCCAGAAAGGCCAGCGTGGCGCCGGTGCCGAGCCCGCCGGCGGCGCCGGTATAGAGGATGGTGCGTCCCTTGACGGTCATGGCCGGGCTCCGCGTCCGGCGATCGGGCGATGGCTGCCGGAGGGCGGCGGGAAGGCGTCTTCCGGCTGGAGCGCGAGGCTGCGGATGTGCTCCTCGGTCTGCGCGATCGCCTCGGCGCCGTCGAGGACGCGGAAGGCGGTGTCGTAGCGGCGCTCCTCGCCGTGCTCCAGCCAGATCAGTTCGCCGTTGTCGCGGGCATAGGCATGGCCGAGGACGTGGTTGGTCGAGGGTTCGATGCCGAGGGCATATTGGCCGGCCTGCAGGTTCTGCCATTCGAACTGGCAGGGGAACTGGTCCTTGCGGGTCTCGACCTCGAAGCCGAGGCCGATGCGGTCGTTGACGAGGGCGACCGGCACCCGTCCCGCTTCGTCCGCCTGCATCTCGTGCTGCCAGACCTGCTCGTGGAAATTGTCCTGCGGCGCCGGCAGCGTGCGGTAGCCCACGCCGGAGCTGCGATAGGCCTCGCCGGCATGGGCGGCCCAGACGACGTCCTCGATCGGGGCGAGATAGCGCGAGCCTTCCTCCAGCACGGGATGGCCGACATTGATGTGGTAGCAGAACATGTGGGGCGTGCGGTAGAAGCCGTGATTGACGACCCGGTCCGACAGGCGGATCTCGTTGCCGCCGACATCCGCCTCGATGCGGCGGACGAGATGTAGGTCCTCGCCGAAGACGGCGGCCTGCTGCACCACGCCCTCGCACCACAGGATGCAGCGCTCGCCCTCCCAGCGTTCGCCATAGCCGGTGAGCCGCGCCGGAATGGTGCCGACGCGGCCATGGATGGAGTGGCTCACGGTTTTGCGCGGGCCGTAGACATAGTGGCCGGCCGGTTCCTCGTCCATGAACAGGATGTGGTCGAGGCCGCAGGTGACCAGGAGGCCGGAGAAGGAGCGCAGCCAGGCGAGCCCGCCTTCGCCCTCATAGTCGTGCAGGCCGGGGTGGCGGAAGCCGGCAGGCGAATTCCAGCCGATCGACCGGCCGCGATGCTCGCAATCGGCGATGTCGAGCGCCCTGTCGACCAGCACGGTGAAGCGCAGCCCCGTGCCCGTGCGGAATTCCAGCATGCGGATGCCGCGCTCGACGCCGTCGCCGAGGGTCATCAGGCGCACCCCCGCAAATTGCGACAGCAGCCCCGCATGGCGGGCGACGTCGCGGCGCGACATCTCCCGATCGAAAAGCGTGACCATATCCTTGTCCTTCCCATGATTGTTCGGATGCGAACCGGGCGGTGGCGCCTCGACTGTCGCCGATCGGCCTACAGCCCGTTGGCGCGCAGCCTGCCGTCGAGGAATGTCTTGGCGCGCGGCACGTCCGATTCATCGAGATGCTCGATGATCATGGGGATGTTCGGGTGCTTGCGGGCGAGGCGCTTGAGATAGAGGTCGTAATTGAGCGAGCCGAGGCCCGGCGCCGGCAGCTCGATCTCGCCGACGCCGCGGAAGGTGTGCGATTCCATCGCGTCCTCGTCGCCGATGTCGGCGTGCTTCTCGGACTTGTCGGAACCCGAGCGCTTGACGTCCTTGGCATGGGCGATCCGGATCTTGTCGGAGAGGGTGTCGAACACCTGGTTGAGGATGGCGTCCATGCGGTCGATATTGTGGGCCTCGAAATAATTGGTCGGGTCCATCAGGAGGCCGAGGCCGGGATGGTCGACGGCGGCGAACATCTTCACCGTCTCCTCGACGGAGCCGACGACATTGTTCACATAGGTTTCGAGCAGGAACGTCGCGCCGTGGTCGTAGGCGGTCTGGGCGAGGTCGGCGATGACAGCCCGGCAGGTCTCGAAGCCCTCCTCGGTCTTGTTCCTGTCGTCATGCACCCAGTCGCTCTCGGTGTTGTAGGTGCCGGTCTCGGAGATCACATAGGGCGAGCCGAGATATTGGGCGTGGCGGATGATCTCCTTGAGATAGCCGAGGCGGCGCTCCCGTTCCGCCTGGTCGGGATGGATGATGTTGGTATAACCGGAGATGCAGCAGATCGGCAGGTTGTGGTCGCGGAAGGTGTCGCGGATCAGCCGGCACTTGTCCGGCGTGATCTGGCCGGGCGAGACGTCGACATCCTTGAAATGCATGTCGAGCTGGACGGTGTTGAAGTCGAGCGCCCTGATCCTGCGGGCGGTCTCCTCGAGGCTGTAGGGAAAATAGCCGGTGAAAATGCCGACCTGCATCATGGGTGGATCCTCCTGTGATCGTGCTTGTTGTCTTCAGACCGCAAATTCGGCCAGCCTGACCGGCCGGTTCTCCGCCATCGAGCGGTAGCCCGCCTCGACCAGCGCCATGGTGCGGACATTGTCGGCGACCGAGAGCTCGGGCTCGGTGCCGGTCCTCACGGCATATTGCAACTGCTCCATCACGCCGATGAAGGCATGCGGGAACCACATCGTGCTCCAGCGCGGCTCGACCCAATGCCCCCCGGTCGAACGCTTCGAGGCATAGCGCAGCGTCGAGGGCTTGCCGTCCGGCCAGCCGATGGTGCCCTGGGCGACGCCGTCGGTGCCCTCCACCCGCCATTTGATGTAGATGTCGGAATCGAAGCCTTCCTCGCGCGGGCCGGACCAGACATCCTCCATCGACACCGCCAGCACGCCGGTCGGGAATTTCAGCGTGGAGACGGTGATGCCGTCCTTGTGCGCGAAGGCGGTGCGCGGGTCCTGCCGGGCGGTGGTGTAGATCTCGTCGGGCTCGCCGAACAGGAAGCGCAGCACGTCGAGATGGTGCACGCTCATATTGGCGAGCGTCAGCCGGTCGTAATCGGCGAGGAAGCCCTGCCAATGCGGGATGGCGCGCATCTCGATGGTGGCGATGACGGGCGTGCCGAGATCGCCGCGGTCGAGGATCTGCTTGAGGACGCGCATCGCCTGGTCGAAGCGCATGTTCTGGTTGACGGACAGGATCTTGCCGGCCGCCGCCGCCTCGTCGCGCAGGCGCCGGGCCTCCGCAAGGTCGAGGGCGAGCGGCTTCTGCGCGAGGATCGCCTTGATGTGGGGCTGGGCCAGCGCCCGGCGGATGAGGGCCGGCTGCCGGTCGGGCGGAAAGGCGATGTCGAGGATGGCGACGGCCGGATCCTCGATCAGGGCTTCCGGCGTGTCGTGGACGGTGGCGATGCCGTAGCGCTCGGCGACCGCGGCGGCTTTGGCCGGCGTGCGCGAGGCGATGGCCGCCACCGTGAAGCCGGCCTCCCGGTAGGCGGCCAGGTGCACCTCCGCCATGATCATGCCGGCGCCGATGCAGCCGATGCCGTAGCCGCGCTCCCGGACCTCGACGTCCGGCTTGAATCCGTGTGCATCGCTCATGGTTTCCTCCCTGGGCCGGACGGCCGGCGCCGGCTCCTGCCGCCGGCCGGCATCGATCGCCCGGTGCGAACATTCCTGCTCGTCTCTATCCCGATGATGGGTGTTGATCGATTTCGCTGTCAAGCGTGATGGCTTTTGAGATTGATCGAATCGAAGCGGGCGCTGTCTCCGCCAGGCGCGGCACGAGATCCCGAAAGTCGCATAAATACTTGAAATAGCGCGATTCAGTCGATGCGAGGGGAGGGCGGCGTCAGCGGAGCAGGGTGCAAAAATTTCCACTTCCTGGCCTCCGCCTCCGATGCGACGCAGGGATAACGCCCCCAAAAATGATTTGTTTTGATGTGTTTCCGATTGACGCTGCCGCCGAATCCGATAGGGTCGGCCGTATCGAAATGCGGTGCGAGTGACCATGCGGACGACCCTTGTCGACATCGCCCGCGAGGCCGGCGTCTCCACGGCGACGGTGGACCGGGTCCTCAACAAGCGCGAGGGCGTGAAGGCGCGCACGCGCGACCGCGTGCTGGCCGTCGCCTCGCGCCTCGGCTATATCGACGGCGCACCGCCGGCCGCCGCGGCCGGGCCCGGCCGCAGGGTCGAGCTCGATTTCGTCATGCCGGGCGGCACCAATTCCTTCATCCGCCTGCTCGGCGACCATTTCCTCGCCTGGGCACGCCAGCGTGCCGATATCGGCGTGCGCCTGCATCTGCTCGAAGGCTTCGATCCCGATCTCCTCACCGCGAAGCTCGACGAATTGCGCGGGCGCACGCATGGCGTCGGCGTCGTCGCGCTCGACCATCCGGCGGTGCGCGAGGCGATCCGCGGCCTCGTCCTCGGCGGCATTCCCGTGGTGACGCTCGCCTCCGACATCTCCAACGTGCCGCGCCTCGCTTATGTCGGCATCGACAACCGGGCGGCGGGGCGCCTCGCCGGCCATCTGCTCGGGCGCTTCATGGGGCCGGGCGGCGGCAAGGTGGCGCTCTTCGCCGGCTCGCTCGCCTATCGCGGCCATGAGGAGCGCGAGATGGGCTTCCGGCACATGCTCGCCGAAAGCGCGCCGCATCTGTCGGTGCTGGAACTCAGGGAAATCCGCGACGACACCGACCGCGCCTATCGCGAAGCCAGCGCGCTCCTGGAGCGGCATGACGACGTCACCGGCATCTACAATATCGGCGCCGGCAATCGCGGCATCGCGCGGGCGCTGGAAGAGAGGGGGCGCGGGCAGACGGTGGTGTTCATCGGCCATGAGCTCACCGCCCATACGCGGCGCTTCCTGCTGTCCGGCACGATGGACGCCGTCATCGACCAGAACCCGCGCGTCGAGGCGCGCGACGCCATCGAGCGGCTGGTGAGGGCGGTGCGCGGCGAGCCCGAGCCGGCGCTGCCGCCGGTGCGCATCCAGGCGCTGTTCCGGGAGAACATCCCGGAGGTGTAGGGCGACGGCGGAGCGGGCGAGACGCGCGCGCATGGAAGGGCGATCACCGATCGCCCGTCTCGGAAACGCTACGCCTGCCGGAGAGGAAGAGGCCGATCGGTGATCGACCGTCCACAGCCTCTATTCCGCACGATGCGGCCAACCGCATGATCGTCCTGCCGCGGCGGTTGCAGGCGGGCGCCGAGCCCGATTCAGGTCGTCTGTCCGCCGTCCACCGTCAGGATGGCGCCGGTGATATGCCGGGCCGACGGGCTTGCCAGGAAGGCGACGGCTGCTGCGACATCCTCCGGCGTGCCGTAGCGGCCGAGCGGGCTGAGGCTGCGCTGGAAGTCGGAGAACGCGCCATCGGCGGGGTTCATGTCGGTGTCGGTCGAGCCCGGCTGCACCAGGTTGACCGTCACGTCACGCGGCCCGAGTTCCCGGGCGAGGCCGCGCGTGAACGAGTGCAGCGCGGATTTGGTCATGAAATAGATCGTGCCGGTATCCCCGACGATGCGCTCGGCGCCGGCCGAACCGATGGTGACGATGCGCCCGCCCGCCGAAAGATGCGGGATGGCGGCCTGCGCCGCGAGCAGGGGCCCGCGCACATTGACGTCGAGCAGCGCATCGATCGTCTCGACGCTGACCTCGGCGATCGAGGCGTAGAGCGCGATGGCGGCATTGTTGACGAGGATGTCGAGCCCTCCGAGCGTCCGGGCCGCTTCGTCGACGGCGCGCCTGATCGCCGCGGGATCGGCGCTGTCGGCCCGGATGGCGAGCCCCTTGCGGCCCTTTCCCTCGATCGCCCGAACGATTTCCGCCGCACGATCGGCCGACCGCTCATAGGTGATGGCCACATCCGCGCCGTTTTGCGCCAGCGCGACCGCGATCGCGGCGCCGATGCCGCGTGATCCGCCCGTCACGAGCGCGCGCTTGCCTGCCAGTTCCGTCATCGTCGTTTCCATTGTCTAGTGATCGATATAGAAATGGATACGCGCATTGCCGCGGCGAGGCAATGGGTTTATATAACGATCGATGCAGAATTCCGGCGCCACATCGAGCACCCCCCCAGTCGTGTCGGGCACGCCCGCGCCAGCCACGCGCGAACGAGGGCGGCCGCGCGCCTTCGATCGGGACGCGGCGCTGGAGCAGGCCACCCGCCTGTTCTGGAGCAAGGGGTTCGAGGCGACCTCGATCGCCGACCTGACGCACGCCATGGGCATCGGGGCGCCCAGCCTCTATGCCGCCTTCCGCTCGAAGGAAGCGCTCTATGCCGAGGCGCTGCACCATTATGCTGAGACCAATGAGGGCTATGTCTGGGCGGGCTTTTTCTCGGCGGCGACCGCGCGCGAAGCCGTCCGCTCTCTCCTCATGGACTCGGCTGCAGCGCTGACTGGCTGCGTCGCGGATCTGCCGCGCGGCTGCATGGTGACGCTCTCCGCGGTCGGCAGCGAAGGCCATGCCGAACTCGGCGATCTCGTCCGCTCGGCGCGCGCGGTCACGCTCGAACGGCTGTCCGCCCGCCTCGACCGGGCGGCGGCGGACGGCGAAATCCCGGCCTCGGCCGATCGCCACGCGCTCGCCCGCTTCGTGCAGACCCTCCAGAACGGCATGTCGATCCTCGCCCGCGACGGCGCGAGCCGCGCCGAACTGGAGGCAGTCGCGGATGTCGCGATGGCAGGATGGGACGCCCGGACGGGCGGGGAGGGGGAGGGAAGAGGCGATCGCGATCCAGCTTCCCCGCAGCCCTAGCGCTTCGGGAATCACGGTCCGATGATCGGCACGGGGCCTAGTGTGGCTCATCCCACGTCCGATGTGTCCGCAGGCCCGACAATTTTGGTAGAGTTCAATTACACAAGGGGATCCATAGGCGATGTTCCGGCCCATGGATCTCCTTCCCTCGCTGCACCACGGGGACGGTTCATGAACGAGGTTGCGCTCATATGCACAGCGGTTTTGGGGCTGCTGCTGTTCGGCCTTGGATTATCGGTCTCGGTGATGCGTTTTCGTGAACGCATCGTCGCCGGCTGCGAACCGGATCCTGCAAACCCGCTGCATAAAGTCATCCGGGCTCACGCCAACACGGCCGAATACGCCCCATTCCTCGCCGTGCTGTTTCTCTATCTCGGCGCGCGATCGCCGTCGGTGGCGACGGTATGGCTGATCGTCGCCGTGACGCTGTGCCGGTGTCTGCTCGTTGTCGGGCTGATCGCATGGCCGACGATGGCAAAGCCCAATCCGGCGCGATTCATCGGCGCGCTCGGAACCTACCTGGCCGGCTTGGCGCTATGCGTGACTCTGCTGCGCTGAGATTGTCTCAGGGATCGCTCGGACGGTTCGATTGCCGGCTTTGGAACGCCGAGAAGGAAATGACACGATCCAGAGGCCTCGGGGCGCAAGCTGTGGCGAGACCCGCAGGCCCCGCCGAAGCGCTGAGCGGATCGGTCCTCCCCGATCCCCCCAGTATGCGCAAGGTCGCGCGCCAAGCGGTCTACGCCCGCGATGTTCTTGTGTGAACGCGGCGCTCACGGCAATGATTGCCTTGCGCTTGTCGCACCGGAAGGCCGTGGTCTCCTGCGGGCGCTACTTCACCGCGACGGCGTGGCCATGAGCGGACGGTCGTCATGGGTGCCGGACCGGCCTGATGGATCGTTGGCATCGAACCGCCGCTGCGCCGCGTCCAGATCGCCCTGGTGGTCCAGCGCCCAGCCATAAAGAGACAGGAATGGCGCCTGCAGCGTGCGCCCGAGCGGCGTGATGGAATAGACCACAGCGATCGGAGACGCCGTGGCGACTTGGCGCTCCACCAACCCGTTCCTCTCCAGCCGCCGCAGCGTCTCCGTCAGCGCCTTCTGCGTGATCCCGTCCAGCCGTCGCCGCAACGCGTTGAATCGCTTCGGCTCCTCGCACAGGAAAGTGAGGACGAGGATGGACCATTTATGGGCGATCTGCTCGAGCACCGGGCGCACGATCGGGATGGTCTCGACGACTTGTTCTTCCGTGTAGGTCATGCGGTTTCCCAAGCTATACCTAGGCTATCCATAGTGCCCGATTGACACCTAGTACAGAAAATATACTCCTCTGGTCGAGATAATTCACCTTGGGAGATCGCTTTGACCAACCCCCATTCGGACAAACCAGGCGTCGCGATTGTCACCGGCGCCTCATCTGGGATCGGCAAGGTCTACGCCGACCGGCTCGCCGCGCGCGGCTACGATCTCGTCCTCGTCGCGCGCCGCGAAGAGCGCCTGCGGGCCATCGCAGCCGATCTTCGCCAGCGCTACGCGGTGAACGCCGAGGTGATGGTCGCCGACCTGTCGCGACCGGCCGGAGCGGCGGCGGTCGCCGATCGCCTGTCGAGCGATGCTTCGGTCTCACTGCTGGTGAACAATGCCGGCTTCTCTGCCCTGAAGCCGCTGACGGACACGCCGGACGATGTCATCGTCGACATGGTCGGCCTCAACGTCACGGCGTTGACGATGCTTTCGAAGGCGGCGCTGGTTGCATTCAAGACGCGCAACGCCGGGACGATCGTCAATGTCGGTTCCGGCGCGGGCTTTGCGCCTTACCCCGGCATCCCGGTCTATGGATCGACCAAGGCCTATGTCTATCTGTTCACCCAGAGCCTGCAGGGTGAGGTCGGGGGAACGTCCGTCCGCGTGCAGCTCGTTTTGCCGGGCGCCGTCATATCGGAGGGCTGGGACGTGGCGGGGGGCGCGGACCTGGCGCCGCTGCCTGAAAACATCATGATGACGACCGAGGACTGCGTCGATGCCGCTCTGGCGGGCCTCGACCAGGGCGAGCGCGTCACCTGCCCGTCGCTCCACGACGACACGATCCTTCGGGAATTCGAAGCGCTCAGCGGAAGGGCCCTCCAATCGATGTTCGATGGAAAACCGGCAGCGCGTTACAATGTCGGCGGCTAGCGGCAGCTCATACCCTGCTCCGTGCGATGCTGCAGGGCGGCCCCTTCCAACCGCAGGCATCGCATCGGTCGTCGCATAGCCTGCTGTGCACAAGACAGCGGCGGCACGGCAGGCGCTCGACACGGCGCCTGCCGTCACCCCAGGGTCATCGGAATCGCAGCGTCATCGGATCTGCCGAACCGCCCGTCGCTTCACGCCCCCTCCCTCACTTCGCGAGGAAGTCGATCACCAGCTTCGTCGTGGCATCGGGATTTTCCTCCATCACCCAATGGCCGGAGCTTGGTACGATGCCGCCCGTCACGTTGGCGGCGACATGGCCCAGCACATCCGCCTGGCCCGTGCCGAAGGATTTGTCGGCGCCGACGGCCAGGACCGGCATGGTGACCTTGCCGCCCTTGGCCAGCATCTCCCGGTTGTCGGCGGCATCCTGCGTGAAGGCGGCGAATTGCTCGAAGGCATCGTGCATGGCGTGGGGGCGGGCGTAGAGCGCGGCATAGTGCTGGCGCGTCGCTTCGTCGATGGCCTTCGGATCGGCGGAGAGTTCGTTCCAGAACCGGTCGAGATAGATGCGCTCGCGCCCGGCGACCAGACGCTCCATGTCGGGGCCCCGGAAATTGAAGTGCCACAGCAGCGGCAGCCGGATGATGTTGTCCCAATCGCCGATGCCGGGGAGGGGCGCGTCGATCACCACCCAGCGGGTGACGCGATCGCGATATTGGGCGACGAAGGCGTAGCCGACCATATTGCCGATATCGTGGGTGACGAGGTCGGCCTTCTCGATCTTGAGAGTGTCGAGGATGCCGGCGATGTCGACGGCCTGGTTCTTCTTCGTGTAGCCGGTGTCGGGGTGGGCGGAGAGGCCCATGCCGCGCAGGTCCGGCACGATGACGGTATGGTCCTTCATCAGCTTGGCGGCGACCGGCGCCCACATGTCGCCGCTGTCGCCGAAGCCGTGGAGCAGGATCACGGCGGGGCCATGGCCGCCGACGCGGACATGGAGGCTGGTGCCGTTGGTCTCGATCGATCGGGCCGTGAAGTCCGGCGGAAAGGGGACGATGTGGGCCGACGCGGCGGCGGTCGAGACCAGCAGGCCGAAGGCGGCGGCCAAGAGGCGGTTCATGTGGTGCTCCCCAGCGAATTCTCGTTCTGCCGCGGTATCGCGGCACGGATGATTGTGGCACCCTGACCCTGCTACCGGTAGTCGGCGGACGCCTGACTGAGTTTTCGGAAAAGGCGAACAATGCTGAAGCTCGAATCCCTCGCCGCCTTCGTCTCCGTTGCGGAATCCGGTTCGATCAGCGAAGCGGCCCAACGCATGGCGCTGTCGAAATCGGTGGTGAGCGAGCGGCTGAGCGACCTCGAGCGCAGCCTCGGGACCAGGCTTCTCGACCGCACGACACGCGGCCTTGCGCTGACCGAGGACGGGCGGAGCTTCCAGGCGCGCGCCAGGCGGATCATGCAGGAGGTCGCCGAGGCGGGCGCCGAGATCGCCGAGCGCCGCGGCGAGCTCGCGGGGCCGCTGCGGATTTCGGCGCCGACCAGCTTCGGCATCCTCCATCTCGGCCCGGCGCTGTACGGCTTCCTGGCGAAGCATCCGCGGATCGAGCTGACGCTGGACCTCGACGACCGCTTCGTCAGCATGGCGGCGGGCGGCTATGACGCCGTCGTGCGCCACGGCCCGGCCGTGGACGGGCATGTCATCGTCAAGCCGCTGGCGTCCAGCCGCCGCTTCCTGGTGGCTTCGCCGAATTATCTGGAGACATTCGGAACGCCGGAGACCATCCAGGACCTGAAGCGCCACAAGGGCATCATCTACTCCAACCGCGGCTCCGGCGATTGGCGCTTCAGGCTATCGCGCCGGCTGGTGACGATCCGGCCCGACATCGTGCTGCACGTCAACAACGGCCTGCTGATGCGCGATGCCGCCGCGGCGGGATTGGGCCTGGCGCTGCTTCCCGCCTACTTCATCCAGGCGGAACGCGCCGCCGGGCGGCTGGCGATCGTCGATGTCGACGCCGAACCCGAGGGCGCCACGATCTATATCGCCTGCCCGGAGGATCGCCGCGGCTCGGCCAAGCTGCGCGCCCTCACCGCCTGGCTGCGCGACGTCTTCGGCGACCCGCCTTACTGGGAGACGGCCGATGGCTGAGAAATGCGCGAATGTGGAGGAGACGGGCCGAATAAAGTGCAGTGTCACCGTTATACGCGATTCCACTCAGACAAATTCCGCTCTAGCTGGAACTCCGGGTATAGAACGCCCGTTGAGTTTGAATGCAAAAGATGCTGATTTCGACTGAGGACGTATGTTTAGCGTAAGTGTATATTTATAGCGATCTAGCAACCGGCCCAATAATGGTAACGCCGAATTTTATTATACTACAGGAACGCTTACTCAAATAAAACGCACTATCACCGAAATCCTGTGATCGACCGACCCGATGGCGACAGCGAAAATTACGAGCGCTATGCAATCGGGTCTACAAGGACAACGGCACGGTGTGCTCGAAGACGGGCGGCCTCTGGATCTGCGATTGATTAAAGCCCCCAACCCCCGTACCTCAACACTCAGGAGGAATTGACGAACTAATTATCTTATGTAACATTTCAATGTAAGGAAATAAAAATAAGGACTAGGAGCAATGAGGCGGCTACACATTTTGTGCTTCACGGTTTTATGTCTTGGTGTCATTTTCTGGGGAGCCAGCGCATCAGCACTTCAACCGAGGCAACTTGAAGGAAGATGGATTCAACCAGGCGACATTGGTCGATGGATCAATATAACTAACGTGCAGGGCGATTGGTCCTGGGTGGACTCCAATAAAGGGGAGGCATTATTTAAAAATGACGCGGGCCAAGAAGGAGGTGGTAATATACAGGTCGCCTATCCGGATATGACGTGCGATTATAGAATATTTTTACTTCAGCAAAATCGAATTGATATAAATACACGCCCTGGATCCTCCTCCGACTGTCTACATGGCACTTTCGAATTATTACCACCGTGATCGTCATTACAAGCCACATACAGCAGATTTTTAATAGAAAACGGGAGCTTCGCTGTGTTCAGGTCAATTGTTCGAATGGCAGCAGTGGTCACTTTAACTCTTCCTGTGCTCATTGTTTCGACGCTTTCGGCCGTAGCCTTGCAACCGAAACGATTGCAAGGCAGATGGCTGTTGCCCAATAAGCAGGGAGTTTGGATCAATATCACAAACGTGCAGGGCGATTGGAGTTGGGAGGACTCGAGCCGCGGTGAAGCGCTAATGGCCAACATTGCAGGTAGTGCCGGTGCCGGGAATATCGTTGTTTCTTATAAGGAAATTTCGTGCAGGTACCGGATATTCATACTAGGGAAGAATTCAATAGATGTAAGTACACGAGGCAGCGCCGACAAAATTTGCTTACATGGTACGTTCGTCAGAATACCACAGTAGGGTGCACTGATGCGAGTGTATATGCATAATAGTGTGAAATTTTTCGGTGCAATATTGTTCTGTGCGTTGTTTTTTTTAGTGTCGACTACGTCTTCATTTGCCCAAACGCTAATCCAGCAGATGGAGGGTTCTTGGATATTGGGAAACGTAAGGCTTCAAATTGTGAAGAAAGCGGACGACGCTTATGAGGCAGAATACACGGGATCTCGTCCTCTCTCTGTAGATGCCTCGGACGGCTCCGAGTTCACGAACGTTACATTTTCGGGGCAAGGAGACTTCAAGTGTCTGTATCACGTCACGATGGGCCCGGAGAACGTTAATTCTCGTTCGATGAGACTCGATCCGCACGGAGCGAGCAGCCCGACGTGCCCAAAAGGATGGTTTTCTGGCCCCCTTCAAAGGCACGCACCGTCGCTTACTCAGTGTCAGAATACATGCTTAATGATAAAAAGCAATTGCTCCGAGGATAAAAAATCGCTCCTAGAGGCGTGCTACGCTAACATGAAGTCTAGGTGCATTGATGATTGTACGCGGCACTATGGGTATAGTCTCGATGTCTGTGAAGAACAGATGTGTGATCCTAAAGAGGCATTGAATGTTGCCAATTTTGATCGGCACTGTTCCTCCGAATTGGATGAAGTCCACGAATGTTCCAGCGAATACAGCAGCTGTCTGGAGAGTTGCAATAATTAAAGAGATATTTCTGTTGTGACGACAAAATTGGATTGGAGAAAGGCTGTGCATGGACCGCGAGTGGGCCGGCGACCGCCCAGACCGCTCTCAGAGCCTCGATTACGAAGGAGTGCCTCTACGCGCTCGATTGCGTCTGGCACCGGGATAACGGTGACGTTGCATTTTATTCAGAAGTCGTAATTTCACAAAATTTGGTCGTATTTACTCAAAGACGGTGGTTAGGTCCGGTCTGAATCTATGTCTTAATGGAGCGTAGGGGAGGAGGCGAGCCAGAGGCTGTGTCGGATCACGGGACAACGGCATTCTGAAAGCCATGCTCCTGAAGACGATGAGGGCAGTGGATCCATAGACGCTGATCTTGAAGGGACTGCTCCAATAGCTTTTATGATCCTCTCTGTATTCGACAAGGGGGGAATCCGCTAGGACCATTTGGCAGCTTAGTGGAATATGCTTTAGAAAAGCATATGGATGGAAGAACTGATTTCGGGAGAGTAGAGTTGGCTCGGTTTGTTTGGACAGCTTAGCCCTGCCGGATAAGTGGATTTCAGCCCGTATTATGCCGCGGCCGGGATTGGGGTTGGCTGGCTGAAGTAGGCCTGATCGGGTGTCTTCCGGTCAAGGCTCGAATGGGGTCTGCGGGTATTGTAGAAAATCAAATATCGGCCGATCGAGGCGCGGGCCTGGGACACCGTGTCGTAGGCGTGGAGATAGACTTCCTCGTATTTCACCGACCTCCAAATTCTCTCGACGAAGACATTGTCGCGCCAGGCGCCCCTGCCATCCATGCTGATCTTGATGTCGTTCTTGATCAGCAAGCCGGTGAAGGCCTCGCTGGTGAACTGGCTGCCTTGATCGGTATTGAAGATTTCCGGCTTGCCATAACGCACCAGAGCCTCCTCGACCGCCTCGATACAGAAGTCCGCCTCCATGCTGATCGAGAGCCGCCAGGACAGCACGCGGCGGCTGAACCAATCCACCACGGCTGCCAGATAGACAAAGCCACGCCGCATCGGGATGTAGGTGATGTCCATCGCCCAGACCTGATTGGGCTTGGTCACCGGCAGTTCGCGCAGGAGATAGGGATAGATCTTGTGTCCCGGCGCTGGTTTCGAGGTGTTCGGTCGCCGGTAGATTGCCTCTATCCCCATGCGCTTCATCAGCGTGGCGACGTGCAACCGTCCGGCTTGGTGCCCATCGGCAGCCAAAAGACCTTGCAGCATGCGAGAACCGGCGAAGGGATGCTCAAGGTGCAGCTCGTCGATCTGCCGCATCAGGGTAAGGTCGGCGGGCGGCACAGGACGGGGCAGATAGTAGACGCTGCTTCGCGCCAGTCCCAAAGCCTTGGCTTGGCGAGTGATCGGAAGTTCGTGCGTGCGGTCGATCATTTTCTTGCGCTCAGAAGGCCGGCCTTGGTGAGCGCTCCTTCTAAAAAATCATTCTCAAGCGTCAACTCCCCGATCTTGGCATGGAGGGTTTTGACATCAACCCCGGACGAAGCTGGCACGGCCGTGCCACCCGCACCGAATACCCCGGTTGCCCCTTCAAGAAGCTGTGTCTTCCACTGACTGATCTGGTTGGTGTGGACATCAAACTGCTGAGCTAACTCATTCAGCGTCTTCTCGCCCTTGATCGCCGCCAAGGCTACTTTCGCCTTGAAAGCCGGGCCATGGTTCCGGCGTGCTCGTCTCGTCATCGTCGCTCCTGTCCTTGGCATCCTATGCCAGGTTCAGGGCCAAATTCCACTTATCGGTCCTGTCCGTTTTTCCCGAGCCAGCTCTTTTGTTCGCATTGTGAACCCAGACGCTTCCAGAAAACGCGATCCTCCTTGCGGCTCGGCAAGTGCGGTCGCCGCTCGCTGCGCGGCACTTCGAACACATAAATAACCTTCTCCGAGCCAGGCACAGGTATCGGCCTGGGACCTCGGATCTCGATCTCTGGTTCAGCTTTGACCTTGTCGCGAAGCACCTTCAAAATCTCCAGACTTCTGCGGATTCCTTCTGGTCTTGCGGCTGGCGGCCCGCCGTCTCGTACCCCAACGACCAAAAAACCACCGTATGCGTTTGCGAAAGCGCAGCAGATCTTAGTCGTCTTGCAAGGTTCTTGAAATTCGAACTTGAAATCGTGCCGTTCTCCCTCAGGCTGCAACTGCTCGCAGAGCGTCCGAACGACGTCGAATGTCCAACCATCAAGCGTTTCGGGGATCATGGATCTCTCGTTAGAAATTCAACCTCTCCCATGCTCGACAGCTATCACGAGTACTTCTTGCCGCATATGATCAATTCCCTGCGGCACCACACTTTATTTTGCGATAGGACACCTACTCAAATAAAGTGCAGTGACTCTGAAATTCCGGCTGCATCAGACTGCCCCGCGTATCGGGTTGAGGACCTGGAGCCCGGCAAAGTCTTTTTCGTTATCGGTCACCAGCACGCACGCGTTCGCTCCCGCGATGGCGGCGATGATCATGTCGAGTCCGCTGCGCGGCTTGCCCGCCGCTTTTCCTTCCGCCATCAGCCGCGCCCAGATCAGGCCCGCTCTGTCGTCGAACGGCAGGATGCGGCCGGCGAACAGCGCTTGCGGTCCGTCCGGCCCGGAAAACCAAGCCTTGAGGGCGTCGCGCTTCTTGCCGCGCGGCTTTTCCAGAACGCCGCGCAGGATTTCCGCGACGGTCAGAGAGGCAATGAACAGATCCTCGTCGCGCCGCGCCGACATCCAAGCCAGGAGCGATGCCGACGGCTGCGGTTTGACGACGTTGCTGATGATGTTGGTATCGAGGAGGTAGCGCGTCACAGGTCGATCTTGCGTCCCTCTTCACGGGGGCGGGAGAGATCGAGATCGGCGCCCACCAGCGGCGAACGACGCAAGGCGGCAAGGATTCCGCCAGGCTCGGCCGGCTCGCGTGCGAGCGACCTGCTCACGGCAGCGCGGAGCTCCGAGGCCTCGGGCGTATCTTCCGACAGACGCCGGGCGAGCGATCGGATCAGGTTGCGATCGGCGTCCCGGCCGAGCACTTCGAAGCGCGCCAAGCCGCGCTCGCCAAGACGGGAACGGTAATTCCGGATGGCGCGCTTCTGTGAACTTCCCATGGGGACTCCTGCTTATTTCCAGTAATATAGCCAGAGGGCTTCCCGCCGGCAAGGCGCGGGGCTGCGGCAACGGTGGATCAGAGGGGCAATCTACACCCGCGACGAGGCCTCGAAACAGTGAAGAAGTGCCTATCTGAGCAAGATGCGAAGAGGCGCCGCACCGGACGGAAGGCCATCATTATCCCCCGCAAGCCCTTCAATCTCCGCCACCAGCGTGCTCTCGCGCGCTTCCTTGTTGACGGCGTCGCCGAGCCTGCCGGCCGCGGCCCTGAAGGTCGGCTCGGCGATCAGGCGGGCGAGCGCGGCGCGGATCGCCTCCGTCGAAGCCGTGCGCAGGACCGACAGGCCTGCCCGAAGAACGGTGACACTGCATTTTATTCTACTACAAGAATGTCTACTCAAATAAAATGTACCGCTATTCGAACGCAGAAAGTTTGTGGCGGCACTTAACGTTTAGAAGGCTAAGCATCGGCAGTTTACACCGGAGCAGGTCTCCGAGTTCAGCACTTTCTGTTTCCCTGCGCCATAACATGCAAAGGTTCGCTGAGAGTATGTTTTCTCGGGCGCTTTACACGCCGTTGCGCCATGGTAATCTAATGCTGGCGAAGGGTGGAGAAGATCGATGCAGAGGCGTGCGCTGCTGGCTGTGGCAGCTTTTGTTGGGTCGATCTGCTTTGCTGAACCGGCCTTAGCCGATAAGCGCGTCGCCCTCCTCATCGGCAATGCCCATTACGCGGCAGTCAGTACCCTGAACAACCCTGCAAATGACGTTGCCGCAATGGCCAATGCTCTACAGAAGTCCGGTTTCACAACGGTGCACGCCGCTACCGATCTCAGTCGCGATGGCATGATCAAAGCATTGCGCTCTTTCGAAGACGAAGCGGCGAATGCCGATATAGCGATGATATACTACTCCGGGCATGGCATGGAGATGAATGGCACAGATTATCTGGTGCCTATCGATGCGAAATTAATATCTGATAGGGATGTCGAAGATGAGACGATCACGCTGGATCGCGCTCTGCGAGCCATCGAGGGCGCCAAGCGGCTGAAATTGGTAATCCTTGATGCTTGCCGAGACAACCCCTTCTTGCCGAAGATGGCAAAGACGACGTCTACACGCTCGGTGTCGAGGGGCTTCGCTCGGATTGAACCTTCCACGGTTAATACATTGATCGCGTTCTCCGCGAAGGCGGGTGAGGTTGCGCAGGATGGCGATGGCCCCAACAGTCCTTTTACGACCGCTCTGGTCAAACACATCGTAGAGCCGGGGGTCGATATCCGTATTGCACTGGGCGAAGTGCGCGACGACGTGATGGCAAGCACTGGCAACACGCAGGAGCCCTTCGTCAACGGCTCGCTCGGAGGGGGTACGATTGCTTTGTCCGCACTCCAAGCAAATGCGGCAAATGAAGGAATCGCAACCTCCGCGTCTAGCCCTCCGCATGAAGCTTTCGGTCTCGATCCTCGTGTCTCCGAAGCCGCCATCGTGTGGCCGACGCTGGCTCATTCCGATGACATTTCCTTGCTCGCAGCTTTCAGGCAGCGCTACGCTGGAACTATTTTTGAAGATATGGCCGCACACCGCATCATAGCCCTGAGCGCGCCTCCATCTCTGCCGGCGAATATCCCAAAGAATGCAGGCTCGCAGATCGCCGTATCCACTCCAGATCAGCCTGCCGACTCTCCGGAAAGAGTAGCTTCTGTTGGTCCTGTCCCCCCTTCAGTAACAATCATCGAGAAGGATGCACTTGGGCCGGTGCCTGTCGACGGCAGTCTCGCCCTAGCCACTAGTTTTCGCTCGTTGGATAGTGCGGAAGATATAAGTTGGGGACTCGGTGAAAGCACGAGCGCACTTCATTTTATGGACAATGGAAATCGGCTGTTGGCGGGAGGGTGGAAAGCCAACCTTCGAGTATGGGATCTCAAAACTGGCACCCTTGTGAGCAGCCGCAGCCTCGTGAGCAAATCAGACGATGATCGCTTTCAGTTGGAATCGTTTGCTGATGGTGGTAACAAGCTTGTCGTCAGTAATTATGTATACATACATGTTTGGGATTTTAAAAAAATTAAGAGAATTAAGTCATTTCAAGTACACGGTAACAGTATAAATTATGCTACTCCGGCGGATAATGGTACTTTGTTGACATCAAGCACCGCTGCTAGCTTTCCTGTAAGCAGTCTGAGGCTATGGAATGTCGATACAGGCAAGCTGATTTGGGAATTTGGAATCAAAAATGAAGAATTGCGGTCGAGCACGCAGACCCAGGACGGTTCGCTGGCTGCGGCCGACCTTCATGGGTTGACCGTATTTGATGTCAAAAAACGTAAAGTAATTTTGAATATGCCAGATGAGGACGTGTCGGCACTCAAATTTTCTCCCGATGGCAAAGAATTGGCGGTTGCAGGAAAACAACCGGCGATTATCGACCCCCGCACGGGTGCGATTGTCGCAAAACTACCAGCCGATGCCGGAGTTCCGTTGGCATTTTCGCCTGACGGTACCTTGCTGGCCCTTTCGTCGTCGGGCGACCATGCAGCATTGATATTGGTGAACGCCCAAACTGGAGAGGAGCGCTCTCGTATCGATTTACCCGCTCACGTCTCCGGGAAGAACTCGCCTGTCATTTCAGCGGAATTTCGCGACGCTACGCTTGTCGCGGTTGGGCACGGTAATTCTGCAATTGTCGATTTGGTGGATGTTGTAAAAGCCGCCTTGGTGAGCCGCTTGGTCGGTTTAGGATCGAAGGACTTTGCCGTTATTGAAGGAAACACGATAAAGTCGACTGACAATGCCAAGAGCATGTTGACGACTCCGGACGCTGCTCGAATTCAGTGGAAATTGTCGACGGAGGCTGCAATTTCGCCTTAGAAATTTAAAGGCCGACTTCAACACCGTTGCTGCTGATGAGAGGACCCGGTCGCTTTCCCTTATTGGTCGATGCCCGCCAGAAAGCCGACGCCCGAGGGCGTTGGCAGGCAGTTGCGGTGGTCACCGTGATTTCAGATAGGTTTGGGTTGCAAAGCGCAAATCTGACGGAAGGAGCTGCGACGACCACACCATGCACACGCGGCTCCTGGGTGGAAATGACCCCGGATGCCGATATTCTGCGCGAGACAATATCACTTGCCGCCGAACGGTTGATGGAGGCGCGTTTTATCGATGAAGGTAGGTTCCAGCCGGATATTGTCGATTGGCCCCTCCGCAGCTGCCTCCGGCGGGCCACGCTCCCTTCACCCGGCCGTCACGCGAGGGCCTTCTCCTGAGGGCCGGGACCATAAGGACCGCCACCGCCATCCCCCGCAAGCGCTTCAATCTCCGCCACCAGCGTGCTCTCCCGCGCTTCCTTGTTGACGGCCTCGCCGAGCCTGCCGGCTGCGGCCCTGAAGGTCGGCTCGGCGATCAGGCGGGCGAGGGCGGCGCGGATCTCCTCCGTCGAGGCCGTGCGCGGGACCGACAGGCCTGCGCCGCGCCCGACGACGCGGGCGGCATTGTCGGCCTGGTCGCGGCCGTGCGGGATGATCAGGAGCGGCAGCCCGTGCATGAGGGCGGCCATGACAGTGCCATGGCCGCCATGGGTGATCACCAGCAAGGCCTCTTTCATGATCTCGAGATGCGGCGCGCTGCGGACCACCGCCGTATTGCCGGCCGGCACCAGTTCGTCTGCCTCGATCGGGCCGCCGAGGGTGACCAGCAGGCGCACGGGCAGGGAGGATGCCGCATCGATCACGCGCTGCAGGACGGCGGCGTGGTTCTGGAAGCTGGTCGAGAAGCCCACGAGCACGAGCGGGCGCGCATCGCCCTTGTCCCACGGCGAATGCCATGGTTCGGCCCAGGCGGGGTCGCCGATGAGCGGGCCGGCATAGCGCATGGTGGGCCGCAGCACGGCGGCCTCGAAATCGAAGGCCCGCGCCGTGCCGAGCCAATGCACGGAGGCCGCATGGCATTGGTCCGCCAGATGATCGAGCGGGGCAAGACCCAGCCGGGCGCGTGCCGCGTTCAGTTCCGGCAGGGCGGCATCGAAGATCGCCGACATTTCGAGGCGGGCGGCGTCCTGCGCCGCCTTTTCCTTTTCCGTGCGCGCCATGCCGAGGCCGGAGCCGAGCGGCGCGATCCCCGGCAGCGGGAAGAAGCTGATCATCGTGCCGAGAAGCGCAAGCCTTTGGCCGATGGCTTCCGCGCCGAGCATGGGACCGAGCAGCATGTCGTAGCAGATCAGGAGATCCGCCGGCTCGCGCCTCAGCTCCTCGATGGTGTCCTCCGCATAGGCGAGGGCCGTGCCGGCCAGGAACCGGGCGACCATGCCGATGCCCTCCTTGTCGCTCACGCTCCAGTCTGGCGGATCGCCCTCGCGCCCACGGTCGGTGCGATTGGGCGCGCGGCGCCAGGGCCTGAACTGCGCGCCCGCGGCTTCCGCATCCAGGCGGTTCACGCCGTCGCTCATCACCCGCACCTTGTGTCCGGCGCCGGCCAGCCGGCGCACGATCGGCATGACCGGCGAGACATTGCCGCCGAGATGGGCCGTGGCGAACAGGAAGCTCAGGGATCTGCACGCGGTCATGATGACGAATTCTCTCCCGATAGGCGTGGCGAGGCCCGTTCGAGAACGGCGTCGACGAGCATGCGCATGATCCCGGCGGCCTCGTTCCGCGAGCGCTGCATGTCGCGCCGGGCCAGCTTCCAGATGTAGACGTCGGTGGCGGCGACGAGCGCGTCGAGCGTCCGCATGCGCTCCGCCGGCGCGAGGCGATCGAGCCAGGGCGCATAGGTGGCTGCCGTGATGGAACGATGCCGTTCGCGGCCGAGGTCGAGGAGCCGTTTCAGGGCAGGGTGGCGCGGCTCCTGCGCGAGGTTGCGGATGACGCTGTCGCCCCAGACCTCATAGATGTCGGCCAGCCGGTCGATGGCGGCCGCGACGTCGCCGGGCGGCGTGCCGCGGTCGATGGCGACGGACGGAATGAAGGCGTCGACGAAGGCTTCGAGCAGCCCCTCCCTGCCGCCAAACCGGCGAATGACCGTCCTGACGTTCACGCCGGCGCGATCGGCGACCTCCTCCAGCGTCACCTCGTCGAACCATCGGCTGCGCATGCAGTCGCTGAACGCGTCGAGGATCTGCCGCGCCGTTTCCTCGGCAGCCTGCGCGCGCCCGGTCTGGCGGTAGAGGCGGGATGGCGGGGAGGGGGCTATTTTCATGTCAATATCAGTGACACGAAATGGAGGGCGGTGCAATAATCATGTCACCCGGATTGACATGAAATCCGGAACGGTCAGGGCGGCGTGGATCCGAGTGATGGGTGCGATGGGATTTGCCGCATTGGGTGCGAGCGGCCGGCTCGGCAGCAGGAATGTATCTGCACGACCTTTGGAATGCCGCGACCAGCAAGCGATGCAGCCAGTTTACGAATTTCGTGCCAGTGCTCTCCGCAGGAACAAAATGCGAACAAATCTTGACATCCGCCCTTCCCCATGGCCTACTTTGTTCCGGAACGAAGCGCGGCGGGGCCAAGGTTCGCGATACCGCCCCGTGCCTTCCACCCACTCCGGCCGATCCCGGTTTATGCCTGCGGCGCGCCAGCCGCATCAAGGCGCTTGTCCGTTTCGTCCTGGCTTGGAAACCAGGACGGGGCCGGCGCCGAGAGGGATCGCTGCAGACCGCCCCATTGCTCTTGCGAGCAATGCCGGGACCGCCGACATCCGGTAGCGCCGGGTGTGCGATCACCCGGCCGTCAGGTCTGCACACGGGGCTCGATGAGGAACGTGCCGGGATCGGGCCGCCTTCGGGCCTGCCCTCGATCCCGCGCGAGACAGGAGAGGCGCCGGCCGCCTGCCGTATCGTCCGCAAGGACGGGAGGGCGGGCCTTCCAGGCCGGATCGCCTTGTCGGACGCCGGCGGCCGGCAAACCCGGCCCGCAGCGTCCGCGGCCGCAGCAGCACGGGGACCCGGCTGCCCGGCCGGCGGGGTGCGGCGAAGACATAAGCCGTCCGCCAAGGCCCCTGTCCCGCCCGTTCCGTGGGTGAGGCTTGCGTCCCGATTGGCTTTCCTGGCCCGGAAGCCGTGTCGGGGTGCGTGGCCTGTCCGGCACGGCTGGTGAGGGAGGGAACCGTGCCCTCCGGCGCCGGCTCATGCCTCCCGTCAGGCAATCCGGGTCAGGCCGAAGGCTTGATCCGGATCGATGGGAAAGAAGCCGGGCCTCGGCGCGTTGCCTGTTGGCGCGCCCCGGCCTGGCGGGAAAGGGGCGACGGCGGCCTTGCACAACATGCCAGGCCACGATTCCTCACGACCACGATACTACACCGCACCACGGCTGACACGAGAACAGCCGTCGCCGCCCCGATCTTCCCCAGCACAATCCGGCCCGCTCAGGGCGCGGCGACGAAGACGCATGCCCGCAGAGCCATCGTCATCCCGTGCGCACGGCACCCCGCAGGGGTGCGGTGCAGACACGGGACCGCGTGCAGGATGAGGTTCCTTCTGCGCGCGATCCCGGATCTGCGATGCGTCACTCACGTGCCGCACCGCGTCCGGGATGACCAGCCGCACTATCGCCGCCGGTTTGGCGTTCCTCCCTGGGACCGCGGGCGTCTCGCCCGCTCTTGCCAACCCCCAAGCGCAACGTCTCAACCTTCGAGCGCGGCGTTTCCAGAGCGGGCGAGACGCCCGCGGTCCCAGGAGAGATGCCGACCCGCAAGCGCAACGTCTCGATCTTCGAGCGCCGCGTTTCCGGGGCGGACGGGACGCCCGCGCACCCGGGAGGCACGAGGCGCGAGGCTTCCTATCCGGGCAGGCCGCCTGCCGCCCTTCCGTTCCCCCGCAGCGCCTCGATCGCCCGCAATTGCGCCGCGAGCCCCGGGCCGTCGGCCGGGAAGGCGCCGTCGAGCGCGGCGGTGCCGACGGTGAAGGCGGCCGCCCCGCCGGCCGCTGCGGCGCCGATGCGCTCGGCGCGGTCGATCGAGCCGGCGACGATGACGGGCTTGCCGATGGCGGCGCATATTTGCGCGATCAGCGCCGGCGCATCGCCCTGGAAACGGTAGGCCAGGAGATCGAGGCCGTGCACGCCGTCGAGCGCGGCGAGGTTCCGCGCTCTGGCGACGATCTCCTCGGCCGTGCCTTCGAGCCGGCTCGGATGGCCGGCGATCCGGCCGGGGAAGGGATAATAGCGGATGGCGCTGCCGCGGATGATCGGTAGGACGACCGCCGGCCGCGTGCCGCCCATCAGCACGTCGACGCCGAGGGCGAGGGCGGCGCGGGCCGAAGCGGCCTCGCTCTCTTCGTCGAGGCTGACCACTTCGAGATAGGTCCGCGCGCCGCCGGCCCGGATCGCGTCGGCGAGGCGGTGCAGGGCCTCGAGCGGCAGGCCGACATCCTTGAAGCCGATATGGCGGACGCCGGCGCCGAGCGCCTCGGCCAGCCTCTCCTGCGCGTCGGGGACGGTGCGGTCCTGCCGGGTGAGCATGAAGATGAAGTCGGGCACGCCGCCGCGCGGAGCCGGCGCGGCGGCCGCCATCGCCACCGCCTGCTTCAGCGCATAAGCCAGGCTCGCATGGGAGGCGCGGCCGGTGCCGGCGATGTCATAGGCCGTGCCGTGGTCGACGGAGGTGCGGATGAAGGGCAGGCCGACGGTGACGTTCACGCCGTGGTCGACGCCGAGATATTTGACCGGGATGAGCCCCTGGTCGTGATATTGCGCCACGACGATGTCGAAGGCGCCGCGCCGCGCCCGCATGAACACGGTATCGCCGGGCCAGGGGCCGGAGGCGTCGATGCCTTCGGCCCGCGCCGCCGCGATGGCCGGGGCGATGATGTCGAGGTCCTCGCGGCCGAACAAGCCATTCTCGCCGGCATGCGGATTGAGGCCGGCGACGGCGACGCGCGGCCGGTCGATGCCGAAGGCGCGGCAGGCATCGCGGGCAAGGCGGATGGCGCGCAATTCGCTCTCGACCGTTACCGCGCGGATCGCCTCGGCGAGCGGGACATGGATGGAGACGAGCAGCACCCGCAGCTCGTCATTGGCCAGCATCATCGCGAAGTCGCGCGTGCCCGAGCGGTCGGCCAGGATCTCGGTGTGGCCGGGATAGGCGATGCCGGCGGCGCGCATCGCCTCCTTGGTGATCGGCGCGGTGACGATGCCGGCGATCCGGCCGGCGAGCGCGAGGTCGATGGCGCGCAGGATATAGGCGTAGGAGGCGGCGCCCGCGCGGGCGTCGACCCGGCCGAAGGCGAGGTCCGGCGGCAGGGGCTCGCCGGTTTGCAGGACGGGAAGGGCGCCGCGCCGCCAGATCTCGTCGAGGCCCGCGAAGCTGTCGTCGACGGCCTCGACGGCGAGGCCGGGGGCGACGATCGCTGCGGCCCGCCGCAGCATGCCGGCATCGCCGACGACGATGAAGGGATCGGCCGGCCGATCGCCGTCCGCCGCGAGCCTAGCGACGATTTCGGGGCCGATGCCGGCGGGATCGCCCATGGTGATGGCGAGCGGAGGCCGGGAGGCGGGGACGGGAGCGTTCATCGGATCTGTTCAACCTGGGGCGGCGAGGGGCGCGGCACTGCGGCCATCATGGTGCAAGCGGGCCGATCGCTCAACCCGCGGCCTGCCGGTCGAGCCCGTCGCAGCACGACAGGAAGCCGGCGATGCAGGGATTGCTGTTTTCCGGCGACCAGAACAGGATCTGCTCGATGGCAGGCGGCCGCTCCACCGGCCTGAACACCGCGCCCTCGATCTGGGAGCGCCGCATCGAGGCGGGAACCAGCGCGATGCCGAGGCCCTCGGCGACGAAATTGACGATGGTCTGCTGCAGATAGACCTCGAGGCCGATGATCGGGGTGAAGCCGGCTTCCCGGCAGCGCCCGACGATGGTGTCGTGCAGGCTCGGCGCCTGCTGGCGCGGCACGATCAGGAAGCGCTCCTCGGCGAGGTCCTCCATCTTCACCCGCCTTGCCCGCGCCAGCCGGTGGCGCTCCGGCAGCACCAGGCTGAGCGGTTCGCTCAGCAGCGTGCGCGTGGCGAAGCGGGCCGTCTCGGCGCCGGGAAAGCTGATGGCGATGTCCACCGCGCCATCCCTGAGATCGCGCTCCAGCGCGCTCGGCATCAGCTCCCGCACATGCAGCGCCACTGCGGGGAACGCCTTGCGGTAGCGCTTGGCGAGGGCGGGCACCACGCTGTAGGCCGCGCACATGGTGAAGCCCATGGTCAGCTCGCCGACCTCCCCGCGCCCGGCGGCGGAAGCGTTGCGCCGCGCCTGCGAGACCAGGCGCAGGATGCCGGCGGCGTCGCCGAGGAACTGGCGGCCGGCCGCGGTGAGCTCGACCCCCTTGGGGGTGCGCTCGAACAGCACGGTGCCGAGATCGCGTTCGAGCGCCGCGATCTGCCGGCTCAACGGCGGCTGCGACATGTTGAGCCGCTCGGCCGCCCGCCCGAAATTGCCGGCAGCGGCCAGGGTGCAGAAATAGCGGATCTGGTTCAGCGTGATGTCCATACCCGCAGGGTATCACATTCGCCGGGAGAGCCGGGCCCCGCCCGCGGTCCCTGGGTCAGCGCGGCGCGGCGCGTTTCAGGCCGCCGATCACGTCCTGCGCGGTGGCGACGACGCCGAAGATGCCGTCCTCGACCGTCACCATATGGACGGCGGCGGCGTGGGCGTAGGCGTCGCCGCTGGCGCAGGCGTCCTCGATCAGCAGGCATTGGAAGTTGCGGTCGGCCGCCTCGCGCAGGGTGGTGTGCACGCAGACATCGGTGGTGCAGCCGGTGAAGAGCAGATGGGTGATGCCCCTGGCCCGCAGCACATGCTCCAGGTCGGTATGGGTGAAGGCGCCGTTGGCGGTCTTGTCGACGATGACGTCGCCCGGCGCGACGTCGATCTCCGGCACGATCTCGAAGCCCGGCGAGGAGCGCACGAGGATATCGGTGCCGTCGAGCCCGGCGCGCTTGCGCCGCCAATGCTCGTAGGGCGTCATGTCGGCGAGGTCGGCGCGGTAGCCCTGGCGGGTATGGACGATCAGGCAGCCGGCCGAGCGGGCGGCGGCGATGACGGCATTGACCGCCGGCAGGATGGCGCGCAGCGGTGCGGGATCATAGCCCTTGCGGGCGAAATAGCCGTCGGGCGAGAGGAAATCGACCTGGAGGTCGATCACCAGCAGCGCCGTGCACGCCGGCAGGAGCCTGCCGTCATAGGGATAGTCGAAGGGGCGGGCGGCAATGGCGGTCGGCGAAGGCATCGGTATTCTCTTCGGTATCGGGCGTCCGGCGGCGGCGGACGGAGGGCCTGCCCGGCCGCGCCGCAGCCCGGCCGTTCCACGCGCCCGTTCCTGTGGCGGGACCGGCATGATATAGCCGAATTCCGGCTTGTCGACAGGCCGGAGCAGGCGCCTCCGCGACGGAACGGACAGGGACATGACGAACGATCAGCTGCCGGTCGCCGATCCGTGGTTCGCGATCACCGAGGTCGAGCCGGGCCTTCATCGCATCACCGAGCCGCATTGCGTCAGGCTGGTCCGCGCCAATTGCTTCCTCGTCAAGGGCACGACGCATGATCTGCTGGTCGACAGCGGCATGGGGGTCGGCCGGCTGCGGCCGGCGCTCGCGCCGCTGCTCGACAAGCCGCTGATCCTGTTTTCGACCCATGCCCATCTCGACCACAGGGGCGGGCATTGGGAGTTTCCGGACGCCGAGATCCTGGTCCATCCCGCCGAGGCCGGCGACCTCCGCGCACCCGACGCGCAAAAAGGACTGAGCTTCGCGCAATTCGCGCCGGACCAGCGCGCCCGGCTGGCGGCGGCCGGCTTCGACACGCAAGGCTGGCTCGTCGACGCCGTGCCCTGGCGGGGCTACGATCTCGACGGCTACCGGCTCGAAGGCGCGGAGCCGACCCGGCTCGTCGGCGAGGGCGACGTCGTCGACATCGGCTCCCGCCGCTTCACCGTGCTGCATCTGCCCGGCCATTCGCCCGGCAGCATCGCCGTCTGGGAAGCGGAGACGGGCACCCTGATCGGCGGCGACGCCATCTATGACGGCATCCTGATCGACGACCTGCCCGGCGGCGACGTCGCCGCCTATGTCGAGACCATGCGCCGGCTCGCCGGCCTGCCGGTGCGCGTCGTGCATGGCGGGCACCGGGACAGCTTCGGGCGCGAACGCCTCGCCGAGATCGTCAGGGGCTATCTCGAAAGCCGCGGCGCGGCCTGATCCCAGAATTTCTGCGGGGCAGACTTGTTGCTTGCCGGCCGGTGCGGTAGACTTCAAGAAAACTTTCTATACATCAGCTTCAAGCAAAGACGTTTTGACCGATTCGGGAAACCGTTTCACGGCGTCGTCGCTGTGCGGGCAAACAAGCGGGGGATCCATGTCGGTTGTGCAGGTCGGGTCCCTTCGGTGGTTCGATTCGCCCTATGTCCAGGACGGTGATCCCCTCCTCATCAACAGCTATTCGACCTTGCGCGCGCCGCCCGAGCCGGACTTTCCCCATGAATTGCACAATCGGCGCGATCGAAGCCATCCGGAGATGGTCCGGCAGTTGTGGGGCTTCCGCCGCTATGTGGAGGGGCGCGGCGACGGCGAGATGACGTCGATACGCTATCACCTGCTGCGTCATATCGACAGGACCAGGGTTCAGTTCGCCCTCACCGTCGAACCGCGGCATCTGGTGGCGTTCGCCGCCTGGGCACGGCGGGCGAACACGATTCATTTCCTGCCGGTCAGTTCGGTGCACGATCCGGCCGGCGCCGTCCTCATCGACATCGAGGGGCGGACGGACGACGATGCCGCGCTGCCCTATCCGCCCGATGCGCATGAACGCAAGCAGAGGACGCTGCGCGTGCTCGCCGCCGCGAACGTCAAGACCCTGGGCCGCCTCCCGCCCGTCATCGGCATGGACGAGGTGGTCCTGCGTCCGGCGCGCGAGGTCGCCGGCCGGGCCATGGCCCTGATGATCGTCGCCGCGCAAGCGGAGGCGTGGATGCGCGGCATGCCGGAGGCGATCCCCGGCATGCATGCCCGCTTTGCCAAGGGCAAGGCCTTCCTCACCGGGGAAGAGCTCCTCTTTCTCGCCGAACGCTCCCCCGATCCCGGCCTTCTCGCGGATATGGACGCCCGCTATGAAGACCTGAACCTGCTTCTCTGGGCGTTGGGCCACCACCGCGAATTGTCGGAGCCGCGGACCATCGCCGATGCCGCCGAGCTCGCCGCAACGGTGGAGAGGATGTGCATGCTGCCGCAGACGCTCGACCAGGCGAGCCTGCGTCCGACGGACGAGATCCTCGACGTGCTCGACTATCATTACCGGCTGCATTGGTCGGTCCGGCAGGCCTCTCTCGACAACCGCATCCTTCCCGGCATCGACGCCTCCATCGTGTTCGAACGCCATCGCGCGCTGAACTGGCTGACCGGCTTCCAGAACGTGGATGAGCCCTGGGACGATGTCGACACCCCGACCTGAGGTTTTCGAGGGCGACAGCAGGAGGGGACGACGAGCCCGCGACGGCCAGCCGGTTGGCGCCTCGGGCCAGCGGAGGCGCCCGGAAGGCGGATCCCGCCTGTCTGTATGTCGCACCTTCATTGTCTTGATTTTGTATGCATACAATATTAGATCAAATGCGCGGCGCAGGGCGCCGCGCGCTTCTACGGCGGCATTTCGGGCTGCGCTTCGGCAAAAGTAGCCGAAATCTATGCGGGCCGGCGGAGCGGACGCTCAATGTATGGATCTATGATGCATACATTGTCTGCGGAGCGGGCGAGCCCGACAGGGAGACAGGGTGATGGAAGAACATTCGGCGGCATCCCAATCGATCTGGCGCGTCGGCCTGCGCGGGCGGTGTCCGCGCTGCGGCGAGGGCCACCTCTTCAACGGCTTCCTCAGGCTGGCGCCGAAATGCAATGCCTGCGGCCTCGACTTCTCCTTCGCCGATCCGGCCGACGGCCCGGCCTTCTTCGTGATGATGACGATGGCCTTTCCCGCCACCGGCTTCGGCCTGTGGATGGAGCTGACCTACAATCCGCCCGTCTGGGTGCATTTCGTCACCACGCTGCCCTTCCTGCTGCTGTGCTGCATTCCCATCCTCAGGCCGATCAAGGGCGTGCTGGTGGCGAGCCAATACATCAACAAGGCCGAGGAGGGGCGCCTGGTGACCGCAGATGCCGCTGCCTCCCATGCCGGCCAGGCCGTGCGGCCGACATGATGGACGAAGGCCTCGCTGCGATTGTAAGGATTGCGGATCGATAGACCCGCGAAGGGCGCGCCGCCATGTATTCTCCCGCCGACGTGCCCGTCTCTCCGCGCGCGTTCCACGACAGCCTCTATGACGGCGCAGTGATCCGGTTCGGGGACCTCGCGCCGATGGCGGGGCTGATCGCCTTCACGCGGGCGTTCCTCGAAGAGGGGCTGGCGCCGCACGCCCCGGCGGAGATCCACCGCCATCTCGACCATGGCGGGCAGGTGGAGACGTTCTCCGGCCTGGAAAAGGCCTTCGCGCAGTCGGCCGAGGTGCAGCGCCTGTGGGCCGGCGTCTTCGCCGGCGCCGGGCTCGATCCCGGACGGATCGCCCGCGACAAGCTGCATCTGCGCTTCCAGCCGCATCAGGATCCCGGCGCCGGACTGCCGCGCACGCGCTCGACCGCCACCATCGCCTTCCACCGCGACACCTGGGGATCCAATCTCTATGCGCAGGTCAATTGGTGGGCGCCGGTCTATCCGATCACGGCGGGGCGGACCTTCGCGATCTTTCCGGACCTGTGGTCGCGGCCGGTGCCCAACACCAGCGCGGCCTTCGACCTCGAAGCCGTGCTGGCCCGCACCAGGACGGCCGGGCGCCACGCCATGAGCGCCGACGACGCCATTCCGCATCTTTCCGGCGAGGTCGATGTCGGCACCATCGTCCCCGTCGTCATCGATCCCGGCGAGGTGATCGCCTTCTCCGGCGCCCACGCCCATGCCGGCGTGCCCAATGCCACCGGCCTGACGCGGATCTCGCTGGAGACGCGGACGCTGTGGATCGACGATGTCCGCGACGGGCGCGGCGCGCCGAACCTCGACGGAGCGGCGCCGTGGGCGGCGCCGGGCTGGTTCCGGCGCGTCAGCGATGGCGAGAAACTCACCGCTCTGCTCGGCGTCGAGGCGATCGAGCCCTATCGCGGCGTTCCCCCGCCGGAATAGGCGCCGCCTCAGATGGCGACTTCGGCGGCGCGCCGCTGCTTGTTCCGGCGCCCGCTCATGGCGTCGCCGGCATTGGCGGGCAGCTTGGCGCAGACGGGCGCGGCCAGCAGCGAGATCGCGGTGACGACGATGAAGGCCACCGAGAAATCGCCGAGCGCCGGGTGGAGATGCCCGCTGACCAGGCGCGAGGCGGTCAGCGCCATGGCGCCGGCGCAGATGCCGAAGGACAGCATCAATTGCTGGAAGGTGGTGTAGAAACTGTTCGCCGAGGAGGTCCGTGTCGGCGGGATGTCGTCATAGGCCACGGTGTTGTAGGCGGTGAACTGCAGCGACATCGAGAAGCCGCAGACCATGAGCACCAGGAAGATCGCCCATTGCGGCCAGTCGGGCCGGAAGGTCGCGCAGGCCGCGTAGAGGAGGCTCGACAGCACGCCGTTCCAGACCAGCGTCGTGCGGAAGCCGAAACGCCGCAGCACCGGCTTGGCGGCGGCCTTCATCAGCATCGAGCCCCCGGCGGTGGCGAGGGTGAGCAGGCCGCTCTCGGCGGCGGACATGCCGAAGCCGATCTGCATCATCAGCGGCAGCAGGAAGGGCTGGGCGCCCTGGGTGATGCGCGACAGCGAGCCGGCGATCACCGAAATGCGGAAGGTGCGCACCCGCATCAGCGAGAGATCGAGGATGGGGGCGAAATCGCGCGGGCGCCGGGCATGGACCACATAGGCCGCGCCGCTGGCGATGCCGAGGACAATGAGCGCGAAGGCGAGCGGCGCCTCTTCGAGCGCGCCGCGGCTGGTCAT
Organism: Labrys monachus; assembly: GCF_030814655.1. Taxonomy (NCBI): domain Bacteria; kingdom Pseudomonadati; phylum Pseudomonadota; class Alphaproteobacteria; order Hyphomicrobiales; family Xanthobacteraceae; genus Labrys; species Labrys monachus. Next base: position 412,904 of record NZ_JAUSVK010000001.1, read on the forward strand.
CTCGAAGCCGAACAGCAGGAAGGACAGCGAAATGCCGGAGAGGACGAAGCCCATGAGGTCGAAGGGCTCGCGCTTGTGCTCGCGCATGTTGGGAATGAAGATCTGCGTCAGCACGATGCCGAGGACGCTGATGGGCACGTTGATGTAGAAGATCCAGCGCCAGTCGAGATAGGTCACGATCAGGCCGCCCACCGGCGGGCCGAGGATGGGCCCGATCAGCGCCGGCACCAGCAGCCAGCTCATGGCGGAGACCATGTCCTTCTTCTCGACCGTGCGCAGCAGGACGAGCCGGCCGACCGGCATCATCATTGCGCCGCCGGCGCCCTGGAGCAGCCTCGCGCCGACCAGGAAGGGCAGGGTCGGCGCCTGCGCGCACAGGACGGAGCCGAGCACGAAGACGATGATCGCGCAGGTGAACACCGTCCGCGCGCCGAAGCGGTCCGCCACCTTGCCGCTGGCCGGAATGAGCACCGCCAGGCTCAGCAGATAGGACGTCAGCGCGATGCTCATATGGGCGGGCGAGACGTCGAAGGAGTGCGCCATGGTCGGCAGCGCCGTCGCCAGCACCGTGGCGTCGAGCTGCTCCATGAACATGGCGCTGGCGATGATGAGGGCGATAGTCCTGAAATTGGGCCTGGCGAGCTGAGGCACCGGACCGGCTGTTACGTCCGACATGGAAAAGGGCAATTCATGACAAAGGACCCGCTCGCGCGGACCACTAAAAATCGCCGGCGAAAGCACGTCGACTTCGGCCGGTCATCAAGGCAGCAAATCGTTATAAGGATGCTTCTGCCCGGCGGAAATGGCAAAAATAGGTTGCCGGCCGCAATAATCGAGAATGCAGCCCAGCCATGATCCTGGCGGGTGGCTCGTCCCCGGCGGCGTGCCGAAGGGCTTCCCAGGCCGGGCAGACAGGCGCTGCGGGACGTCTCGCGGCACGGCGGCGGGCGAGGCGGCCAAGACGTCGGCTTCGTCGGCGCCGGGGCCTCGCCGTCCGCGCGACAGTTCAGGCCGCGTCGAAGGCCTGGAGGGCGACAGGCAGGGCGGACACGACGGCGTTGCCGACGGCCGGCAACCCCACCAGGATGGCGCTGGCGATCTCTGCGCGGCTCGCTCCAGCCTGCTTGGCGAGCGTGACGTGAAAGGGCAGGCCATCGTGCAGCCGCGCGGCAGCCAGGACCGCCAGATAGGCCAGATGCCCGGTCTTGGACGCCAGGGCGCTGGCTGCGCCCAAGGCCGAGACCGCAGTCATCCAGGCTTCGGCGTGCGCCGGCGCCTCCCCGGTGAATGTCTGAAACGCCCGGCTCGTCAGAGAGGCCTGATCCACCATGCAATCCTCCTGGGCCGGCAACCGGAAAGACGCCACCGGCTGTTCCCCGCAGAGCAGCTCACCGGAAAATCTTCATGCTCTCCTTGACGCGGATCAAGGAGCGGCGAGAATGGGAGTGTGAGGCGGCGTACTCAGCTATCGAACCGGCCTGGAAGGCGCCGTAGCCGGCTGCCGCCACGTCTGCGGGCCCGACTGCGTCGGTTCCTATCGGCACTTGCCCCCTTCATTATTCGGCGACCTCTCGCTCCGATCCCTCGGGCAGGAACGGCGCGTGATCCTCGCGGCAGATCGCCCGGACGGCCGCGCGGGCGGTGAGGAGGCCGCTCGGAAGGCCGCCTCCCGGCTGAACCCATTGTCCGACCATCATGAAGCGTTCGAGCCCCGGCAGGGTCCGAGGCAGCGAGCCGAAGCCCGTGTCGGACGTCATCAGCCAGCCCTCCATGCTGCCCTTCCAATTGCCGGTGCAGCGGACCACCGTCGCGGGCGTCGACACGTCGACCGTCTCGATGACGGTCGCGATATCGGGCAACCGGCGTTCGAGGACGGCGATGACGGCCTGGGCCACGCGATCCTTCTCCGCCTGGTATCGCTGGAGGTCGTCGCGGCGCAGATCCGCCCAGAAGGCGAAATTGCGGGTCGGCAGGAAACAGGTCACGGCGGTCTTGCCGGGCGGCGCGAAAGTCGGATCGTAGTGGAAGATGCGGTAGGACAATGTCTGCAGGCGCGTCTCGGGATCGACCTCGACGGCGTCGTCGAGGACAAGCGTCAGGTAACCCGGCTCCTGCGACAGGTCGCGCGCCACGCCGAGCGAGACCTGCAGATAGGATGGAAAGGTCTCGTACCGGGCGAATGCCGTTTCAAAAGCCCTGTCGGTATAGGCGCCGCCGAGCAGATCATGCAGGGTGGCATGACCGTCGGCAGCCGAGATGACCCAGTCGGCGGCGATTGTCTCGCCGTCTTCCAATTGGACGCCGGTGGCGACATCGCCTTCGGTCAGGATCCTGCTGACGCGGGCCTCGCAGCGGATATGCCCGCCGAGCGCGAGGAAGCGCTCGAGGATCAGCCGAATGATCGCCTGGGAGCCGCCGATGGCGTAGCCGGCGTTTCGATTGCCCATCCAGGCGAGCGAGATGACGAGAGCCAGCACCGACAGCTTTTCCGCGCCTCCGCCCCCAAAGAAGAAGGCACGCAGCAAGGGGGGGCTGAAGCGCCGTCCGTAATCCTCGACGCTCAGATGCGAAAGACGCCAGAGCAACGGCAGGTCGGGCAGCATCTTCAGCATGCTCGCGACCCGCGCCGGCCACGGTTCGTCCAGCCGGGGCATCGGCAAGTCCGCCAGCTGGCGGATGGCGCCGGCAAAATGCCGGATTTCGACCTCGTCCTCCGGCGCGACGCTCAACAGCTCCGCCTCCAGGCGATCGACATCGGTGTAGATCCGCAGGCGCCCGCCATGCTGGTCCTCGAGGCGGACGAACTCGTCATGGTCGACGAAATGAAGGCTGTCGATGTCGCATACCTCCCGCCATTCGGCGTGCAGGGTGCCGCTCGGATTGGAACCGGCGAGCCAGTGCAGGCAGGTCTCGAAGGTGTAATCGCCTCGACGCCAGCTCGTGGCCAGGCCTCCCGGGCTGTGATGCTGTTCGAGAATTTCAACCCGGTAGCCGCTTCCTTGCGCGTAGACGGCCGCGCACAGTCCGGCGATTCCGCCGCCGACGATAATGATCCTGCCTGCCGCTCCTGTCATGGTCCGCCGTCCTTTGGGCTCGCTCGCACCGAAAAAGCGCCATCAGCAACCTCGGGAGGAAAACGTCCTTTCCATTCCGGGCGGACGGGTTTCCAGCATCGTGCGGTATCGCATGGCGATGCGATCTGGAGGTTGACCGGCATCAATGCCGGCGACTCTCGTCGCCCTACCGCGCTCGTTGCCGGCGAGGACCAATGCGAGGGGCGATGAACAGCGGGCACGTCCGGCCGATGCAGTTCCGCTACGACGAGGCGGGCGACGGGATCCGCCGTCCCGCCGGCAAGAACCCGTCGGCCTGCCCCGTGCCGCCCCCTGTCGTGATAGTGTCTTTTCCTTGCCGGACATTCGCGTCCGCCGGGCGGCCGTCGAAGGCGGGCTTCCGGCCTCCCGCGGCCCGCTCGCCGCTCGATCCGGGAGAACTGTGTTCGAGGTAAGCATGTCGTCTCATCCCGCGCTGATATTGAATGCCGATTTCAGGCCCCTGCGGTATTTTCCGCTATCTCTCCTGTCCTGGCAGGACGCCCTGCGCGCCGTGTTCCTCGACCGCGTCAGCGTGGTCGCCGAATATGACGCCTTCGCGCGCAGCCCGTCGACGAAGGTCCGCCTGCCTTCGGTCGTCGCGCTGCGCGATTACCAGAAGGTCGACCGCACCGTGCCTTTCACCCGCTTCAACCTGTTCCTGCGCGACGCCTTCACCTGCCAATATTGCGGGCAGGGCTTCGCGGCGAGGGATCTGCAGTTCGAGCACGTGATCCCGCGCTCCAGGGGCGGGGCGACGTCATGGGAGAACATCGTCGCGGCATGCGGCCCGTGCAACGCCCTGAAGGCCGACCGCCTGGACATGCGCCCGTTCAGGAAGCCGGCGCGGCCGTCTCCCTGGAACCTCCTGGAAACCAGCCGGCGCTATCCGCACAACTACCTGCACGAGAGCTGGGTGGACTATCTCTACTGGGACAGCGAACTCGTGGGGTGACGGCGGGCGAGATTGGAGAGGCGATCCCCGATCGACCTCTTCCTCGCCTGCAGGCTGGCGTTTCCAAGAAGGGCGATCGGTGATCGCCGCTCCACTTGCGCCGTCGCCGGAAATCGGGCCGTCCGCCGCGTGCTTCAAAAAGAGGGCGATCTCCGCCGACCGGCCTTGACGGATCCATTTTTTATAGTCTATTTGTTCGTCATGGGAACGAACTAATGGGCGGATCGTGAGTCAGGACCATCCCTCTCTGGCCAGGCAGTTTTCGCGCCGCATCGTCGCGGAAGCGCTTCTGCACCAGGCGCCGATATCGAGGGCCGACCTTGCCCGCGTCACCGGCCTGTCGAAGCAGACGATGTCGCAGGTCATCGGCGAACTGGAGGCCGGCGGCTGGGTCAAGTCGGCCGGGACGAGCCGCGGCGGCGTCGGCCGCACGGCCGTGACCTATGAGATCGCCGAGGACGCCGCCTACTCCCTCGGCGTCGATCTCGGCGGCACCAAGGTGACGGCGGCGGTGGCCGACCTCGTCGGCAAGGTGGTCGGCGACCTGACCGAGCCGACCGATCCGCGCGGCGGCCGCCATGTGCTCGACCAGATCCACGGCCTCGCGGCGAAGCTCGCCGCCTCGGCCGCCATCGACGCCGCACGCATCGAGAGCATCGTCATCGGGACGCCCGGCGTCGTCGATCCGCGTTCGGGCCGCATCGGCCTCATTCCCAACATCAGGGGCCTGTCCGAGCTCGATGTCCCGCAGGTGCTCGGCAGCCTCTTCGGCCGGGCGGTCCATCTGGAGAACGACGTCAACCTCGCCATGCTCGGCGAGGCCTGGCGGGGCGGGGCGCAGGGCTGCCGCAACGCCGCCTTCCTGGCGCTCGGCACCGGCGTCGGTCTCGGCCTCGTCGTCAATGGCGAGCTGGTGCGCGGCGCCACCGGCGCGGCCGGCGAGGTCGCCTATCTGCCGCTCGGCGCCGACACCACCTCGCCCGAAGCGAGGAGCGTCGGCTCCTTCGAGCTGGAGGTCGGCTCGGCCGGCATCCTCCGGCGCTATCGCGCCTGCGGCGGCGAGGGAGCCGATACGGTGCGCGACATCTTCGCCCGGCTTGCCCAGGGCGAGCCGCAGGCGGCCGCCGTTCTCGACGACACCGCCCATATCGTCGCCCTCGCCATCGCCGCGCTGCAGGCGACGGTCGATCTCGAACGCATCGTCCTCGGCGGCAGTATCGGCGTGCAGCCGGAACTGGTCGAGCGCGTGCAGCGGGCGATGCCTTCGGTATTCGCGCGGCCGGTCGATATCCGGCCGAGCGCGCTCGGCAGCGCCGCCGGCCTGGTCGGCGCGGTGTCGTCGGCCGTGCACCGCCTGCACAACCAGCGTTTCGGCATCCCCGACATGCCCGGCGACTTCACCATCCCCGGATCGAGCCTGGCGAGGGCCGCCGAATGACCATCGACACCGCACTCATCCCCCGCCTCAGGGCCGCTCTCGACCGGGATGAGGCCGTCGGCCTCCTCCGGCGTGCGGTCCGCACGCCGAGCGTCACCGGCACGGAGGCGGCTTTCGCCCGTCTGCTGGCCGAAGAGCTCTCGGCGCTCGGCGCCGCCGATGTGCAGCTCGACGCCTTCGCGCCGGACCGGCCCAATGTGCGCGGCCGGCTCCCGGGTGCGGGCGGCGGCCCGACCCTCCTCCTCACCGGCCATACCGACACGGTGCATGTGCGCGGCTGGCGCGAAAAATGGGCCGGCACCGAGCGCGAGGACCCGTTCGGCGGCGCCGTCGTCGACGGCGCCCTGTGGGGCCGGGGCAGCGGCGACCTCAAGGCCGGCATCTGCACGACGCTCGCGGCCGCCCGCCTCCTCGCCGCCGCCGGCCTGCGCGCGCCGGCCGATCTCCAGTTCGCCTTCATCGGCGACGAGGAGAGCGGCGAGCCGGAAACCGGCGTCAGCGCCGGCATGAAGGCCTTCGTGGCGCAGATCGAGGCCGGCGCCGTGCCGCGGCCCGACTTCGCCGTCTATGTCGAGCCGACGCAGCTCAATGTCTACGCCGCGCAGATGGGCTTCCTGATCTGCGATATCACCGTGACCGGCCGCTCGGCCTATTTCGGCGTGCCCGAGCTCGGCATCGACGCGCTCAAGGCCTCGCATGCGATCCTGGGCGCGCTGTTCGCCCATTCCGCGAGGCTGGAGGCACGGGCGCCGCACGGCCTCGTCGGCCATCCCTTCCTGCTGGTGACGACCATCGAGGGCGGCGGCTATATCGCCGTGCCCGGCGAGTGCCGCATCAGCCTGATCCTCAAGCTGCTGCCCGGCGAGAGCCTCGATCAGGCGGTCGCCGAACTGGAGGCGGCGGTGGGGAGCGCGCCGCTCGATCCCGGCATCCGCCTCGCCTTCGCCTATCCCGCCGGACGCGACCACCGCTTGGGCGGCACGCCGAGCGAGACGGCGCCGGACCTGCCGGCCGTGCGCCTCCTGGTCGAAGCGGTGAAGGCGGTGCGTCCGGACCGGGGCGCCATCGAAGGCGCGTCCTACTGGTCGGAGGCGCCCTTCCTCGTCAACCGGCTCGGCATTCCCGCCGTCTATTGCGCGCCGGGCGACATCCGCAACTGCCACACGCTCGAAGAGCATGTCGTGATCGAGGACTATCTCGACGGCGTCGTCGCCTTCGCCGCGTTTCTCGCCACCTACGGGAAGCCATAACGGGCCATGACGGCCATAGAGGGAGAAGTCAGATGGGGATGAGGAAGAGTATCGCGGCGCTGGCCATCGGCGCCGTCCTGGCGCTGGCGCCCGTGGCCTTCGCCGGCGAGACGGTCGGCCCCGGCGGGGAGAAGGCGACGCCCGCCTCGACGCTGGCGCTGACGGACGCGGAAGCCGCCAAGCTGCGCGAGGGCAAGTTCACCGCGGCCCTGCTCTGGCACACCTCCTCGGACTTCGTGAACGCCGTCACGGCCGGTGCCAAGGACGAGTTCGCCCGCCTCGGCATCACCGTGGTGGCCGAGGCCGATGCGGGCTTCGACGCCGCCAAGCAGAAGAGCGATGTCGAAACGGCGATGGCCAGGAAGCCGAGCGCGATCCTGACGCTGCCGCTCGATCCGGTCACCTCGGCCGCCGCCCTCCGGCCGGCCGTCGAGGCCGGCGTCAAGGTCGTCCTCCTGTCGAACAAGCCCAAGGATTTCGTCCAGGGCAAGGACTACGTCACCATCGTCACCGACGACCTGTTCCAGATGGGCAAGCAAGCCGCCGATGCCCTCGCCGCCGCCATCGGCAAGAAGGGCAAGGTCGCCTGGATCTACCACGACGCCCAGTATTACGTGACCAACCAGCGCGACAACGCCTTCAAGGCGACGATCGAAGCCGATTATCCCGACATCAAGATCGTCGCCAGCCAGGGCATTTCCGATCCGGCGCGCGCCGAGGACATCGCCCAGGCGATCCTGCTGCAGCATCCCGACCTCGACGGCATCTACGTCACCTGGTCCGAACCCGCCGAGGGCGTGCTCTCGGCCCTGCGGGCGGCGGGCAACACCCGGACCAAGGTCGTCACGCTCGATCTGTCCGAGCCGGTCGGCCTCGACATGGTCAAGGGCGGCAACGTCGCGGCCATCGCCGCGGACAAGGCCTATGAACTCGGCCGCGCCATGGCGGAAGCGGCGGGCTACGGCCTTCTCGGCAAGCAGGCGCCGGCCTTCGTCGTCGCGCCGGTGCTCACGGTCACCAAGGCCAATGTCGCCGAGGGCTGGCAGGAGTCGCTCCACCGCGCGGCGCCGCAATCGATCCTCGACGCGCTGAAGTGAGGCGGCCGGCAAGGGCGCGGATGGAGGGGCGATCCTGTCTGTCGAGATGCCGGAGAGTCCCGAGGACGCGACGCTGGGTATCCCTTCCCCCTTGTGGGGAAGGGTAGGGATGGGGGTCGTCGTAACCTGGCTCGGACCGAGACTGCTGTCTCGACCCCCACCCTCTAATCCCTCCCCACAAGGGGGAGGGAAGCGGCAAATGTCGCGCCTCGAACCCAAGCCCATGCCCGCCCGTTCGCGGCCCGGGACAAGAAAAGACCAGCCATCCCAGGAGATCCCATGTTGAACCGACGCGTCTTCCTCCTCTCGGCGAGCCTGGCGGCGATGGTCGCCTTCGCCGGACCGCTGCATGCCGCGCTCAAGGCGAGCACCGGCCCCAATGGCGAGGCCGCCACCTCGGCCAGGAGTCTGGTGCTGACCCCCGACCAGGAAGCCAAGGCCAAGGCCGGCAAGTTCACCGTCGCCGTCGTCTGGCACGAATCCTCGGACTGGTCGAAGGCGGTCATCCAGGGCGCGAGCGACGAGTTCACGCGTCTGGGGATCACGGTGGTCGCCCAGACCGACGCCAATTTCGATGCCGCCAAGCAGAAGAGCGACGTGGAAACGGTGATGGCCAAGCGGCCGAGCGCGATCTTCTCCGAGCTGGTCGACCCCGACACCGCGCCGGAAGCCTTCAAGCCGGCGAGGGATGCGGGCATGGTCCTCGTCTTCGTCGACCAGCCGCCCAAGGACTTCGTCGCCGGCAAGGACTATGTCTGCGTGGTCTCCGACGATTTCGCCGCGATGGGCAAGCATGCCGGCGATGCCATGGGCGCCGCCCTCGGCGGCAAGGGCAAGATCGCCTATGTCTACCATGACGCGAACTTCTTCGTGACCAACCAGCGCGACGGCGCCTTCAGGCAGACCATCCTCGACGACTACAAGGGCGTCCAGATCGTCGCCGAGCAGGGCCTCGCCGATCCGACGCGCGCCGAAGACATCCTCAACGCGCTGGTGACCAAGCATCCCGATCTCGACGGCATCTATGCGACATGGTCGACGCCGGCCGAAAGCGTGCTGGCGGCGCTCCGCAATGCCGGCAACACCCATACGAAGATCGTGACCTTCGACCTGTCGGAGCCGCTGGCCCTCGACATGGTCAAGGGCGGCAACGTCGCCGGCATCGTCGTTGACCAGGCCTACCAGATCGGCCAGACCGGCGCCCGCGCCGTGGCGCTCGGCCTCATCCACGACAAGGCGGCGCCCTATTACGCCGTCGACGCGCTGACCGTGACCAAGGACACGGTGAAGCAGGGCTACCAGGAATCGCTGCATCGCGGCCTGCCGGCTTCGATGCCGGGCCAATAATGCCCCCTCGGGGAGGCGGAACGTCTTCCGTCTCCCGTCCGCCCCTCACGGGAGCGGTCTCGCGTCCTGCCGGGATAGAACCATGCTCGCCACTCTGCGCCAGATCAATCCGAGCCGATATGTCATCTATGTCGGCTTCCTCCTGATCTTCGTCGTCTTCTCCATCGTCCTGCGCGACGACGGCTTCCTCACGACCTTCAACCTGTTCAACATCGTGCAGCAATCCGCACCGATCACGGTGATGGCGGTGGGAGCGGTGTTCGTGCTGACCTCGGGCGAGATCGACCTGTCGATCGGGTCCATCGTCGCGGTGTCGGCGCTGCTCGCCGCGGTGGTGCTGCGCGAATGGCCCTGGCCGCTCGGCGCCGCCGCCGGCCTCGCGGCGGGCGCGGCGATCGGCGCCCTCAACGGCGCTTTGGTCGCCTATGGCAGGCTGCCCTCCTTCCTGGTGACGCTGGCGACGATGGGCGTCTTCGCCGGGGTCGCGCGCCGGATGACCGCCCTTCAGTCCGTGCCGATCGAAAACGACATGTTCAACGCCCTGTTCGGTTCGGGCGCGCTGTTCGGCATCCCCTCGCTGATCCTGTGGACGGTGGTGGCCATCGCTGTCGGCTATTTCTTCTTCCGGCAGACCCGCTACGGCGCCCATGTCCACGCGACCGGCGACAATCCGCGCGCGGCGCGGGCCACCGGCATCAAGGTGCTGCGGCTGCGCTTCAGCGTGCTGGTGCTGAGCGGGATGCTCGCCGCGCTCGCCGGCCTCCTCTATGCCGGGCGGCTGCACGGCGCGCGCTACACGCTGGGGGAATCCGACCTGCTCACCGTGATCGCCGCCGTCATCGTCGGCGGCACGCGGCTCAACGGCGGCGCCGGCTCGATCGTCGGGGCGCTGATCGGCTCGCTCTTGATGAGCATGCTGAACAACGGGCTGATCCTGATGGGCTACCAGCCCTCGGACCAGATGATCGCCCGGGGCCTCATCATCCTGATCGCAGTGGCGCTGACCCTGCGCGAGCCGAACCGGTAGGCCGATGCCACAGTGTCACGCACGGCTTGTCGATGGGAGTGCCGCCCCTCATCCTTACCTTCTCCCCGTAAGGACGGGGAGAAGGGAGCGGCCGCGTCGCGTCTCGAACCGGTCGGGCGAGACGGAGACGGTGCGGGACGATCCCGACGCCGAGGTCCCCTCGCCCCGCATCGCGGGGAGAGGATAGAGGTGAGGGGCTGCGCCGCCGCCGGCGGGCGTGCCTCGACCCCCACGCATCCTGAACCTTCAGACTGGGATATCCCGATGTTTCTCGATCTCATCCGCCGCCGCAATCCCGCCCTCGTCGAGCAGGTGATCGCGCTGCACCAGGCCGGAAAGCTGCCGGCGAACACCTATGTCATCGACCTCGACGCCGTGGAGGCCAACGCCCGGCACATCGCGGGCGTCGCCGGGCGCCACGGCCTCAAGACCTATGCCATGACCAAGCAGATGGGCCGCAACGCTTCGTTCTGCCGGGCGGCGATGCGCGGCGGCATCGGCAAGGCGGTGGCGGTCGACATGGAATGTGCACGGGCGACGCATCGCGCCGGCATGGGGCTCGGCCATCTCGGCCACCTCGTCCAGGTGCCCCGCGCCGAGGCCGATGCCGCCGCCTCGCTGGTGCCCGACCACTGGACGGTGTTCAGCCTGGAGAAGGCGAGGGAGGCAGCCGCCGCGGCGCATCGGCTCGGCCGCCGGCAGGACATCCTCCTGCGCATCGTCGCCGAGGGCGATCGCTTCTATCGCGGCCATGAGGGCGGCCTTCCGGCTGCCGAGGTGGCCTTGCTCGCCGAGGCCGTCGACGCCATCGAGGGCGCGCGCTTTGCGGGCATCACCAGCTTTCCCACCCAGCTCTTCGACGGGGCGAGCGCCAGCGTGAAGCCGACCGCCAACCTCGCCACGCTCGAGCGGGCCGCCGAGGCGCTCGCCAGAGCGGGCCGCCGCGGCATCGAGATCAACACCCCCGGCACCACCTCGGCCGAGATCCTGCCGATGCTGGCGGCGGCCGGCGCGACGCAGGTCGAGCCCGGCCACGGCCTCACCGGCACCACGCCGCTGCATGTGGTCAGGGACCTCCCCGAAACCCCGGCGGTGGTCTATCTCAGCGAGGTCTCACACCTGATCGGCGGCGAGGCCTTCTGCTTCGGCGGCGGCCTCTATATCGATCCGGTCTTCCCCGACTATCCAGTGAAGGCCATCGTCGCCCGGGAGCCGACGGTGTCGGATGCGGCGCTGGCCGGCGTCGAGATCCCCGTGCCCGCCTCGATCGACTATTACGGCATGGTCGATGCGAGCGGCGCGGTGCGGCCGCGCGTCGGCGACAGCGTCGTCTTCGGCTTCCGTCCGCAGGCCTTCGTGACGCGCGCCTACACCGCCGGAATCGCCGGCCTTTCCAGCGGCACGCCCGTGGTCGAAACCATCCATGACGCCTTCGGCCGTCCTGCCGACTGGCCTTTGTAAGGAGCCGCCATGCAAGCCCAGTCCCAGTCTCAAGGCCAGAGCAAGGCGCCCGGTGCCGATGTCCCGGTCCTGTCGCTGCAGAACATCCACAAGGCCTTCGGCGGCATCATCGCGCTGGAGCGGGTCGACCTCGACATCCATGCCGGCGAGGTCGTGGCGCTGGTCGGCGACAACGGCGCCGGCAAGTCGACGCTGGTCAAGATCATCGCCGGGGTGCAGCCCGCCACGCAGGGCCGCATCCTGATCGACGGCGCCGAGGTGGCGATGACCGATCCCAGCGACTCCCAGGCTCTCGGCATCCAGGTCGTCTACCAGGACCTCGCCCTCGCCGACGCCCAGCCCGTCTACATGAACATGTTCCTCGGCAAGGAACTCGTCACCGGGCCGCTGCGCCGCCTCGACCGCAAGCGCATGATCACCGAGACGGAAAGCCTGGTGAAGGAACTCGACGTCCGCATTCCCTCGGCAAGGGCGACGATCCGCGACCTCTCGGGCGGCCAGCGCCAGGGCATCGCCATCGCCCGCGCCACCCATTGGGCGACCAAGCTGGTACTGATGGACGAGCCGACGGCGGCGCTCGGCGTTGCGGAAACCGCCAAGGTCGAGAAGATCATCGCCGGCCTCAAGGCGCGCAATCTGCCGATCCTGATCGTCAGCCACAGCCTCGACCAGGTCTTCCGCCTGTCCGATCGCATCTGCGTGCTCCGGCGGGGCAGGCAGATCGGCGTCCGCGACACCCGCAGCACCGACAAGAACGAGATCGTCTCCATGATCACGGGGTTGAGCACATGAGCGCGGGCACCGAAACCACCCTGATGGCGCTGGAGACGGCGGAGGCGCCGCAGGCCGTGGCGCGCATGCTGGACGCCAATCGCGCGGCGCTCGCCGAATTCGGGCGGCTGTTCCGCGAGCGCCGGCCCTCGCATTTCGTCACCTGCGCCCGCGGCTCCTCCGACCATGCGGCGTCCTACTTCAAATATCTGGCCGAGATCATGCTCGGCGTGCCCTGCTGCTCGGTCGGTGCGTCCGTGGTCTCGATCTACGGCGCGAGGCTGCATCTGCGCGACACGCTGCTGGTGACGATTTCGCAATCCGGCCGGAGCCCGGACATCCTCGCCTTCCAAGCCGAGGCCAGGCGGGCGGGCGTGCCGACGGTGGCGATCACCAACGACGCCGCCTCGCCGCTGGCGGCCGACGCCGATGTCTGCCTGCCGCTGATGGCGGGGCCGGAATTGAGCGTCGCGGCGACCAAGACCTTCATCACCTCCGCCGCGATGGCCGCGGCGCTGGTCGGCGCCTGCGGCAGCGATGCGGGCTTCAGCGAGGCCCTGGCCCGCCTGCCGGAGGATCTCGCCGCGGCGCAGGCCCTGCGCTGGACCGCCGTCGAGGACAGGGTGCCGCAGGCGCGATCGCTCTATGTGCTCGGGCGCGGCCCCTCGCTGCCGATGGCCCAGGAAGCGGCGCTGAAGCTGAAGGAGACCAGCGGCCTGCATGCCGAAGCCTTTTCGGCCGCCGAAGTCATGCACGGGCCGATGGAACTGGTCGAGGAGGGCTTTCCCGTCCTCGTCTTCGCGGCGCGCGACGCGGCGGCTGCCACGACGGCCGAGAGCGTCGAGCGGCTCAGCCGGGCCGGGGCCCATATCCTCCAGCCCGACTTCCGGCCCGCCGGCCATCCGGCGCTCGATCCGCTCAGCATGATCCAGACCTTCTACGGCAGCGCCGAGCGCATCGCCCGCCGGCGTGGCCGCAATCCCGACAAGCCGCGGCTTTTGCAGAAGGTGACGGAGACGCGGTAGGGCCGGCACAGCACCCTGTCCGGGAGGGGAGGGTGACGTGGCGCCAGAAATCCACGCTTCTACGATCCAGATCGTGGAGCCGTGCGGTAACGGCCGACCGAAAGCCATTATGAGGCGCATCCCACCCTCCCCTGGAGGGGGAGGGTCGACGCGCAGCGTCGGGGTGGGGTGACCCCGCCTCGCTGGAAAGGATTGTTTTCAAGCATGACCTGCGTATTCCACTCCGCCCCGGCCCTTCAGGCCGACCCTCCCCCTCCAGGGGAGGGTGGAGTGGTGCCGGAAAGCCACGCTTCTGGGATCCAAATCTTGGATCTGGGCAGTGACCGTCGACCGAAAGCCCATATGAGGCGCCCACCCTCCCCTGGAGGGGGGGTCGACGCGCAGCGTCGGGGTGGGGTGACCCCGCCTCGCTGGAAAGGATTGTTTTCAAGCACGACCTGCGTTTCGCACCCCACCCCGGCCTTTCAGGCCGACCCTCCCCCTCCAGGGGAGGGAGGGGCGGCCAGCCGGGTCCGTGCCGTCCGTACGATCGAGGCGGTGATGTCTTTCAGCGCGCCTTCCACCGCCCGGCTCCAATGCCAGAACAGCGGGACCAGCAGGGGCCGGCCCGGCACCAGCGCGACCAGCCGGCCCGCCGCCAGATGCGGTTCGACCAGCGAGGCGGGGTTCATGCCCCAGCCGATGCCGGCGAGCGCCGCGTCGACGAAGCCGTGCGAGGACGGGATCCAGTGGCTGGGCCGGGGCAAAGACTGCCCGAAGGTCTCGGCGAGCCAGCGGTCCTGCAATTCGTCGCTGGTGTTGAAGGTGATGCTTGGGGCGGCCCGCAGGGCGTCTTCGCCGACGCCGCCGGCGAACCAGCGCCGCATGAAGGCCGGGCTCGCCGTGGCGATGTAGGTCTGCGCGCCCAGGGACCGGCTGCCGCAGCCGCGGACGGGTCCGGGCGCAGTGCTGACGGCCGCGCTGACCTCGCCGCGCCGCAGCCATTCGGCCGTGTTGCTCTCGTCGTCGATGACGAGGTCGAACAGCCGTTCCTCGATGCCGGCGAGGGCCGGGACGAACCAGGTGGCGAGGCTGTCGGCGTTGACGGCGATGCGGATGGTCGGCGCCCGCCCGGCCGGGATCACCGGGCCGAGATCGGCGCGCAGGCTGAGTTCCATCAACCCGATCTCCTCGACATGCCGGCACAGGCGCTTGCCGGCGGCGGTCGCCGTGCAGGGCTGGCCGCGCACGATCAGGCTGGTGCCGAGCCGCTCCTCGAGCAGCTTCACCCGCTGCGAGATCGCGGACGGCGTCACGCCGATTTCCCGCGCCGCCTTGTCGAAGCTGCCGGTGCGCACGACGCGGGCCATGGCGTCCATGAGGGCATAGTCGAGCATGGATTAGTTTTTCTAAATCACGATTAAATTATATCAATTTTCTAATTGTTGGGATGCGGCTAGTCAAATCGCTCTCCACAGGGATGTCGCCATGACCACGGCTCTGCTCTCCGGATTTCTGCTCGGTCTCAGCCTCATCGTGGCGATCGGCGCGCAGAACGCTTTCGTTCTGCGCCAGGGGCTGCGGCGCGAACACGTCTTCGCCGTCTGCCTCGCCTGCGCCCTGTCGGATGCCGTCCTGATCACCGCGGGCGTAGCGGGCTTCAGCGTCGTCGGTGCCGAATTGCCCTGGCTCGAACCGGCGATGCGCTATGGCGGGGCGGTCTTCCTCATCGCCTACGGGCTGCGCAGCTTCCGCGCGGCGCTGCTCGACACCGGGACGCTCGCCCCCTCGGCCATCGACAGCCCGGGCCTGGCGCGGACGCTGACCACCTGCCTCGCCTTCACCTGGCTCAATCCGCATGTCTATCTCGACACCGTCATGCTGCTCGGGTCGATCTCGACGCAATATGAGGGCGACAAGGCGGCCTTCGGCATCGGAGCCGGCATGGCCTCCTTCCTGTTCTTCTTTTCGCTCGGCTACGGCGCGCGGCTCCTGCGGCCGCTTTTCGCCCGGCCCGGTTCCTGGCGCGTGCTCGACGCCTCCGTCGGCATGACGATGTGCGGGCTGGCGCTGAAGCTGGTGGTGTAGAACCCTTCCCCGGGACCGCAGGCTTTCAGGCTGCTTCTTGCCCCATACGCCAACCCAGGCCCCGACTGGAGGGTCGATCACCGATCGACCTCTTCCTTTCCTGCAAGCTCGGTGTTGCCAAGAAGGGCGATCGGGTGATCGCCCCTCCAAAGTCACGCCTTGCCTGGCAGAGCCAGCGCATGGGAGTTCGAAACCTGCTGTCCCGGGAAGACCATGCCTTCCGAAGAGCGTTACGCCTCGTCCCGGATCCTGTAGCCGATGCCGGGCTCCGTCTGGATGATCCTGGGGTTGGCGGGGTCGCGTTCGATCTTGGCCCGCAACTGGCCGATGAAGACCCGGAGGTAATGCAGGTCGTCGCCATGCGCCGTGCCCCATACCGAGGTCAGCAGATGGCGATGGGTGACGACGCGGCCGGCATGGCGCACCAACATGGCGAGGAGGTCGTATTCCTTCGGGGTCACCCGGATCGGCTCGCCGTCGCGGGTGACCAGGCGCTTCAGCGTGTCGATGACGAGGCCGTCGGTTTCGAAGCGCGTCGAGGCCCCGGCGTCCTGCGCCTTGTGGCGCAAGGCGTTGCGGATGCGGGCGATGAGCTCGCCGATGCCGAAGGGCTTCTCGACATAGTCGTCCGCGCCGAGGTCGAGCGCGGCGATCTTCTCCGTCTCGCGGTCGCGCGCCGACAGCACGATGATCGGCACCTTCGACCATTCCCGCACCTTGGCGATGATCTCCTTGCCGTCCATGTCCGGAAGGCCGAGATCGAGGATGACGACATCGGGCGCCGCCGTGGCGATCAGGCGCATGGCATCGGCGCCGTTGGCGGCGTCGGCGACCTCGTAGCCCGCGGCGGTGAGGGCCGGCTTGAGGAAGCGTTGGATCTGCGGCTCGTCGTCGACAACCAGGATGCGCATCGGGTCGGGATCGGCTTTGAAAGAGGAGAGGCGATGCCTCGTAGCCGACGCATACAGCAAGATACCGCTCTCCCGAAGCGTCTTACGCGGCGATGGGCAGGCGGATGACGATGCGCGTCCCGCGCTTGCGGACGGCCGGGCTTTCCGCGACGATGGTGCCGCCCATCGCCTCGACGAAGCCGCGGCAGATCGACAGGCCGAGCCCGGTGCCGGCGGCGCGTCCGTCCACCTTGCCGCGGCGGTAGAATTTGTCGAAGATGCGTTCTAGATCGGCCGGCGGGATGCCCTTGCCCTGGTCGATGACCGAGATCAGCACCTCGCCGCCTTCGCGCCGCGCATAGATCGCGGTCGGCGTGTCGGCGGCGCCATATTTATGCGCATTGTCGATCAGGTTGAACAGCACCTGTCCGAGCAGGGCGCTGTCGCCGCGCACGGGCGGCAGGTCCGGTGCGATGCTGACGTCGATGGCACGGTCGGGAAAGGCCTTGCGCGCGCGGTCGGCCGCCGCGCGGACGACGTCGGCGATGTCGACCCAGTCCCGCCGCGCGTTGAGCGCCCCCGCCTCGATGCGCGTCATGTCCAAGAGATTCGAGACGAAGCGCGACAGCCGCGCCGCCTCCTCCTCGATGGAGGCCAGGAGGTCGTCGCGGCTCGCCGCGCTCATGCGCTCGCCCAATTGCCGCAGGCTGGTGACCGCGCCGGTGATCGAGGCGAGCGGCGTGCGCAAATCGTGCGAGATCGAGGAGAACAGCGCGCTGCGCAATTTCTCGCTCTCCTCGAGGGCAGCGGTGCGGGCGCTGTCGCGGGCGAGGCGGGCGCGGTCGACGGCGATGGCCGTCTGGTCGAGGATGGCGACGAGAATGCGGTCCTCGGTCGGCGTCAGGCCGGGCCCACCTTCCGGCCGCTCGAAGCCGAAGACGCCGACGGCGCCGTGCGGCGTGAGGAGGGGGCGGTACTGGAAAGCGAGGTTGGGCAGCGTGCCCGTGCCCCTGCCGGCATTCTCCCTCTTCTCGAAGGCCCAGCGCAGGGCGGTCATGTCGGTGGTGTCGAGCGCGATGTCGGGCGGCCATGCCGCGGTCACGGTGAGTTCGTCCTCGATCGGCACGGCGAGGATCACGCGTCCGCCGAGCGTCGCCTGGGCATGGGCCGCGGCGGCCCACAGCACGTCGTCCACGCTGGTGATGCCGGAGAGCTTGCGGGAGAACTCGTAGAGCGCCTGGGTGCTGGCGGCCCGCCGGCCGGCTCCCTCCGCCCGGTCGCGCACGCGACCGGCGAGATCGCCGGTGGTGACGGCGACGATGAGGAAGATGACGAGCGCGAACAGCTCGTGCGGCTCGGCGATGGTGAAGGTGTAGACCGGCGCGATGAAGAAGAAATTATAGGTGAAGAAGGAGAGGATGGCGGCGGCAATCGCGGCGGTGCGTCCGATCGTCAGCGCGCAGAGCAGCACCGCCATCAGGAACAGCATGGAGACGTTGGGCAGGGGCACGAAGTGCTGCAGGCCCAACCCGATGGCGACGGCGGCGGCGACGGAGCCGACGGCGAGCGCGCCGGCCTTGGCCATGGGCAGCAGCGCCAGGCGCGGCCGCCTGCCGGGGGTCGGCGGGGGCTCGGTATCCTCGCTCGTCACCACATAGATGCCGATGTCGCTGGAGCGGCGCAGCAGGGCGTCGGGCAGGGAGCGGCCGGCGATGCGCCGCCACCAGCCGGCTTCGCCGCGGCCGAGCACGATCTGGGTGGCATTCTCGCGGCGGGCCAGGCGCAGGATCTCGCCGACATAGTCGTGCCCGCTGACGCGCCGCGTCTCGGCGCCGAGCCGCTCGGCGAGCAGGAAGGTCTGGTCGAGCCGATGCATGGCGACGGGGTCGGCGATGTCCTGGCCCGGACGCTCGATCGTCACCACCAGCCAATGGGCGTTGAGGCCGTTGGCGAGCCGGCCGGCGGTGCGCACCACCTTTTCCGACAGCGCGTCGGTGCCGATGCAGACCAGCAGGCGGTCCGCCGTCTCCCACGGTCCCTCGATGGCGTTCTGGCGCAGATAGTCGATCATCTGATCGTCCACCCGGTCGGTGGTGCGGCGGAGCGCCAGTTCGCGCAGCGCGGTGAGATTGCCGGGCTTGAAGAAGCCTTCGGTGGCCCGCCGGGCGTTCTCGGGCAGATAGACCTTGCCGGCTTCCAGGCGCTGGATCAGCTCGGTCGGCGTGATGTCGACGACGATGACCTCGTCGGCCTTCTTGAGCACGCTGTCCGGCACGCTCTCGCGCACGGTGACGCCGGTGATGCGCGAGACGACGTCGACCAGGCTTTCGAGATGCTGGATGTTGACGGCCGTCCAGACGTCGATGCCGGCGCCGATCAGTTCCTCGACGTCCTGGTAGCGTTTGGGATGGCGGCTGTCAGGCGCATTGCTGTGGGCGAGTTCGTCGACGACGATGAGCCTGGGACGGCGGGCGAGCGCCGCATCGATGTCGAACTCCTCGAGCGCCCGGCCGCGATAGTCGATCCGGCGGCGGGGCAGCACTTCGAGTCCCTCGATCAGGGCCGCCGTCTCGGCGCGGCCGTGGGTCTCGGCGATACCGATGACGACGTCGACGCCCGCATCGCGCTCGCGGCGCGCCCGCGACAGCATCGCATAGGTCTTGCCGACGCCGGGGGCGGCCCCGAGAAAGACGGTGAGGCGCCCGCGGCCCTCCCGGCCTGCGAGCGCCAGCAACGCATTCGGATCGGGACGGGCATCGGTGTCGCGCGCGGGAAGGGGCATGCGGTCCTGCAAGACGAAAGCGTCATCCCGCAAGCGGCGCGAAGCGCCTCGGCACGCATGCGGGATCGATTGAAGGCCGGCTCGTCAGGCGTTCGGAGGCCGCGAGGCGGCGCTTGGTGCCGCTCCGCGTCCCGCCTGTTTGTCTCATTTCGCCTTGACGGCATCAAGGGCGAGGTTGAGCGCCAGCACGTTGACGTGCGCCTCGCCGACAAGGCCGGCGAGGCGGCCCTGCGTCTGCGCATCGACCAGCGCCTTCACCTGATCCTCCGGCAGGTTGCGGGCCTTGGCGATGCGAGAGACCTGGAGGGCGGCGAAGGCCGGCGAGATGTCCGGATCGAGGCCGGAGCCGGAGGTCGTGACGGCGTCGGCGGGAACCTCGCCCGCCACGCCCTGCTTGCGCAGATCGGCGATGCCGGCGGTGATGCGGTCGACCAGGGGCTTGGAGGTCGGACCGAGATTGGAGCCGGTCGAGTTGTCGGCGTTATAGGGCGCGGCGACCGTCTTGGTGGCGTCGTTGGGATCGGCCGCCGAGGTCGCGGAGGGGCGCCCCTGGAAATAGCGGTCGGTGGTGAAGTTCTGGCCGATCAGGGCGGATCCCACCACCTTGCCGCCGTCGAGGACCAGGCTGCCATTCGCGGCGGACGGAAAGACATATTGGCCGATGCCGGTGATGAGGAGAGGATAGATGCCGCCGGTCAGGATGGTGAACAGGACCATCATCACGATGGCCGGGCGCAGATGGATAAGCATGGCGTGCTCCTTGGAGCGGAAGGTTGGATGACTGCGGTGTGGCCCCCCTCCCCTGGAGGGGGAGGGTCGATGCGGAGCGTCGGGGTGGGGGTGCCTTCTTCGTAAAAGCAATCTCCACATGAACCTTCGTGGTGGCACGTTTCCCACCCCGCCCCGGCCTTTCAGGCCGACCCTCCCCTTCCAGGGGAGGGTGAAGATGCGATCGCCTCACACGAGGTGCAGGGCCGCGACGAGAAGATCGACGGCCTTGATGCCGACGAACGGCACGAGGATGCCGCCGAGCCCGTAGACCACCAGGTTGCGCCTGAGCAGCGCCGCCGCCCCGACCGGACGATAGGTGACGCCCTTCAGGGCCAGCGGGATCAGCGCGACGATGATCAGCGCGTTGAAGATCACGGCCGACAGGATGGCCGATTGCGGCGAAGCGAGGTGCATCACGTTGAGCGCCCCCAGTTCCGGATAGGTCGCGATGAACAGCGCCGGGATGATGGCGAAATATTTCGCCACGTCGTTGGCGATCGAGAAGGTGGTGAGGGCGCCGCGCGTCATCAGGAGCTGCTTGCCGATGCCGACGATCTCGATCAGCTTGGTCGGGTTCGAGTCGAGGTCGACCATGTTGCCCGCCTCGCGCGCGGCCTGCGTGCCGGTCTGCATGGCGACGCCGACATCGGCCTGGGCGAGGGCGGGGGCGTCGTTGGTGCCGTCGCCGCACATGGCGATCAGCCGGCCGCCGGTCTGCTCCCTGCGGATATAGGCGAGCTTGTCCTCCGGCGTCGCTTCGGCGAGGAAGTCGTCGACCCCGGCCTCCGAGGCGATGGCCGCGGCGGTGACCGGATTGTCGCCCGTGACCATCACGGTGCGGATGCCCATGGCCCGCAGCTCGGCGAAGCGCTCCTTGATGTCGGGCTTGACCACGTCCTTGAGATGGACGACGCCGAGGATGCGGCCGCCCTCGGCGACGCCCAGCGGCGTGCCGCCGGTGCGGGCGACCCGGTCGACCGCCTGCCTGAAGGCGGGCGGCGCGGCGTCGGCGGCGACGCCGGCGAACTTCAGGACGGCATCCACCGCGCCTTTGCGGATCGAGCGGCCGTCGAAGTCGATGCCGGACAGGCGCGTCTGCGCGGCGAAGGGGATGACGGTCGAGGGCCGGCCGGCGAGATCGGGCTCCTCGACGCCGTAATCGCCTTTGGCGAGCGCGATGATCGAGCGGCCTTCCGGCGTCTCGTCGGCGAGGCTCGCCAGCACGACCACCGCGGCGAGCTGCTCCTCGGTCACGCCCGGCACCGGCAGGAATTCGGTGGCCATGCGGTTGCCGAAGGTGATGGTGCCGGTCTTGTCGAGCAGCAGCGTGTCGACGTCGCCCGCCGCCTCGACGGCACGGCCCGAGGTCGCCACCACATTGAAGCGGATCAGGCGGTCCATGCCAGCGATGCCGATGGCGGAGAGGAGGCCGCCGATCGTGGTCGGGATCAGCGTCACCAGCAGCGCCACCAGCACGGTGACGCTGACGATCGTGCCGGAATAGCCGGCCAGGCCCCACAGCGTGGCGACGGCGATCAGGAAGATCAGCGTCATGCCCGAGAGCAGGATCGAGAGGGCGATCTCGTTCGGCGTCTTCTGGCGTTCGGCTCCTTCGACGAGCGCGATCATGCGGTCGATGAAGGAGGAGCCCGGCTGGGTGGTGATGCGCACCTTGATCCAGTCGGACAGGACCTGCGTGCCGCCGGTGACGGCCGAGCGGTCGCCGCCGGATTCGCGGATCACCGGCGCGGATTCGCCGGTGATCGCACTTTCGTTGACCGAGGCGACGCCCTCGACCACCTCGCCGTCGCCGGGAACGAGGTCGCCCGCCTCGACGATGACGATATCCCCGACATTGAGCTTGTCGGCCACGACCGACTCGTACCGGTCGCGCGGAGCGGTGGCGGACGGCAGGCGCTTGGCCTTGAGGTCGGACTTGGTGCGCCGGAGGCTTTCGGCCTGCGCCTTGCCGCGCCCTTCGGCGACGGCTTCGGCGAAGGTGGCGAACAGCACGGTGAACCACAGCCAGGCCGCGATCTGGGCGGGGAAGGTCACGCCGTCGCCGTGCACGAGGTCCCGCAGGCACAGCACGGTCACCAGGGCGGCGACGACTTCGGTGACGAAGATCACGGGGTTGCGGACGAGCAGCCGCGGATCAAGCTTGACGAAGGCGTCCCGGATGGCCGGCAGCAGGATGGAGGCATCGAACATCGACGGCGAATTCGGTTTGGAAGACATGATTGCCATTCCCTCAGAAGGTTTTGCCGGCGAGCATCAGGAAGTGCTCGACGATGGGCCCCAGCGCGAGCGCGGGGAAGAACTGCAGGCCGCCGACGATCAGGATGATGCCGACGAGAAGGCCGACGAACAGCGGCGTATGGGTCGGGAAGGTGCCGGCCGAGGCGGGCACCTTGGTCTTGGCGGCGAGCGAGCCGGCGATGGCCATCACCGGCACGACATAGCCGAAGCGTCCGGCGACCATGGCGATGCCCAGGGTGGTGTTGAACCAGGGCGTATTGGCCGACAGGCCGGCGAAGGCCGAGCCGTTGTTGCCGACGGCGGAGGAATAGGCGTAGAGGATCTCGGTCAGCCCGTGCGGGCCGCCATTGGCGATCTGCGAGACGGCGAAGGGCAGCATGGCCGAGACGCCGGTGAAGCCGAGGATGGCGGTCGGCAGGATGAGGATCGCCAGCATGGCGAATTTCATCTCGCGCGCCTCGATCTTCTTGCCGAGGAATTCGGGGGTGCGCCCCACCATCAGGCCGGCGATGAACACGGTGAGCACGGCGAAGACGATCATGCCGTAGAGACCGGATCCGACGCCGCCCGGCAGCACTTCGCCGAGCTGGATCAGGAAGAGCGGGACCATGCCGCCGAGCGGCGTGAGCGAGGCGTGCATGGCGTTGACGGCGCCGCAGGAGAGGCCCGTCGTCGCGGCGACGAACAGCGCGGTCATCGCCTGGCCGAAGCGGATCTCCTTGCCTTCCATATTGCCGAGAGCCGGATCGACGCCGAGATGGGCGAGGATCGGATTGCCATAGGTCTCGGCCCAGTAGACGATGCCGACGCCGGCGATCAGGATGATGGCCATGGCGGCCAGCAGCGCCCAGCCCTGGCGCAGGTTTCCGACCATCCGGCCGAAGGTGTAGACCAGCGCCGAGGAGATCGCGAGCATCGAGAAGATCGAGAGATAATTGGCGAGCGCCGACGGATTCTCGAAGGGATGGGCCGAATTGGCGTTGAGGAAGCCGCCGCCATTGGTGCCCAGCTGCTTGATGGCTTCCTGGCTGGCGATCGGTCCGAGAGCGATGGTCTGCTTGGCTCCCTCCAGCGTGGTGGCGTCGACCGCGCCGAGCAGGGTCTGCGGGATGCCGGCGGCGATGAAGGCGATGGCGACGATGATGGCGAGGGGCAGCAGCACATAGAGCGTGCAGCGCGTGAGATCGACCCAGAAATTGCCGACCGTCTTGGCGCCCGAGCGGGCGAAGGCCCGGGTGACGGCGATGGCGAGGGCGATGCCGGTCGCGGCCGACATGAAGTTGTGCACCGTCAGCGCGAACATCTGGCTGAAATTGCTCATCGTCTGTTCGCCGGCATAGGACTGCCAGTTCGTGTTGGTGAGGAAGCTCACCGAGGTGTTGAACGCGAGATCCGGCGTCAGATTGTCGAAGCCCTGCGGATTGAGCGGCAGATAGGCCTGCAGGCGGAAGATCGCGTACATGACGATGAAGCCGGCGGCGCTGAACATCAGCATGGCCAGCGTGTAGGTGAGCCAGTTCTGCTCCCTGTCGGGATCGATGCCCGACAGGCGGTAGAAGCCCGTCTCGACCGGAGACAGGATCGGCGACAGGAAGGTTCTGCGGCCCTCGAAGACGTGGGCCATGAAGGCGCCCAGCGGCTTGACCGCCAGCAGGACCGCCGCGAACAGAAGGATGATCTGGAGCCATCCGTTCAGGGACATGGAATTTCTCCAAAAGGGCATGGCGCCTTCGTTCTGCGGGCCTGAAGGCCGGCAGAACGAAGGGGCTCCATGCGATTGCGAAAGCGGGGAAGCGGGATCGTTCGGGGCGAAGCGGTCCCGCCCCCTTCGCGGCGTCACGCGGCGCGGGGGAGGCCGGTGGCATGGCGCGAAAGGAAAGGGTTTCCGGCACGGACGGACGCGTCGGGACGAGGGGCTCGGGCCCGGCGGCAAGGCGTTGAACGTGACGGGTTCGGATCGCGGTACCCCGCCATGACGAGGCGTGGCCCGATCCGAAGCCGTCGCGGCGCTAGAAGCGCTCGGGCTTCAGCAGCGTTGCGACGAGATAGGCGGCGAGCGCGAGGGCGACGACGAGGCCGAGGATGGGATCGAACATCGGTTTTCCCTCAGATCCTGTCGAGCGCGCGGGCATAGAAGGCCAGGACCAGCAGGCCCAGGACGCCCAGCAGCAGATAAGCGATATCAAGCATGACGAACCTCCACCCCCATTGGGTGCAGGCGGGACTATCTCACTAGGCGGCGTCAGGGTTCGATTGCGATTGTGGGGGAGGGATATAAGGGACGCATAAAGATCGGCGGCCGAAGGGCGGACTTCGGCCCACTCTCGAAGCCATATTGCGGCAGGAAGATCATAACATTGGCGTCGAAGAAGCTACGGGGCATTCGCCTCGTCCCGGACGAAGGTGAAATCCGCCGGGAGAAGGCCGCGCAAGGCCTGCAGCCGCTTCAAAAATTCTTCGCGTCCCGGCTTGCGGGCGATTTCCAGCTCGCGCCGATCGGCGATGTTGATCACGATGTCGTCGCCTTCCTTCAAGTCGAGAGCCTCGACGACGCTGGCGGGAAGGCGGACCGCCAGGCTGTTTCCCCACTTCGCGACCAGCATATGCGCCTCCGTGGATATACACTGGAGCAATGTATATCCATGCCCGGCAGTGTCCAAGCGCCGACGATGCGGGTCGCGGCAGGATTTCACCCACCCTTGCCCCGGTGTGGACGGCCGCCCTAACGAGGCTCCCATTCGGGCGCGGCCATCTCGAAGCCTTCGAAGCGAAAGCCCGGCGCCACGGTGCAGCCGACCAGCGTCCAGTCGCCGAGGCTCGCCGCCGCCTGCCAGGTGCCGGCCGGCACGACGCCCTGCGGGCGTTCGCCGGCTGCGAGGTCGACCCCGAGCCGCAGCAGCGTCCGATTCGTGCCGTCGGCCGAAAGCTCGAGGGCGAGCGGCGCGCCGGCATGGAAATGCCAGATCTCGGCGGCGTCGACCCGATGCCAGTGCGAGCGTTCGCCGGCCTGCAGCAGGTAATAGATCGCCGTCGATGCCGCGCGGCCCTCCGCGCTCACCGTGTCGCGGAAGGTCTCGACGTAATGGCCGCCTTCCGGATGCGGCGTCATGCCGAGACGGGCGATGATGTCGGCGGGAGACATGGCGCTCTCCGGAGCGCGGACATCCTGTCCGCTGTTGAGATCATGGGCGGCGAGGAAGAGCGGACCGCACGTCCGCGCTCCCGGTCAGAACCGGTTCTTGCGTTCGCGGATCTCGGTGAACACCGTGAGCGCATCGGCGCCGTCGAGGCCGACCGCGCTGGCGATGGCGGGATCGTCGGCACGCAGGAAGGGATTCTCGCGCTTTTCCGACCACAGCGTCACCGGCAGGGTGAAGCGGTGCTGGGAGCGCAGGGTCTCGACCTCGGCCGCCCGCTTCTTCAGCGCCTCGTTGCCGGGATCGACCGTGAGGGCGAAGCGCGCATTGGCGAGCGTGTATTCATGCCCGCAATAGAGCACCGTATCGTCCGGAAGCGCGCGCAGCTTCTGCAGCGAGCCCCACATGTCGGCGGGCGTGCCCTCGAGCAGGCGGCCGCAGCCGAGCGAGAACAGCGTATCGGCCGCGAACAGGATCTTCTCGCCCTCGAACCAGTAGACGATGTGGCCGACGGTGTGGCCGGGCGTGTCGATGACCTTCGCCTCCAGCGATCCCACCGAGACGATGTCGCCCTCGCTCACCGTCTCGTCGACGGCGGGAATGCGGTGGGCGTCGGCCTTCGCCGCGACGACGCGGCAGCCATGCGAGGCCTTCAGCGCCTCGATGCCCTCGACGTGGTCGGCATGGTGATGCGTGACCAGGATGTCGGTCAGGCGCCATTGCCGCCGGGCGAGGGCGGCTTCGATCGCCTCCGCTTCCGGGGCGTCGATGGCGGCGGTGCGCCCGGTCGACGGATCGTGGATCAGGACGCCAAAATTGTCGGTGCGGCACAAGAAGAGTTCGGTCAGCGCGCTCATGGTCACCCTCGATTTCAAACGTGATTCCTTCTAAGCGATCGGGCGCGGCAGGTCACGCGGCGTGTCGCGACCCGGGATGCCGCAGCGAGAGAGAGGCGATGGCAGGCGAGTTCATGGTGATCGGCGACGCGCCCCTGACGATCGACGACGTGGCGGCGGTCGCGCGCGAGCGCAGGGCCATCACCCTTTCCGATGCCGCGAAGGCGCGGATCGCGGCCGCCCGTGCCGTGATCGAGAAGGCGATCGCCGACGACAAGCCGGTCTATGGCCTCACCACCGGCCTCGGCGCCGGCGTCGACACCCGGCTTTCGCCGGACGACCTGGCGGCGTTCCAGCGCCGCGTCGCCTTCGCGCGTGCCGTCGGCGTGGGCGATGCGATGCCGACGGACGAGGTCCGCGCCATGATGTTCGCGCGCATCGCCGGCATGACGGTCGGGCGGACCGGCGTGTCCCTGGCGGTGCCGCTCGCTCTGGCGGATGCGCTGAATGCCGGGCTCCACCCGATCGTGCCCTCGATCGGCTCGGTCGGCGCCGCCGACCTGGCGCCGCTGGCGCATATGGCCCTGGCGCTTCTCGGCGAAGGCGAGGCGGAGGTCGGCGGAGAGCGCTTTGCCGGCGGCCGGGCGCTGGAACGGGCCGGCCTCGGGCCGGTGCCGATCGGCCCCAAGGACGGACACGCGCTGGTCGTCGCCAACGCCGCCTCGACCGGGCGCGGCGCGCTGGCGCTCGTCGATGCGCGGCTGGCGCTCGATACGCTGGACCGCTCCGCCGCCCTGTCGATGGAAGCCTTCGGCGCCAATGTCTCGCCCCTGGCGGAAGCGGTGAACGCGGCACGGCCCGGGCCGGGGCAGATGGCGGCGGCCGCGGCCATCCTGGCGCTGCTCGTCGGGGGAAGGCTCGCGGGCGGCGGACCCGGCAAGCGGGTGCAGGATCCGCTTTCCTATCGCTGCGTGGCGCCGGTGCACGGCGCGGCGCGGACGGTGTTCGCCGAAGCCGAGGCGATGGTGGCGCTGGAGCTCAACCATTCCGGCGACAATCCGGTCATCGTCGACGGACAGCTGGTTTCCAACGGCAATTTCGACATGACCGCCTTCACCCTGCGCTTCGAGGCGCTGGCGCAGGCCCTGTCCCACGCCGCGACGATCTCGGCGCAGCGCGCCCTGAAGCTGATGTCGCCCCATTATTCCGACCAGCCGCGCTTTCTCACCCCGATGGGGCAAAGCCGGACCGGCTTCGGCACGCTGCAGAAGGCGATCGGCGCGCTGGAGGCCGAGATCCGTTCGCGCGCCCAGCCCGCAACCCTGGCCTTGCTGCACACGGCCGACGGGGTCGAGGATCATTCTGCCAATGCGCCGGCCGCGATCACCAAGCTCGCCGAGAGCGCCGAGAGGCTGCGCGTGCTGGCGGCCTGCGAGATGGTGGTGGCGGCCCAGGCCATCGACCTGCGCGGCGAGCCGTCCTCCCTCGGGCATGGCACGGCCGGGATCCACGGCTTCGTGCGCCGCCATGTCGACAGGCTGGAGGAGGATCGTCCGAGCGGACCGGACGTCTCGCGCCTCGCGGAGGCGATCCGGGCCGGGGGATGGCGATGACGGCCGTTCCGCTGCAGGATGCGGCGGAACGCAGCCAGGCGGAAAGGCGACGGACGCGAGCGCATGGCAATTCGATCTGAACTGCGTGCACGCACGGCGCAGGCGCATGACGCGCGTCGACGCGCGATACTCGGCCTGCGACCTTGGCCGGCGCGGGCCTTATCGCGAATTCCTGCGGCTGCAGGCCTCGGTCCTCGTGCCGCTGGAGGCGATGCTGGACGCGGCGGGGGGCCGGCAGGCTCCTGCCGGACTGGCCGGCACGCCGGCGCCGACAGCAGGACGGGCCTTCTCGGTCCGGGCATGGACATGGTGGCCAAGTCCTATGCGCTCGACGTTCTCGGGCACAAGATCAGCCGCAGGATCGAGGCCTGAGCACCGCCGGCCGCGGGCCGGACGGGCGCGCCGGCCGCCTTCCTATTGCGAGACGATCTTCACCCGGTCGCCCGGCTTGAGCTGCGCCCCGGCGTCGAGGCCGTTGAGCACGAGGAAATGGTCGAGCTGGTCCTGCGGCTCGACCATGCGGGACGAGAGCGACTGCAGCGTGTCGCCCGCCCGCACGGTGACGATGTCGATATGTTCGGGGTGGACGTTGCGCTGCTCCTCCGCCGTCATGCGCCGGAAAGAGTTCGCCGTCTCCTGGAACAGCGCGTCCGTGGGGGCATCGAGGGTCCTCGCCGCGAGGATGAGGCGATAGACGTCGCCGTCGAAGCGGATGGCGTAGAGGCGGAAGCTCCAGTCCTGGCCGCGGGCCAGGCCGGTGGCCGCCTCGCTGCCGTTGATGGTCACGGTGGTGATGGAGCCGGTGTCGACGCCGGTGATCCAGCCCGAGCCCAGATAGGCCGAAAGCGACTGGCCCTCCTTGGGCTTGACCGTGTCGAGGCGCAGGGCCCGGCCGTTGCCGTCTATGCCGAGAATCGCCTGGGGCGTGTTGTCGAGCGTGAAGTTGGCCGGCGCGGTGAAGGTGAAGCCCAGGCGGGGCTGCCAGAAGATGCGCCCCTGCGTATAGCCCTGGCCCGGATCCTCGCCATAGGTCAGGCCGTCGATGACCGACAAATAGCGGTATCTGTCGTGCTCGCCCGCCCCGGGCGGCCCGAAGGCCTGCGCCTCCTGGTTCGCCTTGTCGATGCGCTCGGGCGTCGAAGGATGGGTGCTGAGGAAGTCGGGCGTGGCCGGACGAGTGCGCGCTTCCACCTGCCGGCGCATGGACGTCAGGAAGCGGACCGCGCCGTAGGGATCGAAGCCGGCCTTGGCGATGGTGCGGATGCCGATCTGGTCGGCGTCGAGTTCCTGCTGGCGCGAGAAGCTCGCGAGGCTGATCTGCGCGCGCTGCTCGCTGGCCGAGGCGCCCGCCGTATTGTGCAGCACGTCGGTCATCACGCTGGAGACGAGCTGCGACTTACGCTCGAGATTGGCGCGGGCGAGGGCGTGCCGGGCCGAGACATGCGCCATCTCATGGGCGACGACGGCCGCGATCTCGGCGTCGTCATTGGCGAGCGCCAGAAGGCCGCGGGTGACGTAGAGCCGCCCCGACGGCAGGGCGAAAGCATTGATCGAGGAGGCGTTCAGCACGGTGAGGCGATAGGGGATGTCCGGCCTGTCGGACTGGGCCGCAAGGCGCTGGACGAGGTCGTCGAGATAGCGGTCGAGGCCGGCGTTGCGATAAGCCCCGCCATAGGCGGCCAGCAGCCGGTCGCTTTCGCGGTCGTCCGCCGTGGGCGGCGCGATGACGCGCGGCGCTCCCACCGGCAGGGAGACCGGCGTGGCCTTGACGGACGGAGACGGAAGAGGGTCGTTGTCGCCGACCGAGGCGCAGGACGACAGGCCGAGCCCGACCATCAGCACGCCGAGCCTCAGCCAGACCCCACCTTTCGACATACGGACCCGCATCCTGCTTGCGCCTCGCCCACTCAATCGCTTCCCGGCGCAATGCGTTCGATCGCCGCCGGCTCGGTAATATCGATGCGCGGCCCGTCACGCATGGTGACGACGCCCCGCGCGCGGACGACGCTTCCCGTCAGCGCAGCCTGGCCAAGCCCGGCTGCCTCGAAGCGCGACCATTGCTTGCGGGGCACCGCAAGCGTCACATCCTCGCGCCACACCCTTCCAAAATCGATCCATACCGTCGTCTTGGTCATACCGATATGCTGAATGCGACCTCTCAAAATGGCGAAGCCATCCGCTTGGCGAGCAACAGATTCGGAAGCGTTCGCATCTGCGATTGCATAGCCCGGATCGGCCCAGAGGCCAAGACGGGCTTTTCGTGCATTTTCTTCCGCAGTCATTAATTGTCCGTAACAGGCCTCTTCGCCCGGAATCGGCCGGATGCGGGCCCTTCCCTGCGAGGCCAGGACGAGGGCGAGATCCTCTCCCTCCACATAAAGGCCCGCATGCAGGGCCCCGTGCCGATCGGGCGGGGCGGCCGACAGCAGGATGGCGTCTCGGCCGGCGAGCGCCGGCAGGCGCAGGGACGCCAGATCGAGACCGGCGATCTGGACCACGCGGCCATCGGCGAGCGTGAGGCGATTGTCGTCCCTCATGCCTGAAATCGTCACACTCTCGCCCATCCCCGCCGTAACTGCACAAGGATCCGCCAGAGCCCGGCAACTCGAGAGCGCGAGTGCTGTAACAATGGCCTGGATGCCTATTTTTTTGGCAGAACGAGCGCGCATCGATGATTCCGAAAGTGGCAAACGGCGATTTTTTCCTTGCTCATCATAATCTTAGCCTATGGGCTCGAGATTGGCACGCCCCTTGAAAGGAGAGGAGCAGGCCGCAGGAACGCCCTCTCTCGAGAAGCGCCTGTTGCGGTAAAGCCAGTGTCCGGGGCCGGTTCGTCGGGCCCGATGGGGGAAATACAGCATGAAGATAGTGATGGCCGTCATCAAGCCGTTCAAGCTCGAGGAAGTGCGCGACGCGCTCACCGCCTTGGGCGTGCATGGCCTGACAGTGACCGAGGTGAAGGGTTATGGCCGGCAGAAGGGACATACCGAGATCTATCGCGGCGCCGAATATGCCGTGAGCTTCCTGCCGAAACTGAAGATCGAAGTCGCGGTCGCCAGCGAACTGGTGAGCAAGGTGATCGACGCGATCACCGCCGCCGCCAAGACCGGCCAGATCGGCGACGGAAAGATCTTCGTCACGCCGATCGAGACGGCTGTCCGCATCCGCACCGGCGAGCGCGACGGCGACGCGCTCTGAACAGATTCCAGATAATAATTACGAAACAGGAACTTCGCTCAATGGCCCTTTCCCGTTCCCTCAAATATGCGGTGCCCGCCTTCATCGCTGCTGCATTGCTGGCGATGCCGGCTCTCGCCCAGACAGCGGCCGCGCCGGCTGCGCCGAAGATCGATACTGGCGACACCGCCTGGATGCTGACTTCCACCGCGCTCGTCCTGATGATGACGATTCCCGGCCTCGCGCTCTTCTATGGCGGCATGGTCCGTGGGAAGAACGTCCTGGCGACGCTGGGCCAGAGCTTCGCCTGCACGGCCCTGATCACCGTGCTGTGGATGGTCATCGGCTACAGCCTCGCCTTCACGGACGGCGGTTCGCACCAGGCCTATTTCGGCGGCTTCAGCTACGCCCTGCTGCGCCCGATGGGTGTGAACGTCACCAGCGCGCTGGCGCCGACGATTCCTGAATCGGTCTATATGTGCTTCCAGATGACCTTCGCGATCATCACGCCGGCCCTGATCGCAGGCGCCTTCGCCGATCGCATGAAGTTCTCCGCCTTCCTGTGGTTCATGGGCCTGTGGCTGATCTTCGTCTACTGCCCGATCGCGCATTGGGTCTGGGGCGGCGGCCTGCTCGGCGGCGACGGCGTGCTCGACTATGCCGGCGGCACCGTCGTGCATCTGAACGCCGGTACGGCGGCCCTCGTGAGCTGCCTCGTCATCGGCAAGCGCGTCGGCTACGGCACCGAGAACATGGCGCCGCACAACCTCGTCCTCAGCCTCATCGGCGCTTCGCTGCTGTGGGTGGGCTGGTTCGGCTTCAACGCCGGCTCCGCCGTTACCTCGAACGTCAATGCCGGCATGGCCATGGCCGCGACCCAGATCGCCACCGCCGCCGCGTCGCTCGCCTGGATGTTCATCGAATGGATCGTGGCCAAGAAGCCCTCGATCCTCGGCATGATCTCGGGCGCCGTCGCCGGCCTCGTGGCGATCACGCCGGCTTCCGGCTTCGTCGACCCGACCGGCGCGCTCTGCATCGGCGTCCTGGCCGGCATCGTCTGCTACTTCTCGGCAGTGTGGATGAAGCGCGGCTTCGGCTATGACGACGCGCTCGACGCCTGGGGCGTCCATGGCGTCGGCGGTGCGCTCGGTGCCATCCTGACGGGCGTGTTCGCGTCCAACGCGATCAATTCCGCCGGCAAGGGCTGGCTGATGGACGGCAATTTCGGGCAGATCGGCATCCAGGCGATCGGCGTCGTCTACACCTTCGTCTATTGCGCCATCGTCACCTTCATCATCCTCAAGGCCATCGACTTCACCATCGGCCTGCGGGTGAGCAAGGAAGTGGAAGTCGAAGGTCTCGACATCAACCTTCACGGTGAGACCGTCCACGGCTGAAGGCTGCACGCTTGAAACAACGAGAGGGCGCTTCGGAGCGAAGCGCCCTCTTCTTTTTGGAAATGCCACCGAGGCGGCGGGCGGGATACGCCTCCGGGTGTCGCAACACATCAAGCGCGGGATGCCGGCTTGCCCGGCGGAAAGACCGGCAAGATGGTGAATTTCAACGGAAAAAGCTTTACCGGCCAGTCAAAGCGACGGGTCGCGCGGCGTTTCCGGACGATGAAAACGAGGGGACGTCGCCCTGCTGTCATTTGATGTCGTTTGCAAGTCTCTTGCACGCCCCAATGCAAGACACGATAGTGCGCACGTTGAACGCCCGGGTAACGGGCGCGGATTTTCATTCAGGCGAGCCGCAGGGAAAAGTGACTATGAAGGGTAAGAGCTTTACGGAGCGTGGTTCGGGGCTGATCCTCGACCGGCGCGAATTGATGTTGGGCGCCGCGGCGCTCGGGTTGAGCTTCGGCGCTCTGGGAGGAGTGGCATCGGCAGCGGACGCGCCCAAGAAGGGCGGCACGCTGCGCCTGGGCATGGAAGGCGGCTCGGCTTCGGACAGCCTCGATCCGCGCACCTATGCCGATTCCGTCCCGATCTCCTTCGGCTACCAGATCTGGAACGGTCTCGTCGAAATCGATGCGGCGGGCAATGCGACCGGCGAGCTGCTGGAAAGCTGGGAAGCCAAGCCCGGCGCCAAGGAGTGGATCTTCAATGTCCGCAAGGGCGTGACCTTCCATTCCGGCAAGACGCTCGACGCCGACGACGTGATCTATTCGATCAATCTCCACCGCGGCGACACCAAATCGGCGGCGAAGGATCTCCTCAGCTCCATCACCGACGTCAAGAAGCTCAGCCCGACGCAGATCCAGATCACGCTGAGCGACGGCAATATCGACCTTCCCTACAATCTCTCCGACTATCACGTCCTGTGCGTGCCGAACGGCTTCACCGACTTCTCCAAGCCCGACGGCACCGGCGCTTTCAAGCTGGTGAGCTTCGAGCCCGGCGTGCGCGTGCTGACCAAGAACACGGGCAATTACTGGAAGCCCGGCCGCGGCAATTTCGACTCGATCGAACTTCAATACATTCCGGATGCGACGGCGCGTCTCCAGGCGCTGCTGGCGGGCCAGGTCGACGCCATCAACCGCCTCGATCCCAAGACCGTCGAGATCCTCACGGCCTCCGCCGATACCAGCGTCGTGCAGAGCAAGGGCACCGGCAACCGCTTCGCCTTCGTGGCGCTGTGCGACACCGACCCCTACACCAACGCCGACCTGCGCTGGGCGCTGAAATACGGCATCGACCGCAAGAAGATCGTCGACACCATCTATCAGGGCTACGCCACCATCGGCAACGACACCACCATCTCGCCGTCCAACAAATACTATGCCAAGGACGTGCCGCAGACGCTGTACGACCCGGACAAGGCGCTGTCCTACTACAAGAAGGCCGGCAGCCCGAAGCTGGAGCTGAAAGTGTCGGAAGGCGCCTATAGCGGCGCGACCGATGCCGGCGTTCTCTACCAGGAAGCCATGAAGCAGGCCGGCATCGACCTCACCGTCACCCGCGTGTCCGGCGACGGCTACTGGTCCAACATCTGGCTGAAGGAGCCCTTCTGCGCCGTCTACTGGGGCGGCCGGCCGAACGTCGATCTCCAGCTGTCGCAGACCTTCCTGTCGACCGCCAACTGGAACGACACGCATTGGAAGCGTCCGGAGTTCGACAAGGTGCTGACGGCCGCCCGCGTCGAGGCCGACGAGCCCAAGCGCATGCAGATGTATGCCGAGTGCCAGAAGATGATCCACGACGACGGCGGCATGGTCTGCTACGCGGTCGGCGACTATCTCGACGGCTATTCCAAGAAGGTGATGGGTACCGCGCCCCACGCCCGCTACGACATGTGCGATCAGCGCATCGCGGAAAAGGGCTGGTTCGCCTGACGGACCAGAAGGGGCGAGCCGCATCGGGCTCGCCCCTTCTTCCTTTCAAGACGCCGAAGGCCGAGGCACGCGCGGGGGGCTGCGCCGTGCGTGCGCCTCCTTAATTTCCGTTGGAAAGGACGCCGTCGTGGCACGTCTCATTGCTTGGCGCATCTTCCAGGGAGTGGTGACGCTCTTCGCCATTTCCGTGATCATATTCCTGCTGACACTGGCGCTGCCGGGCGACGCGGCGACGGCGGTGCTCGGCCAGTCGGCCACGCCGGCGACGGTGGCTGCCTATCGGCACGACGTCGGCCTCGACCTGCCGCCCCTGACGCGCTACCTGTCCTGGCTGTGGAACGTGCTGGTCCATTTCGACTTCGGCAAGTCCTATACCAACCAGCGCGTCATCGTCGACGACCTGTGGCCGCGCTTCAAGAATACGATGTGGCTGGCCTCCTTCGCCACGCTGCTTTCCGTTCCGCTGGCGATCGTCACCGGCGTCACCTGCGCGATCACCGAGGGGCGCCTGTCCGACCGGGCCGCGAATATCGGCGCGCTCATCGCCATCTCCATGCCGGAATTCTTCGTCGGCGGCGTGCTCATCCTGCTCTTCACCGGCAAGGGCATGTGGTTCCCCCCGACCGCCAGCAACGTCACCGCGGACATGGGCTTCTGGGCACGGGTGTTCGCGACGTTCCTGCCCGCCGTCGCCATGACGTGCCTGGTCTGCGCGCATATGATGCGCATGACGCGCAACTCCGTGCTGTCGATCATGTCGACGCCCTATATCGAAATGGCCTTCCTGAAGGGCGTGAAGCGCAGCCGCGTCGTCGCCCGCCATGCCCTGCCGAACGCCGCTTCCCCGATCATTTCGGTGGTGGCGCTGAACATCGCCTATCTGGTGGTGGGCGTCGTGCTCGTCGAGAAGGTGTTCACCTATCCGGGCGTCGGCCAATACATGATCGACGCGGTCAGCAAGCGCGACATCCCGGTCATCCTGGCCTGCGGCCTGCTCTTCGCCGCGATCTTCATCATCCTGAACACCATCGCCGACGTCTTGGCGATCATCCTCAACCCGCGCCTGCGGCATCCACGGTAATGAGGGCGGCATGAGAATCTTCGGACACAAAGCGCCCCCCACGGCCGTCATCGGCCTCGGCATCATCCTGCTCAACATCCTGGTGGCGCTCATCGGCCCGTCGCTGATGCGTTATTCCGACACCCAGATCGTCGGCAAGATGTTCCAGGGCATCTCGGCGACGAGTTGGCTGGGCACGGACAGGATCGGCCGGGACATCCTGACCCGGCTGGTCTACGGCGCACGCCTGACGATCGGCATCGCCCTCGTCACCACTCTCCTGTCCTTCGCCATCGGCATCACGCTGGGCCTGATCGCCGCGGTGACGGGCCGGTGGATCGACGTCGTCCTTTCCCGCCTGGTCGACATCGTCCTCTCCATTCCCTCGCTGATCTGGGCGCTGATCATCCTCGGTATTTTCGGCCAGTCGCTCACGTCGCTGGTCCTGACCCTGGCCTTCCTCGATTCGACGCGCGTGTTCCGCCTGGCCCGTGCGCTGGGCATGAACCTGGCCGCACTCGATTTCGTGGAGGTGGCGCGGCTGCGCGGCGAGGGGCTCTGGTGGGTGGTGCGGCGCGAAATCCTGCCCAACGCCATGGCGCCCCTGCTGTCGGAATTCGGGCTGCGCTTCTGCTTCAACTTCCTGCTCATCGCGGCCCTGAGCTTCCTCGGCCTCGGCGTGCCGCTGCCTTTGTCCGATTGGGGCGGCATGGTGCGCGACGACATGCAGAGCCTGGCGCTGCATCAGTCGGTTCCGTCGATGTTCTCGGCTTCGGCACTCTATCCCGCCGCTGCGATCGCCCTTCTGACCGTCGGCATCAATCTCGTGGTCGACTGGTTCCTGTCCATCGATGCCCGCCCCTCCGGCGCGCAGGCCGAACTGTAGGGAGCTGACATGGACCAGACAAATACGGACCAGAACCACCCCTCTCCGAAGGCTCCGGGGCCAAGCGGGGCGGGCAAGGACGATTTCATCCTCCAGCTCGAACAGCTGCGGGTCGAAACCATCACCGGCCGCGTTCTCGTCGACAATGTCGACGTCACCCTGCGGCCAGGCGAGATTCTGGGGCTGATCGGCGAGTCCGGGGCGGGCAAGTCCACCATCGGCCTGGCGTCGATGGCCTATGCCCGTGCCGGCATGCGCATCACCGGCGGCACCATCATGCTCGACGGCAAGGAGCTGCGCGCCTCGACCGCGGCGCAGCGCCGGGTGATCCGCGGCAAGAGCATCGCCTATATCGCCCAGAGCGCCGCCGCGTCGTTCAACCCGTCGATGACCCTGATGGACCAGGTCTGCGAGGCGCCGGTGATCCACGGCGTGATGACGCGGACGGAAGCGGAAGCCTATGCGCGCAAGCTGTTCCGCACGCTGCAGCTGCCCAATCCCGATACGATCGGCAGCCGCTACCCGCATCAGGTGTCGGGCGGCCAGCTCCAGCGCGCGATGGCGGCGATGGCGATGAGCTGCCGGCCGGACGTCATCGTGCTCGACGAGCCGACGACGGCGCTCGACGTGACCACGCAGATCGAGGTCCTCGCCCTGCTGCGCGAGCTCATCCGCGAATTCGGGACGGCCGGCCTCTACATCACCCACGACCTCGCCGTCGTGGCGCAGATCGCCCATCGCATCATGGTGCTGCGCCACGGCAAGATGGTGGAGGTGGGCGAGGCCCGCCAGATCCTGGAACAGCCCAGGACCGACTATGCCCGCGCCCTCGTCAACGAGCGGCGCGACGCCGAGCATCTGCAGCTGACCGAGCCGGTGCGGGATGCCCGTCCCGTCCTCAGCCTGACCAAGGTCACAGCCGGTTACGGGCCGGTGGCGGTGGTCAAGGATGCATCCTTCGTGCTCGCCAAGGGCGAGACGCTGGCGGTGGTCGGCGAATCCGGCTCGGGCAAGAGCACGATCGCCCGCATCATCGTCGGGCTGCTGCCGCGCTGGGAAGGCGACATCACGCTGGACGGCAAGAGCCTCGCGCCGGCTCTCGGCCGCCGCAGCAAGGACATCCTGCGCCGGCTGCAGATGGTGCACCAGATGCCGGACGTGGCGCTCAATCCGCGCCAGACCCTGGCGCAGATCATCGGCAGGCCGGTGAAATTCTACTTCAACCGCTCGGGCGCGGACATCCGCAAGCGGGTGCTGGAACTGCTGCGCCTCGTCGGCCTGCCGGAGGATTTCGCCGACCGCCGACCCGGCCAGCTTTCCGGCGGCCAGAAGCAGCGCGTATGCATCGCGCGGGCGCTCGCGGCCGAGCCGGAGGTGATCATCTGCGACGAACCGACCTCGGCGCTCGATCCGCTGGTGGCCGAAGGGGTGCTCAAGCTGCTCAAGAAGCTGCAGGACGAGCTCGGCCTCGCCTATATCTTCATCACCCACGATCTCGGCACGGTGCGTCGCATCGCCCACCGCACGGCCGTGATGCTGAAGGGCGAGATCATCGCGCAGGGCGCCACCGCCGACATCTTCTCGCCGCCCTTCCACCCCTATACGGAGAAGCTGATCAGCTCCGTGCCGGAGATGGACACGCATTGGCTCGACCATATTCTCGAGGAGCGCAAGATCCTCTGACGGCGGAGCCGCCTGGAGCCGGCCCCGCGCACCGTTCGATCACCTATTCATTGCATCGTTCCCGGATTTGACCATGAGCGCCGTGCGCACCCTCGAGCATTTCTTCATTCCCCTCGCGGACGGCACGCGGCTGGCGGCGCGGCTCTGGCTTCCCGCCGACGCCGAGGCCCGTCCGGTGCCGGCGATCCTGGAATATATCCCCTACCGCAAGCGCGACGGCACCCGCGGCCGCGACGAGCCGATGCATGGCTGGTTCGCCGAGAACGGCTATGCCGCCATCCGCGTCGACATGCGCGGCAGCGGCGAATCCGACGGGCTGATGGACGACGAATATCTGCCGCGGGAGCTGGACGACGCCTGCGAGGTGATCGCCTGGCTGGCGGCGCAGCCCTGGTGCTCCGGGTCGGTCGGCATGATGGGCAAGAGCTGGGGCGGCTTCAACTGCCTGCAGGTCGCCGCCCTCCGCCCGCCGGCCCTGAAGGCGATCATCACGGTCTGCTCCACCGACGACCGCTACGCCGACGACATCCATTTCATGGGCGGCACGCTCCTCAACGACAATCTGTGGTGGGGCGCCATCATGCTCGCCTATCAGGGGCGGTCGGCCGATCCCGCCTTGGTGGGAGAGGGCTGGTACGAGCAATGGCTCCGGCGCCTCGAACACCTGCCGTTCTTTCCCGCTCTGTGGCTGGCGCATCAGCGCCGGGACGCCTATTGGCGCCATGGCTCGATCTGCGAGGATTTCTCGGCCATCGCCTGCCCGGTGTTCGCCGTCGGCGGCTGGGGCGACGCCTATACCAATGCGATACCGCGCATGCTCGAAGGGCTCGGCGTGCCGCGGCTCGGCCTGATCGGACCCTGGGCCCATATCTATCCGCAGGACGGCGTGCCCGGCCCCGCGATCGGCTTCCTGCAGGAGGCGGTGCGCTGGTGGGACCATTGGCTGAAGGGCGAGGATCGCGGCATCATGGCCGAGCCGATGCTGCGCGCCTTCGTCGAGGAGTGGACGCCGCCCGGCCATCGCGATCCCGTGCCGGGCCGCTTCGTCGGCGAGGCTGTCTGGCCCTCGCCGCGGATCGGTCCGCGGACCTTCCATCTGGGGCCCGGCGCCCTGCTGGCGCAGTCGGGATCCTCGGAAGAAATCGCCTTCTCCTCGCCGGCCTGGACCGGCTCGGCGGCGGGCGAATGGATGGGGACGGGGGTTCCCGGCGAGGAGCCGGCCGACCAGCGGCATGATGACGCATTCTCCTGCGTGTTCGACAGCGACGCCCTCACGGAGCGGCTCGAACTGCTCGGCGGCGCCGAACTCGAAGTGGCGCTTTCCTCGGACAAGCCGCTCGCCCAGCTCTGCGTCCGGCTCTGCGACGTCGCCCCGGACGGCTCGTCGCGACGCGTCGCCTATGCGGTGCTCAACCTCACCCACCGCGACAGCCACGCCGAACCCGAAGCGCTCGTGCCGGGGCGCTTCTACGACATCGGGCTCAAGCTCAGCGATTGCGGCTATGCCTTCGCGCCCGGGCACAAGGTCCGCCTGGCGTTCTCGACCGCCTATTGGCCGCTGATCTGGCCGGCGCCGGAGGTGGCGACGCTGACGCTGCGCTGCCCGGGCCGGCTGCACCTGCCGGTGCGGGCCATGGACACCGCCGAGCCCGCCGTAACCTTCGAGCCGCCTCGCAGCGCCGCACGCGCTCCCGTCACCCAGGTCGCCCTGGGCCGGATGACGCGCACCCACACGCTCGACCTTCTCACGGACACCGCGACCTATGTCACCCATGGCGAGGGCGGGCTGTTCGGCGAGGGGGTGCTGCGCTTCGACGACATCGACACCACGCTGTCGCACAGCCTGAGGCGTGAATTGACCGTCAAGGGCAGCGATCCGCTCAGCGCGCGCTATCGCCTGACGCAGGAATACGAGATGGGACGGGAGAATTGGGCCATCCGCCTGGAAATATCGACCTCCATGCGCGCTTCAGCCGACGTTTTCTTCCTGGAGGGCGAAGTCAAGGCCTTCGCCAACGGCATTCTCGCGGCAGAGCGGCGCTGGGAGGAAAGCCTTGCGCGGGACCTGTTGTGATCCCATCTTCCGGAAGAAGGCCTCGCGAAATCCATACGAGGGGGAATGGCAGCACTGTGCTTGGGCGCCTTGAACCGCCCGCCCAGTTCGGCTACGCACATCAAGCAAAATCGTAATCTGCCAGGAATTGCCGCTCATGACCTATGTGGTCACAGAAAACTGCATCAAGTGCAAATATATGGACTGCGTGGAAGTCTGCCCGGTGGACTGCTTCTACGAGGGCGAGAACATGCTCGTCATCCATCCCGACGAATGCATCGATTGCGGTGTCTGCGAACCGGAATGTCCGGCCGACGCGATCAAGGCGGACACCGAGAAGGGGCTGGACGCCTGGCTCGAAGTCAACGCGCAATACGCCAAGTCCTGGCCGAACATCACCATCAAGCGCGACGGCCCGGCCGATGCGAAGGAATGGGACGGCAAGCCCGGCAAGCTCGACCTGTTGTCGCCGGAGCCCGGCGAGGGCGACGCCTGAGCTGAAGGCACCGGGAAATGCCGGCCCCGGGCGGGCCGGCATGAAGGTCTTCCCCGGAAGCAGGCACGCATCGCCGCCGGCTCCGGGACGTGCCGGCGAACCTCCGGTCCCGACCTTGTCGCTGTCATCCGCGACATCGTGCGCACGCGCCGCAATGCGGCTTTGCGTCTGCAAAAGCGTTGATTTTTATCCGTTTTTGATATATATAATTTTCCCATGGGTTAGAGAGAGACCAAGTTACCCCCGCCGCTGCTCCGCACAGGGGCCATTTTTTTGTGCTCAGCTACAAGGGATCTCTGTCTATCGGCGTGGTCAGCGCTGGCAGGCACTTTGGACTTTTTGACCGTCATTCAGTTCGACTATCCTCGCGGTGGCTTTTGAGCTTTGGCCTGGTTTCAATGTCGAATGATGTTCGCGGCAACGGATGTCCTGTCCGACCGCAATTGGCATGGCCTGAGATTGCGCGTCAGGTCACCATATAAGGAGCGTTGAAGCGTCATGACGACAGCGAAGAAGACGTCCACAAAGCAAGGCTTCAAGACTGGCGAACACATCGTGTATCCTTCGCACGGCGTCGGCAAGATCGTATCGATCGATGAGCAGGAAGTAGCCGGTTTCAAACTCGAGCTGTTCGTGATCGTCTTCGCGAAGGACAAGATGACGTTGCGCGTTCCGACGACGAAGATCGTATCGGTGGGCATGCGCAAATTGTCGGAGGCGCCGATTGTCGCCAAGGCGCTCGAGACGCTCAAGGGGCGTGCCCGCGTCAAGCGGACGATGTGGTCGCGCCGGGCCCAGGAATATGAAGCGAAGATCAATTCGGGCGATCTGATCGCGATTGCCGAGGTCGTGCGCGATCTCTACCGCTCCGATGCGCAGCCCGAGCAGTCCTATTCCGAACGCCAGCTCTATGAAGCGGCGCTCGACCGCATGGCGCGCGAACTCGCCGCCGTCGACGACCTGAGCGATGCCGAGTCGGTCAAGGTGATCGAGGGCAACCTCGCCAAGGGTCCGAAGCGCGGTGGCGCGAAGGAAGCCGAGGCGGAAGGCGAGTTCGAGGAAGCTGCGGAAGAAGAAGCGGCGTAAGCGCCTTCATTCATCGTTTCGAAAGCCCGGCCGGATCCCTTCCGGCCGGGCTTTTATTTTGGGCATTTTCGGCGACGGCCCCGATGCGGGCTGCCGTCATCCGGGGCGGCGCCCCAGCAGGGCCCGGGCGACACCGCTCAGGTCCTTGCGGGCCGGCGCGAGGATCGCCAGGCCCGCCGCCCGCATCAGGGCGGCGACGGCCTCTTCCTGGCCGATGCCGAGTTCGAGGGCGAGGATGCCGCCGGGCGCCAGCAGGGCGGGCGCGGCGCGCGTGATGGCGCGATAGGCGTCGAGGCCGTCCTCGCCGCCGTCGAGGGCAAGGCGGGGGTCGTGCTCGCGCACTTCGCGGTCGAGCCCTTCGATGTCGGCGGCGGGAATATAGGGAGGATTGGAGACGATGAGGTCGAACGGGCCGTCGAGGCCGTTCGTCCAGTCGCCCTCGGCGAAACAGGCGCGGTCCGCGACGCCGTTGGCCCTCGCATTCTCCCGCGCCGCCACCACGGCCTCCGCCGCCTTGTCGATGCCGATGCCGGTCGCCGCTGGCCTCTCGACGAGGAGGGCAATGAGGATCGCGCCGGTTCCGGTGCCGAGATCGAGCAGGCGGTAGGGGGCCTGCCTGTCCGGCAGCGCCTCCAGGCAGGCGCCCACCAGCGTCTCGGTGTCGGGACGCGGCGACAGCGTCGCCGGCGCGAGGCGGAAGGCGAGGCCCCAGAAATCGCGCGTGCCGAGGATGCGATCGACGGGCTCGCCGGCGAGCCGGCGGGCGACGAAACCCTCTGCCTTCGCCACGGCTTCCGGCGCCAGCGCCCGGCCGCCATCGAGGACGATGCGGCTCGCCTCGACGCCGGCGGCTTCGGCCACCAGCCAGCGCGCATCGAGCTCGGGCGTGGGCAGGCCGGCCTCGCGCAAGGCGGCGAGCGTCCGGCGATAGAGCGCGCCGAGGGTCGTCATCGTGCCATGCTCCCGGGAGCGCGGATGTCCCGTCGGCTCTTCCTCTCCGTGGACGAGACGGCCGCCCCAAGGGCGTGCGGCGGGGTGGCCCGCGTGGCTGGTTCGGCGGGGGCCGTGTTTCCAGGGGCAGGCGGAGACGCCTGCGGTCCCAGGGCGATCACGCCCTCGCCTCGTTCGCCGCCAGCAGGCGCGCCTGGTTCTCGGTGACGAGCGCATCGATCACCTCGCCGAGGGCATCGCCGGCGATGATCTGGTCGAGCTTGTAGAGCGTCAGGCCGATGCGATGGTCCGTCAGCCGGCCCTGCGGGAAATTATAGGTGCGGATGCGCTCGGAGCGGTCGCCGGAGCCGATCTGGTCGCGACGGTCCGCGGCCCTGGCGCTGTCGACGCGCTCCCGTTCCGCCTCGTAGAGCCGGGCGCGCAGCATGGCCATGGCCTGGGCGCGGTTCTTGTGCTGCGAGCGCTCCTGCTGGACCGCGACGGCGATGCCGGTCGGCAGATGGGTGATGCGCACGGCGCTGTCGGTGGTGTTGACGTGCTGCCCGCCGGCGCCCGATGCGCGGAAGACATCGACCTTCAGGTCCTTCTCGTCGATGGCGATGTCGACTTCCTCCGCCTCCGGCAGCACGGCGACGGTCGCCGCCGACG
The DNA here is from genome assembly GCF_030814655.1 of Labrys monachus. Taxonomy (NCBI): domain Bacteria; kingdom Pseudomonadati; phylum Pseudomonadota; class Alphaproteobacteria; order Hyphomicrobiales; family Xanthobacteraceae; genus Labrys; species Labrys monachus. Next base: position 456,096 of record NZ_JAUSVK010000001.1, read on the forward strand.
TATGGATGCGCCCGCCCGCCTCGGTGACCGGCACGCGCTGCACGCGATGCACGCCCGACTCGAATTTCAGCTTGGCGAACACGCCCTTGCCGCGGATCGCCATGGCGGCTTCCTTGTAGCCGCCCATGGTGCCCTCGGATTCCGAAAGGATCTCGGTCTTCCATCCCTGCAGGTCGGCATAGCGCATATACATGCGCAGGAGATCGCCGGCGAACAGGGCCGCCTCGTCGCCGCCGGTGCCGGCGCGCACTTCGAGGATGGCCGACTTCTCGTCCGCCGCGTCGCGCGGGAGCAGAGCGAGGCGGATCGAGGTCTCGAGATCGGCGACGCGCTGGACGAGGGTCTTTCGCTCCTGCTCCGCCATCTCCGCCATCTCGCCGGCCATCGCCGGCTCGGCGATCATCGCCTCGACACCCTTGAGCTCCTCCTGGGCCGCCTGCCACTCCCGGATCACGGCGGCGACCGGATCGAGCTCGGCGAGTTCGCGCGCCAGCGCCACATAGACCTCGGCGTCCGGGCCGGACGCGAGTTGCGCCTCGACGAAATCGCGGCGGCGGAGCAGGGCATCGAGGCGTTCGAGAGGGAGCATGGCGAACTGGATCCGTATGAAAGAGCGGAGTGCGGTCCGCATCCTGGCGCCGCGGCATCGCGGCAGGGACGAGGCGGAGGAATATCCGCGCGTCGCCCGCTAAAGCGGAATGCCGCGCTGCTCGGCGAAGTCCCGCAGGGCCTCGCGCAGCGGCCGCTCGGCATCGGCGGCGACGTGGCGGCGGACGAGATCGCCCACCTCGCCCGCATCGGTCTCCAGCACCATGGCCTTGACCGGCCCGATCGCGGACGGCGTCATCGACAGCTGGCGAAAGCCGAGGCCGATGAGCGCGAGCGCCTCCAGCGGCTTGGAGGCGAGTTCGCCGCACAGCGTCACCGGCACCCCGGCTTCGCCCGCCTTGTCGACGATCGACTTCAGGGCCCGCATGACCGAGGTCGACAGCGTATCGAAGCGGCCGGCCACGCGGGCATTGCCGCGGTCGACCGCGTAGAGGAACTGGAACAGGTCGTTCGAGCCGACCGACAGGAAGTCGACGCGCTCGAGGATCTCGTCGAGCTGGAACAGCAAAGCGGGGACCTCGACCATGGCGCCGAGCTTGACGAGGTCCGGCAGCGGCTTGCCGTGGCGGCGCAGGAAGGTGATCTCCCGCTCCACCACGTCGCGGGCGGCATCGAACTCCTCGACGGCGGCGACCATCGGGAACATCACCCGCAATTCCCGGCCCGCCGCCGCCTGCAGCAAGGCACGCAGCTGCGAGCGCATCAGGCCCGGCCGGTCGAGGCCGAGGCGGATGGCGCGCCAGCCCAGCGCCGGATTCTCCTCTTCGATCTGGTGCATGTAGGGCAGCACCTTGTCGCCGCCGATATCGAGGGTGCGGAAGGTCACCGGCCGGTCGCCGGCCGCCTCCAGCACGGCCTTGTAGAGGGCGTGCTGCTCGCCGGTGCGCGGGAATTGCGAGGCGATCATGAACTGCAGCTCGGTGCGGAACAGGCCGATGCCGTCGGCGCCGCTCTCCTTCACATGCGGCAGGTCGACCAGCAGGCCGGCATTGAGGAACAGCCGAATGTCGCGTCCGTCGCGCGTGCGGCTCGGCAGATGGCGGAGCGCCTGGTACTGCTCCTGGCGCCGCGCGCGGAAGCGCACCTTCTCCGCATAGGCCTTCTCGACGTCGGCGGCCGGCCGGACCTGGACGTCGCCGGAGGTGCCGTCGACGATGATCGCATCGCCGGACTCGACGAGGTTGGTGATGCCCGGCACCTCGCCGACGGTGGCGATGCCGAGCGCCCGCGCCACGATGGCGACATGGCTGGTCGGCCCGCCTTCCTCCAGGATCAGCCCGCGCAGGCTGTCGCGGCTGTAGTCGAGCAGGGCGGCCGGGCCCATGGAGCGGGCGACCAGGATCGCGTCCTTCGGCATGGAATCGGCCGAGACGTGGTGGCCGTCGCCGGTCAGCTGGCGCAGGAGGCGGTTGGCGAGGTCGTCGAGGTCGTAGAGCCGCTCCCGCAGGATCGGATCGGCGACGCGCTGCATGCGCGCGCGCGTGTCCGACTGGACGCGTTGCACCGCCGCCTCGGCGGTGACGCCGGTGGCGATGACCTCGCGCATCTTGGTGATCCAGCCGCGATCCTGCGCGAACATGCGATAGGCTTCGAGCACGTCGAGGGTCTCGGTGGCGCGGGCGAGGTCGCCGCGGTCGAGCATGGCGTCGATCGAATCGCGCAGGCCGACGATGGCGTTGTCGAGGCGGTTGGTCTCGCGGCCGACATCGTCGGCGATGAGGGTCTTCACCACGACGCGGGGTTCGTGCAGCACGACATGGCCGAGGCCGACGCCCTCGGCGAGCGGCGCGCCGGTCAGGTGCAGGGGCCGACGGCTGGCGAGGTCGGCGCCCGGGCGGGCGAGCGCCTGGAGTTCGCCGGAGGCGATCATTTCCGCCAGCACCATCGCGACGGTGAGGAGCGCCTCGATCTCCTCTTCCGAATAGGTGCGCTGGGCCCGGTTCTGGACGACGAGGACGCCGAGCGTCTCGCCGGCGCGCAGGATCGGCACGCCGAGAAAGGCGTTGTAGATCTCCTCGCCGGTCTCCGGCTTGTAGGAGAAGGAGGGGTGATGCTGCGCGTCGGACGTGGTGACGGCCTCGGCCTCCTTGGCCACGAGGCCGACGAGACCCTCGCCCTTGCGCATCGTGGTGAGATGGACGGCGTTGGGGTTGAGGCCTTCGGTGGCGTAGAGTTCGAGCGTGCCGTCGCTGCGCAGCACATAGACCGAGCACACCTCCGCGACCATGTTCGCGGCGATCAGGACGACGGTCTTGTCCAGCCTCTCCTGCGCCGAGACGGGTTCCGCCATGACTTCGCGGAGCCGTTTCAGAAGCAGGCGCGGGCCGCCCATCGCGCCACGCATACGATGCCTCCTCTTTCGGCACACGATGAATCGAGAACGGGTTTCGTTCAAGGTGAAACGAAACGCGCGCTAACTTTCTGTCCTGTCGCAAGAATTTCGGGAAAACGGCTGGCGCTTCCCTCGTTCTTGTCCGGCCGGGGAATCCGGCCCGTCCGCTGCCGAGTCGCCGAGGACCAAAGCGGATAAATCAGGCCTTGTCGAGGCCGTATAGCGTGTGCAGCGTGCGCACGGCAAGCTCGGTATAGGCGGCGTCGATCAGCACCGAGATCTTGATCTCGGAGGTGGTGATGGCGCGGATGTTGATACCGCGTCCCGCCAGGGCCTGGAAGCAGCTTGCGGCGACACCCGCGTGGCTGCGCATGCCGATGCCGATCACCGAAACCTTGGCGACGTCCATGTTGGCTTCGACATTGTCGCAGGCGACGATCTGGCGCGCCTTGTCGATGACGTCGCGGGCGCGCTGGAACTCGGCCTGCGGCACCGTGAAGGTCATGTCGGTCGAAGCGCCGTCGGCAGAGATGTTCTGCACGATCATGTCGACATTGATGTTGGCGTCCGCCAACGGCACGAAAATGGCGGCGGCGACACCCGGACGATCGGCGACGTCGCGCAGCGTGATCTGCGCCTCGTCCTTCGAATAGGCGATGCCGGTGACAACCTGCTGTTCCACGATGTCTTCCTCGTCACAGATGAGGGTTCCGGGATTGGGATTTGCGGGGTCGTCGAAGGACGACCGCACATAGGTCCTGACCTTGTGGACCATGGCGAGCTCGACGGAGCGTACCTGCAGCACCTTGGCACCGAGCGACGCCATTTCAAGCATTTCCTCGAAGGAAATGCGATCCATGCGCCGGGCCTTCGGCACGATGCGGGGATCGGTGGTGTAGACGCCGTCGACGTCGGTGTAGATGTCGCAGCGCTCGGCACCGATGGCGCCGGCGATCGCCACGGCGGACGTGTCCGAGCCGCCGCGGCCCAGCGTCGTGATGCGCCGGGTGACGGGCTCGATGCCCTGGAAGCCGGAGATGACGGCGACTTCGCCGGCCGCGAAGCCGTCGTCGAGATTCTTGGAGGGAATGGCGGAGATGCGGGCCGAGCCATGCGCCGCCGAGGTCTCGATCGGCACCTGCCAGCCCTGCCAGGAGCGCGCCTTGATGCCGATGCTGGTCAGGGTCATCGCCAGCAGGCCGGACGTCACCTGCTCGCCGGACGCCACGATGGTGTCGTATTCCCGCTGGTCGTAGAGCGGTGTCGCCTCGTTGCACCAGCCGACCAACTCGTTGGTCTTGCCGGACATGGCGGAGACGACGACGGCGACGTCGTAGCCCGCCTCGACTTCACGTCGGACGTGCTGGGCCACGTTCTTGATGCGCTCGACAGTGGCGACGGATGTGCCGCCGAACTTCATGACGAGGCGGGGGCGCGGGCTGCCGGACATACCCACTAGGCTCCGATAATTCCCGGGCAAGAGCCGGCGCGGCATGCGCCGGCGGAAATGCCTTCGAGAGGTGATGCCGCAGGACCGCAGGCCAGTGGATGTTCTCCCTGACCGCGGCAATCCTGCATGAGGCGAGAATTCGGCCGCCTCCGGGCGACCGCGCCGCGCGGTTTAAGCGAAAGGGCGCGTCATGGCAAGGAAAACACGGTCCGGGCGCCCTGCCGATGTCGCCGCTCCCCCCAGCGGCGCGGCCGGCCGGCGGCGGCATCGCCGGCCCCGGGCGACCGCCGTCCCGGGACCCGCCCCGGCCGGCCGTCATCGAAGCGAGACATTCCCGTCAACAACCTGTCGTGCTCGCGACGCTACTCCCCTGCGGCAGGCAGACTCAGGAACTGCCCGGCGACAACATTTATTGTCAAAAAAGGGATTTGGGGATCATGGGTGGGCAGAGAAGATCGGCCGGGCATTTTCCGGCCCGGATGCGCAGTGGCATCGGCATCGGCCGTCGAAGCCGCCTTCTGGCGACGACGGCGCTGGTCGCCTGCATCGCCGGCGCGGGGCAGGCGCTGGCAGGGCAGCTCACGGCTGCGGCGTTCCAGGCCTATGACGCCGCGGATGCCGGCTCGATCGTCGCCGGCCCCGGCGCGCTCTATTCCGTTTCGCTGGACGCGATCCATCCCACCCAGATGAACGAAGGGCTCACCGAAGTCGGCAAGAAGATCGCCGGCTTCGACCTGGAAAGCCCGTCGCAGCTCCAGGCGGATCTCCTCACCGACATCGAGCCGGTGGTGATCGGGCCGGGCGGCCAGCTCTATGTCACGGACGGGCACCACACCTTCACCGCGCTGCAGGAATCGGTCTACGGGGCGTCCAACCCGACCGTCTACGTCAATGTCATCGCCAATTATTCGAACCTGACGCAGGCCCAGTTCTGGGCGCAGATGCAGGCCGCCAATCTGGTCTTCCCGATCGACAACGGCGTGGCCCAGGCGTTCGACACGTCGAACGGATCGCCCCTGCCGGCATCGCTGACCGGCCTCACCAACGATCCCTATCGCGGGCTGGAATATTCGATCCTCAAGAACAAGAGCTCGACCCTCTTCAAGACGAGCGCCAACATCACCGGCGCCGCCGGCGTCGGCACGCCCGGCCTCGACAAGATGGCGGGCTACTACGCCGATTTCATCGAGGCCGACGCCTATCGCGGCGCCAATGAGGGGCGGGGCCTGGCCTATCTGTCGCCGGGCGACATCGCCTATGCCGCCAAATGGAATCTGACGCCGACCAGCCAGACCAGCCTGCCCGGCATTGCCGGCACGGTGACGGCGGCACAGCTGCCCGGCTTCATCCTCGGCAACGACATCACCATTTCCGATCCCGTCTCCGACGCGACGATGGCGGGCGGCGCGCTGGACGGCAACGGCACCTTTACCGGCATCACCAGCCTCACCAATGGTTCGGTGACGATCGGCACGCCCAAGGTCGGCTTCGTGATGCAGCTCGGCGCCGACAACGGGCATAAGGTGACGCTGAGCGGGGCCAACACCTATACCGGCGGCACCACGATCCTGGCCGGCACGCTGGTCGCCGCCAGCGACGCCTCGCTCGGAGCCGCACCGGGAACGTTCGCCTATCCCACCGATCCCGGCAAGATCCTGTCCGCCCTCCAGAGCGCCAACGGCATCATCTTCAACAGCCTGGAGGAAGGCAACGGCACCCTGCAGATCGGCACGACGGCGGGCGGCGGCACCCAGGCCTTCACCACCGACCGGCCGATCGGCGTCGGCGGGGAGGCCGCCACCATCGACGTCAACGGCTATGTCGTCACGCTGGGCGGACCGATCGTCTCGCTCGGCGCGCTCGGAACAGGCGTCGGCAACCAGTCCGGCACCTCCGACATCACCGTCGACGACAACAGCGCCGGCAGCAACGGCGTGCTGGTCCTGCAGGGCGACAATCCCGACTTCTACGGCAATTGGATCATCGGCAACAACGGCACGCCGACCCTGCGCGTGATGGACGACGCGGCGCTCGGCGCCACGACCGGGCCGGCGGCCCTGATCGGGGCGATCGACCTCAATGGCGGCATCCTGCAGACCGGCGCCGACATCGACGCGCCCGAACGCAACATCTTCCTCGACAGCGGCAGCAGCATCGACACGGACGGCCACAGCTCGACCTGGGGCACGCTCACCGACATCCAGCGCACGCTGGTGATCGACAACACCGATACCGCCAACAAGGGCTCGCTGACCTTCGATTCGATGGTCGCCGGCGGCACCGCCACCCTGCAGCTCGCCGGCGGCACCGCCGGGGTGGACGTCACCTTCACCAACGGCATCACCCGCGAGGGGGCCGGTACGCTCGTCCTGCAGCCGCAGGCGGGCACCACGCTCGGCGGCACCTCGCCGGACGCGGTGTTCTCGGGCGATCCCGGCCTGGTGAACGGCATCGCGCCGACCTGGATCGTCACCAATAATGGCGGCAAGAATGCCGTCGGGCCCTATGATTTCGTCGGCTACGACTCGGCCAAGGGCTATGTCGTCGCCACCTATTCCTCGTCGCTGGGCAATGACGACACGGCGGTGGTGAAGCTTGGCTCGGCGACGACGCTTTCGGGCGACGGCGCGGCCTTCGCCCTGAACACGAACGGGCAGAACCTCGACCTCGGCGGCCACGCGCTGACGCTCGGCGACGGCACCGACGCGGCGGGCCTGATCATGAACGGCGCGAGCACCAACGCCATCAGCGACGGCGCGCTCGACTTCGGCGCGAGCGAGGGCGTGATCTGGCTCTCGGGAACCAAGAACGCGATTTCCACGACGATCAGCGGCTCGAACGGCCTGACCTTCGCAGGCAGCGGCTCCGTCACCCTGACGGGCAACATCTCGCTCGCCGACAGCAGCGTGCTCACCATCGATTCGGGCACGGTCACCCTCGGGACGGCGAACATGCTGTCCTCGGGCACCGCGGTGGTGCTCGCCGATACCAAGTCCCACCCGGCCGCGGCGACGCTGGCGCTCACCGCCGGCAACCGCGTGGCCGCGCTGGACAGCGCCGGCAACAATGCGGCGGTGACCCTCAACAACGCCGCCCTGACCATCGGCGACGCCGGCAATCTGGACTCGACCTATTCCGGCACCATCACCCAGAAGGACGGCGGCGTCGGGACCGAGATCGTCATCGACACGGCCGGCCTCGTCGACTTCTCGGGCATGTCGAGCAAGTCCATCGTGCTCAATGCCAGCAGCAGCATCGATATCGAGAAGGGCGACCTGCGCGTCGGCGCCAGTGCGTTCAAGAATACCAACAACATCGCCACGGCCTCGGGCACCGAGATCCAGTTCGCCCAGAACGGCGGCGGGGTGTTTGCCGGCAATATCACCGGCGGCGGCGCGCTGCACCTGATCGGCGGCACGCTGCAGCTCACGGGAACGGGCAACAGCTATGCCGGCGGCACCATCGTCGAGCAGGGATCGACGCTGGACCTCACTACCGCCAACGTCTCCTCCGGCAATGCCGACATCGTCAATGCCGGCGGCCTCGTCGACTTCGACCAGGCGACCGACGGCACCTATAACGGGGTGATTTCCGACGGCACGCAGATGGAAGGCGGCGGCGCCACGCTCTCCGGCTCGCTGCTCAAGGACGACAGCAGCGGCGCCAACAGCGGCAACCTCACCCTCGCGCAGGTCCAGGCCTATACCGGCTTCACCTATGTCGAGGCGGGCACCCTGACGCTCGGCGCCAAGGATGCCGTCGCCACCTCGGCCGGCGTCGTTCTCGGCCGCGTCGGCGGCGAAATCGACGCCGGTGCGGTCACCGACACGCCGACGCATGTCGTCACGCTCGCTCTGGGGAATGACGAGACCCTGCAGAGCCTCACCGACGAGGCCGACAACCTCACCGAGGTGGCGCTCAACGGCCATACGCTGACGCTCGGCCAGAGCGGCACCGTCGTCAACCCCGATGCGAGCTTCACCTTCAACGGCGTGATCGCCGACGGCACCGGCGGTGCCGGCTCGCTGGTCAAGGACGGCAAGGGCATCGCCACGCTCGGCGGCGCCAACACCTATTCCGGCGCCACCGACGTCAAGGCGGGCGTGCTGCAGGCCGGAGCCGCCGGCAGCTTCAGCGCCAATTCCGACTTCACCGTCGAGAGCGGCGCCATGCTCGACCTCCAGGGCTTCGACCAGACGGTGAAGGGGCTCAGCAATGCCGGCCTGGTCTCCTTCGCCGGCACCAAGGCGGGAACGACGCTGACGGTGACCGGCAACTATGCCGGCAATGGCGGCAATGTGGCGATGCGAGCCTATCTGCAGGGCGGCGGCGCCGCGGATCTCCTCCACATCGAGGGCGATGCGACGGGCACGACGTCCCTCACCATCCTCAACCAGGATGCCGGCGGCACCGCGACGACCGGCCAGGGCATCAAGGTCGTTCAGGTCGACGGCGCGGCCGATGCGAGCGCCTTCAAGCTCGCCCAGGCGGTCGAGGCCGGCGCCTACGAATACAACCTCTTCTATGACGGCACGGCGGGGGCGCCCGATCCCGAGTGGGATCTGCGCACGATCGGCCTGTCGCCTTCGGCCCAGACGGCGCGGCCCTATGCGGCGATGCTCGGCAATTTCGCCGAGGCGACGCTCGGCTCGCTCGAAGAGCGCAACGGCAACCGGATCTGGCCGAACGGCGCCGCCAGGGTCGCGGCCGACCTGCCGCCGGCCGAGGCGATGACCTATGCGCCGCAGGGGCCGACGATCGCCGGCGCCGGGGCTTGGGGGCGGATCGGCGGGCAATATTCCTCCTACGATCCCAAGCACGGCACCTCCTACACCCAGGGCATCGGCTTCCTGCAGGCCGGCTATGAAGGCACGCTGTTCGAAAGCGGCCTCGGCACGACCACGATGGGCGCCTTCGCTACGGTGGGGACCTCCCGTGCCGATATCGACCTGACGCCCGACCCGGTCACCGGAGCGGCGCGCAAGGGCAAGATCACCATGACGGGCTATGGCGTGGGCGCCAACCTGACCTGGCTCGGCGACGACGGGCTCTATGCCGACGGCCTCGGGCAGTTCACCTGGTACGACAGCGACCTGTCGAACAAGGCGGGCGGCAACAACCAGGGCTATTCGACGGCGCTGAGCCTGGAAGTCGGCAAGCGCTTCGATCTCGGCAATGGCTGGGCCGTCGTGCCGCAGACGCAGCTGGCCTGGACCCATGTCGACTTCGACGACTTCACCGACATCGACAACGCCTCGGTGAAGCTGGGTAACGGCGACAGCCTGAAGGGGCGGGCCGGGCTGCGGCTCGAGAACCTCGCCAGCTGGCAGGGTGCCGACGGCCAGCCGAACCGCCTGCAGGTCTACGGCATCGCCAATGTCTCCTACGAATTCCTGAACGGCACCAAGGTCGACGTGGCTGGCCTGTCGCTCCAGGAAGGGCAGAAGGATCTATGGGGCGAGGTCGGCCTCGGCGGCACCTATGCCTGGGACAGGAACTGGAGCCTCTACGGCGAGGCGTCCTACGGGATGGCGCTGGCTTCGGCCGCGGGCGACAACTACACCGTCAAGGGCAGCGTCGGCCTGCGCTACAAATGGTAGGGTGAACGGCGCCTCCGGGAGCGCGGGCGTCTCGCCCATAGGCGCTAGAGCGGAATTTGTCTGAGTGGAATCGGAAGGGATTCCACTGGATGGCTTAGTGTGATTCATAGGTTTCCGGGCTATTCCGGAGATGAAGCATGACGAAGCGTGGTGAAGCCTATTCGCAGGATTTGCGAGATCGTGTGCTTGGGGCGCTGGATAGCGGGATGTCGGCGAGCACGATCGCACCAATCTTCAGGGTGAGTGTGTCCTACATCTACAAGGCGGCAGCGCGGCGGTGCGCGACGGGGGAGGTCAGTGCCCGCCCCCAGCGCAATCATGTTCCGCTCAAGCTTGCCAAGCATGAAGAGGTTCTGCGGGCCAAGGTCGCGGCGGATCCGGATGCGCGTGTCGCGGATCTGCGGGCCTGGGCGGAGGAAGAATTGGGGGTCAGCATCAGCCATGCCCCGATGTGGCATATGCTCAAGCGGCTTGGGCTGACATATAAAAAAAGACGATCCACGCCAGCGAGCAAAAACGCCCCGATGTCGCGGCCGCTCGCCGCAAATGGCACAGCAACCAAATCTGGCTGAGGCCCTCGCGTCTGGTCTTCATTGACGAGACCTGGGCCTCGACCGCGATGGCGCGCCACTACGGCAGGTGCAAGCGCGGACAGCGCCTGATCGACTACGTGCCGCATGGCCATTGGAAAACCACGACCTTCATTGGCGCTCTGCGCAGCGGGGGATTGACAGCTCCCTGCGTGCTCGACGGCCCAGTCAACGGCGATTGCTTCAAGGCCTATGTCGCGCAGATCCTCGTTCCCACCCTCAATTACGGCGATATCGTCATCATGGACAATCTGAGCAGCCACAAAGTCCCGGGTGTGCGCCAAGCCATCGAGGCCGCAGGGGCGGAACTGCTTTACTTGCCCGCCTACTCCCCCGATCTCAATCCGATCGAGAACCTCTTCGCAAAGCTCAAAGCTCTCCTGCGCGCGGCTGCAACCCGATCCATCCACGATCTCTGGGACGAAATCGCCAAAACTCTCCCGCGCTTCTCCCCGTCCGAATGCAGAAATTACTTCTCTAATGCTGGATATTCTACAGTCTGAACAATTTCGCTCTAACATATGGGCAAGACCCGCCTTCTCCCGAGCCGGGACACCGCATTTCCTTTGGAAATGCTTGGGGTCCCGGCAGGGGGATGAGGGTCTGAACGTCAACGCAGATAGCTCAATAGTCGCGCTGGAATTGCAGAAGTCCAGGCCCTCATCCGGCGCTTCGCGCCACCCCAGCATTTCCGCAGGAAATGCGACGTCCCACTCGGGAGAAGGAAAATCGCGCTATTGTCGGCAAAGTTAGCGCATAGGGGCCTCCCGCCCGCTCTTCCTTCTCCGCCCGCCAAGCCGCCCGGATCGCCCGGGGAAGGTGTCTTCGGGCGCCGTCTCGAAGACGGGCCGCCCGAAGATCGGCGCGTCAATCCTGCAGGACCGGGGTGATGCGCCGCAGGGTGACCCGGCGGTTCTCCTGTTCCGGATCCTCGGTCGGGATCTTCAGATAGCGTTCGCCGAGCCCGGCGGTGACGAGGTTGCGGGGAGCGATCACGTAATATTGCGTCAGCGCCTGCTTCACCGCCTCGGCCCTCTTCTTCGACAGAGCGAGGTTGTAGGCGTCGTCGCCGACTGCGTCGGTATTGCCCTCGATGACGAAGACCTCGTCGGGATGGGCGGCGACGATGCGCTCGATGATGCGGCCGATGCGATCGAGATGGGAGACTTCCTCCTCGCGGATGAAGGCCTCGTTGAAGCCGAAATGGATGGTGTCGAGCTCGACGCTCGGGATGGCCCGGCGGATGAAGGGCTGCTCCATCACCATTTCCGGGTCCGCAAGCAGGGCGGCGCGCGGAAAGCGCCGCTGCAGCGGCTGCAGCGGCCGGGCGGCGAATTGCTGCTCGATCTGGTCGTCGCCGACTTCGGCCGCCCAGATGCTCTGGGCCCGCGGGCCGCCGCGTGGGGCGATGTCGACGTCGAGATGCAGGCGTCCGCCACTGGTCGCCCGCTGGATGCGGTTGCTGCGCTGGCCGCGGTCGTTGAGCAGGCGGCTGCGCAGCTCGTTCCGGTCCGACTGCAGATATTGCCCGAAGGCGTCGCGGTCTTCCGGGCTGTAGCGCTGGTCCGTGGCGGCATCGCGGAAGACGAGGATGCGTCGGTTGAGCTGGTCGAGGGTGAGCAGGGCCGAGGGGCGCCGGTCCGCCAGAATGGCGGGAATGTCCTGGGGCCGCGGCGAGCCGAGATGGAATTGCGGCCGGCCGAACTGCGGATCCCAGCCGGGCCGGATCGGCACGGCCTTGGCGCGTCCGTCGCCGGGCAGGGGACCGCCGTCCTCCTCTTCGGCGACACGGCCTCTGAGGGCTTCCCTCGCCGCGTTGAGGCGCTGGATCAGGCCGCGTTCCGTCGAGGGCGACAGATTGCCCGCCGCGAGCGCGCCGCGATAGACGCCGAGCCGCTGCCGCAGGGCCTGGTCGCTCATATGGTCGAACGGTGTGCCGTCGGCCAGGAGGCCGAGCGCGCGCTGCTCGGCGGCGGGATCGGCCGCCGCCCGGCTGGAGGGCGTCTTCGGCCGGCCGTCATCGGCGCTTGCCGGCGGCGCTTCGGCCGCTGGCCGGTTGCGCGGGGGAGCGGCGGTGTCCGCGGTTCCCGCCTGCCGCCGCTGGAACTCCTGCCGGATCGATTGCATGCGCTGGTGGAGCATGTCGCGCTGCGAGGGCGACAGCGCGGGATCGGCGAGCAGCCGGCGGCTGTCGAGGAGACGCTGCCGCAGGTCGTCATCGCTCAACTGGCTGGCCGGGCGCTGGTCGCGCAGCAGCTCGGCGGCCGGGCCTCCTTCCGGGGGCCGGCCCGCGACGGACGGCGTCTGGTCCTCGCGCGGCTGTCCGGCGGAAGGCTGCTGCGGCTTGCGCGGCTTCGCCGGGGCGGCGACGTCCGGCTCCCGAGCGGGGGCGGCTTCAGGTGCCTTCGGGGCGGCCGGCCTGGCGGCCTCCTCGGCGGCGGCCGGGGCCGATTCGGCCTTTCCGCCGTCCTTGCCTCCGGCTGTCGGAGCCGGCGGCTTGGCGCCGGGCGTCGATGCCTCATGGTCGGCGGCGGACGGTTGCTGCGGCTTGCGCGGCTTCGCCGGGGCGGCGGCGTCCGGCTCCCGGGCCGGTGCGGCGTCGGGCGCTTTCGGGCCGGCCGGCCTGGCGCCGGGCGTCGACGCCTCATGATCGGCGGAAGGCGGCGGCTGCGGCGCTTTCGGCGTCTCGGCGGGGGCCGCCGGGGGGGAGGACTCCTGCTTCGATGCCGGTGGCGCGTTATCCTTCGGGTTCTGCCGGCCCTCGGTGTCGGCCTTCTTCCGCGGCTGGGGAATGGCCGGCGTTTCGACGGCGCTGGTCGGCGCCTGGGCATCCTGGGCGAGAACGAGCGCCGTGGGCGACACGGCGAGGAGCAATGTGCCGGCCACGCTGAACAAACGCTTACGAAGGGTCAATGGAGCCTCCTGGGTCTGTCGTCATCATGCGGATGCAGGCTGAACCGGAACTGAACACCCCCCCTGACACCGTGCCTCTTTCGCATCGGCGCCGTGCCCTCGCTCGGCAAGGGCGACGTCCGCCTCCCTTCGAGGGCCGGAACAACAAAACGATGGGATTCCGCCGCGATGCGATCTGCATGCCGGGCCCGATCCCGGACGCTCGGTCCAGCCTCGCACGAGGAAGCGCGGCCCGGCCGGATCGCCGGGACCAGCCCGTAATGGCAAACCTGGACGATCGGCAGCAAACGCCGGCCGTTCCCGGGCCTCTCAGGAGGCTGGGGCGAGCGCAGGCTAGAAGGCGAGGCTGCCGGTCAGCCGCAGATCGCCGCTGGTCTCGCCGGTATCCCGCCGGAGGCCGCCGGTGAGGCTGATCATGGCGTTGTGGGCCTGATTGGTGAGGGAGACGCCCAGGCTGGCACGCCCGAACAGGCCATCGGCATCTTCCCGGTAGGTGCCGGTGTCGGAAATGGTGACGCCGTCTCCCGAGACGGCCCTGCCGCCGGCCGTGACGCCGCCGAAAAGCCTGACCTCGCCGAACGACATCGCAATCGGCTGGGCGACCGCCAGGCCGGCTTCTGCCGTCACGGCATCGCTGCCGGCGAAATCGACACCGAGGCCCTGCATGGAGAAACTGCCGAATTCCGTGCGGCTGGCGGAGACCGCCACGGTCGGCGTGATTTCGAGGCCCCAGCCGATGAGCCGGCGGCCGGCGGTGAGCTTGCCTCCGAAGCTGTTGCCCTGCGTGCTCGCGGCGACGCCGGCGAGATCGAGATCCGTATTCAATCCCTGCCAGCCGGCATTGAGATCGACGAAGCCGCCATTGTCGAACGCCAGCCCGGCATAACCGGTGATGCCGGGGCCGGACAGCGTCGCCCGGGTGCCGGACGCATTGAAATCCAGGCGGCTGACGCCGTAGCTGGCGGCGAGACCGAGAAGGAGACGCCCGCCCGTGTCGAGCGCGAAGCTGCCGTCGATGCCGCTGGCGAACTGACCGGCGTGGCGGTCATAGCCGTTGCCGTTCCCGGTCTCGCCGAGGGCCCGGGCCCAGACGCCGTAGCGCGGAGCGTCGGTCTTCGCCGTGGCGAGGGCGGATGAGATCGGGTTCGACGGCTCTTCGGCAAAGGCATAGGGTTTGGTCTCGGGCTCGGGCTCGCTCCACAGGCCGTTCCTGAGCTGCGCGAGCCGGTCCTCGCCGGCATCGAAGAGGGCTTCGAGCTGTCCGCGCCCGGCACGGGGCAGCCTCGCGAGGCTGCGGCCGGCGGGCGCCGTGCTGTAGTCGAGCGACCAGCTGCGGTCTCCCTCCGAATAGGCCAGCCCCATGGTGATCAGCCCGTAGGACTGGCGCATGGTGAAGCTCGATTCACCCAGGGCGGCGGTGCCGTCGACCTTGATCACCGTCCCGCGCGGGAGCGCATCCCAGCGGATGCCGGCGAGGCTCTGGGGATCGTCGAGCACCGCCCTGGTCGTGCCGGTCACGTTGCCGGCGATCTCCAGCACCGGCGTGCCGGCCGAGGTTCCGACCGAAGCGAGATCGAAAGCGAGCGTCGAGCCGGTTCCGGCTGCATAATTGCCGCTCAGCAGCAGCCGGCCCGGCGTTGCTGCGAGGCTGCCGACCCTGAGCACGCCCTGGTTGAGAACGTCGCCGGCAAGGGCGCTGGTGCCGAGCGCCCACACGGTTCCGGTGTTGTCGATCGTGGCGCCGTCGACGCCGGATGCGAAGCCGGAACTGCCGCTGAAGGCCCACAGGCCGGAATTGGCGATGCTGCCGGTCCCCGTCATATCCCCGACCGCATCGGGCGCGACGGTGATGTTGCCCAGGATGGTGCCGGCATTGACGATGCTCAGTGTGGCCGCATCGGCGGCGATCGAGACGGCCCTACCGGTCACGGCGGTGGCGAACAGCGCCTGCTCGGGCGTCGACAGCCCCGCCAGATTGCCTGCCGTCGGCACCGTCGCCAGGGTCGTGCTGGCGACGATGGTTCCGCCCTGCGCATTCTCGACGTCGACCTGCGTCAGGCCGGTGCCGGAAAGCACGACGACCCCTCCCGCCCCGTCCGAACCAACCCAGCCGCTGTTGTCGACCGTGATGCTCCCGTCCGCCGTCTCGGCGCGGATGCCGGCATCGGCCGCGGTGACCTTGCCGGCATTGATGATGTCGACGGATCCGCTGACGCCGTGCCCGTAGAGCCCGTCGGAATAGCCGGCGGTGACCGTCGCGCCGGCGTGGTTGTCGATGGTCACGTTGCCCGCGACCTGGGAAAAGCCTTCGATGCCGTAATAGGACGCGCTGGTCGACGGCTGATCCGGAATATAGGCGGAACTCACGGTGCCGTAATTGTCGACGGTGACGGCCGCGGAGCCCCAGGCGACGATCGCGGGGCCGTTGTCGGCGGTGATCGATCCGAGATTGCGGACTACGGCGTCGCCATTGGCCGCCCAGGCCACCACCGCCTGGTGGTTGCGGCTGACGATGGTCGCGCCGGCGCCGTTGATCACCGTGGCCGTGCCGAAATAGTCGATGGCCCGGGCGCCGGCGAGGAAGGCGTCGACCTTCCCCTCATTGTCGATGGTGACGGCGACCTCGGTCGACGATGCGTAGCCGCCATCGGCATAGATGCCGCGTCCGTAGGTGCTGGTGATGGCGCCGTAATTGGTGATGGAGACGCTGCTGCCCTCGCCATGGGCGGAGCCGTCGATGCCCTCGGTTCCGGCCTCCGACGAATGGTTGGTGAAGGCATCGTCCTGGCCGGCATTGATCGTGGCATAATTGGTGATGACGATGCTGCCGTTTTGATTGACCCAGCCGACCAGGCCCTTGCCCGCCGAATTGATCGTCAGGTCGGAGCCGGTCGTGATGGTGATGTTGCCGTCCTCGGTCCGTGCCAGCACGCCATTGGCGCCGGTCGTCGTCACGCTGGTGCTGCCGTCGACGGTGAGCGAAATATCGACGGCGCCGACCAACGCTCCGCGCAGCGAGATCGCGCCATAGTCGGCAAGAGCGGTGCTGACATCCATATCGGTGACGGTAAGGCTCCCGGTGCCGGAATCGACCCAGGCCGCGACACCGCTGCCGTCGCACTGGGTGACCGTGACCGCCCCGGTCGTGACGCAGCCGGCGAATGCCGGAAGAGGTCCGGCGCCAGCCGCGACGGACAAGGTCAGGCCGAGGCCCCCCACAAAACGCTTCACCATGCAATCCCCCAGCACCGGTTCCACGCGGTGCACCCCATAACCCACGTAATTTGATACCGCTTCATCGATCGAAAACAAGCCCTCCACGTGCCGAATCCACAAAAGCAGGATGTTGAATCCGGGGAGGGTAAACGAGGTTGCGTCGGACGGACCGGAGCATGCCGCCAGGCGAATCTACATAACCTGTTGTTTTAATTGATTTTGTTAATCGAGAAGCCGATCGGCTGTCCTGGGAAAATGTTCTAGCGATCGATACGCGTCGACAGGATGAGGGCGGTCGAGGTCCGTTCCACGCCCTCCAGCGCGCCGATACGGTCCGCCAGCTCGTCGAGCTCGCCGACCGAGCCAGCCTCGATGACGGCGATCATGTCGACGTTCCCGCTGACGGAATGCAGGGTGCGGACGGCCGCGATGCCGCGCAGGCCCGCCTCCACCCGCTTGATCAGCCTCGGCACGATGGTGAGCTGGACATGGGCGCGCAGCAGCGAGCGGGTGTGCTCGTCGGACAGGCGGAGCGTGTAGCCGGTGATGACGCCGCGGTGTTCCAGCCTTTCGAGCCGGCTCTGCACGGTGGTGCGCGACACGCCGAGGCGCCGCGCGATCTCGGCCGTCGAGGCACGCGCATTCTCCCGGAGCACAGCGATCAGGGCGTTATCGGCATCGGTCGGCATTATGCCAGACTAGCACCTTCATATGACGAAGAACAGCTCGGCATTTCGTCGATCCGGCAGCTTCGTTCCGACGAGACGACGGCATAGGCTGCGACGGACATCATCCATTCAGGAGGGGCTCCCATGAAGAGAATCATTGTCGCCGGAGCGGGAAAGATCGGCAGCGCTGTCGCCGACATGCTCGCAGCCAGCGGCGACTACGCCGTCGTGCTCGCCGACCGCTCCGGCGGCCAGCTCGCCGCCGCGGGCGTGTCCGGCGCGGTCGAGCGGCGCGAACTCGATGTCCGGGACGGCGCTGCGCTCGACCTTATCCTCGCCGGCGCCTATGCCGTGCTGAGCGCGGCGCCGTTCCATCTCACTATAGGGATCGCGGAGGCCGCCGCCCGCGCCGGCGTGCACTATCTCGACCTGACGGAAGACGTGGCGAGCACGCGCCGGGTCCGCGACCTCGCGGAGACGGCGAACAGCGCCTTCATCCCGCAATGCGGCCTCGCGCCGGGCTTCATCTCGATCGTCGCCCACGACATCGCGTCGCGCTTCGACACGCTGGACAGCGTCCGCATGCGCGTGGGAGCGCTGCCGCAATATCCCTCCAATGCGCTCAACTACAATCTGACCTGGAGCACGGACGGCGTCATCAACGAATATTGCGAGCCCTGCGAGGCGATCGTCGACGGCCACCGCGTCGAGGTCCCGGCCATGGAGGAGCGCGAGGAATTCTCGCTCGACGGGGTGACCTACGAAGCGTTCAACACCTCAGGGGGGCTCGGCAGCCTGTGCGAGACCTATCTTGGCCGGGTCCGCACCCTGAACTACCGCACGATACGCTATCCCGGCCATGCGGCGATCATGAAGGCATTGCTCAACGACCTCGGCCTGCGCCACCGGCGGGACGTCCTCAAGGACATCCTGGAGAACGCGCTGCCGGCCACGGTGCAGGACGTCGTCGTGATCTTCGTGACCGTCAGCGGCAGGCGGCAGGGCCGCCTGGTACAGGACAGCTACGCCAGCAAGATCTACAGCCGGCGCGTCGGCGCCCGCCTGTACAGCGCGATCCAGGTGACGACGGCCTCGGCCGCTTGCGCGGTGCTGGATATGCTCGCCGCGGGGCAACTGCCGGCCCTCGGCTTCATCCGGCAGGAGGATATTCCGCTCGAGGCCTTCCTCGCCAACCGCTTCGGCGCCGCCTATGCGCAGGGCGAGGAGGAGGCGCTGCGTCAGCGGGGGCGTCTGGCCCATAGCTGACGGCCCGCGCGTGCCGCGTTTCGGGAGCGCCGGCGGCAGGGGCCGGCGCTCCGGAACGTCACGATTTGAGCTTCTGCGCGAAGAGGACGATCGCCCTCTGGTAGTTGGCCGACCTGTTCCAGTCGTTCAGCACGGAGAAATTGCCGCTGCCGGGCTCATAGCTTCCCCCGGCGGACCAGCCATGCTGCTTGAGCAGGTTGGCGGTCGAGGCCAGCACGTCGGCCGGGGAGCGGATCAGGTCGCGCCGGCCGTTGCCGTCCATGTCGACGGCGTATTTGAGGTAGTTGGAGCACAGGAACTGGGTCTGCCCGATCTCGCCGGCCCAGGCGCCGATCATGGCGCCCGCCGACTCGTCCCCGCGCTGGACGATGCGGAGCGCAGACATCAGCTCGTTGCGGAAGAAGTCGGACCGGCGGCAGTCATAGGCGAGCGTGGCGAGGGAGCGGAACACCGGCATGCGGCCGGAGACGACGCCGTAGTCGGTCTCCATGCCCCAGATCGCGACCAGGATCTCGGGCGGCACGCCGAAGCGGCTCTCGATGCTGGCGAGCATGCCGGCATGGGAGCGCATCAGCGCACGGCCCTTGTTGACGCGGCCGGCGGTGACGCGCCCGGCGGCGAATTGCTCGAAAGTGCCCCCGAAGGTCTTGTGCTGGGTGCGGTCCAGCCGGATCACCGTCGTGTTGTAGGTCACGCCGTCGAGCGCCGCGGCGACGACGCCGGGCGAAACGCCCTCGCTGACCGCTTCCTGCCTGAACGAGGCGAGCCAGGCGGGAAAGCCGGCCGCATCATTGCCGCACTGGGCCGCACGCGCCGCAACGGTGGCGGACAGGCCGAACGCGGCGAAGGCCATGACGGCGAACAGGACATGAAGGAGTTTGGAACGCGGGTGCATGGGGATCTCTTGCGTGAACCGAGGGAGGGCGGGGAGAGGCAGGGCCTGTCGTCGGTAACGTATAAGTTGTTGCGGATCGGTATACATCCTATGGTTGTATCCGGACGCTCGATCCGATCGAAGGGCTAGAGCGCGGCCATGGCCGAAACCCGGCGCGCCATGCTCGTGCGGTAGATCACGAAGGTCGCGATCAGGCTGCATGCCGCCGCCAGCGACAGCCAGATGCCCGGCGCGGCATTGTCGTCCAGCGCCCTGATCAGCCAGGTCGAGATCGCGAGGGAAAAGCCGCCGACGGTCGTCGCCAGGCTGTAGGCCAGCGAAAAGCCGGAGGTCCTCACGCTGGCCGGCACGATCTCGGTGAGGGCGACGACCATGGCGCCGTTATAGCTGCCATAGAGGAAGGAGAACCACAGCTCGACCTCCAGCATCTTCGCCAAGCTCGGCGCCGCCGCCAGCCAGGACAGCGCCGGATAGGCGGTCACCAGCATGAGCAGCGAGAACAGCGCCAGGATCGGAAAGCGGCCGATGCGGTCGGACAGGGCGCCCATCAGCGGCAGCCAGACGAAGTTCGAGACGCCGACGCACACGGCCACCACGAGGCTGTCCGTGCCCGACAATTTCAGCACGGATTTGCCGAATGTCGGCGTGTACACCGTGATGAGGTAGAAGGAGACGGTCGTCATCAGCACCAGCATGACGCCGAGCATCACGATCTGCCAGTTCTCCGCCAGCGACCGGACGGCTTCGCCGAGCGTCGGCCGGTGGGTGCGCGCTTCGAAGGCGGCCGTCTCCTCCAGGCTCCTGCGCAGGAAGAACAGCAGCGGCACGATGAGGCAGCCGATGAAGAAGGGGATGCGCCAGGCCCATGCCGTGACGGTTTCGGGGAGGAACAGCCGGCCGATGCCGAAGCCGAGCAGGGCGGCGACCACCACCGCCACCTGCTGGCTCGCCGATTGCCAGGACACGTAGAAGCCCTTGCGGCCCGGGGTCGACATTTCCGCGAGATAGACGGAGACGCCGCCGAGTTCGACGCCGGCGGAAAAGCCCTGGAGCAGCCGGCCGAGCAGCACCAGGAGAGGGGCCAGCAGCCCGATCGTCGCATAGCCCGGCACGAAGGCGACCAGGACCGTGCCCATGGCCATGATAGCGAGCGTGACGATCAGCCCCCGGCGGCGGCCGAGGCGGTCGATATAGGCGCCGAGGAACAGGGCGCCGAGCGGGCGCATCAGGAAACCGGCGCCGAAGGTCATGAAGGTCTGGAGGAGGGAGGTCGTCTCGTTCTCGGAGGGGAAGAAGGCGTGGGAGACCTGGGTCGCATAGATGCCGAACAGGAAGAAGTCGAACATCTCGAGAAAATTGCCGCCGGTGACGCGGAGCACCGTCCCCATTGTCGATCGCTGCGCCGCGGCGGCTGCCATGTTCCTGCCTTCCTTGCCGCTCTCGCGAGGGCCCTGCCGGGATACCGGCCGTTATCTAGGAACAATGCCGTAGCGTGAACAAGTGAAAATTCGCCGGTCCGGCCGGCAGCGCCCGACTTCGGGCCGGCGTAACCTGCGCCCGACCGATCTTCCTGACGGGTTCGTGACATTGTTTCGCCCTCCGCGACCCTTGGCAGGAGGAGGGCGGATATGCTTCATGCCGTGGTGCAGCATGGCGCCGGTCCGGCGCGCCGCGCCCCACGTTCCACCTCGCGCGAGGCTTCAATGTATGACTACGACATGGTCGTCATCGGCTCCGGCCCTTCGGGCCGCCGGGCTGCCGTTCAGGCGGCCAAGCTGGGCAAATCGACGCTGGTGGTGGAGAAGGGCAGGCGCGTCGGCGGCGTCTCCGTCCATACCGGCACGATCCCTTCCAAGACCCTGCGCGAGACCGTGCTGAACCTGTCGGGCTGGCGCGAACGCGGCTTCTATGGCCGTTCCTACCGCGTCAAGCAGGATATCGGCGCAGCCGACCTGATGGCGCGCCTGCAGAAGACGCTCGACCACGAAGTGGAGGTTCTGGAGCACCAGTTCAGCCGCAACACGGTGCGCACGGCCCGGGGCGAGGCGCGGTTCATCAGCCCGCACGAGGTGGAGATCACAGCTGACGCCGGCGAAAAGCGCGTGGTTTCGGCAGCCCATGTCCTGATCGCCTGCGGCACGCGGCCGTTCCGGCCCGACTACGTGCCCTTCAACCAGACGAACGTGTTCGACAGCGACGAGATCATCGAGGTGCCCAAGCTGCCGCGCAGCCTGGTCGTGATCGGCGCCGGCGTGATCGGCGTCGAATACGCCACCATCTTCAGCGCGCTCGACGTGGCGGTGACGCTGATCGAGCCGCGGTCGAGCTTTCTCGACTTCATCGACAAGGAACTGATCGACGAGTTCATGCATGAGCTGCGCGATCGCAATGTCGGCCTGCGCCTCGGCTCGGCCGTCACCTCGATCGAGCGCAGCGAAAGCGGACCGGTCGTCGTCCGGCTCGCCGACGGACGCCACGTCACGGCGGAGATGCTGCTGTTCGCCGCCGGCCGCGTCGGCGCGACCGACAGGCTCAATCTCGATGCGGCGGGCATCACGGTGGACCATCGCGGCCGCATCTCGGTCAATCCCGCCACGCTGCAGACGGTGATCCCGCATATCTATGCGGCCGGCGACGTCATCGGCTTTCCGAGCCTCGCCTCGACCTCGATGGAGCAGGGCCGCGTGGCCGCCTGCCACGCCTTCGGGCTGGCGCCCCCGCCGCCGCCCGAATACTTCCCTTACGGCATCTATTCCGTTCCGGAAATCTCCACCACCGGCCTGACGGAAGAGGAGGTGCGGCAGAAGGGCATTCCCTACGAGGTGGGCGTGGCGCGCTTCCGCGAAACCTCGCGGGGGCACATCATGGGGCTCGACAGCGGCATGATGAAGATGATCTTCTCGCTGAAGACCCGCCGCCTGCTGGGCGTGCACATCCTGGGCGAGGGCGCGACCGAATTGATCCATATCGGCCAGGCCGTGCTCAACCTCAAAGGCACGATCGACTATTTCATCGAGAACACGTTCAACTATCCGACGCTGGCCGAAGCCTACAAGATCGCCGGGCTCGATGCCTGGAACCGCATGGGACGATAGGCCGGCCTCGTCAGCCTGAGGCATCGCCCCCCGCGAATGGCGGGGTTTCGACTGTCCATCCCCCGCCGGACCAGTGCCCGCAACAAGGCTCCGCTCTTCCGGGAGCCGAACGAATCGAGTGGAATGCCGCCTTCGAGGCGGTTCCGCCCGATCCTCGCGGAGGGGAAAGCCCCTCTCTGCCGTGTCACACCCCCTCGGCGGCGATTCCGGTCCATGTGCTTCCGGCCCGCTTGCGGGCGCGCTTCTTCTCGCTCAATTCGAGATTCAGGCGCGCGATCCGCTTGCTCACCGGCTTATCGCGGGTGGTGCCCCAGGCGACGGCGCGGTTCTGCAGGAGGCTGCTCATGCGTTTCCCGTGCTTCAGCATCCATGATGTTCTCATAAGTCCATGCTCCCCGTTCAAGTGGCGACGCTTCCATTCGCTTTTCGCGGAATTGGGCAGCCACGTCTTGGCGCCCCCACCCCGGAACAGACGGCGCAGATGCCCTCCGGTCGCGCGCCTGCGTGGTCTTGCTATCAACCTGCGGCACGCGAGACGGGCAATCCGTCATCTGTTCCCAACGCTCGACCCAACCCCGTGACGGATCGTGCCCATTGTCCCACCAAACGGTCAATACGTCGCTTGACGTAGCCCGGCCGAAATCACGCTGAGGTCACGCCCGTCGAGCCTGTCGTACAACTGAGCTCCAAAGACGACGCCGTCGCGACGTCGGCGAGGCATGGTCGTGCCTGCCGGCGGCCTGGAAGGGGTGCGTGCCGCCCGCCTGCGCCCAGCCGGGACCATGCCGCCGACGCTGGGGCCATCGCCATCGACGCGGCCAGGCTGTAAAGGGAGCTGCCCTCCCTCACATTTCCGGATGCCGCATGCGAAGGATCATTTTGAGCGCGTTGTTCTCCCTGGTCGCGACATTGTCGTGGGCAGCCGGAATAAAGTTCGTCCAGATTCCAGCCGACGCAAACGGCCCGGCGCTGAAGGCAATCATATGGAACCCCTGCGCCGCCGCTGTGCAGGATCTGCCCATCGGCCCCTATGTTCTGACCGGACGGCGGGATTGTCCGACCGTGGGCCACAATTTGCCTCTGGTCGTCATCTCGCACGGCCATGGCGGTTCGTTCCTCAACCACCACGACCTTGCCGAGACCCTGGCCGACGCGGGATTCGTCGTCGCGGCGATCAACCACCCCGGCGACACCTTCTCCGACATGAGTCGAGCCGCCGATGTCTCCGTCTTCGTGGAGCGCCCGGCCGACATCAAGCGCCTTATCGACTACATGCTGAAGGAGGCGCCGGACGCCGCCAGCATCGACGGAGGTAAAATCGGGTTCTTCGGCTTTTCGCGCGGGGGCTATACCGGCCTCGTCCTTGCCGGCGGCAATCCGGACTTCCTCCACGCCAATGTCCCCTGTCCGGATCCCGAGCTTCCGATCTGCGTGGCGATCCGGCGCAAGGAGGTCCCCAGGGAGCCGCTGACCCATGATGGGAGGATAAAGGCCTATGTCCTTGCCGACCCGCTCGACGAGTTCCCGACCGCGGACAGCCTCAAGGGTGTCAAAGCGCCGATTCAGCTCTGGGCTTCCCAGTTCGGAGGAGACGGGGTCCTTCCGCAAACCATGCCCGCCCTCGCCGACAGTCTTCCCCGCCGGCCGGATTTCCATCTTGTCGGCGGCGCGGCGCATTTCGCCTTTCTGGCGCCCTGCTCGAAGGACCTGACGCGCGACGCACCGGACCTTTGCATCGATGCCGAGGGCTTCGATCGCATCGCGTTCCACAAGGAGATCGACGCGAAGGCACTCGCGTTTTTCAAGTCGCGTCTTCAGGAGTAGGTCTTCCGGCCGACGCGATGGCGGTCCGTCCCATCCTTCTGTGCGCTGGGAATAAGGCGCCTTCTCCCTTTCGGGACTTCGACGCAGTGGCTCGATAGCAGCGCTTCAAGCGTCGAAGTTCAGACCCTCATCCGACGCTTCGCGCCACCTTCTCCCATCCGGGAGAGGAAAAATCCCACAGGCTTGGCGCTTATGGCGGGGAGGCCTGTTGTCGGTCGTGCTGCTTAGAGTGACGCCAGCCTCTCGCGCAGGCGCGCTGCGGCGAAGTCCAGGAAGACCCGCATCTTCGAGGGAAGCGCGCCCCGCCCGGCATGAAGCAGGTGAACCGGAAGGGGCTCGGTCTCGAAATCCGCCAGGATGATGCGCAGGGAGCCGTCACGCAGGGCGTCGGCGCATTGGTAGTGGAGCACCCGGGTCACGCCGACGCCGCGCGTCGCGGCCCAGACCGCGGCCTCGGCCGTGGAAACCGACAGGCGCGGGCGGATCGGCACTTCGAGGCTCGCCCGGTCGTCCTTCCGCCGGAACGGCCAGGCGGTGGCCGGCGACAGGAAGTCGAAATTCACGATAGGCAGCGCCGCCAGGTCTGCGGGCGCCGTAGGATCGCCGTGGCCGGCGAGGAGTTCCGGGCTGGCGCAGACCACCGTCCGCATGGCGCCGATACGGGTCGCGACCATGCCGCTGTCCGGCAACGGGCCGATCCGCGCGGCCATGTCGACGTGATCGTCGATCAGATGAAGGTTCCGGTCCGACAGCACCAGCCTGACATTGATCTGCGGATAGGCGGCAAGGAATTCGGCGACGACGGGGAGAATATGCAGCCGGCCGAACAGAACGGGCGCCGTCAGCACCAGCTCGCCGCGGGGCGCGTGAAACTCGCCGGCGGCGACCCGCTCGGTCTCGTCGATCGTCTCGAGGATGCGCCTGGCGGAGGCCGCGTAGACGGCACCGGCGTCGGTCGTCGCCACCTTGCGCGTCGTGCGGATCAGGAGCCTGGTCCCGAGATGGGTCTCGAGCTCGCTCACCTTGCGGCTGACGGTCGCCAGCGGCAGGCCGAGATCGCGGCTGGCGGCGGAGAAACTGCCCCTGTCGACCACGCCGAGCAGGATCCGCATGGCTTCGAGGCGGTCCATGATCATTCCATATTCCGAGAAGTTCCTTCCCATTCGTAACCGATTATCTTCCCTTTGTGGAAGGGCTACATGCCGGGGCATGGGAGCCGATCGCCGGCTGCCGCTCAGGAAAGAGAAAGCCATGTCCCGTCTTGCCATTTCCGCCCGCGACGATGTTCCCGAGGCCTCGAAGCCGATCCTGGATGCCGTGCATAAGCAATTGGGGGCGGTCCCGAACATGTTCCGCCTCGCAGCCTCCAGCCCGGCGGCGCTGCAGGGCTTCAGCGCCAACAGCGGCGCACTCGCCAGGACGCTCGACCTCAAGACGCGCGAGGGGATCGCGCTCGCCGTCGCGCAGGTGAACGGCTGCGATTACTGCCTGTCGGCGCATAGCTATCTCGGCCTGAATCTCGCGGGGATCAGTGCCGCGGAAGTGGCGCTCAACCGGAAGGGCGACTCGGGTGACGCCAAGGCGGCGGCCGCGGTGGGTTTCGCGGCCAAGGTCGCGCGCGAACGGGGACATGTCGGCGATGTCGATATCGAGGCGGTGCGACAGGCCGGCTTCAGCGACAGCCAAATCGTCGAGATCGTCGCCCTCGTTGCCGAGAACGTCTTCACCAATCTGCTCAACGTGGTCGCCCAGACCGAGATCGATTTCCCCCTCGTCCGCGCCGACGAAGCGGCCTGATGCGAAAACTAGGCCGGCGACCGATGTGCCGCCGGCCCGCGCCACACGAAGCCGAGGAGCATTGTCATGTCCTATGGATTTCTCGACATCGCCGCCACCCCGAGCGTCCGCGCCGCGCAGGTTGCGATGGGCAGCGACGGGGTCTGGCAGGATTTCAAGGGCGATCGCGCATTCGACGCCTTCACGGCCAACGAAGCGGCCTTCATCGCCGAGCGCGACAGCTTCTATATGGCGACGGTGTCGGAAACGGGCTGGCCCTATGTCCAGCACCGGGGCGGGCCCCGCGGGTTCCTCAAGGTGGTGGACGAGAAGACCCTGGCGTTCGCCGACTATCGCGGCAATCGCCAATATATCAGCGTCGGCAATCTCGCCGCCGACGATCGGGCGGCGCTGATCCTGATGGACCATGCGGGCCGGGCCCGCCTCAAGGTCTACGCGCATGTCGAGGCCGTGGCGCTCGATGCCGACCCGACTCTTGTGCAGCTCGTGGACGAGCCCGGCTACAAAGGCAGGCCCGAGCGGATCCTGCGGCTGCATCTGGTGGCGTTCGACTGGAACTGTCCCCAGCATATCACCCCGCGGTTCACGGAAGCCGAAGTCGCCGAGGCGATCCGGCCGCTGCGCGACCGCCTGACGGCCCTGGAGGCCGAAAATGTCGCCTTGCGGGCCCGGGTCGCCCCCGATCACGGCGAGGCATGAGGCGAGCCGGGCGCGGAGCGGCGGACGGCAGGCTCCCTGTTCGTCCGCGGTCGGCGCCGCTGCACGGGATGTTTTTCGGCTGCGATCTCCTCTTGCGTGCCAGCAAAACCACGTTTAGCATTCGTGTATCCTGTATAAAGGTCATGTGTCCCGTATGCTGGACAACATCAAGAACACGAATGCCGTTTCCGCCGCCCTCGCATTTTCTGCGCAGCAGCGGGGCGGTTCCTGCTCCATCCAGTCTCGACCGTCCGCTCATCGCCACCACGGGGAACCTTCCATGCCGAAATCGTCGAAGCTTTCAATTCTCGCCACCGTCAGCGCCGTCTGCCTCGGCCTCGCGCTGTCGCTGTCCGCCGGGAGCGCCGAAGCCGCGAGCAAATGCATCAAGGGAGACCGCAAGGCGCCCTTCACCCTCGGCTGGGCCAATATCTACTCCGTGCCGACCTGGATGAAGCAGACCCAGGGCACGATCGAGCAGGAAGTCGACGAACTCAAGAAGCAGGGCCTCGTCTCCAAGCTGGTGGTGACGGACGCGCAGGGCAACGCCAACACCCAGATCCAGCAGATCCAGTCGATGATCGATTCCAACATCGACGCCATCCTCGTCGATGCCGGCTCGGCCACGGCCCTCAACCGCGTCATCGCCGACGCCTGCGCCAAGGGCATCGCCGTCATCAACTTCGACAGTCTCATCGACGGCGAGGACCTCACCGCCAAGATCGATACCGACCA
The DNA here is from genome assembly GCF_030814655.1 of Labrys monachus. Lineage (NCBI taxonomy): Bacteria > Pseudomonadati > Pseudomonadota > Alphaproteobacteria > Hyphomicrobiales > Xanthobacteraceae > Labrys > Labrys monachus. Next base: position 483,785 of record NZ_JAUSVK010000001.1, read on the forward strand.
GCAGGAATGGGGCAAGCAGGCGGCCGAGTGGATGGTGTCCACCCTCGGCGGCAAGGGCAACATCATCGTCCTGAACGGACCCGCCGGCATCTCGGTCAGCGACGACCGGCGCAAGGGCGCCGAGCCCGTGCTCAAAGCCCATCCCGACATCAAGATCCTGGCCGAGACCAACACCGCATACAATGTCGCCCCGGCCCAGGAGGCCGTCACCAACCTCCTGTTCAACAATCCGCAGATCGACGGCGTGCTTTCCTTCGGCGGCGCCCTCTCGGCCGGCGCCCTGCTGGCGATGGACCGCCAGGGCCGCGACTTCGTGCCGATCACCGGCGAGAACTACCGCCAGTTCCTCGAATTGTGGAAGCAGCACGATCTCAAGGGCTGGGCCACGATGCAGCCGAACTGGCTCGGCGCCCTCGCGGCCTATGCGGCGGTGCAGGCCCTGAGCGGCAAGGACGTGCCGGCCTTCGTCAAGGTGCCGCTGCCGGTCATCGACAACGCCTCCCTCGGCGGCTATCTCGACCGGGCCTCCACCTTCCCGGCGGACGGCTATATCTACTCGACCTACGACCAGGCGCTGTTCGAAAAGCTGCTGGCGCAGAAATAACGGCCGGATCGGCGCAGACGTGTCCGCATCGATCCTCGCGGCCCGCGACCTCAGGAAGTCGTTTCACGGCAACCCGGTTCTGAAGGGCGTCTCCATCGCCCTGGAGCCGGGGCGCGTGCATGCGCTCCTGGGCGAGAACGGCGCCGGCAAATCCACTCTGATCAACCTGCTGTCCGGCGCCCTGCCGGCCGATGGCGGCTCCGTCGAGATCGACGGCCGGCCGGTGACGGGCTGGACGCCCGGCCTCGCCGGCGCGGCCGGCATCGCCGTCGTCCAGCAGGAACTGAGCCTGACCTCGCATCTGTCGATCGCCGAGAATATCGGGCTCGGCGCGTATCCCCGGCGGTTCGGCCTCATCGACTACGGCGCCCTGGCGCGGCGGGCGAGGGCGGTGTGCCGGCGCGTCGGCCTGGAGGAAAGCCTGTCGACCCCGGTCGCCGCCTTGCCGCTCGGCCGCCGGCAGATGGTCGAGATCGCCAAGGCGCTCTACCGCGAACCGCGGGTGCTGATCCTCGACGAGCCGACCTCCTCGCTCTCCGCGCATGAGACGCGGACGCTGATGGGGCTGGTGCGGCAATTGAGCCGCGAGGGCACCGCGATCCTCTATATCTCGCATCGTCTCGGCGAGGTGATGTCGATCTGCGATTATGTCACCGTGCTCAAGGACGGCATGCGCACCGCCGACCGCGCCATGGCGGGCCTGGATTCCGAGGGGCTGGTGCGCCTGATGGTCGGGCGGGAGCCCGGCGACCTCTTTCCCGCCTGGCAACCGGCGGCGGAGCGGCGGCCGGTCGTCAGCCTGCGCGGCTTCCGCGCCGGCATCGCCCGCGACATCGACCTCGATATCCGTGCCGGCGAGGTTCTCGGCATCGGCGGGCTCGTCGGGCAAGGGCAGGAAGACCTGCTGCTCGGCCTCTACGGGGCGATCCCCGCCCGCGCCGTCGAGGCGCAGGTCAACGGCCGGCCCGGCCTGCCGGGCGCCGTCACCGCCGCCAACGCGGCCGGCATGGCCTATGTCCCGGCCGACCGCAAGCGCGAGGGGCTCCATCTCATCCATACGATCGAACGCAACATGCTGCTCCCGACCCTCGCGCGCGGCTGGGGCGGCCTTCCGCGCCGGCCCGGCGCCGAGAGGGCGCTCGTCGCCGGGCTCGCCGCTCGGCTGGCCATCAAGGGCGATGTCGGCCGTCCGGTGCAGGCGCTGTCCGGCGGCAACCAGCAGAAGGTCGCGCTCGCCAAATGGATGCCGAACGATCCGCGCATCCTCCTCCTCAACGACCCCACGCGCGGCGTCGACGTCGAGACCAAGCGGGAGATCTACGCCATGCTGCGGAATTTCGCCGCCGAGGGCCGTGCCGTGGTCCTCTCCAGTTCCGACACGCCGGAACTGGTGCATCTGTGCGACCGGGTGGCGGTGATGCGGGAGGGCACCATCGCGGCCCTGCTGGAGCGCGGCGGCATCAGCGAGGAGGCGATCGTCGGCACCGCGATGGGCGGCGCGGTCGAGGCTCTCGACATCGCGGCTACCGAACAAGCAGCAGAAGAAGGGGGCCGGCCATGAGTATCGAGGCGGCGGGGGACCGTTCCCTCTACTGGCGGGTGCAACTCGGCCGCAACCACGGGGCGCGGGGCCTCTTCGCGGTGGTCGTGCTGTTCCTCCTGCTCTACGCCTATCTCTTCCCCGGCCTCCTGACCGTGGAAGGCTTTTCGAAATTCTCCCAGACCTGGTTTCCCCTGGCGCTCACCGCCATGGCGCAGGCCCTGCTGATGCTGACCGGCGGCATCAGCCTCGCCATCGGCGCGACGGTCAGCCTCGGGGCGGTGATCGCGGCGGTGACGATGACGCAGACCTTCGGCGTCGCCGGCGGCATCGCCGCGGTTCTGGCGACGGGCCTGGCCGTCGGCGCCCTGTCCGGCTTCGTCGTCGTCCGCCTGCGCCTGCCGGCGATCATCGTGACGCTCGCCAGCTCCTTCATCATCGGCGGGGCGGCCCTGCTGGTGCTGCCGCGGCCGGGCGGCGCCATTCCGCCCTGGTTCTCGACCCTTCTGGCCGGCGACACGCCGGTCGCGCTCGGCCTGCTGGCGCTGATCGTGCTCGCCTGGAAGCTCTATCTCGCCACGCCGCTCGGGCTGACGATCTATGCCGCCGGGGAAAACCCGGTCGGCGCCTTCCGCTCGGGCGCCCCGCTCGACGCCGCGCGCATCTCCGCCTTCGCCATCAGCGGCGCGCTGTCGACGCTGGCGGGCCTCTTCATCGCGGCCCAGACCGGTTCCGGCGATCCGGTGATCGGCCAGGCCTTCACGCTGAACTCGATCGCCGCCGCGGTGCTCGGCGGCGTCGGCTTCCTGGGCGGGCAGGGCAGCATGCGCGGCGCGCTGGCCGGCAGCCTGCTCCTCGCCGTGATGATCAACGTGATGTTCTTCCTCGGCCTGCCGCCGGTCGCCCAATATATCGCGCAGGGCCTCATCATCGTCGGGGCGGTGGCGCTGCCCCATCTCGCCGGACGCTGGAGGTCGGCATGAGCGAGACCGCAAGCGACAGGGGCGCAAGCGCGCCGGCTGGCCGCAGGGTGGCCGGGATCCTGCGCAGCCGGCCGGTGCTGACGCTGGCGATGGTCGCCCTGGTGTGGATCGCCGCGAGCCTGACGAGCCGGGGCTTCGGCTCCTACGGCCATCTGCGCTACCTCGTCGAGCTGGCGGCGGTGATCGGCATCGTCGCCGCCGGCCAGACCTTCGTGATGATCGCCGGCGGCATCGACCTCTCCGTCGGCGCCGTCATCACCATCAGCGCCGTCGGCGTGCCGCTGCTCTCCTGGCCGTGGGACCCGGGCGGCACGGCCGGCGTTGCCGGCATCCTCGTCATCTCCGTCGCGATCGGCGCGGTCAACGGCATCGGGGTGGCCTATCTGCGCGTCCATCCGATGATCATGACGCTGGCGATGGCGACGCTGCTGCAGGGGGCGCTCATCCTGGTGGCGGGCGGCAGCGCCGTGTCGGTGCAGAGCCCCGCCGTCGTCTGGCTCGGCAATGCCCGTCCCTTCGGCGTGCCCGCCGGCATCCTGCTCTGGCTGGCGGTTTCGGCGGCGACCCTCTGGGTCCTGCATGCGACGCGCTTCGGGGCGCGGCTGTTCGCCCTCGGCGCCAATCCGCTCGCCACGCTGCTCTCGGGCGTCGACGTCTCCGCCACCATCGTCACGGTCTATGCGATGAGCGGCCTCACGGCCGGGCTCGCCGGCGTGCTGGTGCTCGGCATGAACGGGCAGGGCTATGTCGGCATCGGCGATCCCTATCTGCTGACCTCGATCGCCGCGGTGGTGCTGGGCGGCACCTCCATCCTCGGCGGCGCCGGCACCTATGCGGGCACCATTCCCGGCGCGGTGATGCTGGTCACCATCACCGGGCTGATCACCGTGGTCAACGCCTCGGCCGGCTGGCGCAGCATCCTGTTCGGCTCGCTGATCCTCGGCCTGCTGCTGCTATCGGGGCGGGAGAGCCGCCGGTGAGGCGTCGCCGATGCGATAGACGCGCCGGGCCGTCTCCAGGAACAGGGCGGCCTGCTCGTCCGGCGAGAGCGCGGCGGTGAGGACCTTGAACGAGGTGAAGATGTCGCCCGGCCGCGCATGCAGGCAGGCGACGGGGAAATCGCTGGCGAACATCGCCCGCGCTGCACCGAAGCCTTCCAGGCAGGCGTCGATGACGGCGCCGAGGCTCTGCAGGGTCCAGCCATGGTCATAGGCGACGAGGTCCGAGATCTTGATCACGGTGTTGGGCTGCCGGGCCAGCGCCGCGAGGCCCCGGCGCCAGAGGGCCATGCCCTCTTCATCCCGGTCGATCGGGCTGCCGCAATGGTCGAGTACGAAGAGCTGGTCGGGGAAGTCGGCGGCGAGCCGGGCGGCATCGCCGAGCTGGTGCGGCTGGACCAGGAGATCGAAGCACAGCCCGTGGTGGCCGAGCCTCGCCAGGCCGCGGCGCCAGGCCGGGTCGTCCATCATGTCGCCGCGCGCCGCGAAGCTGCGGGCGGGGTCGGGATGCCAGCTCACGATGTCGCGGATGCCGACGACGCGGGGATGCTGTGCCTGGCGGTCGATCAGCGTCTCGGCTTCGGGGCTTGCCAGCGGGACATGCGCGACGTAGCGGGCGGCGACCCCGCCGGCCTTGTCGAGCCCGTCGAGCCAGGCGGTCTCGCCGAGGCAGTCGCCGGCCTGCCAGCCCGCCTCGACATGCACGCTGGCGACGACCGGCTCGCCGCGGATGTCGCGCCGGTAGTCGGCGGGAAGATAGTCGCGGCGGATGGCGTCGAGGCTGCCGAGCCCGCCTCGTTCCGCCTTGTCGGGCGCCAGCCAGGGATGGCGGCCGAGCCGCAGGTCCCACAGATGGTGATGCGCGTCGATGATCGGGCCGGCATAGGGTCGTGGCATGAGAGGCGGTTCCCCACCCGGCCCGGGGCGGCCGGCTGCGCCTCCTTCTGCCACGCCGGCGCAGCCTCGCCGAAGCGGAATTTTCGGGTCGATCCGACGGATGGACGGGAAAATCGCTGCGTCCTTTCAAGAGTCTTGCGGAGCTTCGCGCGCTTCGCTCCATCACAAGGACGGTCCGACCATGCATTCCGGCTTCTATCATGCGCTCGACTTCGACCGGGACGGCAAGACGCTGTCCCATCTCGGCGTGCCCTTCTCGATCGACCGCTCGCCCTATTTCCATGTGAAGGTGCCGGTCTGCGTCGTCCGCAACGGCGAGGGGCCGTCCGTCCTGCTGATGGCCGGCAATCACGGCGACGAATATGAAGGCGAGCTCTGCCTCGCCCGCCTCATCCGCAAGCTCGACCCGGCCCGCATGCGCGGGCGCGTCACCATCCTGCCGCTGACCAACGCGCCGGCCGTGCTCGCGGCGCGCCGGTGCTCGCCGCTCGACGGCGGCAATCTCAACCGCGCCTTTCCGGGCGATGCGGCCGGCAACGCTACCAGCCGCATCGCCTATGCGCTCGAGCACGACCTGTTTCCCCGCCACGACGTCGTGCTCGACCTTCATTCCGGCGGCACCTCGATGGAGCATCTGCCCTGCGCCCTGATCGAGCGGCAGGCAGACGAAGCGCGTTTCGAACGCTCGCTGGCGCTGATGCGCGCCCTCGGCCTCGGCCACGGCTTCATCGCCGACAACGGCCCGCAGGCGCCGACCTCGATGGGCGCCGCCGGCCGTGCCGGCGCGATCGGTCTCAGCGGCGAGTTCGGCGGCGGCGGCACCGTCACGCCGCGCAGCATGGCGGCGACGGCGCGCGCCATCGACCGCCTGCTCGTCGCCCTCGGCATCGTCGAGACGCCGGTGCTCGCGCCAGCCGGCAACGAGCCGGAGCCGGCGCCGATGCGCATCCTCTCCCTCGCCAGCCATTCCCAGGCGATCTATGCCGGGCGCCACGGCTGGTTCGAGCCGGCGGTCGAGCTCGGCGCCGAGGTCGCGGCCGGCGACGTCGCGGGCTGGTATCACGATCTCGAACGGCTCGGGGAGACGGAGGAGGCGCTGCATTTCGCCCAAAGCGGCATCGTCATTTCCCGCCGCCTGCATACCATGTGCGAATCGGGCGACTGCCTCATCCAGGTCGCCCGCCCGGTCGAGGGCTAAAGCGTTTTGTGTTTTGCCGAAATCGGCAGAACCACAAAGACGCGTCGAGAAACAAAGGTCCGCACGATGTCCGATCATTTTTCGCCGAAGGGAGCCGCCGCCATGCATCTGTCGATGTGGACCTATCCGTGGGACGTCCAGGACCTGTCGCATGACAGGGTGGCCGGGGAATTCGCGGACGCGGGGCTCAACACCGTCAGCCTCGCCACCTCCTATCATGCCGGCCGCTTCCTCCAGCCGCGCAGCCCGCGGCGCAAGGCCTATTTCCCGGAGGACGGCACCCTCTACTTCAAGCCGACGCCGGCGCGGTGGGAAGGGCTCGCCATCCAGCCCAAGCTCGCCGACGTGATCCGCGACGGCGGCGACGTGCTGGGCGAATTGGTGCGCCGGCGCGACGCCGGCGGCCCCGCCGTCTCCTGCTGGACCGTCTGCCTTCACAATACGCGGATCGGCATGCTCCATCCGGAGGTCGCCACCCGCAACGCCTTCGGCGATCCCAGCTATTTCAGCCTCTGCCCGTCCCATCCCGATGCGCGCGCTTATGTGACGGCGCTGGTGGAGGATCTCAGCCACGCCTACAGGCCCGACATCATCGAGCTTGAGAGCCCGTCCTTCATGGGCTTCGCGCATGGCTATCACCATGAGAAGGACGGCGTCGGCCTCACGGCCGAGGACGATTTCCTGCTGTCCCTGTGCTTTTGCGACGCCTGCCTCGCCCGTGCCGCCCGGTCCGGCATCGACGGGCGGAGAGCGCGCGAGCGCGTGAAGCGCTGGATCGCGGAAACCTGCGAGCGCGAAGTGCCGCAGCCGCGCTGGCCCGACTTTCCGGCCGCCGGGCTCGACGTGTTCAAGCCCTATCCCGACCTCCACGACTACCTGACCTGGCGCTTCGAACCGGTGACCAGCCTGATCGCCGAGATGCGCGAGCGCACCCATCCGGACACCAGGCTCTACCTCATCGACCTCAAGGACGGCTGGCTCGGCGGCTGCGACCTCGCGGCGGCGGGCGCCGTGTGCGACGGCGTCATCCTGTGCGCCTACGACATGAGCCCGCCCCAGGTGACGGCGCTGCTGCGCGGCGGACGCCAGGCCGTCGGGCCGGACAAATTCGTCGGCGCGGGCTTCCGTGTGTTCTATCCGGAGATGCAGGGAGCCGCCGATCTCGTCGAGCGCGTCCGCGCTGCCGCCGCGGCGGGCGCCGACGGTCTCAACTTCTACAATTACGGGCTGATCCCGCAGGCCCGCCTCGACTGGGTGAGGCAGGCGATCTCGGCGGCGCAGGAGGTTCATCTGGGGTAAGGCGCGGCGAAACTGACCGGCACACCGGTGGGCGGGTCCCCGACCCGCCTCTTCGGCGCCGATCTCGATGGATGGCAGAAGCGGACAGGATGTCCGCGCTCCCGCCCCGGTCCCTCGCGGCCGTTGCAAAAAAAGCGGCGTGGTGGCAGTAAAGCCCCATGCAGAAGACGGCACCGGCCCGGCCCATCGGGATCCTGCGATTGTCTGCTCCGGTCGAGGCTTCCCGGAAAGAAGGCCGGCGTGCGGAAGGCCACGGTCCCGCGGCATCTTCTTGCCCCGCACGCGGCGACGGCGGCGGCTTTCGCGCCGGATGCCGTCCGACGTTTCCCGTTCCCCGTCGACACAGTTTCGGACGCCCAACTTGAAAAGCAATGCCCTTCTTCGACTGCTGCAAGGCGTAAGGAAGCCTTCGCCGGACAAACGGCCTTCGATCGAGACCTTCCCGGATCTCGACGTCGACCGCATCGCCCGCGACCTCGGCCTCGAAAAGCAGGGGCGCGAGCGCGGGCGCAACGAGGAGCCGCCGACCGCCTCGCCCTCGATGGACCGGGTGGAGGCGCGCATCGTCGAGCGGATCGAGGCTGAGAAGAAGGCGGCGCACACCACGGTCGAGAACGAGCTGCGCACCTATGTCGAGCGCCTCTCCGCCCTCGATTTCGAGGGCCGGTTCAGCGAGATCCGCCAGACGGCGCCGGCCTGCGTCGGTGAATTCAAGGCCGAGATCTCCTCGGGCCTCGACGAGCTCTACGGCCTGCGCCGCGGCGTGCGCGATCTCGACGAGGAGCAGCAGAATTTCCGCCGCAAGCACCGGATCGACCGGACCGCGCGGCTGCAGCAGGGCGCCTCGACCTTCCTGAAAGTGGCGCTGCTGATCGTGCTGTTCATCGTCGAGGCGATCGTCAACGGCAATTTCCTGGCCAAGGGCAGCGAGCAGGGCCTGCTCGGCGGCGTGACGGAGGCGATCTCCTTCGCCAGCCTCAACATCGTGGGAACCCTGATCATCGCCATGTACGGGGTGCGCCAGCTCAACCACCGCAACATCTTCCGCAAATTCATCGGCCTCGCCGCCTTCGCCTTCTACCTCGTCTTCGCCTTCACGCTGAACATCACGCTCGCGCATTACCGCGACGTGTCGGCGACCTTCGTCGAGGGCGGCGGCGAACGCGTGCTCCATATTCTCGCCACCGAGCCGTTGCATCTGAACGATCTCAATTCATGGGTGTTCTTCGCCATCGGCATCCTGTTCTCGATCATCGCCTTCATCGACGGGCTGTCGCTGTCGGATCCCTATCCGGGCTACGCCCAGCTCCAGAAGCGCCTCGAAGATGCGCGGCTGGACTATTCGGAGCGCAGGGCCGAGCTCGTCGACGCCCTGCGCGACGTCCGGGACGAATATCAGGAGAAGATGGACGAGATCAGCCGCGACCTCTCGGCCCGGCGCAGCGAGTATGACGCCATCCTCGCCGGCCGCGCCCGCATGGTGAACCTGTTCATGCAGCACCAGAACCATCTGGAGCGGGCGGGCTCGGTCCTGCTCGGCATCTACCGCGATGCCAACGTCAAGGCGCGGACCAGCGAGCCGCCGGCGCGCTTCGCGCTTCCCTTCACGTTGGAGCGCATCGTCGTCGAGGCTGGCGGGGCGGGGGAGTGGAAGGCCGACGAGCTACGGGCCCGCGTCGGCGCCATCCAGGACATGCTGACGACGGAAGTGCAGGAGATCCACAAGGTGTTCGAGGCGGCGATCGACCGATACGCCCAGCTTGAGAACGTCGTGCCGGAGCCCGGAGCAGCCGATGGCTCGAAGGCAGCGTAGGGTCCGCGGCCGTCGTTCGGGCGGCGCGGCGAGCATCGTCCTCGGCTCCCTTCTCCTGGTGCTCGCGGCCGTGGTCGGCGGCGGCTTCGCCTATCTCAAGTTGACGACGCCGGCGCCCCCCAAGCTCGAAGCGGGCACGCTCTGCCCGGTGGACGGGCCGCGCTCGATCACCGTCGTGCTCGTCGACGCCTCCGACGACCTGCCCGAGGCCGGGCGGCAGGAGGTGCTGACCCGCCTTGCGGACATCGCCGACACGCTGCCCCAATATGGGCGCCTGGAGCTGCGCGTCCTCTCGCCGGACGTTCGCGGCGGCCTCGTCAAGTTCGACAGGTGCAATCCCGGCGACGGCTCGACCGTCGATGCGCTCACCGGCAACCGGCAGATGGCGCAGAAGCGCTGGGCGGACGGCTTCAAGGCGCCGCTGCAGGCCGCCCTGCTTGCCGAATTCTCGCCCGCGAAGGCGGAGGTCTCGCCGATCATGGAGACGATCCAGGCGATCGCCATCGACCGCTTCACCGGCCGGGCGGCCGAGACGATCCCCAAGCGCCTGGTGATCGTGTCCGACATGATCGAGCACGAGCGGGCCTATTCGCAATATCGCGGCGATCTCAGCTATGATCGCTTCCGCGCCTCGCCGGCCTACCGCCAATACCGCACCGATCTCGGCGGCGCGACGGTCGACATCGAATATGTGCAGCGGACGAAGCCGCCGATCGACGGGCGGGCGCATATGGCCTTCTGGCAGGCCTGGGTCCACGACAATGACGGCATTTGGGGCGCGGCCGAGAAATTGCAGGGAGTGAACTGACATGGCGCGGCCGAGGATACGGAACGCGGCAGCCGACATCTTCGGGCCCCTGCTCTTCAGCCTGATCGTGCTGGCGGGCTGCTTCTACATCGTCGCCTCGAAGATCCAGCACTATCCGGCCTGGCTGGTGACGTCCGCCCCGGTGGCGCTGATGCTCGTCTATGCTGCGATGCTGCTTTCCCTGCGCGCCTTCCGGCTCCGGCTCGATCACGCCGCCGACAACCTCTATTACATGGGCTTCCTGTTCACGCTGACCAGCCTCGGCGTCTCGCTCTACCAGTTCCGCGCGGAGGGGCCGGCCGAGGAGATCGTGCAGAATTTCGGCGTCGCCATCGCCTCGACCATCGCCGGCATCGCCCTGCGGGTGCTGTTCAGCCAGATGCGTCAGGACCCCCACGACATCGAGCAGACCGCGCGGCTCGAACTCTCCGAGGCCGCCCGGCGCGTCCGGCGGGAGCTCGACGCCGCGGTCATCGATCTCGCCAATTTCCGGCGCGCGTCGCAGCAGATGCTCGTCGACGGGCTGACGGATGTGCGCGGCGGCATGGCGGCGACGGCGACCCGGATGATGGAGGATTTCGCCGGCCTCACCGCCAAGGCCGCCGAGCCGCTCGAAGCGACCTCCAGGGTCTCCAGCGACACGCTGGCGGCGCTGGCGAAGTCGGCCGAGGAAAGCGTACAGGCTTCGGCCCGGCGCCTGGCCGCGGAAACCGACCACCTCGCCGAGGGCACGCGGCACATTTCCGAATCGTTGGAGACGACGTCACGCCAGCTGGCCGCGGTGCAGACGCCGACCCAGCTCATCGAGCTCAAGCTCGAGCCCGTGCTGCGCGATCTCTCGGCGGCCGTCGCCGACCTCGCCCGTCGCGCCGACATCGGCGCCGAACGCGAGGGAGCGGCGTCGGCGGCCCTGGCGCAGGCGCAGAAGATGCAGGTCGAACAGAGCGAGCGGCTCGGCGAGCTTTCGGCGGCCATCGCCGCCCTGACGCGCCAGATCGAGACGACGACGGGCGTGCCGGTCAAGCGGAGGGCCTTGCGGCAGAAGCTGGTCGCGTTGTGGGACAGGAAGGCGGAGCCTGCCAAATGACGACGCAGACCTCGATCGGCACCGACCGGCGGGCGTTTCGCAAGGGCGTCGTCCTCGGCCTGACCATGGCCGAGATCATGCTGCTGCTGATCTTCTGCCTGCTGATCGCAGCCTCCGTCGTGTTCCAGCGCGAGCACAAGGCCAATCAGGACCTCGCCGCCCGGCTCGCGGAGAAGAGCGAGGATCTCGACCGGGCGATCGCCGACAGGAACGGCATGGCCCGCCTCGCCGAGGCCGCGCGGCGCGGCACCGCCGACGCGCCGGCGGCGGGCGACGACTGGCGCAAGCTCGTCGAGGCCCAGCAGGCGGTCGCGCGCCTGGGGGAGGCCGGCCTCACGGTCCAGCGCGTCACCGACCAGGCGCAGAAGCTCGCCACGGTGGTGCCCCTGCTGGAGCAGGGCGCGACCGCCTCGCAGATCCGCCAGGCACTCGACCAGTCGCACGAGCTGCGGCAGAGCCTCGAGGCCGCCGATCTCAGGACGGCTTCGATGGCCGATATCGCCCGCTGGGCCGCGATCGGCAAGCAGGCGGAAGCCGACCGGGGAGGGGGGCGCGGGTCGCATGACTGGCCGCCAATCGTCAGCCTGAGCGAGGCGAAGGGCTATCACTTCCCCGTCGCCAGCGCCGAGCTGACGCCGGATTTCGAGCAGAAGCTGAAGTCGAAGGTGGTCGACGAGGTCGCTTCGATCGTGGCCCGCTACGACGTCGACGTGGTCGAGGTGATCGGCCATACCGACGAGCAGCCGATGAACGCCGGCGGTTCCAACCTCGATGCCCGGCTGGTGCCGGCGCTCAGCGGCAAGGTGCCGATCGACAGCCTGTCTCCGGCCGACAATGCCGGCCTCGGCATGGCGCGCGCCGTCTCGGTCGCGCGGGTGCTCAAGGCCGATCCCCGCCTCAGGGGCGTGACGGTGCTGCCGATGTCGGGGGGGCAGATGATCCTGCCGGGCGATACGCTCACCGACGGCACGTCGGGCGGCGACGTCCAGGCCCGCCGGCGCATCGAGATCCGCATGCGCCGCTCCGAAGGCCGGATCGCACCCTGACGCCGACATGCTGTCCCCCTCGGCGGAGACGGATGCCGCAAGGCGGGTCGGGAGACCCGCCCACCGGTGCGCCGGTCCCCTGACCGGCACGCAGGCGCCGCGCTTGCGGAAGACGAAGAGCAGACTGGAAGCCAGCTCTTCGGGCGCAGCGTCTTGACGCCGCTCGCCGTTTGCGAGCAACTCCGACTCACACCAAGCTGCAGAAGGCCGGCCTGGTGAGCGCCTCGAAGGGGGCGCGGCGGCTTCCGGCTGGCGCGGCCGGCCGAGGCGATCAGCGTGCTCGACGTCATCGCGGCGATCGACGGCGACAAGCCGCTGTTCGACTGCCGCGAGATCCGCGGCCGCTGCGCGATCTACGAAGGCCGGTCCTGGACGCCGCGCGGCGTGTGCCCGATCCATGCCGTCATGCTGGAGGCCGAGGCGGGCATGCGCGACGTCCTGGCGGGGCACACCCTCGCCGGCATCGCCGCTGCGGTCGCCGCCAAGGCGGCGCCGGGCTTCGGCCAGGAGATCGCGCAATGGCTGGCGGGCCGGTCCGGTGCGCCGCGCCGGAGCCGCGAGGCCGACCGGCGGAACGGCGCGGACGGCTGATGACGGATGCGGGAAGGAGAGATGAGATGGGTTACCGGATTTTCCTGGCCGGCGCCGCCGGCGCCGTCGGCAGGCGGCTCATTCCGCTTCTGCTCGGCGCCGGCCACAGCGTCGCGGGAACGACGCGTTCCGCCGCCAGGGCGGGCGAATTGAAGGCGCTCGGCGTCGAGCCGGTGATGGTCGACGTCTTCGATGCGCGCGCCCTGTCTGCCGCGGTTGCCGCCGCCGGGCCGGAGATCGTCATCCACCAGCTGACCGATCTGCCGCCGGGCGTCGATCCGGCCCGCATGGCCGAGGCGATCACGGGCAATGCCCGCATCCGCGACGAGGGCACGCGCAACCTCGTCGCCGCGGCGATGGCGGCGGGCGCCCGGCGGCTGGTGGCGCAGAGCATCGCCTGGGCCTATGCCGACGGCCCGGAGCCGCATCGGGAAGAAGATGCGCTCGACATCGGCGCGGAGGGGGCCCGGGCGATCAGCGTGGGGGGCGTGATCGCGCTGGAGCGCCATGTGCTGAAATCGCCGCTGGGAGGCGTGGTGCTGCGCTATGGCCGGCTCTACGGTCCGGGCACCGGTGTCGACGCGCCGCCGGCTTCGATGCCGCTGCATGTCGATGCCGCGGCCCATGCGGCGCTCCTCGCCATCGAGGGCCCCAGCGGCATCTTCAACATCGCCGAGCCCGGCGCCCGGCTCGCGACGGACAAGGCGCGGATCTTGCTCGGCTGGCATGCCGATTTCCGGCTGCCGCTCGGCGGGGTCCGGGAGACGGCGCCATGACGATGGCGGCAAACCGCGATTTTCGTCACCGACGATGATTGCGGGCCACTCGTCATACCGGATTGAGCGCGGCCCGCCTATATGATGCCGGGAATCTCCCGATCCGGAATGGGCCTGTGCCCGCTCCGGTCATCTTCGGCCGCGCGGCGGCAAAGGAGGAGCGATGCCAGACGACGTCCACGCCGAAGCGATCCCCGAGGGCGGGCCGGCCGGTGCCGTTCGCCGCCACCGTGTCGTCGTCGTCGGTTCCGGCTTCGGCGGGCTCGAGACGGTCCAGCGCCTCGCCGGCGCGCCGGTCGACATCACGCTCGTCGACCAGCGCAACCACCATATCTTCCAGCCCTTGCTCTACCAGGTCGCCACCGCGTCGCTGGCGACCTCGGAGATCGCCTGGCCGATCCGCAGCCTGATGCGCGGCCGCCCGGAGGTGACGACCCTGCTCGCCACGGTGACCGGCGTGGACATGGCGGCCCGCCAGGTCCTGCTCGACGGCGAGGCGCGCCTGCCCTACGACACGCTGGTGCTGGCCACCGGCGTGCGCCACGCCTATTTCGGCCATCCCGAATGGGAGCCGTTCGCCCCCGGCCTGAAGACGCTCGAAGATGCCACCCGCATCCGCCGCCGCATCCTGCTCGCCTTCGAGCAGGCGGAACGCGAGACCGACCGGCGCCGCCAGGATGCGCTGCTGACCTTTATCGTCGTCGGCGCCGGGCCGACCGGCGTGGAACTCGCCGGCACCATCGCCGACATGGCGCGCGATACCCTGCCGCCCGACTTCCGCAACATCGATACCCATCGCGCGCGCGTCGTCCTCATCGAGGCGGGTCCGCGCGTGCTCGCCGGCTATCCGGAGGATCTTTCGGCCTATGCCCAGCGCTCGCTCGAACGCCTCGGCGTCGAGGTGGAGCTCGGGCGCGCGGTTTCTGCCTGCACGGCGGAGGGGGTCGTCTATGGCGACCGGCGGCTGGAGGCGAGGACGATCATCTGGGCGGCCGGCGTGCGCGCCTCGCCCGCCGCCGAATGGCTCGGCGCGCCGGCCGACCGCGCCGGCCGGATCCAGGTCCTGCCCGACCTCACCGTCCCCGGCCATCCCGAGATTTTCGCCATCGGCGATACCGTGACGATCGCCGGGCCGGACGGCAAGCCCGTCCCCGGCATCGCGCCGGCCGCCAAGCAGGAGGGACGCCATGTCGCCGGCACCATCAAGGCGCGCCTCGGCGGCGCTGCCGGTCCGTCCGCGGCGTTCCGCTATCGTCATCAAGGCAGCCTGGCGCAGATCGGCAAGAAGCTCGCCGTCATCGATTTCGGCTGGATCAAGCTGCGCGGCGCGCTGGCCTGGTGGATCTGGGGCATCGCCCACATCTATTTCCTGATCGGCGTGCGCGCCCGCCTCTCGGTGGCGATCAACTGGCTCTGGATCCACATCCGCAACCAGCGCAGCGCCCGCCTGATCACGCAGGGGAGGGGGGCGGAAGGGCTGCCGGAGACGAGCGGCTCATCGGGGAGCGCGGGCGCCCCGCCCGCTCTTTGAACCGCCACGTCTGCCCGGAGATGCACCGCCCCGTTCCCGAACCGCGGTGCGAGCGGCAGGCGAGAGCGGGCGGGACGCCCATATGCGCTAACATAACGGAAATACCCGCCTTCTCCCGGTTCGGGACACCGCATTTCCTTTGGAAATGCGAAGTCCTGCATGGGAGAAGGAAAATCGCGCTATTGTCGGCAAAGTTAGCGCATATCGGCGTCCCGCCCGCGCTCCCGGGGCTTTTTTCACGCGCCGGCGGATACCCAGGCGCCGCTGCGGCCGGATTCGATGATGGCGTCGCATATTTGCGTCGTTTCCAGCGCGTCGCGGAAGGTCGGCGCCGCCGGCTTGCCCGAGGACAGGCCCTCGATGAAGTCCGCCACCGTGTGCACGAAGGAATGTTCGTAGCCGATCGATAGGCCCGGCACCCACCATCTGCCGAGATAGGGATGGTCGCCGTCGGTGACGAGGATGGAGGACCAGCCGCGCAGCGCACTCTCGACGCGGTGGTCGAACCATTGCACGCGGTTGAGGTCGTGCAGGTCCCAGGCGAGCGAGCCGTGCTCGCCGTTGATCTCCAGCGTGTAGAGCGCCTTGTGCCCCCGGGCGTAGCGGGTCGATTCGAAGGTGCCGAGCGAGCCGTTGGCAAAGCGCGTCAGCACCGCCGCGGCATCGTCGATGCCGACGGCCTGCACCTCGCCGCTCAGGGCGTTCCTGCGCTGCTTGACGAAGGTCTCGGTCATCGCCGTGAGGGTGTCGATCGAGCCGTTGATCCAGATCGCCCCGTCGATGCAGTGGGCGAGCAGGTCGCCGGTGACGCCCGAGCCCGCGGCGCCGACATCGAGACGCCAGGTGCCGGCGCCGCCCTGGGGCACGTCGGGCGAGATGGTCCAGTCCTGCAGGAATTTCGACCGGTAGTGGAAGATCTTGCCGAGCTTGCCGGATGCGACGATCTGCTTGATGAAGGAAACCGCGGGCACGCGCCGGTAATTGTACCAGACGAGGTTGGGGACGCCGGCCTTCTCCACCGCCTCGACCATGGGCAGCGCTTCGGCGGCCGTGCGGGCGAGTGGCTTCTCGCACAGCACCATCTTGCCGGCCCCGGCGGCCGCGATGGCGATCTCGGCATGCAGGTCGTTGGGCGTGCAGATGTCGATGGCGTCGATATCCTCGCGCTCCACCAGCCTGCGCCAGTCGTCCTCGATCGATTCATAGCCCCATGTCTCGGCGAAGGCGGCGGCTTTTTCGGCGTTGCGGGCGGCCACCGCCTTGAGGACGGGCTGGTAGGCGAGGTCGAAGAAATTGCCGACCGTGCGATAGGCATTGGAATGGGCCCGGCCCATGAAGCCGTAGCCCACCATGCCGATGTTCAGTGTCTTGCGTGCCATGGTTTCCCCCTATGCCTGCCAGCCATGGGCATTGCGGACCTCGATCATCGCGCCGAGGATGTCGTTCCAGGTCGATTGGCGCTCCATCACCGCATTGGGGAACATGCAGCCGTCCCAGCAGATGTGCTGCGCTTTCCCTGTGAGATCGCCCTTCTCGTCGCGCAGCCAGTAGCCGGCGTGCTTGACGATATCGAGCTTGCCTTCGGGATCGGTGACCAGGCAGTGCCGGCCGGTCTTTTCGTGGTCGCCCGAGCCGAAGACGGTGCCGTCGTTCTGGGCGACGTGGAAATCGAGCGTCCACGGCCTGAGCGCATCCGCGACCTGCTTGTAGGCGGCGTCCAGCAGCGACCTGTCCTTCCAGTCGTAATCGGGCGGCAGGATGCGGTCCTGCCCGCGATTGTAGCCGAGCGTGTAGAGCATCGAATGCGCCATGTCGGCCTGGTAGCCGACGACACCGGGCATATCGACCGTTTCGAGCAGCCGCACCATCTCGCGCCAGGAATGCATGCCGCCCCAGCAGATCTCGCCTTCCGCGACGAGGAATTCGTCATGGTCCCGGGCGATCCTGCCGGCTTCCCTGAAGGTCTCGGCGATCCGCCTGGTGCCGCCTTCCGGGTCGGCGTCCCAGGCTTCGACGCCGGTGGAGGAGTCGATGCGCACGCCTCCGGTCGGCCGAATGCCGAGCTCGCGCAGTTCCTGGCCGATGAGGCAGGCCTTGCGCACCTGCGTGAGGAAGCGCTCGCGCTCCTCGGCCGAACCCATGGCCGAGCCGCCGCCCGCCCCGCCCCAGATGGGCGCGACCAGTGAGCCGACCTTCAGGCCGCGGCCGGCGATCTTGTCGGCGACCTTGCGGATGGCGTCCCGGTCGCTGTCGATATCGACATGGGGCGCGGTGACGAAGAGGTCGACGCCGTCGAAGCGGACCCCGTTCACCTCGGCGCCGGCGGTCAGGTCCAGCAGGGTGTCGAACGCGATGATCGGCTCGGAATCGGGCGCGCCCTTGCCGACGATGCCCGGCCACATGGCATTATGCAGTTTGGGATAATTGTTCGACATCGTCTCTCCCTTGATATCCGTTATCGGCTTTTTTGAAATCGTTCGTAGCGGGCTGCATCAACGCCTGCGTTGCCGCCATCCGGCCCGCGAGCGTCCGGCTCGTCCCGACCGGCGGGCTGTTCATCCTCTTGCCTCACGCACCGGAACCGGCCGGTTCACCGCATTATCGCGACCGGGCCTGTTTTTCAAAGGGGTAAGTGCCGTTCTGAAATAATAATATAATAGAAGGAGTGGCATGGGCCCGAGCCTTTCCGCTTGGCCTGTGGCGAGGTCGCGCTCCCACGAATATCCGAGCCTCGCGTCCAAACGGAAACGCCCTCCTCCCGGGCCGGGAGGAGGGCGCTTGGCATAGCCGTCCGGTCGGGTCAGAACTTCCAGCCGACCGTGCCGTGGACACCCTGGTCCTGGGTGTCCTTGCCGAACTGGCCGGTATAGGCGATGTCCACCGTCATGGTCTGGGTCACCGCGGCGCCGAGGCCGGCCTCGACGACCGCCGCGTCCTGGGCGATCGGCACGCCGGCGACGGAGAACGGGCTGGAGCCGTCGACCGTGAAGGTGCTGGTCGGGGTGATGTTGCCGAAGGCGTGGCGCCAGCCGAGGGTGCCGTTTGCCGTCATCCCGATGCCGCTGAGATCGAAGGCCAGCGAACCGCGCATGCCGAGCGTCGAGAAGGTGACGCCGGTGTTGCTGCTGCGCGCGGTGAGCGCAGCCTCGCCGCCCTTTTCGGTGAAGCCGTCGGTATGGAGGTTGACATAGGCCAGGCCCGCGAAAGGCTCGAAGCTGGCAGTGCCCGCATCGATCTTGTAGCCGACATCGCCGAAGACCTGCGCCGTCGCGGCATCATACTTGCCGTGGAGGGTGTCGGCGAAGTCGGGCAGCACCACATAGCGGTCGGTGCTCACAGTGTGCCAAGTGTAGCTGCCGCCGGTCCGAAGGCCGAGCGGTCCCCACTGGTTGCCGGCATAGAGGCCGACATTGTAGTCGTCGCTCGAACCGGACGAATTGCGGCCGTCGATGCTGAAGTCCGACTGGCCGTAGCCGCCGAGGATGCCGACCCGCCAGGTGTCGAACACACGGGTATCGATGCCGAGCAGGACCCCGCCGATCGAATGATCGACCGTTGCGGCATTGCCGTCGCCGTCGACATGGCCCCAGGAGCCATAGGCCCGGCCCCAGGCGGTGACGCCGTCGCCCTCGCAGAACGGGTCGTTCTGCGGACCGACATGGTTGGACCGGATGCCGGTATTGCTGCCCCCGGTATCGCAGAGGGCCTGCCGCAGCCGATCCGTCACGGCATCGCGGGTGATGTCGCTCTCACCGATCAGCACCGACTTGGTGGAGGCGTAGGCCTCGCCCGAAAGCTGGTTGAAGGCGGAGCGCGCATCGGCGTCGCTGGTGAGCGACCCGATGACGTTGTGGAGGTTGTTGTCGCCGGGAAGGCTGTCGAGGCCGGCCGCCGTGGCGATTTCATTGCGCGTCACGCCGGCCGCGGCGAAGGCCCGGTCCTGCGTCACGGTTTCCGTGATGGCGTGCGGGTTGCCCACGTCGTCGTAGCCGGCGGTCACCCCGTAGAAGGCTGTGCCGACGAAAGTGTCGTACTGGCCGACGACGCCGCCCGCCGCGGTCAAGACGGTGATGGGCGTGTTCAGCGGCACGTCGACCAGACCGTTGGGCGAGGTGGCGATCGATAAGGTGGCATTGCTCTGGATGGTGGCGACGCCGCTCACCGCGATCAGATCATGGATGCCGCCGGCGCCGACCTGGGCTTCATAGGTCGAGCCGCTTTCCTGCGTGAAATCGCCATTGACGGTCAGGGTGCCGATATCGGCGCCCCCATTGCCGCCGGGCCGGACGATCGAACCGGCCTGGGCATCGAGGGAGCCGTCGGCCGGCGAGGCGGCGGCGGTTCCGATGGTGCCGGTGCCCGATAGGATGCCGCCGCTTCCCAGCGTCACCGCCGACGTCACGGAACCGTCGAGTTCGAGGGCGGCGCCGGTCACCGTGGTGGCGCCGGTATAGGTGTTGGTGCCGTTCAGGACTTCGCTGCCGCCCGAAAGCGTCAGCCCGCCGGTGCCGCCGATGGTGCCGCTATAGGTGTCGTGCGCATCCGTCAACGTCAGGAACTCGGCGCCCAGATCGACGGCGCCGGTGCCCGACAGACTCTTGATCGAGGCGCCGGCCGTGGTGGCGGAGATGTCGAAAGTGGTGCCGTCGGCGAGAGCCAGGCCGCTGGAGGCGGCGATGCTGCCGAGGCCGGACAGCGCCAGGGTGCCGCCGGAGACCGTCGTCGAGCCGGTATAGGTGTTCAGGCCGGACAGGATCAGCGTGCCGTCGCCGGTCTTGACGATGTCGCCGGCCGGCGTGCCGTCGCCGATGACGCCGCTGAGCGTGTCGGTCAGGCCGGTGCCGACATTGACCGTCGGGTCGCCGTCGATGACGATGTCGTTGGCGACGGTGTAGGTGCCGGCGGTGAAGTCGAGCGTCGTGCCGGCCGCCATCTCCAGGACGCCGGTGCCCAGCGCGGTGTCGTTGCCGACCGCGATCGTGCCGTTCTGCAGTACCGTGCCGCCCTGATAGGTGTTGGCGCCGGAAAGCGTCAGCGTGCCGTCGCCGATCTTGGCCAGTTTCCCGCTGCCCGACAGAACGCCCGTCCATGTCGCGCCGAGGCCGTTGGTGTCGATGATCGACGGCCCGCTTCCCCCGAGCGTGGCATCGACGTCCGTCGCCAGGGCCGAACCGGTGACCTGGATGCCGCCGTCGTTCCAGTTGAACACGTAGGTGCCGGTCGCAGCGCCCCCGCCATAGCGCTCGGCCAGCGACGAACCGCCGATCTTCAGAATGCCGCCGTCGAGATCATATTCGCCGTTGCCGTAGCCCGACAGATAGAGCGTGGTGGTGTTGGCGACGGAGAGGACGCCGCCGGT
Source organism: Labrys monachus (assembly GCF_030814655.1). Lineage (NCBI taxonomy): Bacteria > Pseudomonadati > Pseudomonadota > Alphaproteobacteria > Hyphomicrobiales > Xanthobacteraceae > Labrys > Labrys monachus. The sequence goes on from NZ_JAUSVK010000001.1 coordinate 504,315, forward strand.
CTGGACGATCTTTCCGGTACCGGCCGTGCCGGGGTCGGCTGCGCTGCTGTCGCCGATGACGAGTTCGGTTGTCACCAGGCCCGTATTCGTCAGATCCAGCTCGCCGCCACTGATGTTCAGCGTGCCGGTGCTTTGACTATGGCCGGTGGTATTGCGGCCGATATCGAACATGCCGTCGTTGAGGGTGAGCGTGCCGCCTTGCAGGTTGTAGATGCCGGTGCCGCCCTGGTTGCCGATGTTCAACAGGGCGCAATGGGCGCTGGTCCCGCAGCCATCGGTGATCAATACGGTGCCGCCGCTCTGGGTCACCGTGCCGGTGCCGCCGAAATCGCCGACCTGCAGGCCCGTAGTGAAGGTGAGCGAGCCGCCGCTGATGTTCAGATTGCCGGTATGGCCCGTGCCTTCGCCGACCGCCAGGTAGCTGATCTGCGTCGTGCCGCTGGTCTGCGCCATGGCGCCGCCGTTGATGTAGGCTTCGCCGTGGTTGATCGTCGCGCCGTCGATCGTCAGCGTGCCCGAACCGGTCTTGGTGAAGGTGCCGTAGCTGCCTTGCCAGCCGTCATTGGTGTTGTCGATGGTGCCGGAGAAGCTGCTGTCGGTGTTGTCGCCGCCGACGACGAGCGACTTGGTGCCGTTCTCGATCGTGCCGCTGCCGGCAAGGCTGCCGACAGTCGCGCCCGACGTCGTCGCGGAGATGTCGAAAATCGTGCCGGCACCGAGCGTCAGGCGGCCCGTCCCGACGGTTCCGGCGCCGGACAGCGCCAGCGTCCCGGCCGAAACCGTCGTTCCGCCCGTATAGGTGTTGACGCCGGAAAGGGTCAGCGTGCCGGCGCCGGCCTTGGTCAGGGCGCCGTTGCCGGAGAAGATGCCGGACCATGCCGCGCCGAGGCCGTTGGTGTCGATGGTCGAGTTCGTGCCCGAGACGAGCGTGGCATCGACGTCGGTCGTCAGCGCCGACCCCGTAACCCGGACCGTGCCGCCGCCCAGGTTGAAGGCATAGGTTCCGGCCATATTGCCGTAATGGCCGACAAGCGACGTGCCCCCGATCGCCAGCGTGCCGCCGTCGAGATTGTAGACGCCGTTGCCGCTGCCGGACAGGTTGAGCGAGGCATCGGCGCCGATCGACAGGGTGCCTGCGGTCTGGGTGATGGTACCGCTGCCGGGCGTGTTGCTCGTGCCGCCGCCCATGACGAGGTTGTCGCCGATGATGAGTTCGCCGGCGGACACGCTGACGGTGCCGCCGTTCAGGTTGAGAAGGCCCGTGCTCGCCGCCTTGTTGGCGTCGTTGCGGCCGATGACGAAGATGCCGCCGCTGAGATTGAGAACCGAACCGGCGCCCGAGATGTTGTAGGTGCCGTTGCCGCCCTGGTTGCCGATGTTGAACGTGGCGCAATGCGTGGGATCGCCGCAGTCCTGCTCCACGGTCACGGTGCCCCCGGTCTGGTTGACCGTGCCGGTTCCGCCGAAATCGCCGACCTGCAGGCCCGTGCCGAAGGTGAGCGAGCCGCCGCTGACGTTCAGGGTGCCGGTATTGCCAGCGCCGGTGCCGACCGCGAGGTAGCTGATATGCGTCGTGCCGCTGGTCTGCGCCATGGCGCCGCCGGTGATATAGGTCTCGCCGCCGGTGATGGTGCCGCCATCGATGGTCAGCGTTCCCGTGCCCGACTTGGTGACCGTGTCGAAGCTCGGGTCCCAACCGTTACCGCTGTTGACGATCGGCGTGGAGCCGAGTGTCTGGTTCACGTTGCCGGCACCGAAGGAATGATCGACGGCATGTGCGAGACGCGGCGCCAGCACAAGCAGGGATACGCTGCAGAGCAGGGCGAATCCGCCATGCCTTGCCCGTCGGGATGCTTTCCGCCGTGCGCGCCGTCCTGCGGCGTCCACCGCAGGCGCCCAACCCAATTGCCCCCGTATCATCGTCTAGTCCTCCCGACCACGACTTCGAGCCACCCCCGCGGCCTCGAAGTCTAGAAATTCCTGTGAAAACGGCGGTGATTCTCTTGGCTGTTGAATAAGTAACCGAAGAAATTGGATCGAATCGAATAAGTCACAAGACAGAATATTTTTGAGTGAATATGAAAAGAATATAAATTACTCGAAACTATCCGTTGCGACTTCTTATAATTCCATAAAAGGGGACATTGTGTGTTTCTTTCCATAATATATTTGTTGACATGAATGAAAGATCTCCTAATAGGTATGATACTGCCATGCTTGGATTCGTTATACGTCGAATCTGTTGCAGTCAAGCCGGCTGAACTTTTGGGAAGAGTGGAATTTCATCACGGTGAACGAGCCGTGACCGTCGCAGAGATGGCGACGGCACGCATGCGCGCAGCGTAGGCCGGGTTCCCGGTGTGGTCGGGGGAGCGGCACGGCGAGCTTCGGCTTGCTCGCTGCCTTGTCTAGGGGACGTCCGTGCGCTCTCTGCTTCGGAAGCGGACGCTTTGCTCGGCGCCGCGAGGCATGCGCCGCCGCGGCCGTCTGGCGGCAGGGAAGGGGTGTGCGCAACCCGATCGGACGGCGGGGAGGGATGGGATGTACGCAGCATTCCGCGGGCGGATGGGCGGAACTGCGGCGGTCCCATGACTTCCTGTTCGTATGGCCGAGCGGCTGCCGCCGCGGAGACCGGACAGAGCGCTGTGCGGAAGAGCCGGCGGAATTTCCGATCAGGAAATGTCTAAAGACACCTGGTTCAATTCGTTCAGTAGGTGATTTTGCCCAGCCGCTCGGCCGTCGCCTGGGTGTTGCGGATGGCGAGCCTGAGAGCGTTGATCTGAAGGGTCGCCATCTCCATCTCGTCGATACCGCAGACCGCGATGATCTCCATGATGGAATGGATATATTTGAGGTCCGCTATGAAGCGCTTCGCCGAGATGCGGTCGAAGACGCGCAGATCGTTCATCAGGAGCTCGATGTCGAGAATCAGGCCGCGCAAGCCGTAATGGTTGCTTGCGTTGAGTTCCTTCTTGATCCTCTCGATGATCGTCAGCTTGTCGTTGACGCTCAGACGGTCGTAGATCGAGGGATGCTTGCCGATCAGGGAGAAGACGATGATGCCGTTGAAGTGGCCGAGATGGGCGCAGAAGACGAGCCAGGCGTCGTTGCCCCGCTGATTCGCCTGTTCCCGTGCGGCCTTGTTGGCCTTGCTGGCGAGGTCCTCCGCCTGTCGCATCTGCCGGTGGATGGACAGGAGCGCGGCGGCGGCGGCGGCGAGGGCGAGCAGGCCCGCGAGCAGGCCCTGATAGCGATCGATCCAGAATTCGACGCAGTAGCCGCCGTAGAGGAGCGTCTCGCGGCCGGTGACATGGCCTTCGATGCTGCCCGCCGCCTGGCAGGAAGCGGGCGTCGTCAGGAGATAGGCGCAGAGGCCGAGAACCAGGATGGCGAGCAGCGCCGCGACCCCGGCCGCCGCCTTGCCGGACAGCTTCATGGCTTCTGTTTCCCTGCTCGTGGATGGCGTGCGGCGGTCGGTTTATATTTTTGCGGACGATGCAGGCGCGGATGCGCGCTCCCCTTCGTCCGCCTGTCGGCATGGTCGTCCCGTTGGCACGTCATCCTGCCTCTGTCGGTGGAAGGGCGCTCGCTGGTGCGATAATGCCTTTCGCTGGTAAAATAAAGCGCCTTGCTGCGGAATGGATGCTGGCCGGTCCCGCTGCGTCGACAGAGCCTTCCACATTGTGCGCCATCGCTGAACTTGGTAGCCTTTGCGGCCTCGCTTTCTCTCGACGGGCGCGAAGCTGCGCTGAAGGGCGGGCTTCGACTTTCGGGAGTAAAGGAGCCCCTGGCGATAGTCGCAAGTTATTTGTCGTTAACGGTTATTCTATTATCCTGCGCTGCTTGACACCCAATGGAACCCTTATGAAACTCATCAAGACGATTGCCGCTGTCCTCGCCCTGGCCAGCCTGGCTGCATGCGTTCACACCGGCGACTATCCGGATCATCGTCCGACCTACATCACGGCACCCGATTCGGGCTGGCACCTGTAGGAGGCGGAACGGATCGAACGCGGATCTCGCCGGCCCGGCAGGGCTCGGCGGCCGATGGCCGGAACCGTGGCGTTTGGCCGCGGCGCCGGCGCTTGCGGACCGTGCGCGACCTCACCTCCCCGTGAACCACGGCGCCGCGCGATCGGCGCCGCCACGTCAGTTGCGCAGCACGGCGCAGCTTCCTCCGGCCCGACGAAGCGCGCTGCAGACATTGTCGGCCTCTCGCATGGATCGGGCGGGGAGGCGAACGCGATAGAACGCCCGCCGGCCGCGTCCCGCCATCCGCGTCCCGACGACGAGCGTTTCGCGGCCGGCGAGAATCGCCGGAAACCGGGCGGCGACCCTTTCATAGGAGGCGATGGCCCGGCCCTTGGAGAAATTGCCCGAGAGCTGCACGCCGAACGGGGCATAGGGACCTTCGATCGGCTGCGGCGCACCGGCGCGGATGGACGCGACCACCTGGCCGCATGCCTCCGGCTTCGAAGGCTCGTCCCGATATTTCAAACCGTCCTCCGAGGCCCAGTCATAGACGCTGCGGCCGGTGACGAAGCGGACATAGAGCTCGGTCTCGGCCGGCAGGAAGCCGCCTTGCCGGGACCAGTTCGACACGCGGCCCTGGCCGGCATTGTAGGCGGCGACGGCCAGCCCCCAATTGCCGAAGAGGCTCTTCAACCCGGCAAGATAGGCGGCGGAGGCAGGGATCGCCTTTTCGGGATCGAAGGGATCGGCAAGGCCCTGTTCCGCCGCGGTGCCCGGCATGAACTGGGCGATGCCCTGGGCTCCGGCGCTGCTGGTGACGCCCGGCCTGAAGCTGCTTTCCCGCCAGATCAGCCGCGTGAAGAGGCCCGACGGCACGGCATTCGCGGCGGCGGCCGTCTCGATCAGCCGGCAGACGGTTTCCTCCAGCGTCTCGCTCCGGCCGGCCGCGGACGAAGGCGAGGTGGCGAGGAATATGGCGAGGACCGCCGCCACGACGGCAGGAGGCCGGGTGTTCATGACGTCGGTCCCTTCAGCGATGCCCGGCCATCGGACAGGCTTCGCTCGCATCGCATTGTATGGCGTTCGCCTAGCATGGACCTCGCCTGCATCACAAAGATGAGCGCAATGGGGCGGCGCTCCGCGCTGCGGGGGAGAAATTTCGCATAGGTCGCGGCCGGCGGCTCGTCTCGATATCCATGCTTGTTCCTCGCATCTGCGCAAGATACCGCGGTGCAACCGGACGATGATCGAAGGAACAAGTCGGGTGCCGCTTCGTTGCAGGGGCAGCTCAGCATTGTCGAAGGGCTCTCGAAAACGAAATAATGGAGGTATGATCATGAATAGCTATCTCATCAAAGGTGCTCTATTCGTCGCTCTCCTTGCTCCCGTAGGCGCTTATGCACAGGGTGTCATCGAAGGAAGCTCCAACGGTATCGAGGAAGGCAACAAGAAGGCCGGTCCGGTCGGGGCGGTCGTCGGCGGCGCCGTGGGCGCGGTGACCGGCGGCGTCAACGGTCTTCTCGGCATCGACCAGCGGCCGCGCTTCCGTCAATATGTGGTCACCGAGCATCGCCCCTCCTTCCGCTATGACGAGGATGTCGAGGTCGGCACGGTGCTTCCCCCGGATGGGGTCGAATATTATGAGGTGCCCCCCGAATATGGCGTGACCCGCTATCGCTATACCGTGGTGAATGATCAGGTCGTCCTGGTCGACCCCTCCACCCGCAGCGTCGTCGAGATCGTCCACTAGGCTGAAACGCATTTCCACGGAAACGCCGCTTTTCTCTCGCTCTTGTTTCAGGGCGCTTTCGCGAATCCTCGCGATCGCGGCGGATCGGGAAATGCTATCGCTCTGGAAGGGGCAGGCCAGCCGGCTCCTTCCTTAGCCGCTCCGGTCTGTCTTCCTCCGGACTTGCGGCCGAATCCCGCAAATCCCTTTGCTGCAACGGCATCCGCGGACAATCAAGGTCCGCGGCGGCCAAACGATTTCAGGAGGTTCGCCATGGATTGCCGCAAGCTCGGAGTGGCAAAGCTTGTTCTGGCTCTGTCGATCGCAGCCCTTCCGTCCTTCGCTTCGGCAGAGGACATGATGAAGGGCATGGATATGGGTGGCGGCGCGGCCGACGCCGGCTATATGAAGGCCATGCAGACGATGCAGGAGGGCATGCAGGCGGCCAAGCCGACCGGCGACGCCGATCGTGACTTCGTCCTGATGATGCTCCCCCATCATCAGGCCGCCGTGGACATGGCCAAAGTCGAGCTCGACCACGGCAAGGACCGGCAATTGCGAAAGATGGCGCGCGACATCGTCAAGGCGCAGGAGAAGGAGATCGGCGAGATGAGGGCTTGGCTCGCTAAACATCCGGGTTGATCCGCAGTCGAAGCGTGTGCGCGGAGGAAAATGATCGCTTAAGTTGCGATGGCGCCGGCACTGACTTATGGACGTTCACGCTGATGTGCGCGCTGCTGCTCCTCGTGATGGTCGCCGCAGGCTATGGCCTGCGTGCTCTCAAGGTCCGCTGGAGGAACATACCGTATCTGCCGCGGTTTATCCTGGGTGCTTGATGTGCCGCGGTCGGCGCTTGCCGGGATCGCAGCAAAGACGGCTCCTTCCGAGGGCCGCAGAGAGGTTATCCAATGTTGCAATACTGGCTGCAGATGTCCCTGCTTCAGGCGGAGTCCCAGCAGGTCGTCTGGCTGCGGATGATGAAACTCGTGGCCGGCGGTCCGCAGGCACGCCTCGAAGCGGAGCGGATGATCTCGGAAAAGCTGGCTGCGGCGGGCAGCGCCGCCGGGAGCCTCATGCTCGGAGCTTCCCCCGAGAGCGTCGTCCGCGGCTATCGCAGGAAGGTTCGCTCGAACAGGCGCCGGCTTTCGAAATGATGCCGGCGGATCGCGGGGCCGGGCGCGTCGCGGTCCGGTTCGCCGTCGACGGGGCAGGGGCGGACAAGTCTCGCGTCTGCGATGTCGGCGGGTTTCGTGCTTGACTTAGTAGAGCGCTCGGAATGAAGGTGAAACCGATGATTGCGGTATTCCGCTTTCGGCCACCGGAACGATCGTTGATATAATGTCCAGGCTTATCTTCATTAATCGATTTTTCTTTCCGGATCATTCTGCAACAAGTCAGCTACTCAGCGATCTCACATTTTCATGCGCGAAAGCCGGCAGCGACGTCCACGTCATCACGGGGCGCAAACTATACGGAGCCGAACAAAGAATTTTGCCGGCTTCCGAGTCGGTGCAAGGCGTGACGATCCATCGGATCGGCTCGTCGAAGACATGGGCGCCGGGCCTGCTCGGGCGTGCGCTCGACTTTCTCGCCTTCTATCGTGCGGCCTTCTTCAAGATGCGTGCTCTCGCCGTCGACGGGGCTACCACGGTGGTCAAGACGGATCCGCCTTTGCTCAGCGTCGTCGCCGCGCTCGCCCTCCGGTCGAGAGATACGAAGATCATCCATTGGCTTCAGGACGTCTATCCCGAGGTCGCGGCCGAGCTGGGCGTGACCTTTGCGAGGGGACGGACGGGCGGGCTGCTCGCGCGCCTGCGCAACTGGTCCCTGCGCGTCGCCGGCATGAACGTCACGGTCGGGCAGAGGATGCAGCGCCACGTCGCCGCCCAGGGGGTCGAGCCGGCGCGCATTTGCGTCATTCCCAACTGGATCGACGAGACGAGGGTGACGCCGGTTGCGGCCGGCGCCAATCCGCTGCGCAGCGAATGGGGGCTCGATCGGCATTTCGTCATCGGATATTCCGGCAATCTCGGCCGTGCCCATGAAGCCAATACCCTCCTGGAGGCCGCCACCCGGCTGAAAGGAAGAACCGATCTGTGCTTCCTGTTCATCGGCGGGGGGTTCAACCTGACGCGCCTGAAGGAGGAGGCCCAAAGCCGAGGCGTGGCCGATCTTTTCCAGTTTCGGCCCTATCAGAGCGAGGCGCGGCTGTCCCAATCCCTGAGCGTGCCGGACGTCCATTGGATTTCCCTGCGCCCGGAGCTCGAAGGCCTCATCGTGCCGAGCAAGTTCTACGGCATCGCCGCCGTCGGGCGCCCGGTCATCGCCATCACCGACAAGGACGGCGAAATCGCCGAGCTGGTGCGGGCGCATCGTTGCGGCGTGCACGTCCAGCCCGGCGACATCGATGCCCTCGTCTCGGCGATCGCAGCGATGACGGCGGATCCGGCTCTGGCCCGGACATGGGGCGCAAACGCCCGGGCGATGCTGGAGCGGGATTTCTCGCGCGGCGCCGCCCTGCAGCGCTGGTTCGATGTCCTGCGGATCGGCGGCGAAAGAGGCGAGCGGCCCTGATGCCGCGGCGGCCAGGAGCGGAGAGGCGAGCCTTGCCGGCCTGGAAGCGAACGGATTTTCGCCGCGACGCCTTTTTTACTCTCCTTCTTTCGACGCATCTCGGCGGCTCATGCGGATTGCGTCAGATCGAAAAACGTTCGAGAGCCTCTGTGGGAAGAGTGGGAAAGATTGCGGTCGGACAATGCGACAGGGCATGCGTTCGAAGCGTTGCGGCTCGATGACATCGTCATTTTCTCCAGCCGCGCGGCGTCCGGCGCCTGCATGCCGCTCTGCGGCGGCCAGGTTTGTCGGCGAGCACAGCGGGGGAGAAATTTCATGGCCGGTCTGCTACGGATCCGGACCGTCTGAGGCAGTGAACGAGAGGGATCCGGCGTGAGCGGTTCTTACGATCTCAAGGGCAGGAAAGTATGGGTTGCGGGTCACCGCGGCATGGTCGGGTCGGCCGTGACGCGCCGGCTCGGTGCCGAATCCTGCGACATCGTGGTCTCCGACCGCAGCGCGCTCGACCTGCGTTCGCAGGAGGGCGTGCGCGCCTTCCTGGCGCAGGAGAAGCCGCAGGCGATCGTCATTGCCGCGGCCAAGGTCGGCGGCATCCTCGCCAATCGCGATTTCCCCGCGCAGTTTCTCTATGACAATTTGATGATCGAGGCGAACATCATCCATGCCGCGTATGAGAGCGGCGTGGAAAAGCTCCTCTTCCTCGGCTCATCCTGCATCTATCCGAAATTCGCGCCGCAGCCCCTGCGCGAGGACGCCCTGCTGACGGGCGCACTGGAACCGACCAATGAATGGTATGCCATCGCGAAGATCGCCGGCGTCAAGCTGTGCGATGCCTATCGGCGGCAATATGGCAGCCGGTTCATCTCGGCGATGCCGACCAATCTCTACGGCCCCGGCGACAATTTCGACCTGCAGAGCAGCCATGTGCTTCCGGCGCTGATGCGAAAGATCCATGCCGCGAAGCTCGCCGATGCGCCCGAGGTCGAGATCTGGGGGTCGGGCACGCCGCTGCGGGAATTTCTCCATGTCGATGACCTGGCCGATGCCTGCATCCATCTGCTGAAGCATTTCGACAGGGAGGGCCCGATCAATGTCGGGTCCGGTCACGAACTCACCATCGCCGCGCTCGCGGGGGTGCTGGCGGACGTCATCGGCTATCGTGGGCATTTCCGTTTCGATGCGAGCAAGCCGGACGGCACGCCGCGGAAACTGCTCGACACCTCCGAACTCGACGTCCTGGGATGGCGGGCGCGCATCGGCCTCGAACAGGGTATCGAAGGCACCTATCGATGGTTCTGTGAAAACATCGCCAAGACCTGACGCTGTATCGGCACCTGACGCCACAGCGTCGCATCATGCAGAGAAGTTTTGACCAATGACTCAGAAGCGGGCTCTCATCACGGGCGTAACGGGGCAGGATGGCGCGTTGCTCGCCGAACTGCTCCTGGGCAAGGGCTATGAGGTTCACGGCATCAAGCGCCGGTCGTCCTCGTTCAACACGGCGCGCGTCGATCATCTCTACGAGGACCCGCATGCCGACCATCCCCGCTTCTTCATGCATTACGGCGACTTGACGGATTCGACCAATCTCATCCGTATCGTGCAGGAGACGACACCCGACGAGATCTACAATCTCGGCGCCCAGAGCCACGTTGCCGTCAGCTTCGAAACCCCCGAATATACCGCCAACTCGGACGGGATGGGGACCTTGCGGCTGCTCGAGGCCATTCGCATCCTGAAGCTCGATAAATCCTGCCGATTCTACCAGGCCTCGACCTCGGAGATGTACGGCAAGGTGCAGGCGATCCCGCAGAACGAGACGACCCCCTTCTATCCCCGCAGTCCCTACGGGGCCGCAAAGCTCTACGCCTATTGGATCACCGTCAACTATCGGGAAAGCTACGGATTCCACGCATCGAACGGCATCCTGTTCAACCATGAGGGGCCGACGCGGGGCGAGACCTTCGTCACCCGCAAGATCACCCGCGCGGTCGCGGCGATCGAGCAGGGGCTGCAGCCCTGCCTCTTCCTGGGCAATCTCGACGCCAAGCGCGATTGGGGACATGCGCGCGACTATGTGCAGGGCATGTGGCTCATGCTGCAGCAGGACGTCCCCGACGACTATGTCCTCGCCACCGGCGAGATGCACAGCGTGCGCGAATTTGTCGAGCGCGCCTTCCAATGCGTCGGCCGGACGATCGTCTGGAGCGGGTCAGGGGTGGAGGAAACCGGTGTCGATGCCGGGACGGGCACCGTTCTCGTGCGTGTCGACCCGCGTTATTACCGGCCGGCGGAAGTCGAACTCCTTCTGGGGGATCCTTCGAAGGCACAGCAGCGGCTGGGCTGGAAGCATACGACCTCTTTCGAAGCTCTCGTGAAGGAAATGATGGAATCGGACCTGGCCGAGGCGCGCATGACGAAGCTGGCCGGTTTCCGGCATTCGATCGGATAGCAGAGCCGCTCGGCGTCGGGCCGGCGTCCGCACGGAGCCCGACGTCGCAGGTCCCTGCCGCGCCTCGCCTTTGCCGCAAGCGGGATGCACTTTCGCCGGTCGCGGGCCCTTCGCCCTGGCCCGAATTCGCCGCCGGTTCCCGCGGCGCGAAGGCAGGACCGAAGCCGCCGGCGCCAAACGCTCAAGTCTGGGCCTTCGCCTTCATCTCGTCCCACGCCTGCCTGACCGCCGATGCGTCCGATTTCTCGCGGAACAGGATCATCGGCACTGTCCGGCACAGGATCTTCAGGTCGAGCAGGAACGAAATGTTGTGGACGTAGTAGACGTCCATCGCTCCCTTGTCTTCCGGTGACACCAGGCGCCCGCCATTGATCTGCGCCCAACCCGTCAGGCCGGGGCGCACCGACGCCCGTGCCGCGAACATCTTGGGCTGATCGACCGGAAGAAGGGGGCGCGGCCCCACCAGCGACATCTCGCCGACGAGTATGTTGAACAGTTGCGGCAGTTCGTCGAGGCGGGTGTTGCGCAGGAACGAACCGACGGCGGAGGTGCGTTCCGCATCGGACAGCTTGCGGCCGTCCGGAGCATGGCCGGACCCCATCGTCCTGAACTTGTACAATTTGAAATTCCGGCCCCGCAGGCCGGGACGGCGCTGCCAGAACAGCACGGGCGTGCCGATATTGACGGCGACGACGACGGTCACCAAGGCGATGAGCGGCGACAGGATGGCCAGCAGCAGCAGCGCGGCCGCGAAGTCCATGCTCCGCTTCACCGCGCGATAGATGCCCCGCGAGGGCACCGGCGGCTCGGGCTCGGCGGCCGGACAGCTCTTCGCCTCCTGGGCGCTGTCACCCGTCTTCTCGAACCCCAGTTGCCGGGCCATGAAGTCGAGACGGATATCGCTCGAGTTCTCCACGGCCAGCAATTCGCTCACCGCCTGCGGCGACAAACGAGCCATCGTTTCGGTGACGACGATACGGTCGACCGTAACCCCGTGGACATCGAGGTCGAGCAGGATGCGACGAATGTCCTCCGCCGCGCCGAGGACCGGATATTGGCGGATGAAGCGTCCGCCCTGCTGGTTGCGCACCCCCAGGAGGCCCGCGACCGACACGTTCGGCCCCGCCATGTCCTCCACCGAGCGCAGGTAGAAATCCGTCAGGGTGTTCAGGCCGACGACCAGGATCGTCGAGGTCTCGTCGTGGGAGGCGGGGTCTTCGCGCCTCCCGCGCCGCTGGCCGTACGTGTGATACAGCCTGGCGATCAGGCGGGCACCGGCGAGAGCGCCCAGCACGAAGAAACCCTGGAGAATGGGCAGCGAGCGCGAAACTCCGTCCAGCCTGTTGATCCAGAATACGAGGACGATCGTCACCGCCACGATGGCGCAGGACGCGAGCAGCAGGCGCAGGAAGTCCGCCATCGCCGTGAACCGCCAGATGCCGCGATTGAGGCCGAATACGACATCGACGACGGCAGCGACGCCCAGTGTTACACCAATGTAAATGCCGGCTCCCGACAGCCCCGTCAGCGTCATGTCTAGATTATCGCGTGCGAATGCCGCAAGGATTGAGGCCAGACCAATAAGTAGCAGGTCCAGAAAAACCCGAAGCATACCACGCATTGTAACCCTCAGTCCTGCGTAAAAGCTGTAGAAGACCCGATATAATTTGAAATGGCCCGATCTATAGAAACGAATGACTTTTTCTATAATTGGGCCGGCCAAATCGGTTTCAGGCGGAGAGCCTCGAAAACTGGACGCTCTCCCATCCAACGATTACGACATTGCCAAGCCAAGCCAGACTAAGCTTAATATGTTCTCGATAGACACTGCGATAAGAATTGTCAATTCCGGATGCAGAAATGGCGGAGTGCAATGTTTGTATCCGGCTTTGGGATGCGGTTCCCCGGCGAGGATCTCTCTTTGCCTTGGTACGCAATTACCCTTTCGGCTTCGCCGACAGAGCAATATCGGCAAACCAGGCTGCACCGGATACGAGACGGTCCGAATCGGATACAGCGTCGACGGAAAGCCAGAGGCGCTGGGCCGGGCAATTCCTTGGCGGTACCGTGAAATCCATGGAAAACGCCTTCCAGTCGGAGGCGGAACCGATGAAGGGCTGGCTTTCCGCCAAGGCGCCGTTCGGCGTGCCGTAGCAGGCGACCTGCCAGTGCAGGCCGCGCCGGGCCTGAATTTCGCCCTTTTCGAAACCCTGCAGGGAATAGGTGCCGGGGGCGAGGGTGATAACCTGGGAGACGCCGTTGGTATCGACCCTTCCCTCGGTGAATTCCCAGTAGAGCGAGCGTCGGCCAGGCCGGTCCTGGTCGTCGACGATGTCGATCTCGACGCCATTGTTGTAGGTGATCGTCCAGTCGAACGGCAGTCCCGAGGGATTGAGGGCGAAGTTTCCATTGAACAACAGGCCGACGTTGCGAAGTTGTTCGGGAGGAAGAAATTGCAGCCACGTGTAATAGGCGACGTCATACAAGCGGCGCTTCATGAGGTAATTGATGTAGAATTTCAAATCCTTCATATCCGGCGGGGCGCCGGCGGCTTGAAGGTCGAGCATCAATGTCAGGGGAAGCCGAGGATCCGAAACGCTGCCGATGAAGGCACGAAAGAACAGCGGACGCCACGGTGGATCGCTCCGCAACAGGGACTTGATCTGTTCGAGGCCGTCCTTTGTCGCGGCGATGCTGGCGAAGAGAGGCACGATAACGGTCGAAAATTGAGGCTGCGAGCGCAGCAGGGTATCGGCCAAGGTGATCGCCCGGGCAAAATCGCCGTCGAGAAACGATTTTTGCACCAGCCAGTACAAGGCGAGAGTTTCATGCAGCGACCGGGCCTTGGAGGCCTGCATGAAGGTCGCGGTATGGTCGTCCGAATCGGCGACCTGGCCGAGGATACGCAGCGCCCGCGAGTCGAGCGGGTCCCTCAACAACGCGGTCTGCGCAAGCCGACGCACCTCGGCGCGGTCTTCGGCGGCGAGGTCCGGCGGCAGCAGCGGCAGGAAGACGCCCTTCGCCCGGATCGCATCGAAGGCGGCCTGGGCCTGCGGCGACAAGGGCGGGGCGTCCTGGCCGGACGCATCGTCGTCTCCGGGCGGGGACTGGCCGAGCTTCTCCGCGGCCAGGCCGAGCAGGGCATCGGGATTGCCGGGTGAAAGGACGAGGGCCCATCGCGGCTCGAGGCCGGCGAGATAGCCGGCAAGGCTCTTGGTCATGACCTGCCAGGCCAGCGCCAGGCCGACCAGCGCCATCAGCAATGTCGTCGTCGCCGACAGGAAAGACGGCCGTGGTCTCGACGGTGCCGGCATCGACATCCCGGTCATCTCCGCAGGCAGGGACGGACGGAGCGGCGATTCGGCTTGCGGCCGCAGGGCGGGACCTGCTGCTCGGCGGTCATGGTCGGAGCATCCGTTGCAAGGGAGGCGCGTCCGGCAGGTCGCGACTTCTGCCGTGCTTGACGCGTGTGGGCTCGCGGAAGAGGGCGATGGCCGATTGGAGGGCGGTCGGCACTGTCATGACGGGATCTTCGGGGTGGCGGGCTGGCTCTCGATGCGGGTGTTTTCGGCTTCGTCCGGGCCGAGGCCATATCCGTAGCCGTAACCATAGCCGTATCCATAGCCATAGGCATAGCTCTCATGGCGGGAATCGTAGCGGGTGAGGACGGCGCCGATGATGGTGCTGCGGGCGAATTGGAGGCGCTTGAGGCCGCTGCGGACCGCGTGCTTGGAGGTATGGCCGGCGCGGACGATGAACACGGTGGCGGCCACGGCGTTGGACAGCAACTGGGCGTCGGCCAGGCCCATGATCGGCGGGCCGTCGAGGACGACGAGGTCGAAGATCTCGTCGCTGGCGGTCAGCAGCGACAGGAGGCGCGGCGAGGCCAGGAGGTCGGCGGCGTTCGGCGGCAGCGGCCCGGAGGCCATGAACACGAGATTGTCGATCTTGGTCTTCTGCAGCGAGGCGGGCAGCGTGGTGGCGCCGGTCAGGTAGTTGGTCAGCCCCTTGAGGTTGCTCAGCCCGATCTTGGTGTGCAGCGAGGGCTTGCGCAGGTCGCCGTCGATCAGCAGCACGCGCAGCCCCATCGCGGCGAAGTGGCGCGACACCGTCAGCGCCGAGGTCGACTTGCCCTCCGCCGGCTGCGCGCTGGTGAACAGCAGCGATTTCGGCAGGCCGTTGTCGGTGGCAAAATGCAGCGAGGTGCACAGCGTCCGGTATCCCTCGGACAATTCCGAGCGCCCGTCCGCCAGTTCGTCTTCCAGGACCCGTCCGGTGCCCAGGCGCGGGATCACCCCGAGCGTGGCGATGCCGGTCAGGCGCTCCATCTCCTCCAGCGTGGTGACGGTGTTGTCGAGCCGCTCCAGGAGGATGGCGGCGCCGAGCCCGGCCACCAGGCCGAGCGCCAGCGAGAACAGGATGTCCTTGGTCACCTGCGGCGAGGACGGGCTGCCCGGCACTTCCGCCCGGTCGACGATGAACACGTTGTTGGCGCCGATGCCGCCGGCGACGTCGACTTCCTTGTAGCGTTGCAGCAGCCCGTCATAGAGGGCGCGGTTGCTGTCCGCCTCGCGCTTGAGGATGTTGTACTGGATCGAGCGCTTCTGCAGGTCGAGCACCTGCCCCCGCAGGATGTCGATCTGCCGCTTCATCTCCCCCTCCTGGCTCAGCGATGCCTCGTAGGCGCCCTTGAGCGAGGACTTGATCGTGGTGATCTGGGCGGCGAGCTGGCGGTCGACTTCCTTGATCTGGTTGTTGATCTGCACCATCGCCGGATAGCTCGGCTTGAAGGTGGCGATCTTGTCCTGGTAGTCGGTCACCAGGCCGTTGCGCTTGTCGCGCAGGGTCTGGATCGTGCTGTCGCCGAGGAATTGCGGCAGGGTGGCGGCGTCGACCGACTGGGCCTGCTTGTAGATCTGCTCGTTGTGGATGCGGTCGGAGACCAGCTTGGTCAGGGCGTCGTTGGCAGCCGCCAGATTGCTCTCGGCGATCGAGGACTTGTCGGCCGTGTTGATGATCTGCTCCTTCTGGCCGAAGTCGAGCAGCACCTTCTCCGATTCCTGCAGGCGGGCCTGGGCCTGTTGCAGCTGGTCTTCCAGGAAGGTCTTGGCATAGGCATTGGCCTGGAAGCGCTTGTCGAGATTGGCGGCGATGAAGCCGTTGGCGAGCCCCATGGCGATCGACTGCGCCCGGGCGGGCTGCGGATCGGTATAGGTGATGTCGACCATGCGCGAGCCGGTCACCGGCACCACCTTGCGGTTGCCCAGGATGCGCGAGGCCGCTGCCCGGTCGAGCGCGCGCCGGTTGACCACCGTCTCGGGGGCGGCCACCGCGCCGGCGCCGGCGAACAGGCGCCCGATCATCGCCATCATCGAGAAGCCGTTCGTCTGCAGGAAGTCCGTATCGTCGGCCAGCTTCAGCGCCGCCGCCGTGCGCTCGGCGATGCTGCGGCTCTCGAGCAGGACATATTGGGTGCGCAGGAACTCGTTGTCGCCCGCCTCCACCGGCGTGATGCTGCCGCTGTCCAGGATCCGGGCGACGTTGCGGTCGATCTGCAGCCGCACAGTCGCGGTATAGAGCGGCGTCGTCATCAGCGTGCGCACCGCCCCGATGGCGGTGAAGCCCAGGACGACGCACAGGATCACCCATTTGTACTTGCGCAGGATGCGCAGATAGTCGTGCACGGTGACGAAGAAGGATTCGGTGCCGCTCGGCGCCGCATTCGCATAGCCGCCCTGTCCGTAGCCCCGCGAGGCCGGCAGGCCGGAGGCCGCGATCAGCTGGCGCGCCGCATCTCCCTCCAGGAGCCTGTCGTCGGCGGCGCTCACGCGGCCGGCTCCGCGGCGCAAGGAAGGAACGTCTCAGCCCGGCACGCGGCCTCGGCGGACCGATCCGCCGCCACCGGCTCCCTCGGAAGCTCCTTCATGCGATATGTCATTCTTCCCGGCACCCAACCCGTCATTCTAGAACGCCGCGAACATGGCGGCCGCCGGCAGGGCCCTGAGGAGGAGCGAGAACGCCGTCTTCGTCTGCGAGGTGCCGGCGACGATCACGTCCCCCGCCTGCATCGCCGGATCGGCCGCCTTGCCGCTCCGGATGGCGTCGATGTCGAAGCGCGCCACCGAGCGCCGGCCGCCTTCCTGACGGAACACCAGCACCGTGTCCGAGGCCGTGTCCGTGTTCGGGCCGCCCGCCTGCGCGATGAACTGCAGCAGCGAGGTCTTGCCCCGCAGCGGATAGATGCCCGGGCTCTTCACCGCGCCCTCGACCGTCACGCGCTGACTGTTGTATTCGCGCACGAACACCGACACCTGCGGCGATTGCAGATAGCGTACGCCGAGGCGCTGGGTGAGGTCGCGCTCCAGATCCTGGGGCGTCTTGCCGGTGGTCGGCACGATGCCGACGAGCGGCAGGTTGACGGTGCCGTTGTCGGCGACCTGCACGCTGCGCGTCAGTTCCGGCACCTGGAACACCGAGATGTCGAGCACGTCGAGCGGGCCGATCTTGTAGGCGGTGTTGCCTGGGGTCGAGGCCGACACGAAGGTCGCCGCAGCGCTGGACAGCGCCGCCCCGTCCACCGGCGCCGCAGCGCCGGTCGCCAGGCCGCCTTCAGTCCCGGTGCCGGAAGAGCCGGCGCACCCCGTCAAAGAAAGACCGCAAACCAGCGCCAGCATTCCCGCCCTCACCGGACCGCGCGTCGGACACCGGGCCGGGACTCGGTGGGCGCGGCGGGGGGCTGGCCAGCTTCTCATTCGACAACTCTGCGTTCGCACCAGCAACACAAGGATCCGGCACGCTGGACGGCACGTCATTCGCGAGAATGCATAGAGGTCTGGTGACGACCATATGGGTCGCTTCACCATCGCCCACCCGCTTAGCCGCAGCCTCTCTACCTTGTAACAGGTCGGGCGGGCGCCGTCTAGCATCGTGGGCGTCCGACGCGATCAGATGAACCTTGCCCTCATCCATCATCCGCTCCGCCCAATACTGCGCCCGACGTCCGAATCCCCCCGTCAGCGAACTCGCCGTCACTTGCATCCAGACCCCGGCCTGCGCCAGATGTTCGATCAACGCATAATGCGAGGAAACCCACCCCAGACGCTCCGGATGGGTGAGGATCGGGTGGTAACCTTCCAGCATCAGCCCGAAGAACTGGTCGGCCAGGCGCGCCGGCGGCACCCGGTCCGGCGGCTCCACCAGGACGTAGCGGCTATCCGCCAGGGACAGGACCCGTCCCGACTGCAGTCCCTCCACCAAGCCGGGCATCAGATGCACGTCGGCCCCCGGCACCAGACGAAGTCCGATCTCCTCCCGGTCGAACTCGGCCTGCAGGGCCGCCACCGCCGCGCGGATCGCCTCGCCGCGGTTGTTGTAGACCCCGGGCAGGATGTGCGGCGTACAGGCCTGCACCGTCACCCCGCCGGCGACCGCCAGGCGTGCCATCGCCAGCGACACCGACAGGTCCGGCGAGCCGTCGTCGATGCCGGGCAGAATATGGCTGTGAACATCGAACATGCGAACCCGCCTCCACAGACCTGATCTGCCCTTCCCCTACACCTCGCAGACGAGCCCCTGCACGCCACAGCCTCGCTCAAGGCCAGCCCTGCGTCAAAATGCCCTCTTCGGCGTGCCGAGGTCCGCAGGCCGGCCTGCCGGCACGCATAGGCCGGAAAAGGCCGATCGGAGAGGCGCGAAAGGCAGCCGGCCTCCCGGTTGCCCGGACGGGGCGGTTGCACCTTCCCGCCGCATTGCGGTATGTAGGCATCGTCCCTCGCCTGGGGTTCATGAGCCGCGAAAGGCCGTCGAGATGTTCGCAAAATCCATGCTGGCGCTGATACCCGTCCTGTTCGCGGGCGCAGCGTCCGCCCAGAGCATCGATAATATGAGGGGCAGCGTGCTCGTCAACCATGGCAATGGGTTCGTCCTCATGGCCGCCGCCGGCCCGCTCGCCATCGGCGATACCGTCATGGCCCGCCCCGGCGCCCGCGCCACGCTGAACTATGCCGACGGCTGCAAGGTCGACATCATCGCCGGCACGGTCCTCACCGTCGAGAACGTCTCGCCCTGCGCCTTCCTCGCCATTGCAGGACCCGAGGACGCAACCGCGGAGACGCCGGACCCTGCAACGACGACGACCACGAGCACGACTTCCACCTCTTCCGCCGGAGCTGCTTCCGCCGGAGCCGCCTCTTCCATGTCGACGACGGCCATGGTTGCAGCCGGCCTCGGGGGCCTCGCGGTTGTGGGGGGCGTCACCGCCGCCGTCGTCGTATCCCAGGAGAATTCCGCGAGCCCGTGAGGGCACGGCAGACTCCGTCCGGCCATCCCGCGAGCCCCGAACGGAAGGGGATCGCCCTGGTTCCTCAGGGGACTGCGAGATTTTTTTGATCAGCGGCCAAAACAGAGAATCGGGTTTTCCCGCGAACATATTCTCCACCGTACTGCTTCACGGCCGGCGGGACCTTCGTTTCTATCTGTGCGTCCTGACCGCGATCGCCAGCCTCGGTCTCGGAGGCGGCACACATGGCGGCTTCCTGAGCGATGCCATTCTGCAGCTCGTCGCGCTTCCCTTGTTCCTGGTCTCGCTGCGCGACTGCCTGGCGGGTAAGGCCGGAGGAGCCGGCTGGCTGGATCTCGCCTTTTGTGCCTGCCTTGCCGCCATACCGATTTCCCAGACCATCCCCCTGCCTCCATCGGTATGGATGCATCTGCCCGCTCGCGAGACGGTGATCCAGGCCTTCACGCTGACGGGTCAGAAGCCTGGCTGGATGCCATCGAGCGTCCTGCCGGAGGCGACGGCCTCGGCCGCCCTGTCGCTGATTCCGCCCTTCGCCCTGTTCTGGGGGACAAGGCTGCTCGGCACCGCGCATCGCCGCTCCCTGATCATCGCCATCCTGGTGTTCGCGGCTTTCAGCGTGTTCTTCGGCATGGCGCAGCTGGCGGGAGGCCAGCACAGCAGGCTGCGATTGTTCGAGAACACCAACGCCGACGATGCCGTCGGTTTCTTTGCCAACAGGAATCATTTTGCGGCGCTGCTCTATGTCTCCCTGCTGTTCGTGTCGGCCTGGGCCATCGACACGGGGCTGACGATTTCCAACGCCAGGCGGCGCAGCCGGTTGACGGGACCCCGCGTCCTCGTCCTCATGGCCAGCGTGACGCTGATGTTCCTGCTCGCCACGGCCCAGATCATGACCCGCTCGCGCGCGGGCGTGGGTCTGACCATCGTGGCGCTGCTCGGCATCGTCGTCCTGACCCTGCTCGACGACAGGAACAGGCGGCGCAGGACCAGCCTGGTGCTTTTCCTGGTAGCGATCGCCGCGGTGGTCGTGTTCACGGCGCAATTCGGATTTTCGCGGTTCGCCAACCGCTTTGCGTCGGATCCGCTGGCGGATGCCCGCATCGTGTTTGCGCACACGACGATCGAAGCGGCGAAGGCCTATTTTCCGTTCGGATCCGGCGTCGGCACATTTCCGAGCGTCTATCCCATGTTCGAGAAGCCTGCCCAGCTGCTGGCGAATATCTACGCCAACCACGCGCATGACGACTTCCTCGAAGTCTGGCTCGAAAGCGGCCTGGCCGGCATCCTGGCCCTGGCGGCGCTCGCCTTCTGGATCGTGTGGCGTTCGAGCAAGGTCTGGAGGAGCCGCGATCCCTGGAACATGCCGATCGACATCCTGCTGATGCGGGCGACGACGATCGCCGTGGGGCTCCTGGGCGTGCACTCGATCGTCGACTATCCGCTGCGCACGACGGCGCTGATGTCGTTGATGGCCGTGTGCTGCGCCCTCCTGACGCCCGTGCCGCAGGCTCTGAGGGTGCTTCCGACAGACGAGCCGCATGCGTCGAAGCGGCACCGGCATCGACATATTCGCAGGCTGGAGCCGGCCGAAGCCGGCCTGCCTTCGTCGCCCGCGGAAGTGCCTGGCATTTGAGGCGGATGAGTTCGCCGCCGCCGTCCGGGGACATTCTTCGGTCTTCCAGGCGGGGCGTTACCCCCGTCCGGGCAGGTCGTAGGCGATGATCGAATCGCCGGGCTTGGTGCCGAGCGAGCCGTGGCCGCCGGCGACGACGACCAGATATTGCCGCCCCGTCGCCGCCGAGCGATAGGTGATCGGCGTGGCCTGGGCACCGGCGGGCAGGCGGTCCTCCCAGAGCTGACGTCCCGTCGTCACGTCATAGGCGCGGACATAGTAATCGAGCGTCGACGTCAGGAAGGCGACGCCGCCGGCGGTGACGATCGGCCCGCCGAGGCTCGGCACGCCCATCCTGAACGGCAGCGGCACGGGAGCGGAGTCGCGGATGGTGCCGTTCCGATGCATCCATGCGATCTTGCCGGATTTCAGGTCGACGCCGGCGACGTAGCCCCAGGGCGGGCGCTGGCAGGGAAGGCCGAGAGGCGAGACCAGGGGCCCCATGTCGACCGAATAGGGCGTGCCGAACATCGGATTGCCGCCGAGTTCGTCGGCCTTCTGCTGCTCCGCTCCGCCGTTCGACGTCGGCGCGCCGCCTTGCTCGGCCTGTCCCGTCTGCTTGCGCGGACTGAGCTTCGAATAGAAGGCGAAGTAATCCGGATTGGCGAAAGCGATCTGGCGCACCGGGTCCACGGCCAGCCCGCCCCAGTCGATGATGCCGAAATTGCCGGGATAGACGATGCTGCCCTGCAGGGAAGGCGGCGTGAAGATTCCGTCATAGCGCAGGCTCCTGAACCGCACGCGGCAGGCGAGCTGGTCGAACGGGGTGGCGCCCCACATGTCGCTCTCCTGCAGCGGCGGCTGCAGGAAGGTCAGTTCGGAGAAGGGCTGGGTCGGGGCCGAATGGTCGGGAGGGACGGCGCCCTGCGGCACGGGCCTCTCCGGCGCCGGGATGATCGGCGTGCCCGTCCTGCGGTCGAGCACGTAGATGTCGCCGCGCTTGGTCGACTGGACGAGGGCTGGCACCTTGCCCTGGGCGGTATCGAGGTCCACGAGGCTCGGCTGCGAGGGCACGTCCATGTCCCAGAGGTCATGATGCACGGTCTGGTAGACCCAGCGCAGCTTGCCGGTGGCGATATCGAGCGCGATGATCGAGCTGGAGAAGCGCTCGGTGTTCGGCGGCCGGTCGGCGCCCCATTGGTCGGGTGTCTGGTTGCCGAGCGGAATATAGACGAGGCCGAGCTGCTCGTCGGCGCTGGATACGATCCAGCTGTTGGGCGAGTTCTTGGTATAGCTCTGTCCCGGGCCGATCGGCGCCGTCTGGTCGGGATTGCCCGGATCGAAGTTCCACACCAGCTTCCCGGTGTTGACGTCATAGGCGCGGATGACGCCCGAGGGTTCGTCCGTCGAATAATTGTCGGTCACCTCGCCGGCGATGATGACGAGATCGCGCGTCACCACTGGCGGCGAGGTGGAATAATACATGCCGGCATGGGCCTTGGGATCGGCCATGCCTTCCCAGAGATTGACGGTGCCGTTCTGGCCGAAGCCGGGACAGGGCTGCCCGGTCTTGGCGTCGAGCGCGATCAATCGCGCATCGGCGGTCGGCAGGAAGATGCGCTGGGGACACTCGCCGTTCGGCGCGGCGGCCTCTCCCGGCGCCTGCTCATGATAGGACACGCCCCGGCAGGTGAGGTGCTGCAGGTTCTTGCGTTCCTCGATCCTGGGATCGAACTTCCATTTCTGGGCGCCCGTATCGGCGTCGAGCGCGATCGCCCAATCATGGGGCGTGCAGATATAGACGGTCTGGCCGATCTTCAGCGGCGTCAATTCATAGGTCGTCTCGACGGGATCGCCGGGACCGCGAATGTCGCCGGTATGGTAGGTCCAGGCGACCTTCAGCGTGTCGGCATTGTCCGGCGTGATCTGGGTCAGCGGCGAATAGCGGTCGCCGAGCGAGGAGTGGCCATAGGCCTGCCAGTCGTCGACCGGGACCCCGCCGCCGCCTGTCTGCCCGGCAGCAGCCTGTGCACCGGGAAGGGAACCTGCCTGGTCGTGCAGATCGCTCGCCAGCGCCACGACGCCGGCCACGGCCGCGACGGCGAGGCTGGCGCTGAGGGCGAGGCCGGCTCCGCGCCAGGCCGCCGGCGGCCTGCCTGCCGCCGTCAGCCGCCGGGTGATCCAGGGCATCAGCAGCCACAGGCCGACGAGGAAGATGATGTCGCCGCGGGCGGCGAGCGGCCACCAGTCGAACCCGATTTCCCAGACCGCCCAGGCGAGGGTTCCGAGCACCACCAGGGCGTAGAGCCAGAGTGCCAGGGGACGGCGCATCACCAGCAGCACGCCGGTCACGATGAAGCCGATGGCCGCGGCGACATAATACCAGGAGCCGCCGAGCGTGATCAGCCATACCCCGCCGACGGCGAGCGCGACGCCGATAAGCATGACGACGATGGCGGAAATCCATATCCATGCGCCGGGGCGCCCGCCGCCGGCCCGTAAACGATCCTCTGCCATGTCCGGTGCTCCTCGTGCCTTCCCAGAATGGATGGCGGGGGTCATCGGTTCCGGCATCGCCGCATGAATCGCCCGTGGCGGCCGCCGGCGCGGGAACAGGGCCACGGCACGCTCGTTTCCCGCGCATGCGCAGCATCACAGACGGGAGGCACCCATGTCCGAGGCCACCTCGACCACCGATCACGACCAGATCCGCAAATGGGTCGAGCAGCGGGAGGGCCGGCCCTCGAAGATCGGCGCCAAGGGCCGCAAGGGCGGCATTCTCCGTATCGATTTCGGGGAGCCGGAGGAGGACTTCGAAGAGATCGGATGGGACGAATTCTTCAAGATCTTCGACGAGAACCGCCTGGCCTTCCTGCATCAGGACAAGACGGCCGACGGCAAGACGAGCCGCTTCAACAAGTTCCTCGAACGGGGCTGACGGCTCCGGCGGAGCCTCAGGCCCCCGCGCCGCTCCCGTCGACGAACAGGCTATCGAAGAGCGCCTTCGCCCGCTCCAGGCCTTTTTCGGTGAAGACGACCGATTTCGCCTGGCCGACGGGGTTGGAGATCATGTCCTTCCCGTGAAGGCGGTCCAGGGCGCCCCAATCGAAGCCCTTCCACGCGCGTCGGCCGTCGTGAAGGCCGAGATAGAGCAGGGCCAGAACCGCATCCTCGATCCGCTCCTCCGTGGTGCGGAACGTTTCGGGCTCCGGCCCTGGTCCGGCTGCCGTTGATTTCGCCATGTCGCTTGCCTTCATTCTCCGGGCCGGATGACGTCAGCGCTGTCTCCGGGCCTCTCTCACGGCGACCAGCGCCGCAGCCGCGTCGGGGTTGCCGGCGGCGGCGAGCGCCTCGAACACCTGCTGGGCCTCGCCATAGCGCTGCAGATGATAATAGGACCAGCCGCGCATCATCAGCAGGTCCGTCTGTTCGGGCGCGAGCCGCGCCCGGGCGTCGAGGCCGATCAGCGTCTGCGCATAGCGCCCCGCCTGATAGTCGGTGGCGACGCGCTGCGTCAGGATGGCGGTGCTCAATTCATTGATGCGCGGGCCGGGCTGCGGCGCCTGCGCGGAAGCGGCGGCCGCCTCGGAGGTCAACCCCAGGCGCAGATAGGCCAGCGACAGGCCATAGGCTGCATCCTGACGATCCCGGGCCGAGCCGCTCGCCAGCACGGCGCGGAACGCCGTCACCGCCTCAGCCGGCCGGTTGAGTTTCATCAGGCACCAGCCGCCCGCCAGCGAGCCTGCGCAAACGCCGGGGCCCGCCGAGGCGGAGACGCTGGCGGTCTGGCGCCGGCGGGGCGCCCGCGGTGCTGCCGGCTGGCGCCGCGCGGGCCCGGTTGCCGTTCGATAGGGATCCGGCTCGGCCGTTGCGACGGAACGGTAGGGGTCGGGGATGGAGGACATCGGCGCCCGATAGGGGAGGGCGGCGGCCGGCGGTTGCGCGTAGGGGATCGGCTGCCCCGTCGCCGGCGGCTGGCTGGCCGCCATCGGCTGCCCCACCGCCTGGGCCTGATAGGCCTGCGGGCCCGACCGCGGCGCCCCGACGCCCTCGACTCCCGGCTGGACCGCCGGCGCCGGCACGCTGGCTCCGCTGCCCTGCTGCTCGGCAAGGGCTTTGGCCGCGGCGGGATCGACGAGGGCGCGGAT
The DNA here is from genome assembly GCF_030814655.1 of Labrys monachus. Taxonomy (NCBI): domain Bacteria; kingdom Pseudomonadati; phylum Pseudomonadota; class Alphaproteobacteria; order Hyphomicrobiales; family Xanthobacteraceae; genus Labrys; species Labrys monachus. Next base: position 529,101 of record NZ_JAUSVK010000001.1, read on the forward strand.
GCGCAGCGAGCGCGACGCCCAGACACGGATGAGCGAGCGGAGGGCATCGCGGCGGTTCAGGGTCTGGTCCACCAAAGCCAGGCCATAGGCGGAGGCCTCGTCGTCCGGCCGCCAGCCGAGCGCGGTGGCAAACCAGCGCGCGGCCGTCTCGTCCTGGCCATAGGCATGCGAATACCAGCCCAGCTGCTGGGCCGAGGCGGCGTCGCGCGCGGCCGCCACGGCCGGCACGATCCGGGCCAGTACATCGGCGGAAAGGGGCGGAGGCGGCTGCTGCCCGAGCAGATTGGCGATGACCGCCACATAGCTCTTCCGCGTTCCCTCGTCGGTGTCGCGCCAGGGTGCCAGCATCGCCTCCGCTTCCGCCGAGCGCTTGAGGTCGGTCAATGCGAGGGCGAGCCCTTCGGCGGCCCTGGCCGTATTCTTGCGTTCGAAGGAAATGCGGAACCAGTGTTCGGCTTGCGTCGAGTCGCCATGCTGCCGCAGATATTCGCCGAGCAGCAAGGCATCGGAGGCGGAATGATTGCCGTCGGCCGCGTCCTCGACCAGCTTGATGTCGCCCGGCTCGGCGACCGCCTTGGGGTCGGCGGCTCCCGCCGCGAGGGCGTTGCGGGCGAGATCCTCGCGGACCGCGCGGAACTCGTCGCCGTCGGCGCCGGAATGGCCGAGCGCGAGCAGCGGATCGAGGTCGGCGCGCGGCAGCAGTTCCATCGCCTTCTGCATCGTCGCCAGCCGGTCATGCACATCGGTGCAACTCGTCAGGATATAGCGATAGGTGTCCTGCGTCCTCCCCTTGCGGTCGGTGCGGGCGAAGGCCTCGGCCACCCGCCACAGGACGTCGACGTCGCCGCAGGTGAGCAGCGACGGCGTCTGGGTGGCGAGCTGGATCACCATGTTGTACTGCTTGGCATTGGACGCGTTGACGAGGCGCTCGCGCGTCTCGGCGACCGCGAGCCTGTCCAGCAGATCCTTGGGCGGCGTCCATCCCGGCTGGCTGCTCTGGCGTGCGGCGATCGCCGCATAGGCTGCGGCGAACTGGCCTTGCGAATAGAGCTGCCACATGTTGTCGAGCTGGATGTCGGTGACCGGCGGCGTCTTCAGCGGATCGTCGGGCGGCACCCAGTCGGGATAGAGCGACCGCAGCCGCGCGATCTCGGCATTGAGCCGGCGGGTGTCGCCCTGCCGGGCGAAGTAGCGCAAGGCGGTTTCATCGACGGCCGGAGGGACGGGCGCGGAGGATGGCGATGCCGCCGGGACAGGCGGCGGCTGCGCCGCGGGTTGGCTCTGGGCGGGTGCGGCCTGCGGTTTGGCTGCGGCCGCCGGCTGCGCGGCATTCGCCTGCATCGTGAACACGGCCGCCGGCGCCGGCCGGGCGGCGGCCGGGGCCGTGTCGGCAGCGGCGACGGGGTCCGCTGCGGCGACAGGCTCGGATGCGGCGAGCTGGCTCGCCGGCGAGGTGGACGGTTGCGGCGCGGACGGCTGAAGGACCGGCTCGGCATCGACGCTCGCCCGCGGCACGATGATGCTCCCGGTCGAGCCGATGCCCGGAGCCGGGTCGTCGCTGCCCGGCAGGGCGGAGGAAAAGGCGGTGCCGCCCGCCCCGTTCCACGAGCCGATATTGTGCCACAGCGTGACTGCCATCAGGGCAACGGCCAAGGCGCCGATGATGAGAGGAGTCGGGATTTTCACAGGCACTCCGGGAAACGTTGCGCCACGGCGGAAAGAGCCAGCAGGTAGAGCGTCGAGGGATAATAGAGATCGAGGGTGGGCTCGCGGAGCGAGGCCGGGATGGGCCTGTGGTCCAGGGCGCATCGCAGCGCGGCTGCGACCATCCTGTAGCCGGGATCGTTCAAGGCCTCGATCGCTCTGCCGTCCGCCAAGGCGATCACGGCGGGTGCGCCATCCTCCTGCTCCCAGGCGCGGGAGAACGGAGCGAGCAGGCCCTTGTCCGTGATGCCGGCCCGGAGAAGGTAGAGCGGAATCCGGATGGCGTCATAGCCGAACTGGGCGTTGAATCCGATTGCCGGGGCGGGCTTGGCGCCACGCAGCGAAATCCAGTCCGCCGGCAGCTTCGAAGGGCCGAACCGGGCCTCCTCGACGAGGCTGCGTCCGTCCGCGGACAGCTCGTCCCAATTCGTCCCGGGGGCGAGATGCGCCAGCACCGGCATTGCTTCGAAGATCCAGTAGGAGAGATTGACGACGGGGCCGTCGCTGCGGTCCTCGGCCCCGAATCCCTCGACGCCCGGCAGCAGCACCGTCCGATCCCCGACGCGTCTGACGAGCTTCTCCCCGATGACCGTCGCCATCTCGCGCGCCATTTCGGACCAGGCCGGCACCTTCCAGAAACTGCCGGCCAAGGCGAGCGAATAGGCGATGAGGACGTCTCCGTCCGACGCGTCGTTGATGTCGGCCACATGCGGATTGCTGTTCGGATCCCAGCGCCAGACCGCCAGCCCGTCGTCGCGCAGGAGCAGTTCGCTGCGGGTGAAGGTCCAGATGCGGGTGAAGGCCTCGCGGTCCTCGGCCAGGACCGCGAGCAGCAGGCCATAGCCCTGGCCCTCGCTGTGGCTGACATTCTTGTTGGCGTTGTCGACGACGCGGCCGTCGAGCGTGACGAACCGATCGCGCCATGGCAGCCATTGGCGCGTGGTCAGCGTACCGGGGCGGGCCGACTGGCTGAGCGGCGCGGCACGGCCCGGACCTGCCGGCATCACGGCCATGGCGATCGCAGCCAGGAACGGGGCGATTCCGCGCAGGGCATGGCGGCGCCGAATCATAGGGAGCTCCGACGGCCTATGTGAGACAGGAACAGCGCTGTTGCGAGGCCAAGCAGCAGACAGGCCGCAAAGAGCAGGAGCGAAAACGCGAAAATGTTCTCGGACAGCCAATTTGCGGCGATCAGGCGCAGATTGGCAAGCGAGAACGGCGCTGTCGGGATGAAGGAGAAGGTGGCGACCGGGAGGGTCTGGGTGGCGTTCGTCTTGGCGCTGTAGCTCACAAGGCGGCCGCTGAGCCGCAGCCATTGCGAGCCGTCCGTGAGATCATCCGCCCCCTCCCGGAGGAGGCGCGGCGAGGGGGCGGTGAGCAGCGTCCACGCCTTGTCGCCGCTCACACTCGGTCCTTGCGCGATGAGCGCTGTGTTGTTGCGGGAAGGCTCGAAAGCGGCGTCCCGGCTCGGCAGGAAACGCAGGCTGGCGGTGGAAACCTGAAACGTCTGCTGGAGCCAGTCCTGAAAGGAACTGACATCGCCGCGCCAACTCCCGCTGGTCGACAGCCTCTCCCGCCAGCGGTCGAACGTTTCCTGGGTGTCCGCGGGATCGGAGAGCGCATCCGGGGCCTTCGTGACCGCAAGGGCATTTCCCGCGATACCCGTCATCGCATTGGCGGCGAGCGGTGTCGCGCCGGGATCGAGGCTGTCCTCCGGAGCTTTCCACAGAGAGCCGATCCTGCCGTCGAGGTCGAGCTGGTCCGCAACGCCGCTCGGGATCTGAGAAGCCGTCGCGACGAAGATCGCGTTGCGGTCCCGCAGCGTGCTCGGCGAAGCGTCGAGGTCGACATCGATGACCCGTCCGGCCGAGACAGCCATCCGTCCCAGCAGCGTGGCGGCGGCCGAGACGGCATCGGGACTGAACTCGCCGAGGACGACCGCGACCGGCGTCTCCGAGATGTTGTAGGGAAAGCCCGTTCCTTGCAGGGCGGCGAGATTGGGCAGCCGCGCGATGCGCGCAAAATCGGGCAGCACGAATTCGCTGGTGTCGAACAGCACGAAGCGGGCGTCACCCTTCGTGGGGCCGGCGGCGCACTCCATGTCGGCGGCGGTGTGCAATTGCGCCTCGAAGGTGATGCGGTTCGGCCCCGGCCTGAAATGCGCCATGGGAATGCGGATCGGCAGATGCCGCAGGATCTCCCCGCCATTCGCGCTCAGCGGCGTCGTCGCCGCAATGTCGTCGTTGACGTAGATGTCGAGATGGCTGCCGGGCAGCACGGCGTTCGAATAGGCCGCGTCGAGCATCAGCAGCGCTTCGCCCGACGCGCCCGCGTAGAAGTCCGAGGGGATGCCGATCTGGAACTCCGCCTTGAAGCGGCGGCCGGAGAACTCCTGGGTGACGACGCCGAGATTCGACAATCTGGCATGGCCGGCCCCGAGCAGGAGGGGGGGATTGGGGGCGGCCCAGCGGCTGGTGTCCAGCACCGCCCGCGGCACGCCCCGCGGCCGTGCCACCAGGGCGGCGACCGCATCGACGGCGTGGGACACCGCCGTCGGCGACGGCCCGGAGATGACCAGCGTCGAAGGACCGAGTGCGGGATCGTCGACGAACGTCACGATCGGCTGGGACGCGGCTTCCGGCGGAACCGTCCGCATGACCGTCTTCAGGTCCTCGGCGGTGCCGATCGCGGCCGTCATCACGCCGGGCCTGGGAGGGCCGTTCGGCCCGTCCATGACCGAGATGTCCTGGTTCGGCATGCCGATCAGGATGGATGCCGCCTGGGCGAAGCGCAGGACCGGAGCGATGCCGACCTTCTGTCCGAGCTTGGGGGTGACGATCCGCAGGCGCGTCTCGCCGTCGACGTCCGGACTGACGGCTGCCAGATCCTCGACGCGCGCCAGGCGGGGTGCGGTGGGCGATTGGAAATGCAGGGCCGTGCTGGCGCTGTCGATTTCCGTGCGCAGCTCATAGGTCGAGGCGATGGTGCAGTCCGTACGGTGACGCTGGGTGGCCTCGAGGCGGAAGAGATTCGGGCCGGGGCGCAGGAGGCCGGCGGGCAGTTGGGCGGTGAGCTGGCCGAGACGGTCGGATGCCTCGATGGGCGTGTCGAAGATCGGGCGATTGTTGATGCGCAGGCTCAGGCGCGAGGATTCCGGAGCGACGAACACCGCCGCCTTGTAGCCCAACGTCAGCGTCACCGGGCTCGCGGCCTGGTCTCGCGTCAGGACGACGTTCCAGGTCTTGGAATCGATCTCCCCTTCCAGGATCAGGTGCTTATAGGGAAGGATGGGCCGGTCCAGGGACGTCGGCTGGCTCTTCGCCTTGCTGTTCGGCAGCGTCGCGGGGCTCTGAGGCGCCGCAGCCGGCGTCGCCGCGGCGGCGGGGGGGACGGGTGCAGGCGCCGGAGCGGCCGTCTGGTCGGGCGCAGGCGCCGGGGCGACCGCGGCGGGCGGCAGCGGCAGGGGAATCGGGGAGGGCAGAGGCGCGGGCCTGTTGCCGCGCTCGGGGGTCATGTCGAACGGCTGGGCTTCGTCCGCCTGGAGGCCGGGTGCGGAGCCGGCCAGGAAGACCGAGAAGAGGAGGGCAAATGTCCGCCGCCTCATCGGCTGTCTCCCACCGCCGGCCGGCGCACCACCTCGACAGGGCGCACCGGCCGTGTCGAGCGGAACAGATAGAAGATGCCGCGCACCGTCTGCCGGATCGCAAGCGCATAGAACCAGATCGTGCCGCGCAGCAGGCCGGGATTGTAGCGTCGCGCCTTCTGGAACGCCGTCCAGCGATCCGAATTGGCGTAGAGGAGATCGGCCACCAGCCTGTAATGCATCGGCTCGGTCGTGAGGAAGCGCACGCCGATGGTGGTGGTGCCCTGATGCATCGCCACGCGTCTGACGTGGCTCGGAAGCAGCGGGTCGCCTTCGAGCGGGGTCAGCGTCGCGAAGCGGATCGAGATCTGCCCGTCCTTGATGATTCCCTCCGCGGATCCTGGCAGGCGAATGGCGGCGCCGTTCGCCGAGACGTTCTGGATCGTCGCCGGCAGGATGCGGTCGCCGACCAGCAATTCGCATCGCCGCTCCACCGACACGCGCTGGCTGGATTGGGCTTCCCCGCGCTCGGCCACCACGCCGAGGGCGCAGCCCGCCAGCAGGACGTTGAGCAGGTTCCACATGCCGACCACCAGCGTCACGTCGGCCTTGCCGGGCTCGGCGATCAGCTTGAGGACGGTCATGACGATGCCGAAGAGCAGCACCACGAAGAAGGCGAAAAGCGGCCAGGCGATCTCGGACAGCCGGCTCGTCTGGACCGACTCGTCCTTGGCGGTGACGCGGAAGGTCGGCTTGCTGGGATGAAGCAGCACCGACACCAGTGCCGGCAGCAGGTAGAGCGACTGGGCATATTCATAGAGTTCGGAAACCCATGGCCAGCGATAGGAGCCATAGAGGTAGTTCTGCATCATCAGATTCACGAACATGTATGAAAGCGTGTAGGAAAGAAACTCCGCGCCCGACGCGACGAATATCTGCAGATCGAAGAACAGATAGAACAGCGGGGCAATGAGGAACATTATTCTGGCAAGAGGAAAGAACCAGAACATGATGCTCGACATATAGCATAGCCGCTGCGGGATGCTGAGGCCGCGCTTCATGAAGGGGCGCTGGAACAGCAGGATCTGCATCATGCCCTGGGCCCAGCGCGAACGCTGGACGATGAAGCTGGCGAAGGTGGCGGGCTGAAGGCCGGCGATCAGCGGCTTGTCGATATAGATGCTGTGCCAGCCCCTGGAGTGGAGCTCCATCGCCGTCTCGCAGTCCTCGGTGATGCTGCGGCCCTTGAACCCGTCGGTCTCGGCCAGGGCCGAACGGCGGAGCGCGGCGGCCGACCCGCAGAAGAAGGAGGCGTTCCACTTGTCGAGGCCGCGCTGGATGATGCCGTAGAACATCTCGTTCTCCGACGGCATCTTCAGGAAGGTGCGCAGATTGCGCTCCACCGGATCCGGGTTGAGGAAGAAATGCGGCGTCTGCACCATGAAGAGCAGCGGCTCGTCGCGGAAGAATCCGATGGTGCTGTGCAGGAAATCCCGGGCAGGGGCATGGTCGGCGTCGAACACCACGACGATCTCGCCGGTCGAATGCGCCAGGCCGTTGTTGAGGTTGCCGGCCTTGGCGTGCTCGTTGCGCGCCCGCGTCAGATAGTGGACGCCCAGCTTGGCGCACAGATCCTGCAGATCGGCGTGCCGACGTTCGGCCTCGGCGGCGAGTTCGATGCGCTCGTCGCTCCTCTTCTGATCGGTGCTGCCGTCGTCGAGGAGGAAGACGTTGATCTTGTCGGCCGGATAGTCGATGCCGCGTGCCGCGGCGAGCGTGCGGGCCAGCATGTCGGGCGGCTCGTTGTAGCTGGGCACGAACACGTCGACGGTCGGCAGTTCGTCATCGGCGAGCCGCGGCGCCCGGCGGGAGGGCAGGGGCGTGGCCACCACGAAGAGCGACAGCGCCAGCATGCCGACGCAATACATCTCGGCGAGGTAGACGAGCAGGCCGAAGACGAAGTTCTCGGGCTGGTTGATGGGCGGCAGCGTGCTGGTGGTCCGCCAATAGACATAGCGCAGCACGATCGAGGTGCCGAGCGCCAGCGCGATCAGCCGCCATACGCCGGTCGGCTTGAAGGCTTTCAGGAGGGCCATGGCGATCACCACCGCCGTGCCGGCGATCAGATGCGTCTGCTGGCTGATCGGCAGGGTGACCACGACGAAGACGAGGAGAGAGGCGCAGGCCCAGAGGAGAACGGCGAGGAATCGCGTCATGGCTGGGCTCCCGCGGCGGGTGGCAGAGGTATCACGGCATCGCCCGCCGTCGGCGCAGCGGGGGCGGTGTCTGTCGCCGGCGCGACCGGGATGGCGCCCTTCGTGCGGGCTGGGGCCGGGATCGCAGCCGCGGGCGGCGGCGGCACGACAGGGCCGTTCAAGATCGGCGCCGTGGGTGCGGGCGGCAGCGCGGGGGCGGGCTCGGCGCGCGGCCCGGCCCGGCGCACGCGCCGGCCGGCCGGTTTCGACGGGGCCGCCGCAGTCGGGAGCTGCGCCGCGGATGCCGCGGCCGCCGATGGGTTCTCCGCCGCCGACAGGATGGGGGCCGGCCCCATGGTGACGCCGGGAGCGCCGAAATCGGCCGACAGCGGCTTCGGATCGGACGTCCAGGTGCCGTCGGAAAGCGATGCGTTGACCTGCAGGTTCATCATGGCGGCGACCAGCATCGCTTCCGTCGCGCCGGGCTCGCACAGCCGGAGGCGGATCGAGATCGTCGCGCGGCGGTTGAACACCGAAACCTGGCTCTCGGGGGTGGAGACGCGCTGCCAGGCATAGAGGCAGGTGTCGCCCTGGGCCGACTGGCCCGCCGCATAGCCGAAGGGCCCGTAGCGGTTCTGGACGTAGTTGAGCGAAAGGTGCAGCGGGACGCCGGGAAGGACGGTCTGCGCTTCCGCCGGGAGATTGGCCTGCCCGAGCGGCTTGTTGTCGAGCGTCGATTCGGGGCCGGCCGTATCGTTGCTGATCCCGAAGATATCGACGCGCAGCTCGTTCTGCCCCGGCGTCGCGCCCGACGTCGCCAGCGCGATGGTCTGCCGCGTCGCGTTGACATAGGAGGTCTGCACGACCGACAGAGGCGGGGGAGAGCCCGGACCGAGCGAGACGAAGGCGAGATCCGGCGTCACGACCGTGGTGGTGGAGCCCGAAACGATCGCGCGCTGCCCCGAACATCCGCTGACGGCGAGCGCCGCCACCGCCAGGCAAGCGCCCGCTGCCCATCCCCGGGGCGGCGCTGCACGCAATGCGGGGCACGCGCCGGCCGCCCCTCCGGTCCGAGATCGTTTCGGTGCGGCAGGGTAGAGATATACAGGACGCGTACGCTGAATCATGCGTATACCATTTCGACCCGGCAAATAGAGCGACAGTCAAGGGTTCCCGTGGATCAGTCCGAGACCAAGGGACGATGAAAAATTTTATACACTTCTACGCACTGGTGGGCTGTCGAGCGCAGGCCTTACGCGGCGTGCACTCGACAGCGGCGGTCATCGCGGGCCCGCCATTACGCAGGGGACCCGCGCGGCCGGACGAATCACATCATTGATCCTATAGCCCGATATGGGCGCCGCGCGAAGCGGGTTCATGCGGGTCGATTCCCGAAGCATCTTCAAGGGCGTGCGCCTGCATAGTTCAATTTCGCATGAACGGCGTCGCTGCATCCGCCACCGGAAATCCCGTCGGCCGTCTCGGTGCGGCGGGAGCGAACAATCGGGACCCGGATCGTCGTATGCATGAAAATCAGGGCCGCTATGAAACGCTAATATTGCCGGGGCACGAAAAATACACACCCGTGCCGGATATGGCCGCCAGGAAGAGGAAAATCCTACTTTAAAATGCATCGCCGGGCCCGATCGTTGCTTTTCGATCGCGAGGGAGCCGGTCCACAACAAATGAGGGCGGGCGCTCCACGATCGCCGCCTCCCTTTGTTCCGAGGCGAACAGGGGTTTTGGCGCATCGGCAGGACGCTCCGGGGACCGGGCGCGCCCGATACGGGAAGCGCCCTGCGGGACCCGACCGCGGTTTCGATCTCGCCGGCATATCGGGCGAGCTTTCCGCGCCCGTGCAGGGTAAAGGGAGCCCGGCTTCGTCGATTCTCCGGGATATCTCGTGCTGGCTGTTCTCATGGTCGCGGTGCTCGCCTTCGCCGCGACGAACATTGACGACCTGTTCGTCCTGGTCGGCTTCTTCGCCGATCCGGCCTTCCGCGCGAGGCAGGTCGTCCTCGGGCAGTATCTCGGCATCGCCGCTTTAATCGCGGCCAGCCTGGCGGGTGCGCTCGCCACCCTCATGGTCCCGCCCGCCTATATCGGGCTGCTCGGCGTGCTGCCGATCGCCATCGGCATCCGCAAGCTGTGGTGGGCTTGGCGCGCACCCGGCGGCCGCGACGAGGAGAGCCATCCCGCGGCCGGTGTCCACAAGATCCTCGCCGTCGCGATGGTGACGATCGCCAGCGGCGGCGACAATATCGGCGTGTCCGTGCCGATGTTCGCCCACCGGCCGGCCCTTCAGCAGGCGGTGATCGTCGCGGTCTTCGCGGCGATGACGGCGCTCTGGTGCTGCGGGGCGCACTACCTCGTCAACCACCGCGCGCTCGGTGCGCCGATCCGGCGCCACGGCCACAGGCTGCTGCCCTGGATCCTCATCGCCATCGGCCTCGTCATCCTGCACGAGAACGACACGCTGGGGCTGATCGGCGCCTGAGGAGGCGGCATGCCTGCAAGTCCGGGGGGAGACCGGGCCGATGCGGCGCGGCTTCACCCCCGGGGCTCGTCGGCACGCGTGCCGTTATTTCATCTTCTTGTGGGTATGATGCACCGCATGCCGGCAATGATGGGTGCGCTTGGCCGTGCAGAGCGGCAGGACCTTCTTCGCGACGGGTTTGGCCGCCTCGGCCTTCGGGGCGGCCGGGGCCGGATCCGTCGTCGTCTGCGCGAAGGCGGGGGCCGCCGCCATCATGCCGAGGCAGAGCGCGGTGGTAGCCAGCAGTTTCAACATGAGATCATCTCCTGTAGCGATGCGATCTTCGGAGGGCCTCGTTCCCGATCGCGAGGACCGAGGCCCCGACCTTACGGCGCCGGTACGCAGGGCGTGTTGATCTACCTCAACTGGCTACCTCCGCCGGTGCGATGTCGTCGAGGTGGCGCGACCGCAGGGGCGGCCGCGGGGCCGCGCAGGGAGCCCCCTCGCTTGAGCCGGATCAATCCGGCGCCGCGCCGTTGCTGTATCGGTCGTCCCCGGGCCATGGACAGGGCGGACGGCATGAACAGGCGCAACCTTCTCATCACGGGCGCGAGCGCGCTGGCGGCGGCCGGCGCAGGCGCCTTCGCCTGGTCGCGGGCGACCGGATCGATGGCCGGCTACGAGGCCTATGCGAAGGGCCTTCGCATGCCGCTCGCCGCAGAGCCGGACCTGCGCGACCTCGTCCGCTATGCGACACTCGCCGCCAGCGGCCACAACACGCAACCCTGGCGGTTCGCGGTCGCGGCGGGCGCCGTCCGCCTGTTCCCGGACGAATCCCGCCGCACGCCCGTCGTCGATCCCGACGACCACCATCTGTTCGTGAGCCTGGGCTGCGCGGCCGAGAACCTCGCCGTCGCCGGCCGCGCGACGGGGCGGCCCGGCGAGATCGCGATTCTCCCCGGCGACGGCAGCGCCCTCGCCTGGAGCTTCTCCGAGGGGCCGGCCGTCGCCGATCCGCTCTTCGACGCCATTCCCCGGCGCCAGTCGACGCGCGCCGACTATGACGGCCGCCCGATCCCGTCCGAGGATCTCGCGGCGCTGGAACGCATCGCCGCCGAACCCGGCGTCGGGCTCGTGCTGCTGACCGACCGCGCGCGGATCAGCCAGGCGCGCGACCTCGTCGCCGCCGGCAACGACGCGCAGATGGCCGACCCCGCCTTCAGGACCGAGCTCGAGCGCTGGATCCGCTTCAATCCGCGCAGCGCCATGCGGAGCGGCGACGGCCTGTTCTCGGCGGCGAGCGGCAGCCCGTCGCTGCCGGACGTCCTCGGCCGCAGCGCCTTTTCCGCTTTCGTCACGGCCGGGAGCGAGAGCCCGAAAGTTGCCCGGCAGCTCGCTTCCTCGGCGGCGCTGGCGGTGTTCGTCGGCGAGCAGGCGGACCCCGCCCATTGGATCAGGGTCGGCCGCGCCTGCCAGCGCCTCATGCTCGCCGCCACGGCGCGCGGGCTGAAGCACGCCTTCGTCAACCAGCCCGTCGAGGTCGCCGGGCTGCGGCCGGCCCTCGCCGCGCTGATCGGCGAGCCCGGCAGGCGGCCCGACATCGTCCTCCGCCTCGGCTACGGCCCCACTTTGCCGCTGTCGCCGCGCCGCCCCGTCGCGGCCGTGCTGGTGTAGGCGCGGGCCTCCCATGAGCGCTGACTTTCCCGAAATAGCGCGATTTTCCTTCTCCCATCTGGGAGAAGGTGGCGCGAAGCGCCGGATGAGGGTCTAAACTTCGACCACTGAAGCGCGATGTCGAACTCTCGGCATCGAAGTCTGGACCCTCATCCCCTGCCCGGGAGAAAGCAGGTCACTCTCGCGATCGCCCCACCTTTGGAACTCCGACGCCGTAGCTTACGGTCGCCCCGGATGAACAGCGCGATTCGGGGAAGACATGCTCACAGGCGAAATCCGTTCCAAGGTCGATCAGGTCTGGAACGCCTTCTGGGCGGGCGGCATCGCCAACCCGCTCGAAGTGATCGAGCAGATCACCTATCTGCTCTTCATGCGCGGGCTCGACGACATCCAGACGCGCGAGGAGAACAAGGCCGCCATGCTCGGCCGGCCGATGGAGCGCGTGATCTTCGGCGATGGCGTCTACCGCAAGGACCGCGACGGCGCGGACGTGACCTATCAGGAGCTGCGCTGGTCGCGGCTGAAGAATGCCGATCCCCAGCGCATGTTCCTGCTGGTGTCGGACTTCGTCTTCCCCTTCCTGCGCGAGATGGCCGAGGAAGGCACCGCCCATTCGGAGCACATGAAGGGGGCGCGCTTCACCATCCCGACGCCCGGCCTGCTCGCCAAGGTGGTCGACATGCTGGCCGAACTCCCGCTGGAGGACCGCGACACCAAGGGCGACCTCTACGAATACATGCTCGGCAAGATCGCCAGCGCCGGCCAGAACGGCCAGTTCCGCACGCCGCGCCACATCATCAAGCTGATGGTGGAGATGACGGCGCCGACGCCGAACGACGTGATCTGCGATCCGGCCAGCGGCACCTGCGGCTTCCTCGTCGCCGCCGGCGAATATCTGCGCGAGCATCACAAGGGCCTGTTCCGCAACGAGGCGCTCAACTGGCATTTCCACCACGGCCTGTTCCACGGCTATGATTTCGACCAGACCATGCTGCGCATCGGCTCGATGAACATGCAGCTGCACGGCGTCGAGGGTGCCGACATCCGCTACCGGGATTCGCTCTCCTCCGGCCATGGCGACGACTCCGACAAATATTCGCTGATCCTCGCCAATCCGCCCTTCGCCGGCTCGCTCGACTATGAGACGACGGCCGCCGACCTGCTCGCCATCGTCAAGACCAGGAAGACCGAGCTCCTGTTCATGGCGCTGTTCCTCAAGCTCTTGAAGCCCGGCGGGCGCGCGGCGGTGATCGTGCCGGACGGCGTGCTGTTCGGCTCGTCGACGGCGCACAAGGCGATCCGCCGCATGCTGGTGGAGGACCACAAGCTCGACGCCATCGTGAAATTGCCCTCCGGCGTGTTCCGGCCCTATGCCGGCGTGTCCACCGCCATCGTGCTGTTCACCAAGACCAATTCCGGCGGCACCGACCATGTCTGGTTCTACGATGTGCAGGCCGACGGCATGAGCCTCGACGACAAGCGCCAGATGCTGGTGCCGGCGGACAGGTTCGGCCCGGTGCCGGAGTACCGGCTGAACGAAGAAGAGCATACGAAGAACAACCTGCCGGCCGTTCTGGCGGGGTGGCTCAAACGGGAGGCCGAGGAACGCGACAATCCGCGCACCGCCCAGAGCTTCACGGTGCCGCGCGAGGAGATCGCGGCGGCCGATTACGATCTCTCGCTCAACCGCTACAAGGAAGTGGTGCACGAAGCCGCCGAGCATCGCCCGCCGAAGGCGATCATCGCGGAATTGCTGGACCTGGAGGACGAGATCGCCAGGGGGCTGAAAGAGCTGGAGGCGATGCTGTGAGTGTTCGCATGGTAAGGCTCGGCGATGTCGTAGATGATCTTCGAAGCGGGTTTGCATGTGGGATCGACGATCCAGAAGGCATTGTTCAGTTTAGGATGAACAACGTTGAACGGGATGGAGCGTTGAATTGGACGAAAACGCGCCGTGTCCCCGTGAAAATGTTAAAGAAGGGTCTCAGCCTTCAGCCTAACGACATCCTATTAAATGCGACCAATAGTCCCGATCTCGTCGGTAAGACGGCATTATTTGTAGGTGCGGACGAGCCGGTCACCTTCAGCAATCATTTTCTTCGCTTGCGGATAAGGGCCCAGGCGGCGGAACCGTCTTACGTTGCTCGTTGGTTGCGCCGTCAATTCGAACTCGGCAGCTTTAAGGCGATGTGCCGCAGCTGGGTCAATCAAGCCTCCATCACACGAGATCAGGTTTCCAATCTCGAAATCCCCCTTCCGCCGCTCGATGAGCAGAAGCGGATTGCGGCGATCCTGGATAAGGCCGATCAACTGCGGCAGAAGCGCCGCCAGGCCATCGCGCTGCTCGAAAGCCTCACCCAGTCGATCTTTCTGGAGATGTTCGGTGAAGAACGATCAAGCGGTTGGCCTACGGCCACCGTTGGCGAGGTTGCCCTTGATATTCGGACCGGTCCGTTTGGAAGCCAGCTGCTTCACTCGGAATTTGTCGACGAGGGCATTGCGGTGCTTGGCATCGACAACGCGGTGAATAATCGATTTGAATGGGGGAAGCCCCGGTACATTAGTCCCAAAAAGTACAGCGATCTTGCGCGTTACACCGTCAGACCCGGTGACGTGTTAATCACCATCATGGGAACTTGTGGGCGATGCGCCATCGTTCCAGATGACATACCTACTTCTATTAATACCAAGCATTTGTGCTGTATAACGCTGGATAAACGGAATATTATCCCGGAGTACCTACACGGGTGCCTTTTAAATGCGCCAAGCGTCCTGCGGCAATTGGGGGTGCAGGCGAAAGGTGCTGTAATGCCAGGCCTGAACATGGGCATAGTCAAATCACTTTCTATTCCGATTCCGCCTCTTGAGCTTCAGAAACGTTTTCGTGCAACATTGGAGGCGGCGCTTGATAGGCGACGCCTGCTTCTAATCGCAGCGTTCGCTGACGAAACACTCTTCTCCTCCCTCCAGCATCGCGCCTTCACCGGCCAGCTCTGAGGCTTCATGTCCAATTTCGCCTTCCTCGCCGCCGAATTCCCCGAGATCTTCGACAGCGCGAAGCGGGCGGAATCCCTGGCCGAGGGCGATCCGCGCGCGGCGGCCTTCTATGCCAGGCGCACGGTGGAACTGGCGGTGCAATGGGCCTACCGGCACGATCCCGGGCTGAAATTCCCCTATGACAGCAACATTTCCGCGCTGATCCACGAGCCGAGCTTCCAGGCGGTCGCCGGGCCGGCGGTGTTCGCCAAGGCGCGGGTGATCGTCAGGATCGGCAACCAGGCCGTCCATGAGAGCCGCGAGACCAAGCCGGCCGAGGCCGCCAACGCCGTGCGCGAACTCTTCCATCTCTGCTTCTGGCTGGCCCGCACCTATGCGCGGCAGGCACGCCCGGCCGACGGGCTCGCCTTCGACCCCGCCCAGCTCAGCCGCAGGACCGACGTGGTCAAGCGTGCCTTCGCCGAACTCACCCGCCTGAAGGGCGAGATGGAGGCCAAGGACGCCGAGTTCGCGGCGATGCTGCGCGACAGGGCCGATCTCGATGCCGAGCTCCAGCGCCTGCGCGCCGAGATCGCCGCCGCGCGCCGCGCCAGCGAGGCCCGGCCCGACACGCATGATTATTCGGAGGCCGAGACCCGCGATCTCACCATCGACCTGCTCCTGCGCGAAGCCGGCTGGAGGCTCGACCAGCCCCGCGACCGCGAATTTCCCGTCGAGGGCATGCCGACCGCCGAGGGCAGGGGCTTCGTCGACTATGTGCTGTGGGGCGACGACGGCAAGCCGCTGGCGCTGATCGAGGCCAAGCGCAGCCGCCGCGATCCGCGCGCCGGCCAGCAGCAGGCCAAGCTCTATGCCGACTGCCTCGAAAGGCGGTTCGGCCAGCGGCCGGTGATCTTCACCTCCAACGGCTACGAGCATTGGATCTGGGACGATGCCGCCTCTCCGCAGCGGACCGTCTCCGGCTTCTACAAGAAGGACGAATTGCAGCTGCTGGTCCAGCGGCGCACCGGCCGCAAGGCCACCGGCAGCTTCCCGATCGACAGGAAGATCGTCGAGCGCGCCTACCAGCACAAGGCGATCCGGCGGGTGGCGGAAGCTTTCGAAAAGGACCGGAGCCGCAAGGCCCTGCTGGTGATGGCCACCGGCTCGGGCAAGACGCGCACCGTGATCGCCCTTGTCGACGTGCTGATGCGCGCCGGCTGGGTCAAGCGCGTGCTCTTTCTCGCCGACCGGCTGGCGCTGGTCAACCAGGCGGTCCGGGCGTTCAAGGCCCATCTGCCGGATGCCTCGCCGGTCAATCTGGTGACGGAGAAGCACGCGGAGGGCCGCGTCTTCCTCTCGACCTATCCGACGATGATGAACCTGATCGACGAGCGGCAGGGCGGCAGCCTCCGCTTCGGCACCGGCCATTTCGATCTCGTCGTCATCGACGAGGCGCATCGCTCGGTCTACCAGCGCTACGGCGCGATCTTCGACTATTTCGACAGCCTGCTCGTCGGCCTCACCGCGACGCCCAAGGACGAGATCGACCGCAACACCTACGGCCTGTTCGACCTCGAGGACGGCGTGCCCACCGACGCCTATTCGCTCGACCAGGCCATCGCCGACGACTGGCTGGTGCCGCCGCATTCGGTCTCCGTGCCGCTGAAGTTCCAGCGCGAAGGCATTCGCTACGACGACCTCTCCGAGCCGGAGAAGGAGCAGTGGGACATGCTGGAATGGGACGAGGCGGACGGAGACCCGCCCGACAGCGTCAATGCCGAAGCCGTCAACAAATGGCTGTTCAACGCCGATACCGTCGACAAGGTGCTGGCGCATGTGATGACCGAGGGCCTCAAGGTCGCCGGCGGCGACCGGCTGGGCAAGACCATCATCTTCGCCAAGAACCAGGCCCATGCCGAATTCATCGAGGAGCGCTTCAACCTCGCCTATCCGCATCTGGGCGGCCATTTCGCGCGGATCATCACCTTCAAGACGGAGTACGCGCAGTCGCTGATCGACGGCTTCTCGAAGAAGGACGCCAATCCGCATATCGCCATCTCCGTCGACATGCTGGACACCGGCATCGACGTGCCCGAGATCGTCAACCTCGTGCTGTTCAAGCTGATCCGCTCCAAGACCAAATTCTGGCAGATCATGGGGCGCGGCACGCGCCTGTGCCCCGATCTCTTCGGCCCCGGCGAGGACAAGGAATTCTTCCGCGTCTTCGACTATTGCCAGAATCTCGAATTCTTCCGCCAGAACCCCGAGCCGGACGAAGGGCGCAACCCGAAGAGCCTGAGCGAGCGCCTGTTCGCCGCCCGCTTCGACCTCGTGCGCGCTCTCGACGAGAAGCACAGGCTGGAGGCGACGGGCATAAGCGAGGCGGGTGGACTGGCCGAAGCGCCGCAGGCGCCTTACGATGCGGCCGGTACCGGGGCGCTCGACGAGACGACGATCCGCCACGCGGCGCTGGACGCCCTCAAGGCTTACGTCGCCAGCATGAATCCCGACAACTTCATCGTACGCGGCAAGCGCCGGCTTGTCGAGAAATACCAGTCGCCGGATGCCTGGAACGCGCTGACCGATGCGATGCGGGGCGAACTTCTGGACGAAATCGCGCCCTTGCCGAGCATGGTCAAGGGCGAGCCGGAGGAAGCCAAGCGCTTCGATCTCCTGATGTTCGGGCTCGAGCTTGCGCTGCTCCAGGGCTCCCGGCGCTTCCATCGCGACAGGAAGCAACTGATCGAGATCGCCTCGGCGCTGGACGAACAGGTCGCCATACCCGTCATCGCCGCCCGGCACGCGCTGATCCTCGACATCCTCTCCGACGCCTGGTGGGAGGGGATCACCGTGCCGCTGCTGGAACTCGTCCGGCTGCGGCTTCGGGGCGTGGTGCAGCACATCGAGAAGGGCAAGCGCCGGGTCGTCTACACCGATTTCGAGGACGAACTCGGCGAGGGCGCCGACATCGACCTGCCGGAGGTGGGCGAGGTTGATTTCGCCCGCTTCAAGCGAAAGGCGCGGCATTTCCTGCGCGAGCACGAGGATCACATCGCCATCGCCAAGCTGCGGCACGGCAAGCCGCTGACGGCGACCGACATCGCGGAGCTGCAGGCCATGCTGCTCGCCGCCGGCATCGGCGATGCCAGACATCTGGAGAAGGCCGCCGCCATGGCGCATGGCTTCGGCGCCTTCGTCCGCTCGCTGGTCGGGCTCGACCGCGCCGCCGTGGCGCAGGCGTTTTCCGATTTTATCGCCGACGGCAGCGCGAGCGCCGACCAGATCGAGTTCATCGACATGGTGATCGAGCACCTCACCGAGAAGGGCGTCATGGATCCCGGCCTGCTCTATGAAAGCCCCTTCATCGACGTGGCGCCGGAAGGGCCGCAGCAGGTGTTCGACTTCGAGAAGACGAAGAGGCTGGTGGCGGTGATCCGCGGCCTCAACGAGAGCGCGGCGGGCTGAGCGGTGACCCTGGCGGACATCAACCTGCTCGGCATCGATGTCGGCTTTTCCGGCTCCCGCCCGACCACGGGTCTCGCCTGGAGCGTCGGCGGCGCGTTCGGCGCGGCGCGGACGCATACCGACTGGGAACGGAGGCGGCTGCATCTGCCGGCGGCGGCGAGCTTCCGCGTGATCGCCATCGACGGGCCGCTCGTGCCGGCGGGATCGCCGGATCGGCTGGTGCGCAGCTGCGAGCAGCTGCTGGCGCGCGGTGCCTTTCAGAGACGCTGCAAGCCGGGTTCGAGCCATTTCGGCACCGGCCTTCAACTGAAGCGGGCCGCGCTCGAAACCGCCAGCCAGATCCGGCATCTGACATCCGCGCCGATGTTCGAGACCGCCATTTTCCGCGACGCGGCGATCGTCGAGGCCTTTCCCAATGCCTTCCTGGGTGTCCTGCTGCCGGAACAGGCCTTCGCCGCGGGCCCGATCCGGCGGGGCAGGAAGTTCGACTGGATGTATGAACGCGCGGTCGAGGCCGGCCGGTTGGCCGATCTGATGGCGGCGATCGGGTGGGACGCGCCGGATCTCCTGCGACGCATCGAAACAGAAGGGGACCATGAGAGGCGGGCGGCCTTCCTGTGCCTCCTGACGGCCGCCTGCGCCGCGGCCGGAAAGGCGGAGGCCGTCGGCGACGCGGCGGGCGGGTGGATATGGCTGCCGCCCCGGGCGGTGTGGGACCCCTGGGCGCTGGCGGCCCTCGACCGGAACAGGGCCAGGGCGCTTTAGCCGCTGATCGTGGGCTGGCTCGGGCAGCAGGCCGAATGCGCCTGCCCCTTTCAGGCGAGGCCGAGATTGCGCTGGATGGCGGCGCGGAAATGCGCGTCGAGCGCGGCTTCGGCCGCCTTGGCGTCGCGGGCCCTGCAGGCGACGAGGATGTCCAGATGCTCCCGCAGCGTGCGCAGGACCACCGGCGCCGTCAGCTTGCGGTCGAGGCGAAGCAGGCGCAGATAATTGTGCATGCGCCGGTAGTTGGCATCGATCAGCGGGTTGCGCAGGCTGGCGATCACGGCGTTGTGGAACAGGCGCTCCATCTGGTCGACCTCGGCGAGATCGTCCGGCGCCAGACCCTTCTTCTCGATCCGGCCGATGAGCGCCGCGTGGCGGGCGCGGATGGCCTCGATCTCGGCCTCCTCGGCCTGCTCGGCGAACATGCGGATGGCCGCGCGCTCGACGATGGCGCGGAACTGGAAGGTGGCGCGCGTCAGTTCCAGGCCCGGACGCACGAATTCGATGCCCGAGCGCGGGTGGATCCGCAGGATCCCCTCCGCCTCCAGCAGCCGCAAGGCGTCGCGCAGCGGGGCGACGGGCACGTCCACGATCGCGCAGAGCTCGTTCTGCGATACGAAGGCGCCGGCGGGCACCCGCCGGTCGAACAGCGCCTCGAGGATACGGTCATAGGCCTCGTCGCTGAGACGACGGGCGGGCGCGGGCGCCCCACCCCGCTCACGGCCTTTCGCACGTTTCGCCACTTGCGCCGCCTTCGCTCCTGCAATACACCATACCTGCATCTGATAGATCAGTTGGTCATTTTAATCCATCAGAAAGCGATGGCCATGCCTCTTGCCTCCTTCCGCATCACCCGCTTCCAGTTCGCGCGCGATCGCGTCATCGGCGACTGCCAGGTCCGCGCCGACGAGGCGAACGTGGCGGCGCTGGAGCTGGTTTCCGACAGCGGGCAGATCGGCCTCGGCTTCATCCAGGCGCTCTTCTCGACGCTCCCCGACCAGGCGGAGATCGAGAGGATCTTCGCGGCCGAGGCCTGGCCCGGCCTGGAGGGGCAGAGGGCGATCGGGCTGGTGCATCGCGTCAACCGGCCGCGCGGCGGCAATCAGCGGGCGTTCTCGCTGCCCTTCCACGAGGCGCTCCAGGTCGCCCTGTGGGACCTCGCCGCCAAGGAGGCCGGCCTGCCGCTGCATGTCCTGCTCGGCAGCCGCCGCAGCCGGGTCAAGGCCTATGCCAGCGGCCTCGACTATCATCTGTCCGACGACGCCTTCCAGGCCCTGTTCGCCCGCGCGGCCGAGATCGGGTATCGCGCCTTCAAGATCAAGGTCGGCCATCCCGAATTCGAGCGCGATCTCCACCGCCTCGACCTGCTCAGGCAGGTCGTGCCCGCCGGTTCGCAGATCATGATCGACGCCAACGAAGGCTGGTCGTCCAAGGAAGCCCTGATGAAGATCGAGGCGATCCGCCGCGCCGGGCATGATCTCCTGTGGGTCGAGGATCCGATCCTGCGGCATGATCACGAGGGCCTGCGGACGCTCCGGCACGCGGCGCCGTGGACGCAGATCAATTCCGGCGAATATCTCGATCTGCAGGGCAAGCGCCTGCTGCTGGAGGCCAGCGCCGCCGACATGCTCAACGTCCACGGCCAGGTCTCCGACGTCATGCGCATCGGCTGGCTGGCAGCCGAGATGGGCGTGCCGGTAACCCTCGGCAACACCTTTCTGGAGATCGGCGTCCACATGGCCGTCGCGTTGCCCGAGGTCGAATGGCTGGAATATTCCTTCCAGAATTTCGGCCATCTCGTCGAGGAGCCGGTCGAGATCCGGGACGGGTATGCCTATGCGCCCGACCGACCCGGCCACGGCTTGGTGCTGAGCGAGGCGGCGCGGCGCGACTGGGCGCGGCCGGCGGTCCTGCGGCGCGACCAGCTGGGCGAGGCGCCGGCCGGCCCGATACGGACCCTAAAATGAACATCTGAGCCGCAATGCACGGCATCAGCCCCTGGGAGGAACCGATATGCAAGCCAAACTGTCCGCCCTGCTTCTCGCCGGCACGATCCTGGCAGCCGCTCCCGCCAAGGCGCAGGAGATCACTGTCTGGGACTGGAAGTCCGGCGATCCGGCCGCCGCCTCCTATTACGAAAAGGTCAAGGGCGATTTCGAGGCGGCCCATCCCGGCGTCACCGTCAATTACGTGATGCAGCCGCTCGACCAGTATTACACGCTGCTCGGCACGGCGCTGTCCTCCCATGCCGGGCCCGACCTGTTCCTCATGAATGGCGGGGCGCAGGCCAAGGCCCGCATTCCCGCGCTGCTGAGGCTCGACGACAAGGTGGCGGACCTCAGGAAGACGGTGATCGGCTGGCCGGAATTCACCGGCGCCGACGGCGGCGTCTATGCCGTGCCGCTGTCGATCCAGGGCTTCGTCGTCTACTACGACAAGAAGCTCTACCGGGATGCCGGCCTCGATCCGGACAAGCCGCCGAGGACATGGGCCGACCTCGCCCGGGTCTGCGCCGCCATCAAGGCGAAGGGCGCCGTGCCCTGCTTCTCGATGGGCAACAAGGAAGGCTACGGCGCCGAATTCTGGTTCTCGACGATGGCGGCGAACGAATGGACCGCCGGCGAGCAGCAGGATTTCGCCGCCGGCCGGCTGAAATGGTCGAGCCCGCAGGTCAAGGCCATCCTGCAGAGCTGGGTCGACGCCGGCAAGGCCGGCTGGTTCCAGGACGGGCCGAACTCGACCACCAAGTTCATGGACGAGTATGAAGGCTTCATGCGGGGCGAGGACGCCAACACCATCGGCCTCATCTCGGACGTGGCGCATTGGAAGCAGTTCGACGATTTCCTCGGCGCCGACGACGGCGTCTTCCGCATGCCCTCGCCGACCCTCGCCGCCGACAAGACGGAGGGCGATCCGATGATGCCGGTGGCGGGCGGCATCGGCTACGGCGTCAACAAGGCGTCGGTCCATGCCGATCTCGCCGTGGAACTGGCCAAGGCGCTGGCCGCGCCGGCGGCGATGCAGGTCTTCTTCACCGATACCGGGGCGATCGCCTCGAACACCGGCGTCGATACCAGCAAGGTCGACAGCCCGGCCGCCAAGGCCATCCTGGCCTGGCTGAAGACGAAAGGCGTGCCGACGGCCCATGCCAACGCGACCGCCAAGGAGCTGGAGGAATGGCACCGCCAGAGCCAGCTTCTCCTCAACGGCGAGGCCACGGTCGATGCGGCCGCCGCGCGCCTGGACGCCGTGCAGGCGGACGCGCGCAAATAGGCGCGGTCGCCGGAGGAGGAGGCAAGGGTGGGCAGCAAGGCGGAAAGACGGATCGGGCTGCTGTTCGTGCTGCCGGCCATCATGCTGGTCGGGCTGTTCCGCCTTTTTCCGCTCGCCTGGGGCTTCGTCCTGTCCTTCACCGATTCCAACGGCTTCGGCCGGTCCTCCTTCGTGGGCTTCGACAATTACGTCGCCATCGCCCATGACCCCGTCTTCCGCGACAGCATCGAGAACACGCTGATCCTGATCGCGACCCTGCCGGTCTGGGTGATGCTGCCGCTGCTGCTGGCCATCCTGATCCACCAGGGAGTGCCGGGCGGGCGGATCTTCCGCGCCGTCTATTTCTTTCCCGCGGTGCTGTCGACGGTGATCATCGGCTCGATCTTCAACGTCGTCCTGCGCTTCGACGGCAGCCTCAACGCCTTCCTGAAGGCCGTCGGCCTCGTCCCCGTCGACTGGCTCGGCAACGGCGCCACGGCGCTCGCCAGCCTGATCGCCGTGCAGTTGTGGGCGACGTTCGGCATGAGCCTGCTGATCTTCATGGCCGGCCTTTCGACGGTGTCCACGGAGCTGATCGAGGCGGCCCGGCTCGACGGCGCCAGGCCGCTGCAGATCTGGATCCACGTCATCGTGCCGGCGCTGCGGCCGATCATCGAATTCGTGGCCGTGGTCACCACCATCGGCGTGCTGACCTCGATGTTCGGCCTGATCTATGTGCTGACCGCCGGCGGCCCCGGCACGGCGACGACCCTGCCCGAATTCCTGATCTGGCTGGAGCAGGGCAAGATGAACCAGCCCGGCTATGCCGCCGCCATCTCCATGGTGCTCTTCGTCATCCTGGGCGGCCTCGCCTATGTGCAGATCCGCATCATGTCGCGCAACGCCAATCTGTGAGGGGGGACATGGCTGTCCTGGCGAAGAGGGAAAGAAGGCTGCTGTGGGTCGCGGCGGTGCCGATGGCGGTGCTGGCGCTCTCCTGCGTCTATCCGGTCTTCTTTGCCCTCAACAATGCGCTGAAGACCAACAAGGGCTATATCCTCGACCGCTTCGGTCTGGTCACCGCGCCGACCCTCGACAATTTCGTCACCGCCTGGCAGCGGGCCCGGCTGGGCGAGTATTTCGTCAATTCCGTCATCACCACCGCCGGGGCGGTGCTGCTGCTGCTGGCGGTGTCCTCGCTTGCCGGCTTCGCGCTGGCGATGCTGCGCTTTCCCTTCCGGCGCTTCTTGTTCCTGGTGATCCTCGCCTCGCTGATGATCCCGGTGCAGGTGGTGCTGGTGCCGTTCTACCGCACCATCATCGCGCTGGATCTCGTCAACACCCGCATCGGGCTGATCATCTCCTACACCGCGTTCTTCCTGCCGTTCAGCGTCTACATGATGACCGCCTTCTATTCGCGCCTGCCGCGCGAGCTGGTGGAGGCCGCGCGCATGGACGGCGCCTCGATCCTGCAGATCTGGTGGAACGTCATGCTGCCGATGGGCAAGCCGGCGCTGATCACCCTCGGCATCCTCAACACGCTCTATTGCTGGAACGACGTGCTCATCTCGCTGCTCGTCCTGCAGAAGGAGCGCACCGTCATGGTCGGCATCGCGGCGCTGCGCGGCGAATACACCACCAACGTGCCGCTGCTCACCGCCGGCATCGTGCTGGCCGCCGCGCCCATCGTCATCATCTATGTGTTTTTCCAGAGGCAGATCGTCAACGGCATCGCCGTCGGCGCCGTCAAAGGCTGAAGCGGAACCCTGACATGTCGCAAATCCGATTGGACCGTGTCGGCAAGAAATACGGCGCCGTCGAGGTCCTCCACGACATCTCGCTGACGATCGAGCGCGGCGAGTTCACCGTGTTCGTCGGTCCGTCCGGCTGCGGAAAATCGACGCTGCTGCGCAGCATAGCCGGGCTGGAGGCGATCTCCTCCGGCGACCTCCATATCGGCGGCAAGCGCATGAACGACACCGAGCCTTCGCAGCGCGGCGTCGCCATGGTCTTCCAGTCCTATGCACTCTACCCGCATATGACCGTCGCCGAGAATATGAGCTTCGGCCTGCGCATGGCCCACCGGCCCAAGGCGGAGATCGACGGCAAGGTCCGGCACGCCGCCTCCATCCTGCAGCTCGATGCCCTGCTCGACCGCAAGCCGGCGGCCCTGTCCGGCGGCCAGCGCC
This sequence comes from Labrys monachus, assembly GCF_030814655.1. NCBI lineage: Bacteria > Pseudomonadati > Pseudomonadota > Alphaproteobacteria > Hyphomicrobiales > Xanthobacteraceae > Labrys > Labrys monachus. Next base: position 553,383 of record NZ_JAUSVK010000001.1, read on the forward strand.
AGCGCGTCGCCATCGGCCGCGCCATCGTGCGCAACCCCGACGTCTTCCTGTTCGACGAGCCCCTCTCCAACCTCGATGCGGAACTGCGGGTGCAGACCCGCGTCGAGATCGCCAAGCTGCACCAGTCGCTCGGCAACACCATCGTCTACGTCACCCACGACCAGACGGAGGCGATGACGCTCGCCCAGAAGATCGTGGTGCTGCGGGCCGGCCGCGTCGAGCAGGTCGGGCCGCCGATGGCGCTCTATGACGATCCGGACAATGCCTTCGTCGCCGGCTTCATCGGCTCGCCGCGCATGAATTTCTTGACGGCGAGCGTCGGCGCCGACGGCCGCATGCTGCGCTTCGGCGGGGTCGAGGCCGAGGCGCCGCCGCTCGTCCGCGCGCTCGATCCCGGCGACAGCCTCCGGCTCGGCATCCGCCCCGAGCATCTCGACGAGGCCGCCGGCATCGCGCTGCCGGCCCGGGCCGAAGTGGTGGAGAGGCTGGGAAGCACCGCCTTCGTCCATGGCAGGCTGGCGACCGGCGAGGCGATCGTGGCGGAAAGGCGCGAGGCGGCGGCACGGCCGGGGGAGGACCTGACGCTGCGCTTCGACATGCGCAAGGCGCGGCTGTTCACCGCCGACGGCGCGCGGCTGCGCTGACGGCCTGCGCCATCGGGCGTTTCGCGAAATTCGTGTCGGCGGCGGCCCGAAACCGCCTCCAGGCCGCTCTCGAGCCTGTTTTTTCGCGCTGTTGACAAAGTCGCGCCTGTTGACAAAGCGGCCCTTTCATCGTGCCCGTCCGCTGGAGCAAAATGCGTTCAAGCAGGAGCGGTTCACCCCTTCAGCCCATTGGCATCAAAAGAATTTTGCGATTCCTGGCGATTCGATCCGATGGGAGAACGCGCTAGTCGGCGGACAGGTGGCGGCGTTGCCAATCGCTGCGCGGGATCGGCTCGCCGACGCGGAAGGCGAAGCTCACGACTTTGGTCGCGTTGGCGTCGACCTCGCAGCGATAGCTCAGGTCGTACCATTGCCCGCCGGCGCGGAATGCCTCTCCGGGGATATCGAGGACCGTGCCTTCCTTCAGCGGCAAGAGCGGCAGGACGTCGGGCGCATAGGGCGGGGAGGCGTGCAGCAGCTGCTCGCGCAGCTCGGTGAAGCAGAGCCCGCCGGCCCGCTCGCCGCGCGGCATCTGCGCCATCGCGGTCATCGCCGACAGATCGGAGGTCGCGCTTTGCGAGAACAGGGTCTTGGCTTCCCGGAGCTTGGCGGGCTTGGGCAGGACCGCGGCGTCCTGGGGCGTGGTGGCCGGCGCGTCGGGCGCCGCCGCGGGCGCCGAACCGGCCTGCGGGCTGTTGCCGTCCCGAGACAGCCGGGGCCCGGCGTCCTTGTCGCCATAGCGGAAGACGGGCTTGATCGCCCGCCGGTTCTCCTGCCGGGCCGCATCGCCGCGCGCCGGCGGCTGGCCGGCCGGAGGCGCCTTCGGCTTGTCGGCGCCGGCAGCCGGGGCCGGCGGCGGCGCCTGGGCCTGCGCTTTGGCCTCGGGCTTGGGCTTGGGCTTGGGCTCTGGCACCAGATCCACCGTGATGCCCTCCTCCTGCTGCGGCTGCGCTTCGGGCTGCCGGAACATCACCAGCGCAGCGATCGCCAGATGCACGGCGAGGGCGGCCAGCACGACTGCCCACCACCCGCGGCCATGGGCCGGCAAACCCTCGGCGTCCAGGATGCGGCCGGGCCGGCCGCCGGCAGTGCCGTCGGCGCCGAGAGGTCCGAGCACGGCGGCATCGAGCGCCTCCGCGCCGAGCACTTCCGCGTCGTCGGCCTCGCCTGGTTCGGCGTTCACCGGCAGCCCCGCAGGCACGGCTTCGGGCGAGCGACCCTCGTGGCAGCCGGGAAGAGGCTTCGGCCGGGCCGGGCGGATCGATGTCGGACCCAGGGTCGCAATCGGCGCATCCATTGTGCAGCACGATGCCCTGCGCACCTCGCGGGAACGGTCGGCTCGCCGTCGGGACCGCCGGATCTCCCGTCTGCACCGGCCGGGATCCGCATGGTCCTGATTACCAGAGGCCCGTCCGATTTCAATGCGGTAAATCCCCGCCATCCCGTGCGGCCACATCCTTTGAAACCTTGCCGATGGAGACGCGGATCTCTTCCCTGGAAGCGCGGGCGTCTCGCCCGCCCTGGAAACGCCGCGGCTCGAAGGTTGAAGCGTTGCGCTTGGGGTGGGAATCTCTCCTGGGACCGCGGACGTCCCGTCCGCCCTGGAAACGCTTCGCTCGAAGGTTGAAACGTTGCGCTTGGGGGTGGCAAGAGCGGGCGAGACGCCCGCGCTCCCAGGGAAGAACGCCGAACCGGCGGCGACAGTGCGGGTGTGTCATCCCGGACGCGATGCGGCACGTCAGTGACGCATCGCAGATCCGGGATCGCGTGCGGAAGGAACCTCATCCTGCACGCGGTCCCGTGTCTGCACCGCACCCCTGCGGGGTGCCGTGCGCACGGGATGACGGTGATGGCTCTGCGGACATACGTCTTCGTCGCCGCGCCCTGAACGGGCCGGATTGTGCAAGGGAAGATCGGGGCGACGACGGCTGGTCTGGTGTCAGCCGTGGTGCAGTGTATCGGTGGTCGTGAGGAATCGTGGCCTCGCATGTTGTGCAAGGCCGCCGTCGCCCCTGTCCCGCCGGGTTTGGCGCGCCAACAGCAACGCGCCGACGCCCGGCTTCATTCCAGTTCTCCCGTCGTTCCCGCTAGGCCTCCGGTCTCCCGAAAGCCCGGCCCGGATTGCGCCGGACGGGAGGCATCGCCGGCGCCGGAGGGCACGGTTCCCTCCCTTGCCGGCCACGCCGGACAGGCCTGCATCGTGGGCGGCTTCCGGGCCAGGGAAGCCGCTGATGAGGCAGGACCTCACCCACGGAACCGGCAGAACAGGGGCCCTGGCGGGCGGCTTATATCTTCGCCGCTGGCGCCGGCCGTGCAGCCGTTCCCGCGCTGCATCGGCCGCGGACGCTGCGGGCCGGGTTTGGCCCGGCCGCCGGCGTCCGGCAAGGCGATCCGGCCTGGAAGGCCGGCGCCTCTCCTGTCCCGCGCGGGATCTGCGGCAGGCCCGAAGGCGGCCCCGATCCCGGCAAGGGTTCCTCATCAAGCCCCGTCTGCAGGCCTTACGGCCGGACGATCGCACACCCGGCGCCACCGGAGGTCGGCGGGCCCGGCATTGCCCGCGCAAACGTCACGCGGGCAACAGGCGGTCTGCAGCGATCCCTCTTTGGCGCTCGCCCATCCCGGTTTCCAGGCCAGGGCAATATGGACAAGCGCCTCGATGCGGCCAGCGCGCCGCAGGCAAAGGCCGGGATCGGCCAGGGTGGGTGGATGCAACGGGGCCGTATCGCGAACCTTGGCCCCGCCGCGCTTCGTTCCGAGGCAAAGTAGGCCACGGGACAGGGCGGATGTCAAGATTTGTACGTGTTTTGTTCGACGGAGCAGGGGGGCTGTAAATCCGGGTGACCGTTGCGAATGGAAGACCTGTGCAGGGCAACGGAAATCAAACGCGCGGTCGGTGAATCTCCATGGCATTCAGCCTGCGGCACGAGCGCAAGGCCGGTCTTGGCGCTGAGGGCTGCCAGCGAGAAGGTGTCGAGAGGATCGCCGACGGCCAGCGTCAGGGTGGTGTCGTCGCACCGCAGCGGCACCAGGCCTGCCCCCACCAGGAAGCGGCTCGGCACGTTCGGCAGCGCAAGCGGCGTCTCCGGATAGGTATCGGCGACGGGCCATCCTAGGATCGCGGCCCATCCCTCGGCAAAATCCGCATCGGAGATCAGGCCGAGCTTGTTGAGCGCCCGGTCGAGGCGTTCGCCGCTTGCTTGCGCGGTGCCTCGGCCCCGCTCCAGGCTGTCTTCCCGAAGCGCGCCCCGCTTGAGCCAGAATTCCACGAGCCTGTCGATCGGCGACATCTCGGCCCTGTCGGAGAGCGGCTCGCGATGCGTCATGACAGAAGTCCCTTCACCTGGGCATAGGCGATCAGCAGGGTACTGCCGGCGAGGAAGGGACCGAGGGCGATCGGCCGCTTCGCAACCTGCCCCCAGGAAACCGTGGCATCGGCGAGACGGCGGCTCCCTGCCAAATCGAGAAGGATCACCAGAGCAAGGGACGAGGCCAGAAGCAACATCAGGCCGACCTGCTGGACGCCGATCAAAGCGCCACATCCGGCCGCGAGCTTGACGTCACCGAAGCCGAGCCCGGGGAAACCGCGCACGCGCCGGAACAGCGAGGCCGTGATCCACAGGATCGAACAAGCGAGCACCATGCCGGCGATCCGCAGGTCAGGCTCAGGAGGTGCGAAGACCGCCGTCAGCAGTAGAAAGGGCAATGTCAGGAAATCGGGAAGGCGATACACGGCACCGTCATAGACGCCCATGATCAGCAATAGGAGAGCCGCCGACACCAGAATATTCATGTGTCTCTCCAAACACCGACGATCGCCAGACTGCGTCCGCTGCAGCCAGGGAACCAGGCCAGACGCGCGTGACGAACTGAATAATTTTCCGACTGGCCCGTCGGCATATATTGGCTGCCGCACTCGGACTGCGGCCTATCGGGCCATCGATCGGCACATCTGTGATCGCGTCAGACGCTTCCTCGCCAAGCGGCACAAGGAAGGTGGACGAGGAACGCGGCCCTTCCCCTGGAGAGAAATCTTCGGGACACTCGGGGTCAGGTAACTCACCACGACGCCGAAGGCAACCGCCGTGAGCCTGCAATGAAGTCTGTTGGAAAGCCGGATGCGGGAAATCCGCACGTCCGGTTTGATGAGCGGGGAAGGGAAACGGGGCGTTGCCGAACGGCCCAAGCTACCGCGCCCTTCCTCGACTCTACAATTCGGATTTTTTAATTTAACAAATTAAATTTTATATCTTTTGTATATATTTCTCAAGAGAAATGTATTCGTCTTCATTTAGCATAAATTTCCCAGAGATAAGAAATTTTCCGACAATTGATTGAGCGTTTAAAATTAGTATTTCTCTTTGAAAAGAAATTTCTTCGTCCTCTCCATTTTCTGGGTCTGTCAAAAAAACGGAGATGCTGTTAGAGGACGAGGTCGAAGATGGACGTATGGAAATTGAATCATCCAAAACGAGTTCGGTTGACTCGAAACAACCATCTATCATGTAAAAATCCTCTATCAATGTAGTTAATCCAATTGAACAGTCGGAATAATATCGCTTCGAATTGGAATTAAAATAAAAACTAAATAGACGGCCCCAATCATAATAACTGGTCAGTTTATACAAGAAAAATATCCCCTCCTCTCCTGGTATTATCTTTGAACTAAGGATGGATGTGCGAAACCACTCTCTATTCGACGCGGAAAGTTTCGATATTTCCTGGAGAGTAAACACGTCTGGTGTCTCCACTAATTGGCGCCACTATTATCGGGATTGCTTTTCGAATTTCCATTTGAATCAGGCGATGAATCTTTTGACGAATCATATTTACGATCGGGAATAACGAATAACGGTGACAGTGCATTTTAGAATAACGGTAACAGTGCATTTTATTCACCCATCATGCGAGTTTGAAAATAACATGCACTGTCACCGTTATTCGGAATCTAGAGCTTATCATCTAAAATATCGATTAATTTCGAGTCGAACCAAATGTCTTCGTACCCATCGGCGATCAAGAAACGCCAACCAGGTGGCAATCCAAGATAAGGAAGAACTGCCGGGTATATTTCTGATAGATGCGCAACATGCACGGGTTGAAAGAAATCATCGGCATCTGATAGTATTTCGCCTGCCCAGATATACCAACCGGTTGTGTCACCTTGAGGCGGATGGCGCAGTCCATTAAGTGGCTGAAGGCCAGTTCTCGCGTTAGAGGCGATCCCTACCTTCAGCCATTCTGAAACTGGGACAAACGGGACGCCCATCTTTGTACATAGTGCCTGCTGCTTTAAGCTGTCCACGGGCTCAAATTCCTCTATATCAACGTCAGTAGTTTTTGTATTTATTCCCCTGGACCGATCCTGTTAAATTGAGTCTCAAGACAGCCTCCCAGTTACAACCCGCCGTCACTACGCTTGGCGATGCTAACCGTGCCAGGAGCGGGTCTCGTTGTGGTCGAGACCAAGCTCGTTCTTGGCGGTCTCGAAGCGGATCCGTTCAATACCCAAATGATCGTGTACTGCATTCATGTCACTTTGATCCATTGCGCTGTCACCGGAATTTAGCAACGAGACGCTTAATGCCATTCAGCTCACGTACATTCCATATAGTCAATCGCCAATCATATCTCTCGTGACAATCCAATACCTAATTTCTACTCGCCGAGTCTATATCCATGAACAATATAATTTGTGCACTGTCACCGGAATTGGCTGTCACCGGAATTGGACGCCAAAGCGTGAGGCGCCCATGGAAGGCAAGGACAGGGGACGAATAAAGTGCGGTGCCACCGTTATTCGCGCTATTCGGAAAAACACGGGTGATCACGATAGCGTCTTCCAAGCGATATTCAGCTGGCTTTGTAGCGTTCACGAGCGCGCATTACCTCGGCGCGATATTGTACGGTCCAGGCGTGTAGCGCCCGAAGGGGTGCTTCCAGGGTGCGACCCAACGCGGAAATTTCATAAGCGACGGCGATCGGCGAAAGGCTGACGATGCGCCGTTCAATAATTCCATTGGCCTCCAGGCGCCTGAGGCACTGTGTCAGCGCCTTTTGCGTGACGCCGTCCAACTGCCGTCTCAACGCATTGAAACGCAGCGGGCCATCGCACAGCGCACCCAACACCAAGATAGACCATTTGCTCGCGATCTCATCGAGCAACAACCGATCCTCGACGAGGTTCTCATTCGCAGAGTCAGGAGGGATGCTTTGCATGGGATACTCCAGGCTACCAGGTAGCATCAAGGTGCGTAATTGACTGCTGGTATACAGATTATACTTAAGGGCGCCTGACATGAAAAGGAGTTCAAATGTCCGCCCAGAAATATGAGACCATCCTTGTGCACCGCGAAGGCGCCGCCGCCTGGGTAACGATCAACAATCCCCCGCTCAACATCCTCGATGCGCGCCTCATGACGGAGATCAACGATTTTGCCGGACATGCTGCCAAGGACGACACTCTGAGTGTGATTGTCTTCCAGAGTGCCGATCCAGACTTTTTCATAATCCATGGCGACATGAACTTCGTGAAACAGCCGGAGGCGCTCATGTCGCTTCAGCTTGGTGATGCAGGTACCGAGGGGCTCAACCCGATGATGCGACTGCACGAGAGGCTTCGCGCTCTGCCCCAGATTACGATCGGCAAGCTCGCCGGCTACGCACGGGGCGGCGGCGCAGAGTTCCTGTCGGCGCTCGATATGCGTTTCGCCGCCAGAGGCATTGGCGGCATTGCCCAAATGGAGGCTTTGATTGGCATTATTCCTGGTGCAGGTGGAACGGCGTATCTTCCACAGCTTGTCGGGCGGGCGCGCGGCTTGGAAATTGCCGTGGGTGCGACATTGTTCGATGCCGACCTGGCTGAGCGTTACGGCTGGATAAACCGGGCACTCCCTTCGGAAGAGCTTGACGCGTTTGTTGACGGCCTCGCCAAGGCAATCGCGTCACGAGCGCCGGGAATGGTACGTGCCGCCAAGCAAGCGATCGATGCAAGTTCCAAAGATTTGACGAAAGCACTGCAGATCAACAACGAACTGCTCGGCCAGACTTTTGCTGCGCCGATGGCGACTGCACTCACTCTGGCCGCACTGGAGGCCGGAGCTCAGACGCGTGAGGGCGAGAAGAAACTCGAGGAAACGCTGTCTGCTTTGTTGTGAAGGGTTGCTGGCGGCTTGACCGCCGGCAATTACCACCATTTCGGGGCGCCGTGGGAATCTCTGCAACAATACCCGCTCAGGGTTTTGGTCGAGGTGGCGGGAAGCAAACCCGGCGACCGAACCAATCGACCGCGGCTGCCAGCCTTACGGCAATTGCAGGAGCAACTGCCTGACGGGCCAAGGGATAGACAAAACTCCGGCGCATGGGGATATAGGCGAGGTCCGTGGCCCAGACCTGGTTCGGTTTGGTCACCGCCAGCTTGCGCAGGATATAGGGATAGATCTTGTGGCCCCGCGTCGGTCTCGAGGTATTCGCGCGCGGGTAGATCGCCTCTATCCCCGTGCGCTTCATCAGGTAACGATCCGCTCGCTCGGTCAGGCGGTCCTGCGCCAATTCGCGAAGGTGCTGCGTCGGCTTCTTCTGCGAATGCCAGGCATATTCCGTCTCGATGGCGAGGTGCGCAGCCGGGAGACCCGCATAGAGCCGGAAAGAAATCGGTACCCCCAACGCCTCCCGCGTAGACATCGGCGAAACTGTGGCCAAAATGCCACAATGTTTCCATTGTGCCCGGCATTTTCGTTTTGCCGATAGAGGCTTCGCAATGCCGGTATCGGGCGTTCTCCCCGCCAGCTCACAATACGCCATTCCCTCCTGCTGCGTCGCAGCTCGGCCCGCCACGGCCGCGCCGCCGGTCGCGCCGGGGGGAGGCGATTTCGGGCATGAGGCGGGACCATGGGGCATAGGAAGACTTCGAGTGCGGCGGCATCCTCGGGCAGACGATGTGAAGCGGGTTCGGCAGCGGCCTGGTTTGCGCCGCCCGGCAGGACGTCGAGCCATGCGGCCCGCCTGACGTCTCTGTCCCTCACCACGGCATTGGCCGCCATTGTGGCGACGCTGGTGTCGCCGGGAGCGGCGGAGGCCGCATGCACGACGACGACCGTGAGCCACGACAAGACGATGAATTGCTCCGGCACGGTCTCCGGAGGCGGATCCGTCTATGCGAGTTCGGGCACGGCGACGGTCAATCTCAACGGCGGCACCTACACCAACAGCGGCGGCGTGGGGATCCAGGGCAGCGGCAAGAACGGCGTCACCCTGACCACCACCGGCACCAACAGCGTCACCGGGTCGGAGGACGGTATCCGGCTCGGCTCGTCGGACGGTTCCGTCACGCTCGATTATTTCTCGGCAAGCGCGACCGGCAATGACGGCTTCGGCATTATCGTCAACGCCCCGAACGGCGATATCGAGGCCAATTATTTCAGTGGTTCGGCCACCGGTTACGGCAATTCCGGCCTTCGCCTCAATGCGGGCGGCGACATCACCGCCAACAGCTTCAGCGGCACGGGCACGAGCGACACCGGCGCCGGCGTGCGGTTCGACGCCGATGGCGACGTGACCGCGAACGACTTCTCCGGCTCGGGCATCAACACCGGCGGGAACGGCAACGGCGTTCACTTCGTGGCGGGCGGCAGCATCACCGCCACCAATTTCGGCGGCACGGGCACCAGCGCGAACGCCTCCGGCATCCGCCTGGAAGCGGGCGAAAACATCACCTTCACGTCCAATGCTTCCGCGAGCGCCAGCGGCGGCGACTATGGCCTGTGGGCGGCCAGCAGCAGCCTGTCATCGGGCATCGTGAGCATCACCACCACCGGCGGCTCGTTCAGCGGAACCGCCGATGCCGGCGCCTATCTCGCCGGGCCGACCGTGACGCTCGACGCCACGGACACATCGTTCTCGGGCGGCACGGACGGCGTCGCAGCGTCCGGCGCGAATGTGCAACTGACTTTCACCAACGCCACCGTCACCGGCGATGCCGACCAGGACGGCGTGGGCAGCGGCATCCGCATTTCCAATGCGACCACGGCGCAGGTCACCGTCGGTGCCGGCTCCACCGTGACCGGCTCGGGGCAAAGCCTGGACGATGCGGTCATCTCCATCACGAGCAGCGGCTCCTCGACCATCACCGTCGGCGCCGGTGCGCTGGTGAGCTCGTGGCATTACACAGGCGAGGGGGATTCGGCGGGGCTGGCCACCGCGGCCGGCGACATCGCCATCGCCACCAGCGGCGGGGCGACGACGATCGACAATGATGGCACCATCATCGGCCGCGTCAGCCTCACCGACAGCAACGACACGTTCAACAACAACTCCTCCAACACCTGGATCACCGTCGGCGACAACCAGTTCGGCGCCGGCAACGACACGGTGAACAATGTCGGCCGGACGGAGACGGCGGTGCAGGGGGCGGTAGCGGAAACCACCAACTTCTACGGCCTCGAAACCTTCGTCAACGGCGATCCGGATTCGGAGGCGGCCGGTCTCCTCACGATGATCGACGAGACATCCGGGCAGATCGCTTTCGACGGCGCCCGCGACGTCACCTATGTCAGCGGCGTTTTCGACGGTGTCGGCAACAGCACCGTCGGCCTCGACACCTATCTGGGCAAGGCCGGTTCGACGTCGGACGTGCTCGCCATCGGCGGCCTGGACGAGGACGGCAATCTCATCGACGGGGCGGTCACGCTCGGGCAGACCGCCTTGCTCATCCATGACGTGAACAGCGGCGCCGGCGCCTTCAATCTTGCCGGCATCGAGGTGGTCGATGTCGAGGATTCCTCCGGGGTCACCTATGGAAAATATGATTCGAGCCACACTGCGAGCTTTGTGATCTCACCGGAGTCGGACGATTATTCCACCGAATTCGGCGGCGTCATCGACAAGGGGCTTTTCTTCTACGACCTCGCCGTCATCGGCAACGACCAATATCTCGTAGGCCTTCCCGATACCGAAGCGTTCCAGCTCCCGAAGCTGGTCACGGGCGCGCAGAGCATCTGGCAGGAGACTTCCAGCCTGTGGCTCGGCCGTCAAGCCGACCTCAGATCCTATCTGGACGGTTCGCAGCGCGGCACGCCCGCCTCCAAGGCCACCGGTGCCGATCCCCGCCAGCCCGCATCCGCCATGCCGGGTGTGTGGGTGAAGATGATCGGCAGCTGGAGTTCGAGAAATGCGTCGAATTCCTTCACCGCCTATGGCCACACCTATCATTACGATACCGGATACCGTCAGGACCAATACGGCTTCATGGCGGGCATCGATTTCGCCAAGGAGGGGGTCGGCTCTACCGACGGCACGCTGCTTTTCGGCATGCTGGGAGGATATGTCACCTCCAACCTCGACTTCCATTCAAGCCCCAACTCGGCCGACTATACCGGCGAGAGTGTCGGTGCCTACGCCTCCTACCTCAATTCAGGCTGGTTCGTGGACTCCCTGTTCAAGGCGGATTTTCTGTCCCTGACGTATAAGGCGCCGACCCTGGTTTCCATGGGGTATTCGGGGCAGTCCACCAATGCACGCAACCTCGGCTTCGTCCTCGATGCCGGCTACCGCATGCAGATGGGCACGAGCGGCTTCATCGAGCCGTCGGCAACGCTGAATTACGTCAATACCACTATCGACAAGATCGCCTTCGGAGACGGGACCACGGCCGATTTCGGCGGCAATGACAGCCTGCGGGGCGGCGTCGGCGCCCGGCTCGGCCTTCGGGCCTACGACACGGCGGCCTATGGGGTGGAAGCGAGCCTGACCGGCCGCCTGTGGTATGAGTTCGAGGGCGACAATGCGGTCACGCTGCTCAATCCCGGCGATCCTTTCGTGGCGACCGACAAGTTGAAAGGCCTGTTCGGCGAGGCGGGCGTCGGCCTCAAGGTGTTCGGGAAGGACAATGGCTGGAGCGGCTTTACCGATGCCAGCGCCCTGTTCGGCGAAAAATACGTCGCCGCCAGCGTCAAGGCCGGCCTGCGCTATCAGTGGTGATCCTGCCGGGCGTGCAAGCGAATTCCGGCGGATCGGGGATTGGGACGGTCACTGCGGCGGATTGCGCGCCCCTTTCGGGAGGCGCTTTCCGTCTCGGTGATCATCTGCGGACAAAGGGTCTGGTGGCAAGCGATGGCAATAATCGATCCCAGGCAACGATAACTCGCAAGAAAGGGAAGGGCCTGCGTGCGGCTGAACGAACCCGGCCCGGCCGCTCTCATGGGAGCCGTCATTGTTCTGATCTTGCTCTTTTTCGGAATTTTCGTCTGGTTATACCTATTTTTTCATCCAGCAAACGTCACAATGGAGGCATGACATGGAGCCGTTCATGTGTCGCTATGAAGAATTGTCGAAAGAGGATCTGCTGAACGAAATTCGAAAGAAGGAGAATATGATTCTCATGCTTTCGATGGAGGTGGATAAGACCTATTTATTCGACAGGGCGTCCTACGATGCCACAAAGTTATTTGTAAAGGACGCTCAGGACGCCTGGCTGATGACGTTCATATTTTCGTCCCTGTTTATAATGGCGGGCATTTCCACCGGGCTGCAAGTGTACAGCTCGACGTTTATCTCCATCGTCTGGCTGGTCCATTGCCTGGCGCAGTGGCGAAGCGACCGGCATTGCCCGTGACGCCCTTCGTCCTGGCCTGAGGGACGCGGCGTGGCAAAAAATCGCGCTTCGATGGAAGCGCGATTTGCTCTGGTCTAGCGGGCGAAAGTTCGGTTGTTCAACGCGCTCTTCAGGGTCTGGGACGGCAATTGGCCGTAGCGCCGTTTGTAGAGGCGGGCGAAATCACCCAGATTCGTAAAATACGCGCCCGCGACGCCGGTCAGATTTTCGCCGTCCCTCGCAAATTGCAGACGCCGGTGCACCGCTTCAAGGCGCCGGAGCGTCACCCATTGCATGGGCGTCCTGTCGAAAGCCGCCCGAAACGCATATTGCAGACGACGAGACGACAGACCGGTGACGGCCTCGAGATCGGTCAGCGTAATCCGGCGCGCCAGATTGGCGTCGATATAGTCGCATGCCGTGTCGATGGCCGTCCGCGACTTCTCCACCGGGCCTGTGTCCGCCAGCAGCAATTGCGGACACATGACATAGAGGGCAGCCCGGAGAATGGCATCATCGAAGCCAGCCCGCTCGATAAGGGCCGCGTCGCAATTGAGGGTGTCGAGGAGGGCGCAGTGCTGAATCAGGAGGCGGCCCAAATCCACGCCTTGCGCCTTCAACTTCAGGGTGCGAGGCGCGGCGAAGTCGAGCGCTTCGAAGGAGGCGGACCGGGGCCGCCCGCCGATCATGGTCGCCACCATCGGCTCCAGCACGGCAGGGTCGATATCGATGCCGATGACGGAGCGCGCGGTCGAGGAGGCCCTGCATCCGATGGGGGGCAGGAATACGCCGGATCTGCCCTTTTCCCATTCGAGCGTTCGGCCGCCGCTCTGGGTCACGGTGGCGCCGTGCAGCGGAACGAGCAGGATGCCGAGGGGGGTCTGGCCTGCGTCCGCCGTCAGGGCGGACGATGCGCTCGCCACGAACCGGGCGTTCCGGGTTCTGACGACGGCCGCCTTGCTGAAGAATTGCGCCGAGCCGTTCGCCTGCCGGTACGACACGATCGACATGTCCGACAAGGCCTCCGACATCCGGTCCGGATTCTTGAAGGCGGTATGATTGCCGTTGCTGAACGCAAGCTGCGGGGTCTGCCGAGTGTACACCTGTCTCGATTCCGTCTCAGTCGTGTCGGCCGGTCTGCTTTCCGTCGGCGATGGATACCTTCGTCCGCGGCATGATCGTCATCGCCGGTCGAGGCTCGGCCCGATCGTCGGTCTCCGGCCTGCATTGGTAGCGACGCCGGGCGGCCGACAGGGCCGCGGCGGAGGATGTCGATGGAAGCCAAGCCGCCGCGATATCCGGTTCCGTCCGGCAGCGGAGGGGCGCCGGACACGGCGCGAGGCGTTGCGAGTCGAAAGCAGCGCCTGGAGCTCGTCATCTGCGACGAGAATCGCTGCCGAGACCGGCAAAAGACGAGGGACGGAAGCAAGAGATTTCATTCGCCCGCTTATATCAATGTAACACCCGGCAAACGTGCCAAATTTTTATCGAAACTTAAATGTTTTAAATCATATAAATTTTTATATATATTGAACGCGATCTGAGCGACATCCTTGCGGGACGGCGCAGTTGCGCGACGGGCTCGGCGGCGGGTCAATCTGTAAGCGAAGGCGTGGAGCGGCCCGCCACTTGCAAAAAGGCTTCGGCGTCGTCAGGTGGCGACAGGGCGTGCGCTTCGACCGCTGCTCTCCCTCGGCCCGCTTCTGGGCGCGGGGACTGAGCGGCCGTAGCCTCAGCCAGGCTCGATATCGCCGCCTCTCTAGCCTGGATGTTCGGCCGAAAATGCACGCGCCGCCATCAGGACGGGCAGCAGGCGCCTTCCCCTCTCCGAGAGGCGATATTCGACGCGCAGCGGCTTTTCCCCAAAGTCGGTGCGCTCGATCAGGCGATCCTGCTCCAATTCGCGAAGGTGCTGCGTCAGCATTTTCTGCGAGATGCCGGGCATATCCCGCCGCAATTGCGAGCTGCGCAGCACGGGATCGGCGTAGAGGCGGAAGAGGATCGGCAGCTTCCAGCGGCCCTGCATCATCCGCACCACCCGGATCACATGCGCGGCCGACCCCTCGGGCCCGAGGCAGGCGCTGCGTTCCTCATCGGTCGCAGGCACTTTTAAGTGCGTACTTGTCTCGCCCGTCATCGCGCTCAACCTAGCAGGGATCAGCGGCAGAGAGTGGGTTTTCGACGATGGATTTGCAATTGGACGGCAGGAAGGCGCTGGTCACCGGCAGCAGCAAGGGGATCGGCGAAGCCGTGGCGAGGAAGCTCGCCCTGGAGAAGGCGATCGTCATCGTCCATGGCCGGGACAGGGCGCAGGCGGAACGGGTCGCCCATGACATCGTCGCGCAGGGCGGACGCGCCCATGCCGTCATCGGGGATCTCACCGACGACGGCGCGGTGCAGCGCCTGGTCGGGGAGGCGGAAGATCTCGCCGGCGGCATCGACATCCTGGTCAACAATGCCGGCGGCTCGGGTGGCGCCAGGGAGGGCTGGGCCGATACCCGGCCGGCCGCGTGGGCGGCCGCCTTCGACCGCAACGTCCTGGCCGCGCTGCGGGTCTCCACGCGCCTCCTGCCTGCGATGCGGCAGGCCGGATGGGGACGCGTGATCAATATTTCGAGCCTGGCGGCGACGATGCCGCCGCCCACGGCGCCCGACTATTCGGCCGCCAAAGCAGCCATGAACGCCATGACGGTTTCGATGGCGAAGGCGGTGGCGGCGGAGGGGGTCACCGTCAACGCCGTCTCTCCCGGCACCATCCACAGCCCCGCCCTCGATATCCGCTTCCGTGAAGTGGCGGCGGAGCGTGGCCTGGCCGAGGCAGACGCACCGTGGGAGGCGATCGAGCGTGCCGTCCTGCCGATCTTCGCCCAGGTTCCCGTCGGCCGGGTCGGCCGGCTGGAGGAGATCGCGGCTGCCGTCGCCTTCCTCGCCAGTCCGAGCGCGGGCTACATCACCGGCATCAACCTGCGGATCGACGGCGGTCTGTCGCCCGGCCTCTAGCGGGTTGCGACCGGGGTGGTCCCGCGCGGCTACGTCTCGAAGCGGCTCGTCGGGTCGCGATCGCGGTCGTATCGCCGCGCCAGCGGGAAGGGCGGCAGCCAGGATTCGCGGCGCAGGATCCAGCTCTCATAGGTCGGCATCAGCTGGTCGGGGGCATCCAGCGATCCCAGGTTCACTTCGATTTCGTCGCCGCTGCGTGCGAAGACCGAGGAGCCGCAGCGGGGACAGAAGAACCGCCCGGCATAGTCGCGCGTCTCGCCCTCGATCGCCACCGCGTCCTGCGGGAAGATGGCGGACGCGTGAAAGAGGGCGCCGTGATGCTTGCGGCAGTCGAGACAATGACAGAGCCCGACCCGGTAGGGACGTCCCGACGCCACAAGCCGGACATTGCCGCACAGGCAGCCGCCGGTGAATCGCTCCATACCGCCTCGCCTCCGAAATCGTGCGGGGGAGTCCCGCAATGAACCACCGTGACAGATGCGCGAGCCGAGACAAGCGGGGGCAGCGGCGTCGCCGGCCCCACCGACGGCCGAGCGGCTCGTCCGGCCCCCTGCCGCCTCCCCCAAGGCAGCCAGATTACGTCTAGGGCGAAACGGACTCCTTTCCAAGGCGGCGGAACGGAGCGCGACGTCGGGATCGGGCATGTTTTGCCTCGGCTGCCTCTCGTATTGCTCTTCCGGCGCTCGGCGGCCGAGCTTCTGGAGGCCTTCGGGCCGGTGCGCCTCATTCGGAACATCCGCTCCCGCTTCGGCCTGCGCGACAGCCTCGCGCTCCTGAAAGAGGCCTTCGCCGGCCCTCTGCCGGCACGGTATTATCCCCTGCTGCTGCCCTGGCGCCCTTCGGGGCGATGGCGCCGGCGCCGCCGACCGAAGTCAGCGTGACGTTCGGGGGGAGGGGGAAGACGGCGCCCCCTCCTTGGCATGGCGGCGGCTCGGGGACATCGGCCAGGTCCGACACGTGGAACCTGGCCCCGAACCCGACGCGGCTCGCCGCGCTGTTCGCGTCGGGAAACGGGGGCTCGCACCTGCTATGGCGCCGAAGCGAAGAGCGGAGCGTTGTTGAGGGCAGAGGCCCTGACCTGTTGAGATCATCGCGCGCCGACAGGGGCGCATGCCGCCGTTTGCCCAACCTCCCGCGCGGGATGCTCGGCGCCTCCGCGCTCGTCGTAGCTGCGCTGCGCCGCCAGGATTTCCGGTGAATGATCGGAGGCCCAGGCGTAGAGGGCTTCGAACGGCGCTCGAAGCGAGAGGCCGAGAGGGGTAATGGAATATTCCACCGCCACCGGCGAGCTTGCGATCACGCGCCTGTTGACCAGCCCGTTGCGCTCGAGGCGCCGGAGCGCTTCGGTCAGCGCCTTGTGCGTGATGCCGTCGAGCCGCCGCATGATCGCGTTGAACCGCGAGGGCCTCGGGCAGAGGACCGTCAGAATCAGCACCGACCATTTATTGGCGATCTGATCGAGGACCGGCCGCGCCGACTGCACCTCGGCGAAGGGCTGGTGCTCCATGATGGAAGGTTGAGGCAATGGCGGCTCCTGTCCGAACAGAGGAGATATACGATATATATTTGGTCCACGATTTCAATATGCCGGGGGCGGGTCGCCACCCGCGGCGGCCGATGTCGTATGGGCGCCCAAGGCTCCGCCCGTATATCTAGGCACCGCACGGTGCGTAATTGTGCTTTGGAATGAAGGACTTATCTTGAGTTCTCGTACATTGACGGGAGCAGAGATCTTGGCCCAATTGACTGGAAAGACCGCCTTGGTGACCGGCGGAAACAGCGGCATCGGCTTGGCGGTCGCCAGGCGTTTCGCCGCAGAGGGAGCGCGCGTCTTCGTGACGGGTCGGCGCCAGGCCGAGCTCGACGAGGCGGTTCGCGTCATCGGCGGCGACGCCGTGGCGATTCAGGGCGACGTCACCAGCGCATCCGATCTCGACCGGCTGTTCGCCACCATCGCGGAGCGCGCCGGCAAGCTCGATATTCTCGTCACCTCCTCGGGACGCGCCGAGCCGGCAAGCATCCATGACATCACCGAGGATCACTTCGACGGGATTTTCGACCTCAATGTGAGGGGCATGGTGTTCACCGTGCAGAAGGCGCTGCCGCTGATGCCGCCGGGCGGCGCGATCGTGCTCATCGGATCGATTGCCGGTGCGATCGGCACGCCGGCATATGGGACCTATGGCGCCAGCAAGGCCGCGGTCCGCGCCTATGCGCGCACATGGACCAACGAACTCGCCGAACGCGGCATTCGCGTCAATGTGCTCAGCCCCGGGCCCATCGACACGCCGATGTTCGACGCGGTGAGCGACGCGTTCCGGAAATTCGTGACGGACAGGATCCCGCTCGGCCGCATGGGCAAACCCGAGGAAGTCGCCGCCGCTGCGCTGTTCCTCGCGACGGATGAAAGCAGCTTCATAGCCGGCGCCGAGATCGTCATCGACGGTGGCATGAATCAGGTTTGAAGCGGATGTGTTCGAGCGCGGCGCCGCCCGCATGGGGCGCCGCGCCGTCTTCTCATCGCGCTCAAGCCGGCGAGGCCTCGTCATAGGCGCGCTGGGCCGCCAGCACGGCGTCCATATTGCGTTCCGCCCAGTGCGCGAGGGCCGATACCGTCTCGGTCAATGTCCGGCCGAGCGGGGTCAGCGCATATTCGACGGTGACGGGAACCGTCGCGAACACCGCGCGCGAGACGAGCCCGTCGCGCTCCAGCTTCTTCAGGGTCTGCGACAGGACTTTCTGCGAGATGCCCTTGATGTCGCGCCGGATGTGGTTGAAGCGCACCGGGCCCTCGTCCAGACGGTCGAGGATGAGCACCGCCCATTTGTCGGCGAGGCGGTCCAGCACCAGCCGCGTGGGACAGCGGTTCTCATAGACATCATAGGCGTGCTGCATCATGGCCATCGTCATCGGTCCGCATCGGTTTCCAATCGGAAACCATGTGAGCAAAAAGTGCCCTCTTTTAAGTTTCCATGCAAATGGTATCTATCGTTTCGATAGATGGTTTCAAATGGAAACCGAGGAGAGATGTCATGGCGAAGGTTCTTGTGATCGGGGCGACCGGCACGGTCGGCAAGCATGTCGTCGAGGGGCTGCTGGCGAAGGGCGAGGCGGTCAAGGCGGCCTCGCGCACCGGAAAGCCGGTCGGGGACGCCGAGCGCGTCGTGTTCGAATACGGCAAGCCGGAGACCTTCGAGGCTGCCTTCGAAGGCGTCGACCGGGCCTATGTGCTGCTGGCCTCGGGCCATGTGGATGCGAAAGGCCTGCTGCTGCCGCTCATCGCGGCCGCCGCGGCGCGCAAGGTCAAGGTGGTCCTGCAGAGCGTGCTGGGCGTCGATGCCGATGATGCCATCCCCTACCGACAGGTGGAAATCGCCCTGGAGACGTCGGGCACGCCCTATGTCATCCTGCGTCCCAACTGGTTCGCCGACAATTTCCACACCTTCTGGAAGCCCGGCATCGATCACGGGCAGATCGCACTGCCGGCCGCCGACGGCAAGTCGAGCTTCATCGACGCTCGCGATATCGCCGCCGGCGCCGTGGCCGCACTGACCTCGTCCGATTTCGACGGCCGGGCGTTCAACCTGACCGGGCCGGAGGCTCTGTCCTATGCGGAGGCGGCGCTCATCCTCTCGGAGGTCATCGGCAGGCCGATCGCCTACAACGCCATCGACGACGCCACCTTCATCGGCATTCTGACCGGTGCGGGGGTTCCGGCCGACTACGCCGCCTTCCTCGCCTCGATCTTCCATCCGGTTCGCGCCGGCTGGACGGCGGCCGTCACCGGCGATGTCGAGACGCTGACCGGCAGGCCGCCGCGCTCGCTGCGGACCTATGCCACCGACAATGCCTCGCTGCTGAAGGCCTGATAGGGGCCCCGCTCCGGCCCGATCGGCTGCCTGTGCAGCCGATCACGGCGCACCGTCCGCCGGCCGAGGCGGCGCTCTTCCCCTTCGGCAAGAGTGGGGTCAGCGGACCGGCGGCCTGTGATCGCCCGGCACATCATGGCTGCCGTCCAACGGAACGAAGCCGGCCCTGGCAGCGCGGCGGAGATGCGAGCGGACCACCAGCCGATGAAAGGGCGCAATGGCCGTGAGGTAGATGCGGCCGATGCGGTTGTGGCACCGAACGGCAGTGGTGGCGAAAACGAGATCGGGGCCGCCGATCGGCCTTTGCACCATCAGGGAAATCCGGAAATCCAAATGCCGGTCGTCCTCCCCGAGGATCAATTCGTCATCATGGGATGAGAGCACCCGGAAGAAGTCGATGCGGTCGCCGCCTTCGGAGGACCGGCGCAGATCGCCCGTGGTCCTCAGTCCGAAACAGCGGACAATGCCGTCCCGGATCGATAGGAGGGCTTTGAACCAGAGCGCCGGCTGGCCGAGAACGGCGTGGGCGATGGTGCGAATATCGGCGTTCGAGCCAGCAGGAAGCGCCGCCACGAAGGAATCGAGCAGATCCGCGTCCTCGTACCAGCCAGCCATGCGGCTTTGTTCGGGCGGCGCCAGCCGGGTGACGATCGGGGAACGCATCATGGCAGCACGATAGCTTGGGGATCGTCGAGCTGCAAAGGCGGCTGTCAGGGATATTGCCGGGCTCGCTTTTCGGCCGCCCCGGAATGACGGTCGCCATTCGATCCGAACGCATCACGTTCGAGCATGTCGACGATGGTCTGGGTTGCCACCGACAAGCGGCTGTGGCGCGGGTAGCAAACCGACCAGCCGGGGAACACCGGCAGATATTCCGTCAACAGGAACTCGAGCTCGCCCTGGTAAGCCATCGCGTTCGGTTCCAGCACGAAGGCGATCCCGATCGACTGCCGCGCGGCATTCACGGCTATGTCGCAGTGGGAGACGGTCAACGGTCCGGCAACATCGACCAGGGTGGTGCAGCCATCGATCTGGAAGGCCCACCTGTACGGATGCTCCGTGTTGGGCTGCCGCCACTGGATACATCGGTGCCGGAGGAGGTCCGACGGTGTTGCGGGTCGTCCGTGCCGAGCAAGGTAGTCTGGTGAAGCGACGACGACGTGCCGGACAGGATTGCCGACCGGCAAGGCGCATGTCGAGGGATCGACCGCTTCCGTCAGCCTGATATCCAGATCGAAGCCGCTGCGCACGATGTCGATGATGGCGTCATCGACCACGATATCGAGGTGAATATCCGGGTAGACCCGATTCAGCTCTCCAAGCCGCATTTCCAGCAAGCTCGTATAGGCCGGCCGAGGCACATGCAGGCGGACCAGGCCCGATGGCTGTGCGCTCAGCTCATGGAGGTCGACCACCGCGGCCTCCATCTCGTCCATCGCCGGCTTGAATTTGTTGAAGAGACGCACGCCGGCGCCCGTCATGGCGACGCTGCGCGTGGTTCGGTGCAGCAGTTGGACCCCGAGCCGTTCTTCCAGCTTCTTGACGGTCTGGCTGAGCGACGATGGCGCGATCCTCAAATGCTTTGCGGCGCGTGCAAAACTCCGCTTTTCGACAACGGCGACGAACGCGGCAAGTTCGGCATAGTCGGATCCGCGCATTATACTCCAATACCCTCATAAACTCGTCGGATTATAGCGGATAGACGCCATGGCGCAATGCCGCCAGAACAAGCGCCGGCTTGGTCCGAGAGGCGCGATCCCCGCTGTGCAAGCGCCGCTGTCCGGAGCCTCGGCAAGCCGACGAGTGCCGACAAAAGGAGAGCTTCCGATGTTCCACGCCCTGAAAACTGCTGCTCTGATCCTCACGGCGGGCTTGATCGCCGCCGGCAGCGCGCAAGCCCGACCTGCCACGCCGGCGGCAGCCGTCAAGCTGTGGCGGCTGGACTGCGGTTCCTTTACGGCTCCAACCGACAATTTCTCGGATATCTTCGGGCATCCGGGGCAGCGGGGCGCGTATGTCGACAGCTGCTATCTCGTCCGTCATGGGAAGGATGTGATGTTGTGGGACGCGGGTCTGCCGCGTGCCCTTATCGGCCGACGGGCTGATCCCTCCCTGCCGATCCGCATGACGTTGATCCGCTCCGTGACGGATCAACTCGCCGCGCTCGGCCTGAAGCCGTCCGACGTCACTGTCCTCGGCATCAGCCACAATCATTCCGATCACACCGGACAGGCGGCCGATTTCCCGAACGCCCGCCTGCTGATGGCCGGCGTCGACTTCGAGGCGTTGACGCATACGCCTCCGCCGTTTTTCACCGATCCGGCTTCGCTCTCTCCCTGGCTTGCCGGCGACGGCAGGAAGGAGCTTGTCTCGGGCGACCACGACGTCTTCGGCGATGGCACCGTCGTGATGGTGGCGCTTCCGGGGCACACGGCTGGCAACCATGGCCTGCTGGTTCGCCTCGCTCACCGCAGACCCGTTCTCATCTCGGGAGATGCCATTCATTCGGCGGCACAATTGAAGACCCGCGCCGTGTCGCCCTTCAATGCGAGCCGATCCGACTCCCTCGCGTCGATCGACCGGATGATCGGAATCATGCGCGCGACACACGCAACGCTGGTGACCGAGCACGACCCGGCTTCCGTCGCAAAACTTCCCGTCTTCCCAGCCGCTGCCGACTGACGGACGAGACGACAGGCCAAGGGGCGACGGCAGCTCCGCCGATCGGCGGCCGGTGAGCGGCGAGCGTCTTCTCGCCTCCTTGGCAGCCAGCGCTGCTTTCGCCTTGAAGGCCGGGTGTGGTTCCGGCGCGGCCATCTCGGCATCTTCTCTGCTGTTCGCCAAGCCATCTTCCCACGGATCGGTGCAGGCACCGCTTCCCGGCCCGCTCCGGCGCCCTTGGCGGCAGCGCCGTGTCCTGCCTGCTTTGACAGGAACTTGACAGGAAAGGCGCTGGCCCGGCGCCCGCTTTCCCCGAAAATCCCGAGGAGACTCAAATCCTTACACCAGAGTGCGCCCCTGTGGCCAACGCCGGCGTTCCAAACAGGACAGTTCGCACCTTCATCACGAAGCTGTTACCATCCGCTCGGTCAGTGCAGATTTCCCCAAGAGACCTCCTGGCCCGCACCGGCCGGTATATTGCCCAACCCCATGAGCCCGGCCGGTGCGTTCTTTTTCGGCACGGGCCGAGCCGGGATGCGGCGGCGGTGTCGTCTCGGCACCGGCTCGCGCGTACCCATCTGCCTGCGGCCGATACCGGTCGGCGCGGTCGACAGGCGCCCGTGCCGGCGCGACCCAAGGTTTTATTCAGGGAAAAGAATCGTTCAACGGGTTGCTCTGACAATGGTCCGAGCTCCTGTCGGTGTCGGCGGAGTATTCCCCATCGACTGCCTCCGACACAACCTGGGGATAATGCTGTCGCAAGACTGCAATTCCCGTTCAGGAACCGTTCAGGGGCTGGAGCGTTTCATGGCACTGCTCTTCAGGAGGGAGCCGCAATGAAAGTTCTCGCTGCGATAGTGTCTGGCGCGGCCCTTCTCGGGCTCGCGGCATCCGCACAGGCCATGCCGGCGGTCTCGGTGCAGGGACAGGATCTGGTGATCAAGGTGGCCGGCGGCTGCGGCCCAGGCTGGCATCCCAATCCGTGGGGGCGCTGCGTGCCCAACCGGCGCGTCTACGGCCATGCGCCTCCCCCCCCGCCGCCGTGGGCGCCGCCGCCGCCGCGGCACCGTCCCCCGCCGCCGCCTCCGTGGGGTGCGCCGCCGCCTCCGGGGGATGCTCCGCCGCCGCCCTATTGAACGAGAGCCCCGGCGCTATGCCGGGGCTTTTTTGCAGGGCGTGGCGCGCTTCGCTCCGAGCGCATGATCCGGATGACCGGGCAAGGCGCGCCCGGCTCAAGGCGGTGCGGCAAAGCGCACTGCACCGACGATCATCGGATCCCCTCCCGGGCCGCTGACGGCGCGAGAATGTGCTCGACGAGATGGACCCAATAGCGCAGGCCGGCCGGAATGATCGCATCGTTGAAGACATATCGGTCGCCGTGCAGTCCTTCGCCCGGACCGACATCGCCGGCACCGAGCCAGGCATAGGTGCCTCCGGCCGCGCGGATCATATAGGCAAAGTCCTCGCAGCCGAGGCTGGGGGCGAAGTCGGTGATGACGTTGTGAAGGCCGACGGCCTTTTCGGCGGCGGCGATGGCCCGGGCGGTCGCGTCGGCCGTGTTGATCACGGCGGGGTAGCCCCTGGCGTATCGGAGGGTCGCCGTCACGCCATAGGCTGCCGCGACACCGCGGCAGATATCGTCGAGGGTGTTGGCGCAATGGTCCGACAGCATCGGATCGAAGAAGCGGCAGGTGCCTTGCAGCCATACCCGCTTCGGCACGATGTTCCCGACATTGCCGCCGTGGATCTGCGTCAGGCTGACGACGAGCGCCGACAAGGGATCCACCGAACGGCTGACGATGCGCTGGATCGCCTGGATGAAGGCTCCTGACGCCAGCACGGGATCGTCGCCGAGATGCGGCATGGCGACATGCGCGCCTGTCCCCTCGAAGCTCACCTCGAAGCCGTCGACGGCGGCCATCTGCGGCCCGACACGGGCAGCGATGGCACCGACCCGGACCCCTGGCCAATTGTGCACGGCATAGACCGCCTCGACCGGGAACCGCTCCAGCATGCCCTCCTCGATCATGCGCCGCCCCCCGCCCTCATTCTCCTCGGCGGGCTGAAACATGAAGACGGCGGTGCCGTCGAAGTCCGGTCTCCGGCTGAGCAGCTTCGCCGCCCCCAGCAGCATGGCGGTGTGGCCGTCATGGCCGCAGGCGTGCATCACGCCCGGGTTGGCGGAGGCGTAGGCGACATTCGCACGTTCGAGAACCGGAAGTGCGTCGAGTTCCGCCCGAAGGCCGACGGCGCGAGAGCCCGATCCGGCCTTCAGCACGCCGACGACGCCGGTTCCGGCGATGCCTTGGTGGACCTCGAGCCCGAACGATCGGAGCTTTTCCGCCACGAAGCGGGCGGTTTCATGCTCCTGGAAACCCAGTTCGGGATGGGCGTGGAGATGGTGGCGCCAGCCGACGACTTCGGGCGTGATGGCGGTGATGGGGTCTTGAGGAAGCATGAGGGATTCCGGGGCCCGTTGTTTCGAGGATGATCCGCAGCGGTCAGGCCATGCCCGGCAAGCGGCGTGGAAGCGCGGCCGGGCTGCGCGATCGGCCTTCCCTGTTCCATCGCCTCAGCCTATGCGAAACGCCGCGCCATTCGGTTTCGAAAATTGCTGGCCAAAGGCCTATTGCCGGCATAAATTTGAAGGTACGGGCCGAATTGAAGCAGAATATGCCAAGCATGATGGATGCCATCGACAGACGCATTCTCCGCGTCCTGCAGCGGGATGGCCGGATCTCGAATGTGGACCTGGCCAGGGAAGTCGGGCTCTCGCCATCGCCGTGCCTGCGCCGCGTGAAGCTCCTGGAGGAGTCCGGGATGATCGAGCGCTATGTCGCGGTTCTCGACCCGGCGAAGGCCGGCCTGGCGCTCACCTTGTTCGCGCGCGTGTCCCTCACGGCCCAGGATGCCGAAACGATCGAGCGCTTCGTGGCCGCGATGGAAAAGCTTCCGCAGGTGATGGAGTGCTACATCATTCTGGGCGACAGCGACGCTCTTCTGCGCGTCGTGGTGGCGGATCTCGACGCGTATCGCCAGTTCCAGTCGCGATACCTGACCCGGACCAACGGCATTCAATCGGTGAAGACGGACCTTCCGAGCCAGACGGTCAAACGGACATACGCCTTGCCGGTCTAACCCGGCCGCGCGGATATCGCGCCGGCGCGCCTGCCATGCAGGATCAATGCTTGCCGGCGCCCGGCTGTCTTCCGAAGCGGTCCGCGACGTGATCGATGAACCGGCGCAACGTCTGCGTCGGCGGGCGGGCCGCAGCGAACAGAAGATGCAGGGGGCGCGCGGGCGTTTCATACTCGGGCAGGACCTGCACCAGCCGGCCTGCGGCGAGGTCGTCCGCCAGGATCAGGTCCGCCTGCAGGACGATGCCGTGCCCGTCCAGCGCCGCCGCCCGCAGCACACGCGCGTCGTTCACCTGAAACCTGCTGCGCGGCTGGACCTTGTGAATCTCTCCCTCCCGGCCGAAGCGCCACTCGGCGAAAGGCTGCCCGGAGGCGAAGACGAAGCCGAGGCAATCATGCGCCGCGAGGTCCGCCGGCGTTCGCGGCATGCCCCGGGCGGCGAGATAGCCGGGCGAGGCGCATGCGATCAGGCGGTAGGGCAGGAGCGCGCGGGCGGTGAGCCCGGAATCCCTGAGCGGCCCGAGGCGGATGACGGCGTCATAGCCTTCTCCGACGACATCGACATAGCGGTCGGTCAGGTCGAGGGCGATCTCGACCTGCGGGTGGATGCGCAGGAAGTCCGCGATCAGGGGCGCGAGGGCGATGCTGCCGAAGGTCACCGGCGCGCTGACGCGCAAGCGTCCGCGCGGGGCGGTGGCGGATTCGCGGGCGACGGCTTCGGCCGCCTCGACCTCGCCGAGCACCAGGCGGCAGCGTTCATGGAAGGCCCGTCCGATCGCGGTGAGGCTCTGGCGCCGGGTCGACCGATGGAGGAGCCGCGCGCCGAGCCGTTCCTCCAGGAAGCTCACATGCTTGCCGACCATCTGGGACGAGAGGCCGAGCGCCGCCCCCGCCGCGGTGAAGGAGCCGAGATCGGCGGCCTTCACGAAGACGGCCATGCTGGTGAGGCGATCCATCATTCCAAACGGCTGGTTTCAAATCATGAAGGATTTCCTCCCCTAATAACCCTGCTGCGTCAACCCATCTGTCTCCCAGCCGCAGACGGCAACACGGACCAGGAGATGAAAATGCCTTTCTTGCACGCAACCATGGCGCATCCGGAGGCCCCTCCCGGGCGCCCCGCCGCGGCGGAGGCCTGAGCGATGCGCGAACTCTACGAACTCACGACGCTGGCGTTCCCGCTTCTCTGCGTATCGCAGGTCGCGAAGGCGGCGCGGGCCTGGGCCTCGATGCCCGACGCCGCCGGCACCCTGCTGGGCTGCTGGCGCACGGAGATCGGCCCGCTCGGCCGCCTGCTGATCCTGCGCCGCTTCGACGACGCCGGCGCCCTGCAGCGGGAGCGCCACCGCGCGCTGTCGAGCGCCAATCCGTTCAACGCCGGCGGCGTGATCACGGCGCTGGAGATGGACAGCTACAGCCCCTTTCTCTTCCTGCCGCCGGCGCGCGCCGGCGCCGACGACGCGGTCTACGAAGTCCGGACCTACCGGCTGAAGCCGGGCGGCCTGCCGCCGACGCTCGCCGGCTGGCAAGCCGCGATCGCGCCGGCCCGGGACTACACGGCGCATCTGATGATCAACATGCATGCGCTCGACGGGCCGCCCCGGATCACCCACATCTGGGGCTTCGACAGCCTCGCCCAGCGCGCCTCGCTGCGCAGCGCCGCCTACGCCGCGGGAACCTGGCCACCGAAGGGCGGCCCGGAAAACATCCTCGATGCGACATCGGTGATCGCGCTGCCCGAGAGCGGGTGACGTCTGTTCCGGCTGCCGGCGGAGCCGAACGGGCGCAACGGGCTGCGTTCCTCCTCCCGGTTGATGGTGGAAAGGATCACCACCGTGCCGAAGTCCAAGCTCGGCGAGCGGATCGGGCGGCTGGAGAACGAGGGACCTGATGCGGCTCAATCAGGCCCTCATGCTGCTCCTCGGCCTGGCGGTGTCGCCGAGAACGAGCCGGAAAGGGGAATGACGAGGAGCGTCGCTTCAGGACGCTTGCGGCGAACGGCGGCGCGAGCGCAGTGCCCGTTCGGGGAGTGAAATGGCGGAGAGAGAAGACTGGCCCAATTCAAGCGCCTCGAAAGGTACAACGAGCCGCGTCCACGCCCATCTTGGCTTGAAATGTCCTCTACGCCCATGGTCGGCATCACTTGGGCTCGCAAACCGGGTTGACGATCATCAAATATTTCTGGCCAACCCCCAGCATGCTCCAGCCTTCTTGCGTGACGCTGCCGTGGCAAACAACTTCCTTGCCGGCAAGCTCTTCGGATATCTTTTGTTGGTCTGGTGAATCGAAGGCCATCCGGAGTTCTGTGGCCACCCTGTTTTCCCAAGCAGGCCCGTTTTGAACAGAAAAGCAGAAAAACCGTTGGAGTGAGCCCAAATGCGTGGGCACTACTAAATTTACGCCGCCGCCCGCCATCGTGCGGCTTGCCGTGCAGGAGCGACTTAGATCAGGAGGCCCCTGTTTCGCGCACCTCGCGCAAGGCCCGACTGAAGAGGTGGTTGAAGATACGATCGCGATCTTCCGCGTTGGTCATAATGATGCTTTGAAGGCTGCTGTCGCGCTGATATTGCTTGATCGTCTCTTCAAGGAGACGGCGCACGAAGGTCGGGCGAGAGACATCCGGCGGATTGTTCCGCAGCACTGCCGCCATTTCCTCATCGAGCGCCTTGCGCTTTACCTGTTCGAGACGGATGAAGTCCTCTTCCGTAAACTGCGTCCCGTGCCGCTCATTGAATGAGCGGACAATCTCTGAAAGTGCCTTCGCCTCGTCCTCGGTATAGGGCTTGGCCCCAAATTCACTGATCCCGGTAAGCGGCACGGTGTCGCCCGCCACAAGCGACGCGGAGCCAGCTTCTTTCTGTTGAACGCGGACGGCGCGCAGGCGCAGCATTTCGTCCGTGATCTCGACTTCCGGCGGCTGTTCGCGGTTGGGCAACATCCGGTCCAGCCAATCGGTGTAGGCATAGAGCTTTTCCAAGCTGGTATCTCCCAGCCGGACAATTTGTGCGACGAAACTGTAGAACCGCTTGTAGCTTCTCAAAAGCTGCCGGAACTCTTCCTGCCGGCCTTCGTCATCCTCGGCTTCAAACCGCGCCACGGCGTTGCGGACCAGAGATTCCAGCGTCACACGATCCTGAGTGGACAGCGTTCCCTTGAAGAAGGTCGTGGCAAATCGCTCGATCTCGCTGCTGTCGAGATAGCCGAACGTGCGGATGCGCGTCTCCAACTGATAGATCTGGTTCTTGTCGGAAACCGCTTCGAGGCTGGACACCTCGTAGAAGGGGCGGAACGCTTCCTTGATATCATCCATCGTGTTCTGAAAATCGAGGATGAAGGTTCGTTCCTTGCCCTGGTAAATCCTGTTCAGCCGGGACAGGGTCTGGACGGCCTGCAACCCCGCCAGCTTCTTGTCGATATACATCCCGGACAATTTCGGCTGGTCAAAGCCGGTCTGATATTTTTCCGCGACGATGAGAATTTGATATTCTGCGGTATCGAAGCGCTTGGGCAACTCGCTTTCGCCGAACCCATTCAACTCGGCCTCGGTGTAGGTATTGCCATCGACGTGCAGCTCGCCGGAAAAAGCGACGAGCGCCTTAACGTCGCGATACCCCTTGTCCTCGATATAGGTCTTGAGCGCGAAATAATAGCGAAGGGCGCTTTCCCGGCTTGATGTCACGATCATGGCCTTCGCCTGGCCATCCAGTTCCGGTCTGACATGGCGCTGGAAATGCTCGACCATCACCTCGACCTTCTGGCTCAGAGCGGTCGGATGCAGGGCCGCGAAGCGCGCGACCTTCCGTTGCGTACGCCGCGTATCTAGTTCCGGGTCATCGTCGATTGTCTTTTCCAGGGCGTAATACGCCTTGTAGGTCATGTAGTTTTGAAGCACGTCGAGGATGAAACCCTCCTCGATCGCCTGCCGCATGGAATAGAGATGAAACGGATGCGGCAGCCCATTTGCGCCGATCGTGCCGAAACGCTCAAGTGTGACATTGCGGGGCGTCGCCGTGAAGGCGAAGTAGCTGATGTTCACTTGCGGGCCGCGCTGGCGCTGGTATTCCGCGATCAGGTCTTCGATCTCGTCGGTCGTCGCGGCCTCTTCGTCGCGGCTGAGGGCGTCGCTCAAGGCTTGGGCGCTCTTGCCGGACTGAGAGCCATGCGCCTCGTCGATCAGCACGGCGAAGCGCCGCGTTCCCTGTCCGCTGATGACACGAAGATGATCGGTCGAAAACTTCTGGATCGTGGTGATGATGATCTTCGCCTGCCCCTCGATCGCCGCCTTCAATTGCCGTGAGGTTCCGTCGATCTTGCGAACGACGCCGGGCGTCTGCTCGAACTGGGCAATGGTGTTCTGAAGCTGGCGATCGAGAACGACGCGATCCGTCACCACGATCGCGGTGTCGAATATCGGCTGGTCGAAAGGATCGTGCAACGTCACCAGCCGATGCGCCGTCCAGGCGATCGTGTTGGATTTTCCCGATCCCGCCGAATGTTGGATCAGATAATTGTTGCCGCTGCCGTTGGCGCGAGCATGGGCCAGCATCTTCAGAACCGCGTCGATCTGATGGAAACGCGGAAAGATAAGCGCTTCCTTGCCGTTCGTGCCGTCGAGGTGGAGGAACCGCCCGATGATGTCGAGAAGGATATCGCGGGAGAAAACCGCCTGTCCTTCGGGTTGATTTGCCCAGAGATAGGCGACACGAAACTCCCCTTCGATATCCGGGTTTCCCGCGCCGCCGTCATGCCCGCGATTGAAGGGAAGGAACCGAGTCTTACCGTTATGGAGGCGGGTGGTCATCGACACGTTGTCCTGATCCACCGCGAAATGGACCAGGGCCCCTCGCTTGAACGTCAGCAGCGGTTCATTGGCGGGCGCCCGGTCATGGCGATACTGACGCTCGGCATGACGGAAATTCTGGCCGGTCAGGGTGTTCTTCAGTTCCAGCGTCGCCACGGGTAAGCCGTTGACGAACAATCCCACGTCGATGGCATTCTCGTTCTTCGCGCTGTAGCGAAGCTGACTGATGACGCTGAGGATATTGCCCTCGAACAGCGTCACCAAAGCCGGGTTGACGCCGGACGCCGGCTTGAAGGCGGCGAGGAAGAATTTCAGGTTCGGAACCAGCTTCAGCCCGTTGCGCAGCACATCCAGCGTGCCGCGCTGCTTCAATCCCTGCTCAAACTGCTTGAAGAACTCGGCTTCGGCGGAAGGACCGTAATGGCCTTCCAGCTTCGCCCATTCGTCGGGTTGCGTCGCTTTGACGAACTCGATCACCAGGGTTTTGTCGAGCGCGGAGGCGCGGTCATAGTCCTCGGGCCGGCGGGGACGATAGCCCTGGCATTCCACCAACGCTTTGCACAGATGGATCTCCAGCACCTCTTCCCGGTGGACGGTGTCTTCGGAAAAGCCCTTGGCATAGGGATGAGAGGTCGATGGCTGTTCGTAATTCATGGCCGATCTCCCCTTGCCATGCGGATCAGCCAATTTCTCTCCACAAGCGCGGCGTTTAACGCCGCCATTGCAGCCTTCAGATGCAGTAGATCGACATGTATCTCGTCGGTGATCGGCTTGCCATCCTTGGCCTTCGGCGTACCGTACTCGCCATAGCGAAACGCCTCCGATCCCGGATCGATTGCCGCCAACTCGTCGCAGCGCTTGATGATCCAAGGCGGCACTGTTTCATCGGCTTGCCGCTTGTGATGCGCGTAGCTGCGAGCGAGTTTGCCGAGGTCATGGATGTCCTTCTCGGCGCGGGCTTTGGGCGGAAGTCCTGACTTCAGAAGAAGCTCGAAAGAATGCCGATAGAGAAACAGCGCCGCGTTCGCGACCTGATAATCCGCGACGCGCCGGTCAAGGATGGAGTCGATCAGCGCTTCCGCCGCCGCAAAATACTGCTCGGCAAGGGCGCCGTCGCGTTCAGCTTGCATCGATGGACGCGCAAAGCCGCCAATCACGAAACCAAGCGGACCGCTCCACTCGTCGGGCCGCTCATGCTTTTCGTTCATCGGCTCGAAGAGCGGACGGGTCATCGCGTCTTTGCTGTGGGTGTTGGAAGCCATATCCATCATAAAAGCCTCGGCGTCATGGTGGGTGTTGTTCTCGGACCCTGGCCTCGCGGAATGAGGTTGTGGCGCCTGATCCACTCAAGCCAAGTCGTCAGGTCGGCGGCAGTGAACTTCTCGCCCTTCTCTGTGTGCCACTCGTGCAGCACACCGTTGATGATCGCAGCGTCGTCAGGTGTTTCGCCGTCAATCAAAGCGTCGTTCCAGACAGCGTAGAGCGTGGTGACAGCTTCGGTTGCGCGGCGGTCAAGGTCGGCGAGCATGGCGATAAGGTTACGCAGCGCCTCGGCCTTGGGACCTAACAATGTGGCAAGTTCGGTCTTGTGCTGCCCAGCCTTCGCGAGTGGTGTATAGGTAACGGCGGTGCCAGTCCC
Organism: Labrys monachus; assembly: GCF_030814655.1. Taxonomy (NCBI): domain Bacteria; kingdom Pseudomonadati; phylum Pseudomonadota; class Alphaproteobacteria; order Hyphomicrobiales; family Xanthobacteraceae; genus Labrys; species Labrys monachus. The sequence goes on from NZ_JAUSVK010000001.1 coordinate 584,721, forward strand.
GTCCGTCTGATTGGCACGATAGTAACCTGCGGCTTCAAGGCTACGCTCCGTTTCCTCTCTCAAGGCACGGTCGAGCGGCCCCGCTGCCTCGCGGAGATAGTTCCCCCGAAGCGCGTCGATGCCGAGATGAGTTTCGGCAAGGTAAGTGATCTTATGCATCTTCACTCGTGCGCGCTTTGGATCGTCGGGTAGTCGGTGGATGATCTCCGCTCCAACGACGAGGCGGGCCCTACCCCTATCTAATGTGGATGTAACGGCCTGCAGCTTCTCGTGGATGTCGATCTGGCCCGCGACGGCTGCGGTGATAAGGGCGGCACGATACTCCCGCAATCTCTCCACAGACTCGGTGATCTTTCTTGCTGCACCACGAAACGCACCGGTGAGTTGGTCAAGTTGCTGAACAATCGCGTCCTGCTGGTCCAGGGGCGGAAGCGGCAGACGAAAGGTCCGGATATCTGGCATGTAGATCGTCTGGTGTGTTGACCCCATCATGAGTCGCCGGAAAACAGGCTTCATGGAACGCAGTACGTAGTAGAGAAACTTCGGTCGGACGCGATGGCCGCAAATCCACCCCGCAAAATCCTGCGTGGTCGCCATCGGGACAGACAGGATTGCGGGGAATCCGACTGACGCAGTTCGCGAAAGGATGACGGTGTCCGCTGGAAGCAAGCGAGCGGCTGAGTTCTCCATGCCGAGCGCACTGATCTTCTCGGCGGTCTCGTGAACGTAAATCCGACCGCCATCCCGTATTTGCCAGACGTCAGCCAGAGAGAACCATGGGATTACACACTCCTCCGGCACCCAATAGCTTTCTTCCTTACGACTAGGCGTATGCCCGGTTTCTTGGCGTGCGACATGGGTGAACTTGGGAGCGGACCAGTGCGCTGGGATCGACCCAATCCACTCGACGCCTGAATTTTTCCTCGATCCCTCTGGGCTCTGTGCCGTAACGACACCCAGAAATGTTGCCTCCTCGCGCTCTGCCAGAACGGCAGCCTGCCGCTCCTTCTTCGCGATCAGCTTTTCGATGCGGGCGGTTTCGCGGTCGAGGAAGGCGGCGATGGCCTTTTGAGTTGCCAGATCTGTAATCGGAAGCTGGAAATCCTTGATCGCATCGTCTGAGATGCGTCGGAGCCCGCCAGCTCCGGTCATGCTGGCGATCCCAGCGGCCCGAAATGCCTCGGATGAGAGCAGGTATCTGAGATAGTTTGGATCGACCTTCCGGCGATCAGGCCGGATTACATGGACCTCGGATGTCGCGAAACCGATCCGGTTGGGGAGATTCGTCACCAGAGCTTTCTTGCCGTTCTCGAAACAAGGTGTGACCTTGGCGAGTAGCAGGTCCCCTTCGGCGAAATAGCTGTAGCTACCGTCCCCGAGTTCATCGGCAGGCCGCTCCAAGCTCGTATCGAGACCGCCAAGGCCGTCGGCGAGCGCATCCATGGGAGCGAAAGTCACGTTCCCGTATCCGGCGAGTTCGCCCGCTTCTGTTTTCGACGGGTTGAGGCGTGTTAAAAAACGCAGGCGCGTCATCCCGCCACCTCTTTCAGGAGGTTCGCGATGTCCGCCTCCAGCGTCTTCAACTCGGTGTCGATCTCGGCCAGCGGGCGCGGCGCGACATAGCGATAGAAGTAGCGGTTGAAATTGATCTCGTAGCCGACGCGGCCGACGCCCTTGTCAGCGTCATCCCGGTAAGTCTCATCCACCCATGCGTCCGGCACGAAGGGTGTCACCTCGCGGGCGACATGATCTTTCCAATCCTCCTTGAGCGGCACAAGCTCATGGTCGCGCAGTTCGGGGTCCGGCTCCGGCCGGCCATCCCCATCGAGACAGATGGCGGCGGACTCGTCCCGCTCTGACAGTGCGGAAAGGATCGCTTTTCTGACCGGTGCGCCGATCTTCACACCCGCGCCCTTGAGCGCCTTGGTCAGGGCGGCCTCGAATGCGGGGCGTTCCTTGAACAGAGTGGTCGGCAGACGATTGGCGATGACGTTCAACACGTCATCCTGGTCGGCGGGGTCCAGCTTCAGGAAAGGCTTGGCGAGCTTCAGCCGCTCGATGCGTTCGGGACCGGATTGGAAATTCAGCCGGAGCGGGCGCTCCACCCTGATCTCGCGGAAGCCGAAATCGGTGGCATCGGAAATCTTCGACACCGCGCTCCACGGCCCGCCGCCGTTCGCCATCTCGTGGAAGATATGCGTGATGGTCTCGCGCCCATCATCGCGTATTTCCCGGCGCTTCGAGCCAAGGCTTTTGCGCATGGGCGCCCAGAAGCGTTCGCCCGATGCGTCGATGAGCTGGACCTTGCCGCGCCGTTTCCGCTCCTTGCGGTTGGTCAACAGCCAGACATAGGTTTGGATGCCGGTGTTGTAGAAAAGGTCGGTCGGCAGCGCGACGATGGCCTCGACCCAGTCGTTTTCCAGCATCCAGCGGCGGATTTCGCTTTCGCCCGATCCGGCACCGCCGGTGAAGAGCGGCGAGCCGTTCATGACGATGCCGATGCGCGAACCGACTTCATCGGTCCGCATCTTGGAAATCATGTGCTGGAGAAAGAGAAGCTGGCCGTCCGAGATGCGCGGTAGGCCCGCGCCGAAGCGGCCGTCCTTGCCCTGGGTCGCCGCTTCCTCCCGGATCGGCTCCTGATACTTTTTCCAATCCACGCCATAGGGCGGATTGGACAGCATGTAGTGGAAGCGCCGGTCCTTGTGGGCGTCCTGGGTCAGCGTGTTGCCGAAGGTGATGTTTTCCGGGTCATGGCCCGTCACCAGCATGTCGGATTTGCAGATGCCGAAGGACTCCCCGTTCAGCTCCTGGCCGAAAAGCTCGACGCGGATATCGGGATTGAACTCTTTCAGCGCTTCCTCGGCGAGCGCGAGCATCCCGCCCGTGCCGCACGCCGGATCATAAATCTGCCGGATGATCCCCCGACCCCGGAGCTTTTCGTCATCGTTGACGATGATGAGGTCCACGATCAGCCGGATCACTTCGCGCGGCGTGAAGTGCTCGCCGGCGGTTTCGTTGGAGATCTCCGAGAAGCGGCGGATCAGGTCTTCAAACAGATAACCCATCGTCAGTGTCGAGACGGCTTCCGGCCGAAGGTTGAGCGAGGCGAATTGCTCGAACACCTTCCACAAGAGGCTGGCGTCGGCGAGGCGCTTCAGCTGATCCGTGAAAAGGAACTTGTCGAGAAATACATCCCGAACGGAGTCCGAGAAGGCCGTGATGTAGGCGATAAGATTCTTATGAATGTCGGACGGGTTCTGCGCCCCGATTTTGGTGAACGTCAGCGAGCTGGTGTTGTAAACGCGGATGCCGCCGCCGATAACGCCACACAGCATCATATCGCGGGTTAGCTCATCTATGCCGGGCGGCAATCCGGCATAGGCTTTCAGAACGGCATCTTTTGTGGGTTCAAGGATGCAATCTAGACGACGCAGTACCACAAAAGGCAAGATAACCTTGCCATATTCTGATTGCTTGAAGTCACCGCGAAGGGTCTCGGCAATCTGCCAAACAAAGTTCGATAGAACTTTTGCCTTCGATGCTACACCTTGATCCACGCAAATCACTCACCTTTGGCCGATTCGCGCGCAAGTGAGCATCGGGACGATGATCGTCTCGGCCCGGCCGGACACTAACCCAGTGTACGATAACATACCGGTGCTTAATAGATTGGAAATGTCAAGGGCCGCAATCTGGCCAGCCTCACCCTCTAGGAAGCGTGATTCCCGTGAACATGCGTTTAACGTCACGGCGGAATCGACGGCTCGCTATGCCGCTTGGTGTCATATAGCGCTCGGCGGAACTACCGCGCTGTAGAGGCTAATTGGCGGAGAGGGAGGGATTCGAACCCCCGATGGAGTTGCCCCCATGCCGCATTTCGAGTGCGGTGCATTCGACCACTCTGCCACCTCTCCGCAGCGGGTCCGGCGCTTCATATAGATATGCGCCGCGCGAGACAAGATCGGATTTGCGCCGGCGCGCCATAAAATCGGCCGGGCGGGTTCGGCGGGGCCGCCGAGGCGGATGCGGCTCGAATCCGGTCGTTGGAATTCGATTGCTTGGCGGTTTCGTCCGGCGCCAAACTCTTCTAGAAGGGGCGCAGTGCCTTTCCGGCCCGGGCCTTCGTTGGTATGCTTCGCTATTCCGGATTTCGTCTCGCCTATGAGGCGCTGCGCGGCCACCGCGGGTGGGGCCCCGCCTGGCGCAAGGCGGCGCCCAAGGCCTCCTACGATGTCGTCATCGTCGGCGGCGGGGGCCACGGCCTCGCCACGGCCTACTATTTGGCGAAGAACCACGGCATCACCGATGTCGCGGTGATCGAGCGCGGCGGCATCGGGCTCGGCAATGTCGGGCGCAACACCACCATCATCCGCTCCAATTATTTCTCGCGCGAGAACATCCGCTTCTACGATTTCTCGCTGAAATTGTGGGAAGGGCTGGAGGCCGATCTCAACTACAACGCCATGGTCTCCCAGCGCGGCGCGCTCAATCTCGTCCATGCCGACGGCCAGCGCGACCTGCTGGCCCGGCGCGCCAACATGATGCGGCTCGAAGGGGTGGACACCGAACTGCTCGACAAGGTGGCCGTGAAGAGGCTGGTGCCGCTGATCGACACCGAGAACGGCCGCTTCCCCGTCCTCGGCGGCTTCCTGCAGCGGCGCGGCGGCACGGTGCGTCACGATGCCGTCGCCTGGGGCTATGCGCGGGCGGCCGATGCGCGGGGCGTCGACATCGTCGAGCAATGCGAGGTCACCGGCATCCGGCGCGAAGGCGGGGCGGTCGCCGGCGTCGAGACGACGCGCGGCTTCGTCGGCGCCCGCAAGGTGGTGCTGGCGGTGGCCGGCCATTCCTCGCGCCTCGCCGAGATGGCGGGGTTCCGCCTGCCGATCGAGACGCATGTGCTGCAGGCCTTCGTCTCCGAGGGCGTCAAGCCGCTGATCGATCTCGTCGTCACCTATGGCGCCGGCCATTTCTACATCAGCCAGTCGGACAAGGGCGGCCTCGTCTTCGGCGGCGCGCTCGACGGCTACAACACCTATGCGCGGCGCGGCAGCCTGCCGATGGTGGAGGACGTGCTCGCGGCGGGGGTGACGCTGATGCCGGGCCTCGGCCGGCTGCGCGTGCTGCGCCAATGGGGCGGGGCGATGGACATGTCGCTCGACGGCAACCCGATCATCGCGGCGACGCCGGTGACCAACCTCTATCTCAACGGCGGCTGGTGCTATGGCGGCTTCAAGGCGATTCCGGCCGGCGGCTTCACCACCGCTTATCTCGTCGCCACCGGCGCGCCGCATCCGCTCATCGCGCATTTCGGCCTGGAGCGCTTCCGCGACGGGCGGGTCATCGACGAGCGCGGCGTCGGCCCCTATGCGTGGGCGCATTAGGATGGTGAGGATGGCACAGGCACCCGTCGGCCCCGACGCGATGCGGCGCGGATACGGGGCCGCAGGCGAAAAGCCGCTCCTGCGGTCGAACGGTCCCGTGTCTGCGATGCGGCAGGGATGCCGCATCGCGCACGGGATGACCGTGCGTTTTGATTCGAGCCGGCCATGCTGAGGATCCCCTGTCCGCATTGCGGCGTCCGCGACGAGATCGAGTTCCGCTATCGCGGCGACGCGTCGGTGCGCCGGCCGGCGGGCGAGGCCGGCATGGAGGCCTTCCTCGCGCATGTCTATGAGCGGGCCAATCCGGCCGGCTGGCATCTCGAATGGTGGCAGCATGCCGCCGGCTGCCGGCAGGTGCTGAAGGTGCGGCGCCACACGGTGACGCATGAGATCGGCGCCGTCGGCCTGCCCGGCGACGATCTCCCGCTGCCGGAGGCCTCGGCATGAGGGGGCCGTTCCGCTTGCCGCAGGGCGGCCATGTCGACCGCGCCGAGACCCTGTCCTTCCGCTTCGACGGCCGCATCCATCACGGCCATCCCGGCGATACGCTCGCCTCGGCGCTGCTCGCCGGCGGGGTGCGGCTGTTCGGCCGCTCGTTCAAATATCACCGCCCGCGCGGCCTGTTCACCGCCGGCCCCGAGGAGCCCTCGGCGCTGGTCGAACTGCGCAGCGGGGCGCGCCGCGAGCCCAATATTCCGGCGACGACGATCGAATTGTTCGAGGGGCTGGAGGCCCGCAGCCAGAACCGCTGGCCCTGCCTCGGCTTCGATGTCGGCGCGGTCAACAACCTCCTGTCGCGCTTCCTGCCGGCCGGCTTCTACTACAAGACCTTCATGTGGCCGCCGGCGCTGTGGGAAAGGCTGTACGAGCCGCTGATCCGCCGCGCCGCCGGCCTCGGACGCGCCGCGGCGGCGCCCGATCCCGACCGTTACGACACCCTGCACGCCCATTGCGACGTGCTGGTGGTCGGCTCCGGCCCGGCCGGGCTCGCCAAGGCGCTGGAGGCGGCGCGCGGCGGCGCGCGGGTGATGCTGCTCGAACAGGATTTCGCCTTCGGCGGCTCCGCGCTGGTCGATCCCGCCGGCCGGGACGGGCTGACGGCGGCGCTGGGCGAGCTCTCCACCCTGCCGGATGTGACGCTCCTCAACCGCACCACCGCCTTCGGCCTCTATGACGGCCTCGTGGTCGGGGCGGTCGAGCGCGTCTCCGACCATCTCGCCGCGCCCGGCCCGCGCATGGTGCGCCAGCGCCAATGGATCATCCGGCCCGGACGGATCGTGCTCGCCACCGGCGCGCTGGAGCGCCTGATCGCCTTTCCCGGCAATGACAGGCCCGGGGTGATGCTCGCCTCGGCCGCCGCCGCCTATGTCGCGCGCTTCGGCGTCGCGCCCGGGCGCCGGGCGGTGTTCTTCGTCAACAACGACCAGGCCTACCGGCCGGCGATGCAGCTGCGGGAGGCCGGGGTCGAGATCGCCGGCATCGTCGACATCCGCCCCGATTCGGCCGCCGGCCGGGTGGCGGCGGACGCCGGCGTCCCCGTCTGGTTCGGCTCGCAGGTCGTCGGCACCGAAGGCGCGCCGCTGCATGTCGTCACCGTCGCGCCGGCGGCGGGCGGGCGCCCGCATATGGTGCTCGCCGACCTCCTGTGCGTCTCCGGCGGCTACAATCCGCAGATCCAGCTCGCCAGCCAGGCCCGCCTGCCGCTGCAGTGGGACGCGGCGAGCGCGACCTTCCTCGCCGCCGGCGGCGCCGGCATCGAACTCGCGGGCGACGCGGCCGGGCTTGCCGCGCCTGCGACGCCGCTCCAGCCCTTGTGGGAGGTGCGGCCGGCCGGGCGCAGCGGCAAGGCCTTCGTCGACCTGCAGCACGACGTCACCGCGGAGGACCTGCGCCTCGCCCACCGCGAGGGCTATCGCCACGTCGAGCACGCCAAGCGCTACACCACGGCGGGCATGGCGACCGACCAGGGCCGCAGCGGCGGCCTCGTCGCCAGCGCCATCCTGGCCGAGGCGCGCGGCGAGAGCGTCGCCGCCGTCGGCCTGCCGACCTTCCGGCCCTATGCCGCGCCGGTGTCCTTCGGCGCGCTCGCCGGCGCCGAGACCGGCGATCATTTCAGGCCGAAGCGCCGCCTGCCGCTGCATGACTGGCACGCCCGGCGCGGGGCGGTGTTCGTCAGGCTCGGCCTGTGGCTGCGGCCGCTCGTCTATTCGGCGGCCCGCGACACCAGCTGGGCGCCGGTCCTCGCCGAGGCGCGGGCGGTGCGCGGCTCGGCCGGCCTCACCGACACCTCCTCCCTCGGCAAGATCGACGTGCAGGGGGCCGACGCGGCCGTCTTCCTCGACCGCATCTACGCCAACACCGTCTCGACCCTGCCGGTCGGCCGCGCGCGCTACGGGCTGATGCTGCGCGAGGACGGCATCGTCTTCGACGACGGCACCGTGTCGCGCCTGGCGGCGGACCATTTCTTCCTCACCACCACCACCGCCAATGCCGGCGCGGCGATCGAGCATCTCGAATTCCACCACCAGACCGCCTGGCCGGACCTCGACGTGCAGATCGCCAATGTCGCCGACCAATGGGCGCAGTTCGCCGTAGCCGGGCCGATGGCGCGGGCGGTGCTGGCGGGCCTCGTCGGCCTCGATCTCGACGACGCCGCCTTTCCCTTCATGGCGGTGGCGGAGACGCGCATCGCCGGCGTCGCCGGCCGGCTCTTCCGCATCAGCTTCTCCGGCGAGCTCGCCTATGAGGTCTCGGTGCCCGCCGGCTATGCCGAACCGGTGTGGGAGGCGATCCTGGCGGCGGGCGAGCCCTTCGGCATCGCGCCCTATGCACTCGACGCGCTCAACCTCTTGCGCATCGAGAAGGGCCATGTCGCCGGCAGCGAGCTGAACGGCCAGACCACGGCGGCCGATCTCGGCCTCGGCCGCATGGCGAAGAAGCAGGGCGATTTCATCGGCCGCGCGCTGTCGGCCCGGCCGGGCCTCGCCGATCCCGACCGCCCGGTGCTGGTCGGCGTCAAGGTCGAGGATCCGCACAAGCGGCTGCGCGCCGGCGCGCTCCTGCTCCCCGATGCCGAGGCCAGGGAAAGCCTCGGCTTCGTCACCGCCGCCTGTCCGGCGACGGAGGATGGCGGCTTCATCGGGCTGGCGCTGCTGGCCGCCGGCGCCGGGCGCATCGGCGCGAGGCTCCGCGCCGCCGATCCGGTCCGCGGCGAGGCATGCGACGTCACCATCGTCGCCCCGCATTTCGTCGATCCCGGCAATCTGCGCGTGCGCGACGCCTCGCCGGCGCCGAAGGCGGCGGCCGTGCCCTGGCGCGCGCCGTCGCCCGGCCTGCGATCCCTGATCCCCGATCGGGCGTCCGACCGCAGCGCGCAGGTCCGCCTCGCCGAATACAGCCCCGACATCGCCGAACTGACGGCGCGCCGCGGCAGCGAGGGGGCCCTGCGCCGCGCTTTGCTGGCCGAGTTCGGGCTGGCGCTGCCGGGCCCCGGGCGGGCGACGACCGCAGGGCCGTTGCGCGCCCTGTCGGTCGCGCCGCGGAGCTGGCTGGTGATCGACATGCATGCCGCGCCGGGCGGCCTCGCCGTCAGCCTCAAGCATGCGGTGGGCGAGGCCGGCTCGGTGGTGGACCAGTCCTTCGGCTATGGCGTGCTGCGCCTCTCCGGCCCCAGGGCGCGGGCGGCGCTGTCGAAAGGCTGCCGGCTGGACCTGCATCCCCGTTCGTTCGGTCAACAGAGCGTTGCGCGTAGCATCGTCGCGCAAGTGCCGGTGCTCGTGTATCAGGTGGACGACCAGCCGAGCTATGACCTGTTCGCTCCCTCGACACTGGCGCAGTCCTTCGCCGACTTTCTGGTCGAAAGCGCGGCGGAATACGGCCTCGCCTTCAGCGACAGCCAGGGGAACGAGACGCCATAGCCGCCGGGGCTCGCGATAGGGAATGCGACTGATGAAGACTGACGTGAGGGCCGTCGTGATCGGCGGGGGTGTCGTGGGATGCTCCATCCTCTACCATCTCGCCAAGATCGGCTGGACCGACGTCGCCCTCATCGAGAAGAACGAGCTGACCTCGGGCTCGACCTGGCACGCCGCCGGCGGCATGCACACCTTCAACGGCGACGCCAACGTCTCCCGGCTGCAGAAATACACCATCGACCTCTATCGCGAGCTGGAGGCGCTCACCGGCCAGTCCTGCGGCATCCACGCCAATGGCGGCCTGATGCTGGCCGCCAACGAGGGCGAGATGGACTATCTGCGCCTCGTCGCCAGCCGCGCGCGCTATCTCGGCATGGACACCGAGATCATCCCGGTGGCCGAGGCCAAGCGGCGCAACGTGCTGATCGAGGAGCGGTTCTTCACCGGCGCGCTGTGGCGGGCCGATGGCGGCCATGTCGATCCGTGGAGCACGACGCATGCCTATGCGGCGGCGGCGCGCAAGCTCGGGGCCGAGATCCACCGCTTCACCCGCGTCACCGGGCTCAGCCAGCGCCTCGACGGCTCCTGGGACGTCGCCACCGACAAGGGCACGATCCACGCCGAGCATGTGGTGAATGCCGGCGGCCTGTGGGCGCGCGAGGTCGGCCGCATGGTCGGCATCGAATTGCCGGTGCTGGCGATGGAGCATCACTACATCGTCACCGAGGCGATCCCCGAGCTCGAAGGCCTCGAACGCGAGATCATCAACACCACCGATTTTTCCGGCGAGATCTATGTGCGCCAGGAGGGCAAGGGCGCGCTGCTCGGCACCTATGAGCACAATTGCACGCCCTGGTCGGTCGACCGCACGCCGGACGACTTCGCCACGCAGCTCCTGCCCGACGCCTTCGACCGCATCGCGCCCGAGCTCGAGGTCGGCTTCGAGCATTTCCCCGCCGTCGGCCGGGCCGGCGTCAGGAAGTCGGTCAACGGCCCCTTCACCTTCGCGCCCGACGGCAATCCGCTGGTCGGGCCGGTCAAGGGCCTGCCGAATTTCTGGGTCGCCTGCGCTGTCATGGCCGGCTTCAGCCAGGGCGGCGGCATCGGCCTCATCCTGTCGCGCTGGATGGCGGAGAACGATCCGGGCCAGGACGTCATCGCCATGGACGTCGCCCGCTTCGGCACCTTCGCCACGCCGCGCTACACCAAGGCCAAGGTGATCGAGAATTATCGCCGCCGCTTCCGCCTCGCTTATCCCAACGAGGAGCTGCCGGATGCGCGCCCCCTGCGCCGCACCCCGGTCTATGACCGCCTGAAGGCGGCCGGCGCGGTGTTCGGCGCCAATTTCGGCCTCGAACATGCGCTCTGGTTCGCCCCCGCCGGTGTCGAGCCCCGGGAGGAGCCGACCTATCGGCGCTCCAACGCCTTCGCCCATGTCAAGGCGGAGTGCCTGGCGGTACGCGAGGCCGTCGGCCTCTACGAGACCTCGAACTACGGCAAATACGAGATATCGGGCGCGGGCGCCCGCGCCTGGCTCGACACGCTGCTCGCCTGCCGGCTGCCGAAGCCCGGCCGCATGGCGATCGCGCCGATGCTCAACGAGGCCGGCCGCATCGTCGGCGATCTCTCCATCGCCTGCCTCGCCTTCGATCGCTACCTCCTGATCGGCTCGGGCTTCGCCGAGGCCTTCCACCTGCGCTGGTTCTGGCAGCGCAAGCCGCCGGCCGACGTGCATGTGCGCTCCGCCGCCTCGACGCTGACCGGCTTTTCCGTCGCCGGCCCCAATGCCCGCACGCTGATGCAGCGGCTGGTGCGCGAGGACCTCGCCCCCGACGCGTTCAGGCTGTTCGCGGTGAAGGAGACCGCTGTCGGCATGTCCCCCGCCATCTTCACGCGCGCCGGCTTCACCGGCGAGCTCGGCTATGAGATCTGGGTGACGCCGGACTATCAGGCGACGCTCTATGACGAGATCATGGAGGCGGGCGGGGATCTCGGCCTGACGCTGTTCGGCGGCCGCGCGCTGTCCTCGCTCCGGCTCGAAAAGGCCTATGGCTCCTTCAACAAGGACTTCCGGCCCGATTATACGCCCGCCGGGACCGGCCTCGACCTCTTCGTCGATTTTGCCAAGCCCGGCTTCACCGGCCGCGACGCGGTGCTGGCCGAGCGCGAGAAGGGGCCGAAGAAGCGCTTCGCCGTGCTGGAGGTCGACAGCGACACCGAGGTGATCGGCTATGAGCCGATCCTCAAGGGCGGCGAGGTGGTCGGCCACGTCACTTCCGGCGGCTACGGCCATTATGTCGGCAAGAGCCTCGCCATCGGCTACGTCAAGGCCGAGCATGCCGAGGACGGCGCGGAATTCACCATCGACATCTTCGGGCAGGACCGGCCGGCGATCCTGCGCAAGGCGCCGCTGCACGATCCGAACGGGGGAAGGCTGCGCGGATGAGCGGGGATCGCGCGGCGGGCGAGAACGCACCTCCCGGCCATGGCGGCCGAGGCGGGCGGCGCGAGCGCGGCACCCGCAACACCGGGGCCGCGACGCCGCCGATGCCGCGCCTCGTCAACCGTTTCAATCCCGTCGACATCCTCTCGCCGGAGCAGGTCGAGCGCATCCTCGATGCAGCCTTCACCCTGCTCGAGACCGACGGCATGAAGATCCTCAGCCCGCGGGCCCGCGAGGCCTACCGCCGCCACGGGGCGATGGTCGACGAGGAGAGCCGCATCGTGCGCCTCGGGCGCGACATCGTCGAGGCGATGCTCGCCACGGCGCCGTCGAGCTTCGTGCTGCATGCCCGCAACCCGGCGCGCGACCTGCATGTCGGCGGCCATGTCGTGAATTTCGGCCCCGTCAACGGCGCGCCGAACATCCGCGACCTCGATCGCGGCCGCCGCTACGGCGACATCGAGGGCTTCCGCGACATCCTCCGCATCACCAACGGGCTCGGCCTGCTGCATTGGCAGGGCGGGGTGGTGGTCGAGCCGGTGGACGTGCCGGTGCCGGTGCGCCATCTCGAAATGTACCGCGCCCATATCGAGCTGTCCGACCTCGTCTGGGCGGCGCGCGGCGTCGGCGGCGTGCAGGCGCGCGACGCGCTGGCGCTCTCGGCCATCGAGCACGGCACCAGCGTGGAAGCGCTCGCCGAACGGCCGACGCTGATGACGGTGACCAACGTCAACTCGCCGCGCGTGGTGGACGAGGAGATCCTCGACAACATCATGACGATGGCGGGCCACGGCCAATGCGTCGTCATCACCCCCTTCACCCTGATGGGTGCGATGGCGCCGGTGACGCTGGCCGGCGCGCTGGTGCAGCAGACGGCGGAGGCCTGCGCCATCATAGCGCTGTGCCAGATGCTGCGGCCGGGCGCGCCCTGCGTGATGGGCGGCTTCACCTCCAATGTCGACATGAAGACGGGCTCGCCCGCCTTCGGCACGCCGGAATATGTCAATGCGGCGCTCGCCACCGCGCAGATCGCCCGCCGCCTCGGCGTGCCCGTGCGCACCAGCGCCGTCAACGCCAGCCCGGCGCCGGACGCGCAGGCGACGTGGGAGACCAGCTTCTCGCTGTGGGCGGCGATCATGAGCCACAGCCACCTCATCAACCATGCGGCCGGCTGGCTGGAGGGCGGGCTGTCGGCGAGCCTGGAAAAGATCGTCATCGACGCCGAACTGCTGCGCGGCTGGGCCGAGATCCTGAAGCCGATCGAGTTCGGCGACGACGAGCTCGCCCTCGACGCCATCCGCGGCGTGGCGCCCGGCGGCCATTTCTTCGGCTCGCCCCACACCCTCGCCCGCTACGAAAACGCCTTCTACCGGCCCATCCTGTCCGACTGGTCGAATTACGAGAACTGGCGCGACGCCGGCGAGCGCACCGCGACCGACCGCGCCCTCGACATATGGAAGAAGACCCGCGACGCCTATGTGCCGCCGCCGCTCGACCCCGCCGTGCGCGAGGCGGTGGACGCCTATATCGCGCGGCGGACGGAAGAGGAGCTCGTCCCCGGCACACGCTGAGGGGAGGGCACCGTTCACGCGCCCGATTTTCCTTCTCCCATTCGGAAGAAGGTGGCGCGCAGCGCCGGATGAGGGCCTCAACTTCGACGATTGAAGCACTTTTGTCGAGCTATCTGCGTCAAAATTTAGGCCCTCATCCCCCCTGCCGGGACCTTCTCCCGGCCCGGGAGAAGGCGCCTTGTTCTCGTATCTTGGCGCTATGGCGGGCGGCGGTTTCCCATGCATGGGCACAGCCAAATCAAATAGCATTGACTAATTGATTAGTATTCGCTATTTGATTCCCCATGACCGAGGCCGAAACCGTCACTGCCGTCATGCGCGCCCTTGCCGATCCCACGCGGCGGGCCGTGTTCGAGCGCATCGTCAAGGCCGACGAGATCACCGTCGTCGAGCTGACCCGCGGCAGCAACGTCACGCAGGGCGCCATTTCCCAGCATCTCAAATCCCTGAAACAGGCCGGCCTCGTCTGCGAGCGTCCCGAGGGGCGCAACGTCTATTACCGCGCCCAGCCGGGCGGCCTGGCGCCGCTGGCCGACTGGATGAGCCATTACGGCGTCTTCTGGCGCGAACGTTTCGCCGATCTGAGAAACCTGCTGAAGGAAATCGATCCATGAACCAAGCCGTGAATCCGGACACGCAGGCCATCGTGGTCGACGAGGTCTTCCCGCATGCGCCGGCGGTGATCTGGAAGGCCCTGACCAGCGGCGATCTGGTCGGCCGCTGGCTGATGGCGCCGAAGGGCTTCGAGCCCGTGCCGGGCAGCCATTTCACCTTTCAGACCACGCCGGCCGGCGCATGGGACGGCACCATTCATTGCGAGGTGCTGGAAGTCGTGCCGCAGGAGCGGCTGTCCTATGCGTGGAAGGGCGGCCATGAGGGCAATGACGGCTATGGCTCGAAACTGGAGACGGTGGTCACCTTCACCCTCTCCAGGACCGGGACGGGCACGCGCCTGCGCCTCGTCCATGCCGGCTTCGTGCTCCCGAAGAACGACACCGCCTATCGCAGCATGAGCGAAGGCTGGAAGAAGGTGGTCAGGAAGCTCGACATCGTGGCCGCCGAAGAGGCGTCGCAGACGCGGCATTGAAGCGAGAGGAGATCGCCATGAACACGCTTTATACCGGCGGCTGCGCCTGCGGCGCGATCCGCTACGAGATCGCCGGCGAGCCGGCCGTCATGGTCGACTGCCAGTGCCGGCAATGCCAGCGCGACAGCGGCACCGGGCATCAGTCGCATCTGACTTTCGTCGCGGCGGCGGTGACGGTGGAGGGCGAGGCGTCGCACTGGCAGACCGTCGGCGACGGCGGCACCGTCAAGCGGCGCGCCTTCTGCCCGACATGCGGTTCCTCCGTCTACCTGACCTTTCCCGCCATGCCCAACGTGTTCATCGTCACCCCGGCCAGCCTCGACGACCCGAGCCGCTACAGGCCGCAACTGGTGTCCTGGACGGCGGTCGGCCAGCCCTGGGATCGCCTCGATCCGGCCGTGCCGACATTCGACAGGATGCCGACTCGGTGAATGGAGCCTCCCGATCTGCGCGACGGCGGGAGCGGCGCCTCTCCCCATCGGCGTCCGGATGGCTTAAAGAAGGGCGATCGGATCGGTGGAGGCCCTCATGAACGGTGCTCAGGATCTCGGCGGCATGATGGGCTTCGGGCCGATCGCGCCGGAAAAGGACGAGTCCCTCTTCCACGCGCCGTGGGAGCGGCGGGCGCTGGCGGTGACGCTGGCGATGGGGGCGACGGGCGCCTGGCCGCTCGATGCCGGCCGCTATGCCCGCGAGACGCTGCCGCCGGCGGAGTATCTCACCTCGTCCTATTACGAGATCTGGATCAAGGCGCTCGCCAAGCTGGTCGTCGCCCGCGGGCTCGCCAGCGAGGCGGAACTGGCCGAAGGCCGCGCCGTCGGGCCGCCGGCGCCGGTCAAGCGCGTCCTGCGGGCCGCCGACGTGCCCGCGGCGCTCGCCGCCGGCACGCGCTGCGACCGGCCGGCGACGCGGCCCGCCCGCTTTGCCGGGGGCGATGTCGTCCGCGCCCGCAACGAGCACAAGCTCACCCATACGAGGCTGCCGCGCTATGCGCGCGGGCGCCTCGGCACGGTGGTGGCGGCGCATACGATGTTCGTCCTGCCCGACACCAATGCCCATGACGAAGGCGAGAACCCCGAATGGCTCTATACCGTGAAGTTCGCCGGCACCGAATTGTGGGGGCCGCAGGCCGACCCCGCCTTGACCGTCATGCTCGATCTCTGGGAGAGCTATCTTGACCCCGCTTGAGGCCGTTCCCTCCATTCCGCGCGACCGCGGCGAGCCGGTGTTCCGCGAGCCCTGGGAGGCGCGGGCCTTCGCTCTGGCGGTTTCGCTGCATGAGAAGGGCGTCTTCACCTGGCCCGAATGGGCGCAGGCCCTCGGCGCGGAGATTCGCGCCGCGCCCGCCGACGACGGCTCGCATTATTACGAGCGCTGGCTGTCGGCCCTGGAGAAGATGATGGCCGCCAAGGGCCTCGCCGCGAAAGGCGGGTAGGGAGGGGCGATCACCGATCGCCCTTCTTGGAAACGCAGAGCATGCCGGAGAGGAAGAGGTCGATCGGTGATCGACCCTCCGGGCTATCGCACGAGGACGTTGCGGAACTGCCAGGGATCGGAGGTGTCGATGTCCTCGGGGAAGAAGCCCGGCAGGTCCTCGAGCGGGTTCCAGTCGGTGTAGAAGCCCTTGACCGGACCGAGATAGGGACGCTGGACCTCGAGGCAGCGGCGGTAATCCATGTCGTCGGCCTCGACGATGCCGGCATTCGGATTTTCCAGCGCCCAGACCATGCCGGCGAGCACGGCGGAGGTCACCTGCAGGCCGGTGGCGTTCTGGTGGGGGGCGAGGTCCCGCGTTTCCTCGATCGACAGCTGCGAGCCGTACCAATAGGCGTTCATCCTGTGGCCGTAGAGGAGCACGCCGAGCTCGTCCTTGCCGTCGACGATGTCGCGCTCGTCGAGGATGACGTGCTTTTCCTGGGGCTTGCCGCCGCGGCCGAACATCTCGTGCAGCGAGAGCACGGCATCGTTGCAGGGATGGTAGGCGTAGTGGCAGGTCGGCCGGTAGACCGCCTCGCCGTCCTTGCGCACGGTGAGGAAGTCGGCGATCGAGATCGATTCGTTGTGGGTGACGAGGAAGCCGTATTGCGCGCCGGGCGTCGGGCACCAGCTGCGCACGCGCGTGTTGGCGCCGGGCTGCAGGAGATAGATCGCCGCGCCGCAGCCCTCGCTGTGGGTGCGGCCGTTCTCCGGCATCCATTTCTCATGCGTGCCCCAGCCGAGCTCGGCCGGCTGCATGCCCTCGGAGACGAAGCCCTCGACCGACCAGGTGTTGACGAAGACGCCGGAAGGCTTGGGGTCGCGGGCGCGCTGGGTGTCGCGTTCGGCGATATGGATGCCCTTGATGCCGAGGGCCTGGGCGAGGGCGGCCCATTCCTCGCGGCTCTTCGGCTCGGGGGCGTGGTGGCCGGTATCCCGGTTGATGTCGATCAGCGCCTGCTTGACGAACCAGGACACCATGCCCGGATTGGCGCCGCAGCAGGAAACCGCCGTGGTGCCACCCGGATTCCGGCGCCGGGCCGCGAGCACGGTTTCGCGCAGCGCATAATTGGAGCGCACCTCCGGCCCGGCGCTCTTGTCGAAATAGAAGCCGAGCCAGGGCTCGACCACGGTGTCGATGTAGAGCGCGCCGATGCTCCGGCACAATTCCATGATGTCGAGCGAGGACGTGTCGACCGACAGGTTGACGCAGAAGCCCTGGCCCTCGCCCTCGGTCAGCAGCGGCTGCAGGAGGTCGACGTAATTGTCACGCGTCACCGCCTTCTGGATGAAGCGGACGCCATGGTCCTTGAGGAATTTGAGGTCGCCCTCGAGCGGATCCGGGTCGATGATGACGAGACGGTTTCTGTCGAACGTGAAATGACGTTCGATCAGCGGCAGCATGCCGCGCCCGATCGAGCCGAAGCCGATCATGACGATGGGGCCTGAAATCGTACCATAGACGGGCCACTGAGCCATCAAATCCTCCAGAAATCCTCGATACACAGCGTTTACGGGCTGCCGCCGCAGGCTGCAAGTCTTTGTCTGCCTGTGTGAAAGCACGATGACGGGATCGCGGGAGCGCCCGCCCGGGCTCGTCCGGATGCGCGGCGCATCGGAAAGGGCAGGCCCGGGACGGTGCCCCGGGCCTGCGGCGGGCGGTGTGGACCCGTCTCAGCGCGGCCGGCCTCGCATCAGGCTGCGAAGCGCAGCGCGCTGTCATTGGCGACATTCGCGACGAGGGCGGCGAAGTCCGGCGCGGCCACGAAATCGCCGGTGGCATTGACGAGGCCATGGGCGCCGACGAGCGCGTCCGGCGCCAGCTCCATGCCGAGGAAGCGGTTGCGCTCCACCGGCCCGGGCAGCCAGAGGCGCTCGGTGAGGTCGGTGGAAAAGCCGAACCGGCTGTAATAGGGCGCATCGCCCACCAGCAGGACCGCCTTGTGGCCGAGCTCCTGGGCATGGCCGAGGGCATGCCACATCATGCGCGCGCCGAGGCCTTCGCTGCGCCGGGCTCCGTCGACGGCCAGCGGCCCGAGCAGGAGCGCGGGACGGCCCGGGCCGGCCGAGATGTTCCACAGGCGCAGCGTGCCGATCAGCCGGCCGTCGTCGACGGCGGCGAAGGCGAGGCCGGCGGCCGGCAGGCGGCCTTCGCGCAGGCGCTCGCAGGTCTTGGCGAAGCGCGACGGCCCGAAGGCGGCGTCGAGCAGCTTCTCGCGAGCGTCGAGGTGGGAGAAGGTTTCGGAAACGATACGGATCATGGCCGTGGCTCCTCAGAGGGTAGAGCGACAGCCCTCGCACCGACAAAGCGGCCGTACGGGACGATGAAAGGGGATCCGGGAGAGCGGACAGGCGTCCGCCCTGGAACCGGTGCGCTTGGACGGCGCGGGCGGGAGGCCCGCCCGGCTTCAGATCACGACGGAGGCCAGCGGCGGGAAGCCGTTGAAGCCGATGGTCGAGTAGGTCGTCGTGTAGGCGCCGCAGGCCTCGATCAGGACCTTGTCGCCGATCGACAGGCTGACGGGAAGATCATAGGGCGTCTTCTCGTAGAGCACGTCGACCGAATCGCAGGTCGGTCCGGCCAGGACGCAGGGCGCCCTGGCGTCGCCGTCCCGCTCGGTGCGGATCGGATAGCGGATCGCCTCGTCCATCGTCTCGGCGAGGCCGTGGAACTTGCCGATGTCGAGATAGACCCATCGGATCTCGTCGTTTGCGGCCTTCTTCGACACCAGCACGACTTCGGCTTCGATCATGCCGGCATCGCCGACCATGCCGCGGCCCGGCTCGATGATCGTTTCGGGCAGCTGGTTGCCGAAATGCTGGCGCAGCGATTCGAAGATCGCATCGCCATAGGCCGGCACGCCCGGCATCGCCCGCAGATATTTCGCCGGGAAGCCGCCGCCCATATTGACCATCGACAGCACGATGCCGCGCTCGGCCATCTCGCGGAAGATGTCCGCGGCGATCGCCAGCGCGCTGTCCCAGGCCTGGACGTTGCCCTGCTGCGAGCCGACATGGAACGACACGCCATGGGCGACGAGGCCCAGACGCTGGGCGTGCTCGAGCACCTGCGGCGCCATTTCGGGGGCGCAGCCGAACTTCTTGGAGAGCGGCCAGTCGGCACCGGCGCCGTCGCACAGGATGCGGCAGAACACGCGGGAACCGGGGGCGGCGCGGGCGATCTTCTCGACCTCGGCCTCGCAGTCGACCGCGAACAGGCGCACGCCATAGTCGAAGGCACGCGCGATGTCGCGCTCCTTCTTGATGGTGTTGCCGAAGGAGACGCGGTCCGCGCCGGCACCGGTCGCCAGCGCCTGCTCGATCTCGACGACGGAAGCGCAATCGAAGGAGGAGCCGAGCCCGGCCAGGAGGTTGAGGATCTCCGGCGCCGGATTGGCCTTCACGGCGTAGAAGACGCGCGTGTCCGGCAGCGCATGGGCGAACGCATGATAGTTCCGCTCGACGACGTCGAGATCGACGACGAGGCGGGGGCCGTCGGCGGGGTTGGCGCGCAGGAAGTCGCGGATGCGGTCGGTCATGATGGGTCTCCCCAGATCCAAAGGTGTCATGGACCGGAGCGTCTTCCTTGCCGCCGCGGGGTGGAGCCGCGGCAGACAGATGAAGGCGCGCCGCCCACCGCCGGTCAGGCCAGAGCCTCACCGCGACGGGATGCAAAACGCCACGCAACGGAGCAAACCGCTGCATGGTTGGAACTGCCTTGGATTGGATCGGGAAACCCGGTCCGCACGCCTGGCAATGAGAAACAAGCCTCTTCAGTCGCTGGATCTGGAATCCAGCCGAGACCAAAAAAGCCCGCTTCGTCGTTGCTTCAAGCTGCGTCCCCCGCGGAGTACGGGGTTCACCGGTCGCCTCCGGCTGCCGATCGTTGTTCGGGGCTCGGTGACTTACGCCACCTCAAAGGTCACTGCCGCAACCTTTGTGCACCCCTGGCGACCGTCCAGCCTCTTGTCTGGATGTCCACCGACCGGCACGCGGCCACAGGCACGTGCGAAATTGGGCAAGGCGGGAGATATGGAATCGGGCCGTCATATGCAAGAAAAAATCGCGGCCCCGATGAAAAAAATGGCTCCCGGCCGGTGAAATCCCGAGTCCGAGGCAGAACGGCGGGCGGCGCCTGCCTAAAAGGCGTCTTCCGCCAGTTCCATGACCTGCTCGCGTATATCCTCCGGCCAGGGTTCCACCAGCATGGCGAATCGCCCGGCCTCGCCGGCGAAGAGGGCGCGAGACGCCTCCTCGAAATCCGTCTCGTTGCCGGCCGTCGCCACCATGAAGCGATAGGTCGCCTCGCGGGCCTCGCGGATGCGGTCCTGCGCCTCGCTCGTGCGCCGGGCCTCGTCGACGAGCTTGCGCAGCATCACCGAGGCGCCGCCCGGCTGGGAGGACAGCCACTCCCAATGGCGGGGCAGCAGCGTCACCTCGCGCGCGACCACCCCGAGCCTGGGACGGCCGGGACCGCGCGGCTGCGGCGGCTCGGGCGCCTCCTCTTCGAGGCGGGCGCGGATATCGTCCGGCGTGCCGCGCAGGTCGAGATCGACCGGCCGCCCGGTGGCGCAGTCGAAGATGAGGATGGGGGCTTCCTCGCCGGCGTCCTGGGCATCCTTGACGGCGAGCGCAACCGCGAGGGCCTCACCCCTGGCGAGGCGGCGGGTGCCGGCGAAGGCAATGAGGGCAGCGTTCATCATGGGCATCATCCTGCACAACGGATGCAGATATAAATACCCGGATAAAATAAAAAAGTCAAGTTACATCCGGGTTAAATCAGGCGACAAGCCGGCAAATTCGGGGTCATCTTGTGCAGGCCGCCCTTGCCAGGCGGTGGGACAAGGGGTTTTGGACCGTGACGGTTCGGGATTTGTCATTGCCGGGCTCGCCCCGGCACGCCAGCCGGGCCGCTGGCCCTTATCCCGGACGAAGTCCGGATACCCCGGGACAAGCCCGGGTAGGACAACATTGCGTCCCTTCCTGTCGTGGCGCAGGGGGGCGGCCCCGCTCACGTCTCCTTGGCGCCGTCCCGCTCGACCGGCGTGATCCGGAGGGAGGCGATGCGGTTCTTCTGCTTGCGCAGGATCTGGAAGCGATAGCCGTAGAAGGTGAAGGTCTGCCCGGCTTCCGGGATGGTGCGGGCCTCGTGGATGACGAGCCCGGCAATCGTCGTCGCCTCCTCGTCCGGCAATTGCCAGTCCATGGCGCGGTTGAGATCGCGGATCGGCACCGAACCGTCGACGTTGACGGCGCCGTCGGCCTGCGGCCGGACGCCGGTGACGACGAGGTCGTGCTCGTCGGAGATGTCGCCGACGATCTCCTCGATGATGTCCTCGAGAGTGACGATGCCGAGCACGGAGCCGTATTCGTCGACGACGAAGGCGAAATGCATCTTCTTGCGGCGGAAGGACCGGAGCTGGTCGACCAGAGGCGTGGTGTCCGGCACGAACCAGGCGGGCAGGGCGATGTCGCCGATATCGAGCTTGTCCGGGTCGTTGCCGACGGCGTCGAGGGCGCGCAGCAGGTCCTTGGCATGGAGGATGCCGACGATGTTGTCGGGCGTGTCCTTCCAGACGGGGATGCGGGTATAGGGCGCGGCCAGCACGGCCTGCACGATCTGCGAGGGGCCCTCGTCGATGTCGACCGAGAACATGGTGGTGCGGTGGACCATGACGTCCCCGACCGTCAGTTCCTGCAGGTCGAGCAGGCCGCCGAACATGTCGCGGTCGGTCTTCTCGACGGAGCCTTCCTTGTGCAGGAGGTCGACGGTGCCGCGAAGCTCCTCCGTGGCGGAAAGCAGCGAGGTGTGCTCGCCGATGCGCAGGCCGAAGATGCGCAGGATGAGGCGGACCACCCAGCTCAGCGTCGCGGTCAGCGGCGAGAAGACGGTGATGACGAAGCGCACCGGCCAGGCCACCGCGAGCGCGAAGCGCTCGGGATAGTTGATGGCGATGGTCTTCGGCATGATCTCGACGAAGACGATGCTGAGCACCGAGATGACGATGGTGGCATAGAAGATGCCGACGTCGCCGAAGATCTCCAGGAGCACGCCGGTCGTCATCGCGGCGGCGGCGGTGTTGACGATGCTGGTGCCGATCAGCAGCGAGCCGATCATCGCCTCGCGGATGTCGAGGAGGCCGTTGACGACGCGCGCGCGGCGGCTGCCGCTTCGCTCCAGGCTGAGCAGCCGGGCGCGGGAGGCCGCCGTCAGCGCGGTCTCGGACCCGGCGAAGAAGAAGCCGGCGGCCAGCAGCAGGAAGATGATGAAGGCGGAGATCCACGTCTGCGCGTGCATGGCCTTCAGGGTCCCGTCACAGGAGCGGCAGCGTCGGGCCCGTCGGCGAGCTTCTCGGCCAGGAAATGTCTCACCGCGGCGGGATCGACGTCGTCGGCGATGAAGCTCTCGCCGATGCCGCGGGTGAGGATGAAGGTCAGCCGGCCGCGCTTCACCTTCTTGTCCTGGGTGATGGCCGTCATCAGCGCATCGGCCGAGCCGGCGCCGCCGGGGATCTGTCCGATGCGCGTGGGCAGGCCGACCTCGGCGAGGTGGGCGGCGACGCGGGAGGGCGTCTCCTGCGAGCACAGGCCGAGGCGGGCGGAGAATTCATGGGCGAGCACCATGCCGATCGCCACGCCCTCGCCATGCACCAGGCGGCGCGAATCATAGCCTGTGACCGCCTCCAGCGCATGGCCGAAGGTATGGCCGAGATTGAGCAGCGCGCGTTCGCCGGTCTCGGTCTCGTCGCGCGCGACGATGCCGGCCTTCGACCGGCAGGAGATGGCGATCGCCTCCTCGCGCGCGGCGCCGCCGGCCATGACGTCGCGCCAGCGGCGTTCGAGCCAGCCGAAGAAGGCGGCGTCGTTGATCAGGCCGTATTTGGCGACTTCGGCGTAGCCGGCGCGGAATTCCCGCTTCGACAGAGTGTCGAGCACGCTGGTGTCGGCCAGCACGAGGCTCGGCTGGTGGAAGGCGCCGACGAGGTTCTTGCCATGGCGGGAATTGATGCCCGTCTTGCCGCCGACGGAGGAATCGACCTGGGCCAGCAGGCTGGTCGGGATCTGGACGAAGCGCATGCCGCGCCGGATCACCGCGGCGGCAAAGCCGGCGAGATCGCCGATGACGCCGCCGCCGAAGGCGACGACGAGGTCGCCGCGCTCGACGCGGGTGGCGATCAGGTCCTCGCAGACGCGGGCGAAGGTGGTGAAGCTCTTCGAGGCCTCGCCGGGCTCGACCGTCACCGTCTGGTGCGCCAGGCCGGCCCGGTCGAGGCTCTCGGCGAGGGTTGCGAGGTGAAGGCCGGCGACATTGGTGTCGGTGACGATGGCGAGCCGCGCCTGCGGCGCCAAAGCGGCGATGCGCGTCCCCGCTTCCGCCAGCAGCCCCGGCCCGATCGAGATCTCGTAGGAGCGCTCGCCCAGGACCACGGGAACGGTAATCGGCGAAGTCATGGCGTGGCGTCCGGTTTGGCTTTCAGGAGATGGGCTTCGAGGGCCCCGACGACCTCCTCCAGCACGCTGTCATGCGCGACGTCCCGTGACAGGACCGTGACATCGGCGTGGGCATAGGTCGGATAGCGCAGCTCGATCAGCTTCCTCAGCGTCGCTTCGGGGTCCGCCGTCTGCAGGAGCGGCCGGGTCGGCTTGCGGCGCACGCGGCGCATCAGCACGTCGAGTTCGGCCTTGAGCCAGATCGAGATGCCGCGCTCGGCGATGAGGGCGCGGGTTTCCTCGTTCATGTAAGCGCCGCCGCCGGTGGCGAGCACGATCGGCCGGTCGCAGGCGAGCAGGCGGGCGATGACGCGCCGCTCCTTGTCGCGGAAGAAGGCCTCGCCGTCGCTGGCGAAGATCTCGGGAATGGACTTCTGCGCCGCTTCCTCGATTTCGGTGTCCGCATCGCGAAAGTCGAGGCCGAGCCGCATCGCCAGCCGTTTTCCCACGGCGCTCTTGCCTGCGCCCATCATGCCGACGAGCACGATGGAGCGTCCCGCCAGCGCGGCGGCCAGCTTCCTTTCGCGCTCGGCCGGAGCAAGGGATGTCGCCGCTTCGCCCATTTCGTCCTGCATCAACAAGGTCATCGCTCTATTGAACCGGAGAGCCCGCCGCGCGCAAGACCCCCGCAGCGGGCCGGACGCCCCTTCGCGCGAGGCCGACGCCGCGCAGCGCCGCCCCGCGACGGCCTCGCGGGGCGGATTGCCCGAAGCGGCGACATGCGGCAAGATATTGAAAGTCAACCGGATTTCCTTCGCATGCTCCGATCTGCGGGGCGCCGGCGAAATCGAACCCGCCCGGCGTGCGGCGTGACACGTTTCCTTCATGCTTTCGCATCAGGCTCCCCATTTTCGTTGGTCCGAGGTTCCGCGATGCCAAGCCTCACCCGCTTCCTGATCGTCCTCGCCGTGATCGGCCTCGTCCTTTTCGGCCTCGTCTATGCGCTGGGGACCTATGTCAGGCCGGCGACGCGGCCGATGAGCGTCGACGTGCCGCTGACGAGGCTCGGGCGATGACGGCGGGCGCGGGATGGGCGGGGTTGGGGCATGACGAAAATTCGAGGGCAGCGCGGTTCCAATTCGCACGGCGGATGTTATGGGCATGATGATGCCTGACCGGATATCCCTCCGCCTGCGCGCCGCGGCTCTGGCCCCGCGCGTCTCGATGCCGCCCCGGGCGGACTGGATCTTCGCCCTGCGCAGCACCGCGGCGGGGCTGGTGGCGCTGGCGATCGCGCAGGCTCTCGGCCTGGAGCAGCCGCAATGGGCGATGATGACGGTGTTCATCGTCAGCCAGCCGGTGGCGGGCATGGTGCTCGCCAAGGGCCTGTTCCGCCTGGGCGGAACCCTGGCCGGGGCGCTCGCCTCCATTGCCATGGTCAAGCTGACCGGCGCTTTCCATCCGGCCTTCGTGGCGACGCTGGCGATCTGGATCGCGATGTGCACCTATGTCGCCTCGATCCTGCGCAATCCGGAATCCTACGGCGCCGTGCTGGCGGGCTATACCGTCGCGATCATCGGCCTGCCGGCCTATGACAATGCCGCCTTGGTGACCGATCTCGCCACGGCCCGCTGCATCGAGATCATGCTCGGCATCGCCTGCGCGGGCATCGCCAGCCGGCTGTTCCTGCCGCAGCTCGCGCGCGACCTCCTCGTCGAGCGCGTCGGCGCGGGGCTGCGCGACATCGCGCGCTATGCCAGCGGCGCCATGAAGGGCACGCCGGCGGCGGATCTGGACATGGCCTATCAGCGGCTGATCGTCGATATCGAGGCCCTCGCGGCGATGCGCGCCTATGCGCGGCTGGAGGCGCCCGGCCTCGTCACCCACGGGCGCATGGCCCGGCACACCATCGGCCACATGCTCTCCTCGATTTCCGCCATCCACACCCTCCTGGCCCATGCCAGCGCGCCGGACAGCACCTGGCGCCCGCTGCTGGGACGGATCGCCGCCATGCTCGACGAGATGGTGCAGCGCCCCTGGCAGACCGAGGACGTCCGTCCCTGGCTGCGGCGGATCGAGGCGGCGGCGGCGGAGGCGCAGGCCATGCGCGAGGCTCCGGTGCCGGCGCACGAGGACCGGGTGGGCGCCGCCGCGCGCCTGACCTTGCTGGTCGAGTTCCTGGCCGCCGTCAAGGCCGTCCTCCACGGGCTCGCCGCCCTCCGGCTGCGCGCGCCCGATCCCCAGCGGGACTGGCGGCCGCCGGCCCTCCTGATCGACCGCGACAAGAGCGGCGCGCTCATCAACGCCACCCGCGCCGCGATCGCCACGGCCATCGTCACCGCCTATTGGATCGCCACGCGCTGGGCCGATCTCGGCGGCGCCGCCGTCATGGTCTCGGTGGTGTCGAGCCTGTTCGCCACCATGCCGAACCCGATGCGCTCGGCCTTCGACTATTTCAAGGGCGGGGTGATCTCCATCCTGCCGGCCTTCGTCGTCGGGCAGCTCGTGCTGCCCGCCCTGCCGGGCTTCGGCTGGGTGCTGGCGGCGGTGACGCCCGTGCTGGTGCCCGCCGCCCTGATGATGGCCAATCCGCGCTTCTCGAGCATCGCGACGTCGGTGGTCATCAATTTCCTGCTCTTCGTCAATCCGCACCAGCCGATGGTCGCGGCGCCGGGGCTGTTCGTCAACGCCGTCGCGGCGGTGCTCGGGGGCATCCTGCTCAGCCTGCTCGTCTTCATGGTGGTGTTGCCCCCGCGGCCGGAGCGCGTCATCGAGCGGGTGGTCGAGGCCTTTCGCGCCGACCTGACGCGACTGTGCCTGCATGATCGCCTGCCCAAGGCCTCGGCCTTCGAGAGCCTCGCCTATGACCGCATCAACCAGCTGATGGCGCCGCTCGAGCGGGTCGGCGGCGCGAGCCAATACACGCTCGACGGCAGCCTGGCGGCGGTGAGCATGGGGCTGGAGATCCTGCGCCTGCGCCGCCTCGCGGCCGCCGGCGAGCTGTCGCACCGCCACGCCGGCAGCGTCACCACCGCCCTGGGACAGCTCGCCCATCTCCTGATGATGCGCGGCCCGCATGCCAAGGCCCTGCGCGACATGATCCTCGCCCTTCGGACGCTGTCGGCAGGCATGGCCGACGGACATGCCTCGGGCCATCTGCAGGCCGCGGCTTCCCTGCGGGTGATCGCGGCGGTGCTGGAAGACCACCCCCTCTATTTCTGAGGACGGTCCCGCGATGGCCGCCGCCGGGCCTGTTTTCCGCCCGTTAACCCCCTCGGACTAGGCTGCCGCCATGCCGAAGCCCCCGAGCGACGCCCGCCTGATCGACGCCTTCCTCGACATGGTCTCCGCCGAACGCGGCGGCGCCGAGAACACGCTCGAGGCCTATCGCCGCGACCTCACCGACTGGCACGATTTCCTCGCCGGCCGCGGCAGCTCGATCGCGGCCGCGACGGCCGAGGAGGCGCGCGGCCATCTCGCCGCCCTCTCGGAGCTCGGCTTCAAGGCGACGACGATGGCGCGGCACCTGTCGGCGATCCGCCAGCTGCACAAGTTCCTCTATGCCGAAGGCTATCGCAGCGACGATCCGACCTCGGTGCTGGACGGGCCGAAGCGCGGGCGCACCCTGCCGAAGGTGCTGAGCGTCGAGGAGGTCGACCGCCTGCTCGGCGCCGCGGCCGAAGGCATCGGCGACGCCGGGCGCTCCGTGCTCGAAAGGCTGCGGGCGGCCCGGATGAGCGCGCTGCTCGAGACGCTCTACGCGTCGGGGCTGCGGGTGTCGGAGCTGGTCGCCCTGCGGCGGGGCGCGGCCCGGCCCGACCTCGCCATGCTGTCGGTGGTCGGCAAGGGCTCGAAGGAGCGGCTGGTGCCGCTGACGGAGGCGGCACGGCGGGCGATGCGGGTCTGGCTCGACCTCCTCGCCGAGGCCGGCCGCGACAAGGCCTCACCCTGGCTGTTTCCCTCCTTCGGGCAGAGCGGGCATCTCAGCCGCCAGCATTTCGCCCGCGACCTGAAGCTGCTCGCCGCCGCCGCCGGCATCCGGGCGGACCGCATCAGCCCGCATGTGCTGCGCCATGCCTTTGCGAGCCATCTCCTGCAGAACGGCGCGGACCTGCGCTCGGTGCAGATGATGCTCGGCCATGCCGACATCGCCACGACGCAGATCTACACCCATGTGCTGGACGAGCGCATGAAGGCGATGGTGCGCGACCTGCATCCGCTCGGCGATTGATGCGGCGCCACGTTCCATCAACGCGTTGCGAGACGGCGGCCTCTCCGTCCCTGCCGCGACGCCGATGTCCCCTCGCCCCGCGGAGCGGGGAGAGGATAGAGGAGAGGGGCAGCACCGAGGCCGGACCGTAATGATCGGCCGAGACATCTGCCGCATCTCGGTTGCGCAGCCCCTCATCCTTACCTTCTCCCCGCCAGCGGGGAGAAGGGGCGGCCGGCGTCGAGTTCCATTACCGCGCCGCGAGCGCTGGCGGGCGCTCAGCCGCCGGTCATATGCGGCACCACCACCAGGTGGGAGACCTCGCCGTTCAGATAGGCCTGCAGGAAGCGGGGATAGTGCTTGAAGGACACGCAGCCATTGGAGGCGCCCTGCGGGCCGAGCATGTAGCTGTGGGCGAGAATGCCGTCGCGGCCATACATGCTGCCATTGCCGACGGGGGTGAGCCTGAGCGCCTGCACGCCGTGGAAGAGCTGCCGGCGCAGGGAGAGTTCGTAGACATTGGGCGGCGTCGCCCCGCGGTTCTTCTGGGTGACCAGGCGGGGATTGTCGAAGCTGCTGCCCAGGCCGGAATGGGCCTCGAGCCGCTCGCCGTTCGGCAGATAGACGGTGTGCGCGGCGATGTCGTAATAGGCGGTGCGGTTGCCCAGGCTCGGCGCCCAGTTCGGCTTGGCGGGCGGCGCGGGCGCGTCGTCCGGCTGCGCATAGGCGAGCACGCTTTCGGTCGGCGGCTTCAAGGCATCGAAGAGCCTGGGAATGAGGCCGCGGTCGTCGCGCGGGGGAGCGCCGATGCTGGCCATGGCGGCCTCGGCCTTGGCGCGCTCGTCGCCGCCGCGGGAGAAGGACCGCGTCGAGCCGTGCCGGGATCCGGTGTCGGTGAGGACGGCGGCGTGGACCGGCGGCAGCGGAAGGCTGTCCGCCGATGCGACGACCTCGCGCCTCGGCGGGAGGGGGATCGGCAGCGCCGGCGCGGGCGCTGCGGCCGGGACGATGGCGGCGGCCGTTGCAGCCGGCGCGGTTGCCGCGGCCGGCGCTGGGTCGGGGAGCGTCGCGACCTGCGCATGGATCTCGACCGGGGCGAGGATGGCGGGCGTCGGCTCGTCGTTGGCCGCCACGACGGAAGCCGCCGCGAGCGCCGGCGTCGGCGCGGATCGCGCGTCGCTGGCCGCGAGGTTCTGGGGCGCCGGCGGCTTTTCGGCCGCGATCTCGCGTCCGAGTTCCGCCACGCTCTCCTGCATCCGGCGCCGGGCGGCCAAGGCGAGCGCCTTCTGGGCGGACAAGTCCTGCGTGCGGATATCGGGGACCGAGCCGAGAGAAGACGCCGCCAGGGAGCCGATCGCCGTCGCCGCCACCACCAGGCCGGAGGCAACGGTACCGGAACCGAGGAGGACCGCAGCGAAAACGACCAGACGAGACTTGCCGCGCCGCAAGGTTCTACTGTCGAAGGAAGCGGTGTTGCTCGATAGGGTGGTCGTATACGTCATTGTCCTCGTACTCAGACAGCCTGCGTCGGCCGATGAATGCCTGCTCTCCAGGCTCCGTCGCACCCGCCCGTGACCGATAGACTGACGAAAGTTGGTAACTATTTCCTTTACGCCGTGTATAATCTTGGGAGACCCTTCTATCCGCGGCCTCCGGACCGGCATTTGCGGCACGGTGTTACCGGCGCTCCGCGGCGGATGGCGTCGCCGGAAAGCGGCCGGGGGCCTTTGATTTCAGACCGGCAGGCCCTGATCGGCCTTGACCTCTTCCATCACCGTATAGGTCCGCGTCTCGCGCACGCCCGCGAGGGTCCACAGCGCCTCGCCGAGAAAACGGCGATAGGCGGCCATGTCGGCGACGCGCACCTTGAGGAGATAGTCGAAGCCGCCGGCGACCATGTGGCACTCGATTACGTCCGGTGTGCGGCGAACCGCGTCCGAAAATCGGTCGAAGACGTCCGGCGTCGTCTTGTCGAGGAGGACCTCGACGAAGACCAGGAAGGAACGGCCGAGCTTGGCGGCGTCGAGCCGCGCGCCGAAGCCGGTGATGAAGCCCTCGCGCGTCAGCCGTTTGATCCGCTCGGTGGTCGCCGTCGGCGACAGGCCGATGCGCTCGGCGAGATCCACCGTTGCGAGCCGGCCGTCGGCCTGCAGCAGAGCGAGGATCCTGCGGTCGGTGCGATCGATCGGGGAGGGCGCGGTCATGGGAAATCCTCGGTCTTGGGGCCGGCAGGCGGGCGGATGGAGGTCTCCGCCACTATCACTATAAAATACATAAATCATAGTGAAAGGCGCTAAAAAATGGCAAAAATCACCGTCGAAAAACTAGGACATCGATGCCACATTGAGGTTCTCCTTCGAGGGATTCCCCCATGTCCGCCCTGCCCAGCTTCCACGCTCCCTATGCCGAGGACGACGGCGCCATCGTCTCCCGCCTCCTGGCCGATCCCGTCATCGACCAGGCCGGCGAGGCGCGCATCGACGCCGCCGCCACGCGCCTGATCGAGGCCATCCGCGCCAGCGCCGGCTCGATCGGCGGCATCGAGGATTTCCTGCGCGAATATTCGCTGTCGACCAAGGAAGGCCTCGCGCTGATGATCCTGGCCGAGGCGCTGCTGCGCGTGCCGGACAAGGAGACCGCCGATGCCCTCATCGAGGACAAGCTCGGCCAGGGCGACTGGCGCCATCGCGAGACCCGCTCGGACGCCTTCCTGGTCTCCGCCTCGGCCTGGGCCCTCGGCATGACCGCCCGGGTGATCCACCCGGGGGAGACGCCGGAGGGCATCGTCGCCTCGCTCGCCAAGCGCATCGGCCTGCCGGCGGTCCGCACCGCCACGCGGCAGGCGATGAAGGTGCTGGGCTCGCATTTCGTGCTCGGGCAGACCATCGGCGAGGCGCTGAAGCGGTCGGCGTCGGGCGGGGCCCGCGGCTTTCGCTATTCCTTCGACATGCTGGGCGAGGGCGCCCGCACCGCCGAGGACGCCCGGCGCTATTTCAAGAGCTATGCGGACGCGATCGACGCTATCGGCCGGGCGGCCGGCAACGAGCCCTTGCCCGCGCGGCCGGGCATCTCGGTGAAGCTCTCGGCGCTGCATCCGCGCTACGAGGCCTTGAGCCGCGAGCGCGTGATGGCCGAGCTGGTGCCGCTGGTGCGCGACCTCGCCCGCAAGGCGCGGGGCTATGAGCTCAACTTCACCGTCGACGCCGAGGAGGCCGACCGTCTGGAATTGTCGCTGGAGGTGATCGCGGCCGTGCTCGCCGATCCCGCCCTCGAGGGCTGGACCGGCTTCGGCCTCGCCATCCAGGCCTATCAGAAGCGCGCCTTCGCGGTGATCGAGCATGTCGAGGCGCTGGCGAAGGCCCTGGGCCGGCAGCTGATGGTGCGCCTCGTCAAGGGCGCCTATTGGGACACCGAGGTCAAGCGGGCGCAGGAGCGCGGCCTCGACGACTATCCGGTGTTCACCCGCAAGCCGGTGACCGATCTCAACTACATCCGCTGCGCCCGGCGCATGCTGGCGGCGCGTCCGCATCTCTACCCGCAATTCGCCACCCACAACGCCCTCAGCATCGCCACCATCATCGAGA
Source organism: Labrys monachus (assembly GCF_030814655.1). Classification (NCBI taxonomy): domain Bacteria; kingdom Pseudomonadati; phylum Pseudomonadota; class Alphaproteobacteria; order Hyphomicrobiales; family Xanthobacteraceae; genus Labrys; species Labrys monachus. The sequence continues at coordinate 615,824 of NZ_JAUSVK010000001.1, forward strand.
TCGCCGGCGGGGTGGACGGCTACGAGTTCCAGCGCCTGCACGGCATGGGCGACCTCGCCTACAAGGCGCTGATGAAGGAGCGCCCGGGCACGGCCTGCCGGGTCTATGCGCCGGTCGGCGGCCATGCCGATCTCCTCGCCTATCTGGTGCGGCGCCTCCTGGAGAACGGCGCGAATTCGAACTTCGTCTCCGTCGCCGCCGATCCGGCGGTGCCGGTGAGCGACCTCCTGCGCCGGCCGGCAGCCCAGATCGGCAGCGCCGCCCGGGCGCGGCACGCGCGCATCCCGCTGCCGAAGGCGCTGTACGGCGCCGAGCGCGCCAACTCGGCCGGGGTCGAGCTCGGCTCGCGGGAGGCCGTGGCCGCCCTCCAGGCCGACCTTGCGGCCGGCGCGAGGCCGGTGGCGGCGACGCCGCTCATCGGCGGCAGGCCGGCGGCAGGGCAGGCCCGGCCGGTCTGCGCCCCGGCCGACGGCACGACGGTGGTCGGCACCGTGGCGGAGGCGGACGAGGACGGCGCGCGGGCCGCCATGCAGGCGGCGGCCGAGGGCTTCCGGGCCTGGGACCGCAGCGACGTCGCGCGCCGGGCCGGCGCGCTGGAAAAGGCTGCCGATCTCCTGGAGCAGCGGCGCGGCCTTCTGCTCGCTTTGCTGCAGGCCGAGGCGGGCAAGACCATCGACGACGCCGTCGCGGAACTGCGCGAAGCCGTCGATTTCTGCCGCTATTACGCGGCGCAGGCGCGGCGGATCTTCGGGGCCGGCGAGGTCATGCCCGGCCCGACCGGCGAAGAGAACCGCCTCCTCCATCGCGGGCGCGGGGTGTTCGTGTGCATCAGCCCGTGGAATTTCCCGCTGGCGATCTTCCTCGGCCAGGTCGCGGCGGCGCTCGCCGCCGGCAACAGCGTCGTCGCCAAGCCGGCCGAGCAGACGCCGCTCATCGCCTATGAGGCGGTGAAGATCCTGATCGAGGCCGGCGTGCCCGGCTCGGCGCTGCAGTATGTGCCGGGCGACGGGCGCATCGGCGCGGGGCTGGTCGCCCATCCGGCGGTGGCCGGGGTTGCCTTCACCGGCTCGACCGAGACGGCCTGGGCGATCAACCGGGCGCTGGCGGCGCGCAACGGCGCCATCGTGCCGCTGATCGCCGAGACCGGCGGCATCAATGCGATGATCGTCGACGCCACGGCGCTCCCCGAGCAGGTGGCGGACGACGTCGTGGTTTCCGCCTTCCGCTCGGCCGGCCAGCGCTGCTCGGCGCTGCGCCTGCTCTGCGTGCAGGACGACGTCGCCGACAAGATCGTCACCATGATCAAGGGGGCGGCGCAGGAGCTCAAGCTCGGCGACCCCCGCGACCTCTCCGTCCAGATCGGCCCGGTGATCGATGCCGAGGCCAAGGCCGGGCTGGAAGCGCATATCGCCGCGATGGCCGGGACGGCGAAGATCCACCTCGCCACCCCGGCGCTCGATCAAGGCAGCTTCGTCGGCCCGCATATCCTGGAGATCGGCAAGGTCGGCGATCTCACCCGCGAGGTGTTCGGCCCGGTGCTGCATGTGGTGCGCTGGAAGGCCGGCGGCCTCGACGCCCTGCTCGACGCCATCGCCGCCAGCGGCTACGGCCTGACGCTCGGCGTGCACAGCCGCATCGATACGACGATCGAGACGGTGGCCGAGCGCATGCCGGCGGGCAATGTCTATGTGAACCGCAACATGATCGGCGCGGTGGTCGGCACCCAGCCCTTCGGCGGCACCGGCCTCTCCGGCACCGGCCCCAAGGCGGGCGGCCCGAACTACCTCAAGCGCTTCGCCACCGAGCAGGTCGTCGCCGTCAACACCGCGGCGGCCGGCGGCAATGCCAGCCTGATCGCCATGGGCGAGGATTAGAGCGTCGGCTTCCAGTCCATGGGCGCTGACGTAGACACGCGATGGAGGGTCGATCCCCGATCGACCTTTTCCTCTCTCCTGCAGGCGCCGCGTTTCCAAGAGGGGCGATCGGGTGATCGCCCCGCCACGGTCGCGCTTTTCCCCGCAAGGTCAGCGCCTATGGGCGAGACGCCCGCCGTCCAGGGAAAGGCTCTTTCCCCCTTCCGGCGGCCATGGCATGGATGGGCTTTCATCCCATCCCTGGAGAGCCGGCATGGCGAAGACACGTTGGGGCATCATTTCCACCGCGCTGATCGGCACGGGCAAGGTCATTCCCGGCATTCAGCGGGCGCGCACGGCCGAGGTGGTGGCCATCGCCTCACGCGACCAGGGGCGGGCGAGGGCCGCCGCCGATGCGCTCGGCATTCCCAAGGCCTATGGCTCCTACGAGGCGCTGCTGGCCGATCCCGACATCGATGCGATCTATAATCCCCTGCCCAACCACCTGCATGTGCCGGTGACGCTCCAGGCCGCTGCCGCCGGCAAGCATGTGCTGTGCGAAAAGCCGATCGGGCTCGACGCAACGGATGCCGAAAGGCTGCTGGCGGTGCCGAAGGGGATCCATGTGATGGAAGCCTTTATGGTGCGCTTCCATCCGCAATGGCTCAGGGCGCGCGAGGCGGCGCGCTCCGGCGAGCTCGGCGAGGTCCGGGCTATCCAGTGCTTCTTTTCCTATTTCAACACCGACCCCGCCAATATCCGCAACCAGGCCGATATCGGCGGCGGCGGCATCATGGACATCGGCTGCTATCCGATCGTCACCAGCCGCTTCATCTTCGAGGCCGAGCCGCAGCGGGTGATCGCCCTCATCGACCGCGACCCGGTGTTGGGCGTCGACCGCATCGCTTCGGCGATCCTGGACTATGGCGACGGCCGCCGGGCCGACTTCACCGTCTCGACCCAGCTGACGCCGCTGCAGCGGGTCGACATCGTCGGCACCAGGAAGCGCTTCGAGGTTACCATTCCCTTCAACGCGCCGCAGGCCGAGGCGGTGACGGTCTTCACCGACGACGGCTCCGAGCTCGGCGACGCCTCGGCCGTCGCCACCCGCATCGATCCCGTCGACCAGTATGCCGAGCAGGCGGACGTGTTCTCGGCCGTGGTGCGCGGCGAGATCGACCTGCCCTACGGCCCGGCCGACGCCGTGCAGAACATGAAGATCATCGACGCGCTGTTCCGCTCGGAGAAGAGCGGCCGGTGGGAGACGCCGTAGGGAGCGCGGACTTCCAGTCCGTTGGCGCCAAGCTTGCCGTGGGAGGCGCGACGATGGAGGGGCGATCACCGATCGCCCATCCTGGAAATGCAGAGCTTGCGACAAAAAAGAAGGGCGATCGGTGATCGCCCCTCCATCTCGCGCATATGTCTGCGCCTACGGACTTCCAGTCGCTCTTCCCATGCGGCAGGCGCGGTGTTTCAAGAGCGACAGCAAGCCCGCTCCCGGCGTCATTTCGGCGAGACCAGCGCTTCTTCCAGGATGTCGAGGCCTTCCTTGAGTACGCGCGGCTGGATGGTGAGCGGGGCGAGCAGGCGCACCGTCTCGCCGAACACGCCGCAGGTGAGGATCATCAGGCCGCGGTCCAGGCAGTCGGCGGCGAGGGCCTTCGCCGCAGCGGCATCGGGGTCGCCGCCGCCATGGGCGGTGACGAGCTCGAACGCCGTCATGCCGCCGAGGCCGCGGACGTCGCCGATCGGCCGGCCGGTCTTGCGGCGCCTGATCGCCTTCAGCCGCTTGAGGATCGCCTCGCCCTGGCGGAGCGATTTTTCGAGGAGGTCCTCGGTCTCGAAGGCCTCGATCACGCCGAGCGCGGCGGCGCAGGCGACGGGATTGCCGGCATAGGTGCCGCCGAGGCCGCCCGGCTCCGGCGCGTCCATGACGGCGGCCTTGCCGACGATGCCGGCGAGGGGAAAGCCGCCGGCGAGGCTCTTGGCCGTGGTGATGAGGTCGGGCTCGACGCCGGAATGCTCCATCGCGAACCATTTCCCGGTCCGCCCGAAGCCCGACTGGATCTCGTCGGCGATGAGCAGGATGCCGTGCTCGTCGCACAGCGCCCGCAGGCGCTGGAGCAGCTCCTTCGAGGCGACATAGAAGCCGCCCTCGCCCTGCACGGGCTCGATCACGATGGCGGCGACGGCCTTGGGGTCGACATCGGTCTTGAACAGCCATTTGAAGGCTTCGAACGTGTCGTCGACGGAGATGCCCTTGTGCTCGATCGGGTAGGGCACGCGCCAGATGCCGGGCGGGAAGGGGCCGAACCTGGTCTTGTACGGCACCACCTTGCCGGTCATCGCCATGGTGAGCAGCGTGCGGCCGTGGAAGGCGCCGCTGAACACCACCACGTCCGAGCGGCCGGTGGCGGCCCGCGCGATCTTGATGGCGTTCTCCACGGCTTCGGCGCCGGTGGTCACCAGCATGGTCTTCTTCGGGCCGGCGATGGGCGCGATCGCATTGAGCTTCTCGGCCAGCATCACGGCCGGCTCATAGGGCGTCACCATCAGGCAGGTATGGGTGAAGCGCTCGAGCTGCTCATAGACGCGCTTCATCACCAGGGGGTGGCGGTGGCCGGTGTTGAGCACGGCGATGCCGCCGCCGAAATCGATGAAGCGCCGGCCCTCGACGTCCCAGATCTCGGAATTTTTCGCCTTGGCGGCGAAGACGGGCTGGCCGGCGCTCATGCCGCGCGAAAAGGCATTGGCGCGCCGTTCGAGGAGTTCGTCGGTCTGCGTGCGGTTGGCACCGCGCGCCTTCGAGGCGGGAGCATCCATGGTTTTTCTCCAGAGTTCGGCAGACGTCGTCCTGGTGGTGGAAAGACGCCTCGCTGCCCGGCCGAGCCTTTGGGTTCGCCTTTTTTGCGCCCGGATGAAATGCGGCTCATCTGTGGCGCGGCGGCAACGAAGAGCTAACCATTCTGTTAAAAAGCCACCGATGTGAAGAAGTTTTGCAGTTCGGTTGTATTTTCGCCACATAAAAGATTACCCGTCGTTAACCTTCCACGGTCACAAACGAGCGCATGAAAACAGACACCATCAAATCTGCCGTACGCCTCTTCGCGATTGCGCTGGCGACGTCCGGCCTTGGCGGCTGCGCCCTCTTTCCCGCCGTGCATACGGCCCAGGTCACCAATGAGCGTGATTGCCTGGCGCGGGCGATGTATTTCGAGTCCAACCGCAGCAGCGACGACGGCATGCTCGCGGTCGGCACGGTGGTGATGAACCGTCGCGATTCCGGCCGCTATCCGCGGTCGATCTGCGGCGTCGTCGGGCAGCGCGTGCAGTTCGCCCCCGGCGTGCTGTCGCGGCAGATGAACGATGCCGGCCGGGGCCGCGCCTACCGCGTCGCCGATGCCGTCCTGGCCGGCAAGCGCTATCCGGGCATGAACGGTGTCTATTTCTTCCACACCGCCGGCTACACCTATCCCTATTCCAACATGCATTACGTGGCGGTGGCGGGCGGCAACGCCTTCTACGAGAAGCGCCGCTCGCCGGGCGGACAGCCGGTGGAGGCGCCGACCCTGCTGGCCCAGGCCGATCCGATGCCGGCTCCCGAGCCGGCGCCGGTGGCGGTGCGCGAGACGCGCAAATATGCGCGGCCGGTGGCGGCCCAGCCGCTGCCGCGGCTCGTCGCCGACACCATGGATGACGACGGGCAGCGCGACGCGCTGCCGCCGATGCGTGCGGCGACGGCGAAGCATGTTCGGCCGCATTCCGCCCAGATGGCGCGGATCGATCGGCAGGACGACGCCGATTTCGCGCCTGAGGCGCTGCCGCCGGTCCGCGGCCATGGCCAGCCGGCCAAGCGGGCCCGTGCCTCCGGCATGCAGGTCGCCCAGAATGATCGCCAGGACGCCGACAGGCTGCCGGAAGCGCTGCCGCCCTTGCGGCCGCGCGGTTCGGTCGGCGAGGTCCGCCTTGCCGAGCCGCCGCGGCACAGCCGCATGGCGGAGTCCGAGATGGCGCAGCCTGCCGGCGCCCAGTTCCGCTTCGAGCAGGGCCCGCGCGGCATCGAGCCGCGTTCCCCGGGCCGGGAGCCGGCGAAGGTCCAGCGACCGCGCGCCGTGGTGGCGCAGTCGCGCGCCGTGCCGACGGTGCGGATCGAGAGCGTGCCGGTCGAGGCGGATATGGGCGGCCTGTCCGCCCCCCGTCCGGCCAAGCCGCGCTCGGCGCTGGAGCCGCAGCCGCTATATTGAATCCGGACACTGCAGGAAGGCGCTGCTTCCGCCTGCGGTCCCGTGTCTGCACCGCACCTTTGCAAGGTGCGCACGGGATGACAATGCTGGCGGGATGGGAAGAGGTCGATCGGTGATCGACCCGGCCCGCGTCCATCCCGGCGCAGACTGCCGCGGATGGAGGGGCGATCACCGATCGCCCGTCTTGGAGACGCCGCGCTGGCCGGATGGGAAGAGGTCGATCGGTGCGACGCTGCTCAGGCGATGGTCGGATAGCCGCGGTCGCGGGCTTCGCGATCCCAGGCCAGCGTCGTGGCGAAATCGTCCTGCTCCACTGCCGCGAAGCCCTGCAGGCGCAAGGTCGCCGCGAGATCGGCGAACCAGGGCTGGCGATGCGCCGCGGCGAAGGCGGCCTTGAGGCGCAGGACGGTTTCCGCCGGCAGGCCGGGCACGGCGACGAAGGAGGGGATCGGCGCCATGCCGGTGCTGCCGATGACGCGGATGCCGTCGGTGAGGTCGGGGCGGTGCGCGCGGATCAGGTCGTGCCAATAGGCGTCGAGCGGTCCGACGTCGATCTCGCCGGCCAGCACCTTGTCGAGGATGCCGCGCGCGGTGACGAGGTTGCCGCGCACCTGCGCATAGAGCGTCGGACGGTCGGGCGTGCGGTAGGCCAGCAAATGGTGGCGCAGCGCGTTGAAGCCGGAATGGGAATGCTCCACCGTCCAGCCGATGCGATGGCCGAAGGTGTCCTCGATCCTTTGGAACGGGCTGTCGGCCCGCACGATGAGGTCCGAGCGGTAGAGCGGCTTGCCGCCGGCCCAGGGCCCGGCGGGAATGGGCGCGGCGATCGGCACCACGGCCGAGAGCTGGAAGGCGATGGGATAGCCGCACATGAAGACGCAGCCGAGATCCTCGCGCTCCCACAGCACCTCCAGCGGCTGGGGCGCCGGGTAGGGCACATAGTCGAAATCGGTGCCGGCCATGGCGAAGACGTGGCCGAGCAGCGCCTTCCAGGCTTCCTCGACCTCCGGCGTCACCGCATACATGCGGGCATTGGCGATGAAGGCGGCCATCACAGCCCGCCCGGCTGGATGGCGAGGCCGGTGCCGATCATCGCATCGCGGGTGACGAGCTGGGCCAGCGCCATCTCGCTCCAACCCTTGGTGCCGTCGGGGCGGAGCGGAAGCACGAGATAGCGCAGCTCCGCCGTCGAATCCCAGACGCGGATCTCGGTTCCGGCGGGCAGGGTGACGCCGAATTCGGCGAGCACGCCGCGCGGGTCGATCACGGCACGCGAGCGGTAGGGCGCCGATTTGTACCAGACCGGCGGCAGGCCGAGCACCGACCAGGGATAGCAGGAGCACAGCGTGCACACGATCATGTTGTGCACGGAAGGCGTGTTCTCGACCACCTTCATATGCTCGCCCTGGCGGCCGGAATAGCCGAGGGAAGCGATGGCGGCGGTGGCATCCTCCAGCAGCCAATGGCGGAATTCCTCGTCGCGCCAGGCATGGGCGACGACATGGGCGCCGTTGCGCGGACCGACCTTGGTCTCATAGGTGTCGATGAAGACGTCCAGCGCCGCCGGATCGACATAGCCTTTCTCGACCAGCACGGCTTCCAGCTTCCGGACGCGCTCGGCCATGGCCGAAGGCGGCGCGCCGTGATGGTCGTGCCCGTCGTCGTCGTGGTCGTGATGCGCGCTCATGGCCGATATGTCCTCTGGCCATTGTTTCGCAGAGATCGCCGCGCGAGGCAATCGTTCCGGGCGCCCTTGCCGGATGCGGGGTATGTCGTTAGATCATAGCCAGTGTGATCTGCCCGGAAGGCTTCGATGCGCGCCATTCTCGACATCGTCCTCATTCTTCTTCAGTTGTACGTCTATGTCGTGCTGGCGTCCGTGGTGTATTCCTACCTGATCGCGTTCAACATCATCAGCCGGCGCAATGCCATGGTGGTCGCCATCGGCGACGCGCTGTATCGGCTGACAGAACCGGTCTACGCGCCCATACGCCGCCGGCTGCCCAGTTTCGGCGCGCTCGATTTCACCCCGTTCATCGTCATCCTCCTGGTGATGCTGATCGAGCGCGTCATCGTCTATTACATCTATCCCAACGTGTTCTGAGCGGCCCGGTGTCGGCCGCGGCCGCAGCCGGCCCTCCCTGGCGGCTCGTCGCCGAAGGCCTGCTCGTCACCGTGCGGCTGACGCCGCGCGGCGGCAGGGATGCCCTCGGCGGCATCGAGGTCCTGGCGGACGGCAAGGCCGTCCTCACCGCCCGGGTGCGCGCCGCACCGACGGACGGCGAGGCCAACCAGGCGCTGGCCAAGCTGCTCGCCAAGGCCCTGAAGGTGCCGGCCTCACGGGTGTCGATCGCCCATGGTGCCTCCAGTCGGGTGAAGACCGTGCTGATCGAGGGCGACGGCGGGGCGGCGGAGCGGATGCTGGCCTCGCTCGTCGGACAGGGCGATCGCCTCTGACGCGATGTCGTCCCGGACGCGACGCGGCGCGCCGTGACGCATCGCAGATCCGGGATCGTCGGCCGGAGGCGATCGCCTTGCCCTTGGGATGGGACCCGTAGGAACATAAACGGCCACGCCCGCGTTAAGTCTCGAATATTTCAGGCAATTTCCTGCCTGGAACAATCGGGAGAACCGGCATGAAGTTGTTTTTGTCCATGGTGATCGGCGTGGCCGGGCTGGCCGGCGCGAGCGCGGCCCAGGCCGCCGAGGATCCGGCCGTCACCGCCTGCAAGTCGACGGGGCTGATCGCGCTGAAGCAGAAGGCGCCGGAGATTACCGACCTCATCGTCGATCCCGAGAGCCTCGCGGTGTCGTCCGCCAACACCGAGATCGAGGACGTGCCGGTCAAGTCGGTGATCATGGGCGAGGCCTATATCAAGCGCGGCCAGAGCACCGGCAAGCCGGACCGCTTCGTCTGCCTCATCGGGGAAAAGGGCAAGGTGCTGCTGACCTTCTTCACCGCGCAATAGGGCCGTCGGCGGCGCGCCGGATCATGGTTTCTCCCGCCGCGGCCGCACCAGGCCTTCCTGCGCGACGGAGGCGATGAGCCGGCCGTCCTGCCAGATCTGCCCGCGCGCGAAGCCGCGGGCCCCGCCGGTGAACGGGCTCTCCTGGGCATAGAGCAGCCATTCGTCCATCTTGAGGGGCCCGTGGAACCAGAGGGCATGGTCGATCGAGGCGGCCTGCACGTCGAGGTCGAACACGCTCCTGCCATGGGCGACGAGGGTGGTGTCGAGCAGCGTCATGTCCGAGGCGTAGGCGAGCACCGCCTCGTGCACGGCGCGGTCGGCCGGCAGCGCGCCGGCCGCGCGGATCCAGACATATTGGCGCGGTTCCTGCGGAATGCGGGCGACATAGCGCGTGAGGTCGACCGGCCGCAGCTCGATCGGCCGCTCGCGCTCCCAATAGTCGCGCACGCTCTTGGGCATCAGCGCCAGGAAGCGCTCCTTGAGCTCGGTGTCGCTCGGCAATTGCTCGGGGCCGGGCACTTCGGGCATGCGCGCCTGGTGATGCCAGCCTTCCTCGGGCCGGTGATAGGAGCAGGACAGCGAGAAGATCGGCTCGCCGTGCTGGATGCCGATGGCGCGGCGGGTGGTGAAGCTCTTGCCGTCGCGCAGGCGGTCGACCTCGTAGATGATCGGCACGGAGGGATCGCCCGGCCGCAGGAAATAGCCGTGCAGGGAATGGACGCGGCGCTCCGGGTCGACGGTACGGCTCGCCGCCACCAGCGCCTGGCTGATCACCAGGCCGCCGAAGACCCGCTGCCAGCCGACCTGCGGGCTCCTGCCGCGATAAAGATTGTGTTCGAGCTGTTCGAGATCGAGTATCGAGAGGAGATTGTCGACGGGGTCGGGCATTTGACTTTCCTTGATGGGTCAGACGAGCCCCGGCTTCGAAGGATTGTCAAGCGTGAGGAGGCACAATGAACAGCCGGCTCGATCTCGTCATTGCCGGCGGCGGTTTTGCCGGCCTCGGCCTCGCGATCGCGCTCAAGGCGGAACTCGGCGCTGATTTCGAGGTGGCGGTCGTCGATCCCGTTCTCGGCCGCGCCCCGCCGCACGACGCCCGCGCCTCGGCCATCGCTGCCGGAGCCCGCCGCTTCTTCGAGCGCCTGGGCGTCTGGGACAGCGTGCGCGCGGAAAGCCAGCCGATCCTCGACATGGTGGTGACCGATTCACGGGTCGACGACCCGATCCGGCCGACCTTCCTGACCTTCGGCGGCGATGTCGAGCCGGGCGAGCCCTTCGGCCACATGGTGGAGAACCGCCTCCTGCTCGACGCCCTGGCGACGCGCGCGGCGGCGCTCGGGGTGAGGCTGGTCGGCAGCGGCGCCTCGGTCGCCCGTTACGCCGTCGAAGGCGGCGGGGTCACCGCCTTCCTCTCGACCGGCGAGACGCTCGCGGCCCGGCTGATCGCCGCCGCGGACGGCGGCCGCTCCCGCCTGCGCGAACAGGCGGGGATCGCCATGTATGGCTGGGACTACGGGCAATCCGGCATCGTCACCACCGTGGCGCATGAGCGCGATCACGAAGGCCGCGCGGAGGAGCATTTCCTGCCCGCCGGCCCGTTCGCCATCCTGCCGCTGACCGGGCGCCGCTCCTCCTTGGTGTGGACGGAGCGCACCGCCGAGGCCGAACGCATCGTCGCCCTGGACGATGCGGGCTTCCATGCCGAACTCGAGCGCCGCTTCGGGCTCAGGCTCGGCGAGATCTCGGTGATCGGCGCGCGTGCGGCCTTCCCGCTGGCGATGCGCATCGCGCGCAGCTTCGTCGCCGACCGGCTGGTCCTCGTCGGCGACGCCGCCCATATCGTGCATCCGATCGCCGGGCAGGGGCTCAATCTCGGCATACGCGATGCCGCGGCGCTGGCCGAATGCATCATCGACGCGGCGACGCTCGGGCTCGATATCGGCGCGCCGGACGTGCTGGCACGCTACCAGCGCTGGCGCCGCTTCGACACCGTGTCGATGGGCCTCGTCACCGACGGGCTCAACCGCCTGTTCTCGAACGATCTCGACCCGCTGCGCCTGGTGCGCGACGTCGGTCTCGGCCTGGTCGAACGGCTGCCGATGGCCAAGCGCTTCTTCATCAAGGAGGCCGCCGGCCTCAGCGGCAGCGTGCCCCGGCTGATGCAGTAGCGCCGAGGCCGCGCCGGCGCCCGTCGAGCGCCGGCTTCGTCTCGCCCGGAGCGGCGCCGCTGTCCGCCGCTCCATTCCTCGTTCGCGGTGCCGTCACACCGCGTGGACTTTGGCTTCGCGTTCCCAGAACCGCAGTTCGCCGCACAGGGCGACGAAGCGCTTGGCGTCGTCGGGCGTCTTCAGCGCGAGGCAGCCGCCGTCGGGCAGGACGCCGGCCTTGTCCAAAAGCGGCTGGGCTGCAGCCGAGAAGGCGATGAACTTGGCATGCGCGAAGGCGTCGCTGACGAAATCCTTGGCGGTGGCCTCGTTGAGAAGCGTTTTCGCACCCTCTGCCGAGAGAAGGACCGCGACGGCGTCGTAGAGCACCGAGGGGCCGCCATTGATCTTCTGCCTGGCGGGACGCAGGCTGCCGTCGCCGAGAGCCACCCCACCGACGCGCGGCGCCACGAGCTCGACCACCGCGCCCTGGGCTTCGGCGGCCGCGGTCAGCGCGTCGAGCAGGCCGGCGTCGGCGCCGTCGCTCACCAGCACGCCGAGCTTGCGGCCCCTGAAGCTCTTCGGCCCGTTCGCGACGATGCTCAGCACCGGCGAGGGCGGCAGGTCCTCGATCACCTTGCGGGCCGGCTGCGCCGCCTTCGGCATGTCCTTCAGCCCCAGCCCCTCGGCCACGCTCCTGGCGAGATCGGGATGGATGTTGATCAGATGCGAGACGATGCGCGCGCGGATGGCGGGCGTCTCGACCTTGCTCAGCTCGAACACGAAGGCGTCCTGGATGTGCGTCTGCTCGACCGGCGTCTGGCTGACATAGAACTGGCGGGCCTGGCTGTAGTGGTCGGCGAAGAGTTCGCCCCTGACGCGCCGCTTGTCGCCCGCCTCGGGCGCCGGAAAGCTGCGGAAGCCCCTGTCCGGATCCTCGCGCGGGCCGCCCATCGCCCCGCCCCAGGAATTCGGCTCGTAGTTCGCCCGTCCCTTCGGATTGTGGAAGGCCATGTGGCCGTCCTGCTGCAGGGTGTGGAAGGGGCATTTCGGCGCGTTGATCGGCAGATGCGTGAAGTTGGGGCTGCCGAGGCGCTTCAGCTGCGTATCGAGATAGGAGAAGTTGCGGCCCTGGAGCAGGGGATCGTTGGTGAAGTCGATGCCCGGCACGATATTGCCGGTGTGGAAGGCGACCTGCTCCGTCTCGGCGAAGAAATTGTCGACCGTGCGGTCGAGGACGAGGCGGCCGACGCGGCGGATCGGCACGCGCTCCTCGGGAATGAGCTTGGTGGCGTCGAGCACGTCGAACTCGAAGCTGTCGGCGAAATCGTCGTCGAAGAGCTGGAGGCCGAGTTCCCATTCCGGAAAATTGCCGGTCTGGATCGCGTCCCAGAGGTCGCGGCGATGGAAATCGGGGTCGGCGCCGTTGATCTTCAGCGCCTCGTTCCAGACCACCGACTGCATGCCGAGCTTGGGCTTCCAGTGGAATTTCACGAAGGTCGACTTGCCCTTGCCATCGACGAAGCGGAAGGTGTGGACGCCGAACCCTTCCATGAAGCGGAACGAGCGCGGGATGGCGCGGTCCGACATGATCCACAGCGCCATATGCATGGTTTCGGGCATCAGGGACATGAAGTCCCAGAAATTGTCATGCGCCGTCTGCGCCTGCGGAAAGCCGCGGTCGGGCTCCTGCTTGGCGGCGTGGATGAGATCGGGGAATTTGATGGCATCTTGGATGAAGAAGACGGGTATGTTGTTGCCGACGAGATCCCAATTGCCTTCCTTGGTGTAGAACTTCACGGCAAAGCCGCGCACGTCGCGTGCGAGGTCGGCCGAGCCCTTGTTGCCCGCCACCGTGGAGAAGCGCACGAACACCGGCGTCTTCTCGCCGGCGCGCTGGAAGAGGTCGGCCGAGGTCACGTCCGCAAGCGATTCATAGGCTTCGAAAAAGCCGTGGGCCCCGAAGCCGCGCGCATGCACCACGCGCTCGGGGATGCGCTCATGGTCGAAATGGAAGATCTTCTCGCGAAAATGGAAATCCTCCAGGAGGGCGGGTCCGCGCGGGCCGATCTTCAGGGAATTCTGGTCGTCCGATACGGGGACGCCCTGCTGCGTCGTCAGCACGGGCACGTCTTTGCCGGCGACCTGATGCGTCTCGCCCCCTTCGCCGCGAAGGACGGCCGCGTCGGCGAACTGGGCCTTGGTCTGTTTGTCGGATTGGCGGAAACTGGCCATGCGGGGCCTCTCGAAATGGAGCAATGGTGCGTGGGGCGCATCGGCCCGCCGCTTGCGGGCCCTCGATGTGCTGATTTAACGCTCGGGGACGGCGAAGGTCCCCGGAAGCGGCCCGAAAATTTCGGGGCGTTCGGCGGCCGGAAATGCGGCGAGGGGCGGGGCTGCCCGGCAATGCACCGTCATCCTCGGCGAGGAAAGAGGATCCATGGGCCAGGACGCCACCCTCCGTCATGGATCCCCTTTCCTCGCTTCGCTCGCCGGGGATGACGGACATGATGGCCGTTGAAAATGAACCTGAACGCGTTGCCCTGGGTTCGGCAGGCGGGATGTTGCCCTCGCTCCGGCCATCTGACACTCTCGTGACACAGGGAGGCGTGGCATGGATCTCGAATTGGCCGGCAAGGTGATCGCCGTGACGGGCGCCTCGCGCGGCCTGGGCCTGAAGGTGGCCGAGCGTCTGGCGGCCGAGGGTGCGGCCGTGGCGGTGGCGGCGCGGTCTGCGGGCGAACTCGCCGCCGCCCATGCCGCGATCGAGGCCCATGGCGGGCGCTGCCTCGCCTATGCCTGCGACCTTGCGGTCGCCGGCGAGGCCGCGGCCTTCATCGCCAGCGTGGTGGAGATCTTCGGGCGGCTCGACGGCCTCGTCTGCAACGCCGGCATGGCGCCCGGCGCGGGCGAGGAGCGCGCTGCCTGGCAGGCGGCGCTCGCCCTCAATGTCGGGCACACCGCCGAGGCGATCGAGGCGGCGGCGCCGGTGATCGCCGCCGCCGGCAGCGTGCTGCTGCTCGCCGGACGCCGCGAGGCCGGGGAAGACTGGCCGGCCTATGCGGCGCGGGCGGCGCTCGGCGAGATGGCGCGGCGTTTTTCCGAGGAGCTTTCGACGCGGAGCGTCCGCGTCAACCTGCTGGCCCCCGCCACAGAGGATGCCGGCGCCCTCGCCGACGCCGCGGCCTTCCTCCTGTCCGTCCGGGCCGGGCGGATCAGCGGCGCGACCTTCGTGGCCTGATCAGGCGGCGAGCGAAGGCTGCTGCAGGATCGCTTCGCGCAGGAAGGCGGCGAAGCGCCGGGTGGCGACGCTCGCCGCGTCCGGCACAATGAGCGCGATGTCGAGCGGCGGCAGCTCCGGAAAGCCGTCAGCCTCCTCCAGGCGCCGCCATTCCTTGGGGATCGAGGAGACGCCGAGGATGGTGACCGCCATGCCGGCGCTGACGGCGGAATGGATGCCGGGCATGTGGCTCGACGTATAGGCGATGCGCCAGGGCTTACCGATCGCATCGAGCGCCGCCAAAGCGGACGGCCGGCAGCGGCATCCCTCGGGGAACATGGCGAGCGGCAGGGGATCGATCAATTCGGGGCGATGGTCGCGCGCCGCGCACCAGGCCCGCGGCTCGTGCCGCAGCAATTCGCCGACCGGCCGCACCGGATCGCGGGTGACGATGGCGAGATCGACCTCGCCGCGTTCCAGCATCGGCTCGAGCCGGAAGGACAGGTCGCAGCGCATTTCCAGCTGCACGCGCGGAAAGCGCCGCGAGAAGGCGCCGATCAGCGGCGTCAGCATCATGTCGACGAAATCGTCGGGCACGGCGAGGCGCACCCGGCCCTCGGCCTCGTCGCCGCCGATGGCGGCCAGGGCCTCGTCCTCCAGGCTGAGGATGCGCCGGGCATAGCCGATCAGGATCTCGCCGGCGAGGGTGGGCGTGACGCCCTTGCGCGAGCGTTCGAGCAGGCGCTTGCCGATGCGCGCCTCCATGCGCGAGACGATGACGCTGACGGCGGCCTGCGTCTTGCCGAGCGAGGCGCCGGCGGCGGTGAAGCCGCCGCGATCGACAATCGTCACCAGGGTTTCCAGGCTGTCGGTATCGAAATGCCGCATCGGTTCAATCCATAATAAAATGATATCGAACCATATAATACATTCGTTTCACGCTATTAAAAGTACGCTTTATGGTTGCGGCCAAGAATTTTCCAGCCACACGACCTGCGAGCCGGCCCCATGCGCGAACTCACACCGACCGCGGCTGCCATGAGCGGCGGACAGGCGCGCCTGCCCCGGGATTCGGCGGCCCTCGGCGCCATGGCCGGCGCGGTGATGGCGATCGCCTGGTCGCCGATCCTGATCCGCTTCGCCGGCCTCGATCCGGCCGCGAGCGCCTTCTGGCGGCTTGTCTTCGCCTTGCCGGTGCTGATCCTGTGGTCGCGGGCCGAGCGGCAGCCCGGCCGCGTGTCGGGCCTCGCCCGTCCCGGGCTGCTGGCGGCGCTCCTCGCCGGGGTGGCGTTCGCCTTCGACCTCGTCTGCTACCATGCGGCGTTGCCGCTGACCTCGGTCGCCAATGCCAGCTTCATCTCCAACCTCGCGCCGGTCGTCTCGGTGGCGGCGGGCTTCGTCCTTTTGGGCGACCGCCTCCGCCCTGCGGCGCTGGGTGCGCTCCTTGTCGCGGTCATCGGCATCGTCGTCACCAGCAGCGCCTATCGCTCGGGCTTCGCCATGCGGCTCGGGGACGTGTTCGCCGTCGGCTCGGCGCTGACCTATGCCTTCTATCTGGTGGCGCTGCGCGTGGCGCGCAGGACGCGCGGCGCGGCCGACGTGACGCTGGTCTCGACCGTCATGGCCGGCATCGTGCTGCTCGGCCTGTCGGCCGCCGGCGGGGACGGCCGGTTCTGGCCGCAGGGCTGGAGCAATTGGGCGGCGGTGGTGGCGCTCGGCCTGGTCTGCCAGGTGCTCGGCCAGGGCCTGAGCGCCGTCGGCATCGGCCGCCTGCCGGCGAGCGTCGTGGCTGTCATCCTGCTCTCGCACCCGATCCTCTCGGCGGCGCTCGCCTTCCTGATCTTCGGCGAGGCGATGAACCTCGACCAGATCGTCGGCGGCGCCCTCATCCTCGGCGCGGTCGTGCTGTCGCAGCGATAGGCGGCATGGACGAATTGCTTGTTTGCCGGCGCAGCGACGTCGCGCTCAGTCCAATGCCGCGAGAGCGACTTCGGTCTCTTCCGACGTCGGAGATCTGCTGTCATCCGCTACGAGCGCTATCGCCGCTGTGACCGCTGCATCGGCAAACTCGAAGTCATCACTCATGATCAGGCATTCGGCGGTATAGTTCGCTGCGAGAAAAGACAGCCGGTTCACGAGCAGGGCCTGAAGGAGCCTTCTCGCGTGGTCGCGGGTAACCACTTCCGCTGGGCCATCGGTGATAATAATGTATCCCACGCCCTCAGATTTGCAGCCCTGATCGCAGGCATGGACCTCAGCCTCTATCTCTCGACCGAAGGCCTCCGGTGTGAGATCACCCTTCAGAAAGGCGACGAGCGATGCGTGTTCCATGGATCGACAATAGCCCCAGTCTCAACTCTTACAACCGAGATTGGCGAGAAAGCGAGAGTGGTGCAGGAAGTCGGGCCATGCGGGAAGGCGATCCTGGCTAAGCAAAGCCGCGAGCGGCATCGGGAATATGAACTATCCCGATCACGCGAATGCGGCTTTCCTTCAATCCGAAGTGATGAGGGCCGCGCCCGGCGGCCTCGACTTCGCAACAATCGCTACCTAGGTTGAGGGGAGACCGCGGCCCCAAGACGAATTCCTCTGGTCTGGCGCTCGTCCGCGGCATCAGGTGGCCAATGCGTTCGTTCGGGATCCTGTCGGCGTTCGTGATCGCGATGATGCCGTTTTCGGCGGTGCAGGCCGGGCCTTCCAAGGCGATCGATCCGGTCTTCGGCGATGTCCGGCTGTTCAAGCCCTTCGCAAAGCCCAAGAGCGTCATCGTCCTCCTGTCGGATGCCGACGGCTTCGGACGGGAGGAGAGCACGCTCGCGGTGGAGTTCCAGCATCGCGGCGATCTCGTCATCGGCCTCAATTGGCCGGCCGGGCGGCACTATACCAGCCTGGGCCGGGCGATGAGCTGCACCGAACTTGCCCTGCGGGTCGAGAACGTCACCCTGCATGTCGAGCGCGAGCAGGACATCGCGCCCTATATCACGCCGGTGCTCGCCGGCGCCGGCCTCGGCAGCGACGCGGCCCGGGCCCTGGCGCTGGAGGCGAAGGCGCACCGGCTCGCCGGGGTGATCGCCCTGCATTCGCGGCAGATGACGCCGGACGCGGTATCGGCCTGCGCCGTCGATGCGAAGGCGCTGGTCAGCGCCGATGCCGGCGCGGCGGCGACCTCCGGCCTCCAGGCGCTGCGCGAGATCGAGGACGGCGACGACGATGCGGCGAGCGATGCGGCCGAGGCGCTGGGCAGGGATGCCGGGCCGCACGGGCCGGGCGATCTCGCCGACCTCCCGCTCTATGTCTCCGAGCCGGCGCAGCCCCCGCGCCGCCTCGCCGTCGTGCTGACCGGCGACGGCGGCATGGGGCCGCTCAACCGCGATCTCGCCGCCGCCCTGGCCGAGCGCGGCATCGGCGTGGTGACGATCGACTCGCGCCGCTATTTCTGGGCCAAGCGGGATCCCCGCGACGTCGCGACCGACCTGCGACGGGTGATCCGGCATTTCCGCGCCACCTGGCCGGTGGAGCGGATCGCGCTGGTCGGCTATTCCTTCGGCGGCGATGCGCTGCCGCTGGTCTATAACCGCCTGCCGGCGAGCACCAAGCGCATCGTCGCGGTGGTCTCGCTGCTGTCGATCGCGCCGGTGACCGACATGCGCATCGAGCTCAGCGACGACGACTATCCCAACGAGACCCCGCTGCTGCCCGAAGCCGCCCGCATCGACGCGCCGAACGTGCAGTGCATCTACGGCAAGGACGACAGGATGGCGGCGATGGCCTGTCCCGCTCTCGCCGCGGCGCGGCCGGATTTCGCCATCGTGCCGCAGGCGGGCGGCCACGGCTTCGACGGCGACACCGAAAGGCTCGCCGACATCATCGTGGCGCCGCTGCTCTCGGCCTCCCCCGCGCCGCGCCGGCTGGCTCCGCCGCCGGGCCATGCCGCCGTGGCCAGGCAGTAGGCCCGCCTGGCGAGGCCTCACGGCTTCAGGACGATCCGGCCTTCGATGCCGGTGGTGACGGTGGCCTTCCCGCGCACATAGGCCATCACCTCGTTGGCGAGCAGCCTGCCGTCGGTGGCGCCGACCAGCACGCGGCCGGCGGCGAGGCTCGCATAGCCGTCGCCGCCCGCAAGCATGAAATTGTTGGAGCCGACCTTGTAGCGCCCTGCGGGATCGAGGGGCCGGCCGCCGATGTCGACCGAGAGGAGGCGGTGGCCGGCGGGCGCCCGGGGATCGGCAACGAGGGCGATGCCGGAGACCTGCGGAAAGCGTCCCGCATGGTGCTCGATCTGCGACAGGCCGTTTTCGAGCGCGGCCTCGAGCTCGCTGCCGCTCAGCTCGACCAGCACGGTGGTGTTGCCGAAGGGCAGCTCCGACAGGATGTCCCGCCGCGTGAGCCGGCTGCCGGGCGGATAGAGCCGGTTGGCGCGGATGGCGCCGCCGTTGACGATGGCGCAGTCGGCGCCGGTGGAGACCCGGATGGCGTCGGCGACGAGATCGCCCATCGCGGTTTCCTGCGAGCGTATGCTGGCGGTGCGGCTGTCGAGTTCGACGGCGGTGGTGCCGAGTTCGACGTCGAGCTGGTGCGACAGCTCCGCCTCCAGCCCGTCGACCACGGCCTGCATGTCGGGATCGGGCGTCACGGCGGTGGAGTCATGCACCCGGAAGCTGGGCCGCCAGCTCAGCCGGCGGTCCGCGCCCTGGACCGAGACCGTGAAGTCGACGGCGGTGACGTAGTTTCCCTCCTCGCTCGATTCGACCATGACGGTGCGGCCGTCATAGCCGATGGCGAGGTCGTGGTCGTGGCCCGAGAGCAGCACGTCGACGAGGCGGGAGCGCACGATCTCGTTGTCGGTCGCCCGGTCGGTATGGGCGACGCAGACGAGGAATTCGGCGCCCGCCTGCCGCAGGCCCTGCACCTCGTCCCGAAGGGTGGCGAGTTCCGGCCGGAAGACGAGATCGCCGCTCTGCGACATATGCGGGGTGGCGGCGAGGGCGAGGCCGACCACGCCGACCTTGACGCCGCCCAGCGGCACGATGCGGCTGGCCGCGATGCCGGGCAGGGGCGAGCCGTCGGCCTGGCGCAGATTGGCGGCCTGGAAGGGAAAATCCGCCTGCGCCATGCGCTGGAGGAAGACGTCCTTGCCGAAGTCGAATTCATGGTTGCCGGGCACGAACACGTCCGGCCGCATCATGTTGGTGAGGCGGACGATGTGCTCGCCCCGGTCGAAGCCCGACATCAGCGACGGCGAGAAACTGTCGCCGGCGTGGCAGAACAGCATCGGCACGCCGCGGGCCCGCTCGGCCTTCACCACGGCGGCGAGCTTGGGAAAGCCGCCTCGCCCATCGGTGTCGCCGGCCTTGTAGATGTCGTTGACCAGCAGCAGCGAAAACGTGGTGCCGGGCGCCGGCGCGGCCTGCGCCTCCCGTCCTCCCGACAGCAGGGTGACGGAGAAGCCCGCGGCGAGCCCGAGGCCGAGGGTCTGGCGGCGTGAGACGTTCGACATCGGCGGCTCCATCGCCGATCTCGTCGGCGCAGCTTTGTCACGCCCGGGCGGGGTCTCCGGGAAGGGGGCAGCGGGGAGCGGGCGGGAGAGGATGGCTCGCGCGCGGCGGCGCGGCGGTCACTTCTTCATCCGCTCCAGGATCATGCGGGCCACCGGCTCGTAATTGCCGTCGAAATGATGGCCGCCCGGCCGTTCCACCAGGGTCGCGTTCTTCATCTCCGGGAAGACGCAGGCCGTCTCCTGGTCCGCGACCTCGTCGATGCCGTAGAAGCACATCGTCTTCTCGGGCGGCAGGCTCGGCAGATAGGGCTTGAGGTCGACGTCGGAGGAGGAGGCGACACCGAGCCAGCCGGACACCGATATCTCGAAATCCGCCGTCGGTTCGAGCCCCACCAGGGCCAGCAGGTTGATCTTGTTGCGGGTCTGCGGCGACAATTTCTGCCAGGTGAAGGGAATGACGTCCGCGCCGAGGGAATAGCCGATCACGCCGACACGCTTGGCCCCCCACAATTTGGTGTAGTAGGCGATGATGCGGGTGAGGTCGGCGGCGATGACCTCCGGCTGCTTGGTGCTCCAGAAATAGCGCAGGGAATCGACGCCGACGACGGCGACACCCTCCTTCTGCAGGATTTCGCCGATCGATTTGTCGATGTCGCGCCAGCCGCCGTCGCCGGACAGGAAGATGGCGAGGCCCGCCGGCGGGCCGACCGTCGGCAGTTCGACCAAGGGCAGGTCGCCGAGTTCCTCATTGGGCGGCGCGCCCATCTCCAGCGCCGCCTTGACGGCGGCATCGACGACCGCATCACCGCCGCCGGGCGCGACGATGGAGGCGGCGCTCTTGCTGGCGGAGATGAAGGACTGCGTCACCGCATCCGGCGCCGCGGCACCGACATAGGTCCAGCGGCCGGGAATGTCGGAGAACGGCTTGTAGGCCCACAATCCGTCCGAAACCTTGTCGCTGGCCGCGCCTTCGCAGATCTTCAGCTTCGAGGCCATCTGAGTGGTGAAGCCGGTACTGACCGCGCCGGCCGCCGTGTTCTCGGGCGCCTGGGCGATGTTCAGATAGGCGAATGTGCCGCCGAGCGTGCCGAGGCCGAGCAGCACCGGCCAGCGCCAGGTCTGCATGCCCAATTGGCGCTGCGCCTCGCGCGAGGCGTCCTCGATGTCGCCGAAGGCATAGTGGCAGTCTTCCTCGTCGCCCTTGGCGAGGGCGGCGATGAAGGCCTGCGAGTCGACGAGCAGCACGGCGCTGCCCTGCGCCACCAGCTTCTCGGCCACGGCCCGGAAGGCCGGCGACAGGCCATCCGTGTCGGACAGCAGCGCGACGAATTTGGTGGGTTCGTCCTGAGGCGCCAGAACGGTAGCCTTGCCGAGGATTTCTTCCTGAACCTGGATTTCGCGTGGCGCCGCCGCTGCGGTCGTCACAAGAGCCAGCATGGCAACGCAGAACAATGCGATGCGACGCATCAACTATTCTCCTCGGACAAAGCTCGTCTCGGGCTCGATGCAATCAAGCCGGTTACGTCCATTAGAATTTGCGGGAGGGCCAGTCCACCGGGAAATGCGAGATATTTAGGTCGCCACTCCGGTTTGAACTTGTCCTTGTAGGCGCGCAGGCCTTCGAAATTGTAGAAGCGGTCGCCGCGCCGGTAGACGAAGGCGCCGATCCGGCTCCACATCGAGGCGAGGCGGTGGTGCGGCAGGCCCGACAGCGGGGCCATGCCGAGATTGAACCAGCGATAGCCCTCGCTCTTGGCCTGGGCGAGAAGGCCGATGAAGAGCAGGTCCATCATGCCGGCCGGACCGTCGGGAAGGTAGCGCATGAGGTCGACGGTATATTCCTTCTTGTCGGACCCGCGCCAGATATTGGCGAAGGCGACGATGTGGCCGTTCTGGCGAATCACCGCCTGATCGTAGCGCCTGACATAGTCGGGCGACCAGAAGCCGAGCGAGAAGCCCTTCTCTTTCTTGCCCTTCTCGTTGAGCCAGGCGTCGGAGACGGCCTCGAGCTCGCCGAGGATCGCCGGTACCCCGGCGGCGGGCACGATGTCGAAGGTGGCGCCCGACCGCTCCGCCTTGGCCTTGGCCTGGCGCAGGCGGCGGCCCTCGCTGCCCTCCAGCGTGAACTTGGCGAGGTCGACCCAGGCCTCCTCGCCGAGCTTGGCGAGCGAGAAGCCGGCGTCGAGATAGGTGGGGAGATGGCCGGTGGTGACCTGGTAGAACACGGCGGTGCCGCCATGGCGGTCGACGAGTTCCTTGAAGCGCCACACGAGCCCGTCGATCTCCTCCTCCGGCGCCACCGGATCGCCCATCGCCACCCAGCTTCGGCCCTGCACCGCATACATGGTGAAGCCCTTGCCGCCGGCCGAGAGCAGGAAGCGCTTGTCGCCGAGCAAGGCCAGATGCGCGTCCGAGCGGGTGGAGGATTCGATCAGCGGGATCAGCGCCTGCATTTCCTCGGGTGTCGCCGGATCGAACGCCACCCGGCTGCGATTCATCATGATGTAGGCGGCGATGCCGACGGCGGCGACGACGATGCCGAGCGTCGCCCGCATGAAGCGCGGCACGTCTTCGCGGTAGGCGAAGTCCCACCACAGCATGTTCTGGTATTCGATGTTGCGCGAGACGAAGAAGCCGAGCCAGATCGAGGCCCCGACGGCGACGATGCAGGCGACGACCCACTCGAAGGAGGGGCGCACCGAGAACAGGTCGGCCTGCCGGTAGAATTCGTCCTTGTAGAACACCAGGAAGGCGGCGACGACGCTGCAGACGATGGCTTCCTCGAAATCGAGGCCCTTGAGCAGCGAGAACACCGCGGCGGCGGTGAGCAGCAGCACCGCCATGCGCCAGGCATTGGCCATGCGGCGGATGAGGCCGTAGGCGACGATCAGCAGCACGAAGCCGGTGACGCTGGCGGCGAAATGCGAGGTCTCGACGAAGGGCAGCGGCACCAGGCGGTGCAGGATCACCAGGCGGTACTGCTCGGCCGGCGTCGCACCCGAGATCAGCAGGATGACGCCGCCGATGAAGACGGCGATGCCGGCGACGCGCGGCGCCAGCGGCCGGGCGATCGACTGCACCGCCTGCGCCGCGCGGCCGACGGCCTGGCGGCGCTGGCGCGCTTCGTAGAGGCCGAGCATCAGGCAGGCGATGGCGAAGGGAACGGCATAATAGACGAGGCGGAAGAGCAGCAGGGAGCCGACCATGTCGGCGCGCGGGATCTGCGGCTGGGCGAGCAGCAGCGTCGCCTCGAAGATGCCGACGCCGCCCGGCACATGGCTGATGACGCCGAGCACGGTCGCTACGGCGAACACGATGAGGAAGCTGAGGAAGCCGGCGTCCGGCCCGGCCGGCAGGATGAGCCAAAGCGCGGCGGCGGCGGCGCAGGTGTCGAGCAGGCCGACCAGGATGGCGCCGAGCGTCGCCTGCGGCCCCGGCAGCGGCATGGTCCAGTCGCCGAAGGTCGCCACCCGCGGGCGGATGGCGGCGATCACCATCCACGCGGCGACGCCCGCCAGCACGGCGATGCCGACGAGGAGGTTGAGGCTGGGGGGAAGGTCGTCGATCGGCGCCAGCGCGCTCGGCTGGAACAGGAGGCAGGCGGCCGCCACCGAGGCGATGCCGAGCCAGAAGGTGAGGGTGGTGAGGGCGCCGACGCCGAGGATCTGGCCGGGCTTGAGGCCGTAGCCCTGGTAGATGCGCCAGCGCACGGCGCCGCCGGTCAGGACGCCGAAGCCGAGCGTGAAGGTGAAGGCCTGGCTGACGAAGGAGGTGAAGGCGACCGCCGCGAGCGGCACCTGCCTGGCGCCGACATGCCGCAGCGCCAGCAGGTCATAGCCGATCAGCGCGGTATAGGAGAGCGCCGTCGCGCCGAAGGCCAGGATCACCTGGTGCCAGGCGATGCGGGACAGGGCGTCGGAGACTTCGGCCCAGGTCAGATCCTCGAGCATGTCGTAGAGGACCAGCGAGGCGACGACGAAGAGCATCAGGCCGACGACGAGCCCGGCCTTGCTCCAGTCCACCCGCCCGAACCAGGAGCCGGGCGCGGGAGCCCCGCCCTCGCCACCGGCCGCGGCGCCGTCGGCCGGCGGCACGATCGCGCCGGCATGCTCGTCGCGGCTTACGGCGCGATCGAGAGAGCCCACGACACCCACCATGAGTCAGCCTCGCTCCTCGGCGCACATGTCTTCCGGCCGGAAGATTGCATCAGCGCTTTCCAGATTGCCCCAAGGCGAACCTATCGGCCCGCTTCCGTTCACGACGATCGACCAGCCTTGATTTCGCTCCCGAAAGCAAAATCAACCATGGCTTCGGCCATGTGGGGGCTGCCCGGACGGGATTCGACCTCGACCATCGGCGACATGATCCGAACGGTCCCGACGAACCGCTTGCCGAACAGGGAACCACTAGCAAGCGAACAGCCGCCGTTCAAGCCGCCCCGCCGCGCCGGCGGGAACAATCGCAAGCGAGCCCGCCGTCACCCGCATATCCGCCACGCCGCCGGATGGCGGCGGCAAAGCGCTGATATGCCCCCGATCGCCTCGATACAGCCTCCATGCTGCGGGAACATGGCATTCCCGCGGCATCGACATGAATTGTTGGTAATCCGGGCCTGCCGCCCGTCCCCGCCGGCTCACAGATCGGCCATCGCCTCCGGCGGGATGATCGCGCCCCGGTGGCCGATCACGCGGGCGGCGAGGCGATGGCCGAGCAGGGCGGCCTCGGCGGCGGGCCGTTCCCTGAGGCGCCCGGCGAGGTAGCCGGCGTTGAAACTGTCGCCCGCCGCGGTGGTATCGACGGGCGTGACGGCCACGGGAACCGGGACGATGCCGGCCGTGCCTTGCGCCTGGAGGACGGCGCCGTTGATGCCGTCCTTGACGACGATCTCGCCGATGCCGTGGCTCGCAAGGCGCGCCAGCGTCGCCTGCGGGGAGGCGTCGCCCCACAGCGCCTGCTCGTCGTCGAAGGTCGGCAGCACGATGTCGACCAGCCCGAGGAAGCCGCCGAAGACCCGCCTGGCGCGCGCCGTGTCGCCGGCCCATCCGCGCGGGCGGAAATTGCCGTCGAAGGCGATCCTCGCCCCGCGCGCGCGGGCCGCCTGCAGGATTTCCCTGAAGCGCCCGAGCCCGGGCTCGCTGTAGAGCGACAGGGTGATGCCGGAGAAATAGACGCAGGCCGCCCCCTCGATGCGCTCGACGAGGGCGGCGGTGTCGGGAAGCTCGAACAGGCTGCGGGCGGGTGCGCTGTCGCGCCAATAATAGAAGCGGCGCTCGCCCTTGGCGTCGGTCTCGATGGCGTAGAGGCCGGGGACCCGCCCGGGCAGGCGCGGCACCCCCGCCATGCCGACCCGCTCGGCCGCCGCGAGGTCGAAGATCGCCTGCGAATAGGGATCGTCTCCGAGCGCGGTGCCATAACCGGTGTCGAGGCCGAGGCGCGCCGCATAGACGGCGGTGTTGAAGGTGTCGCCGCCATAGCCGAGCGCCATCCCGCCGGACGGCTGGCGCGACAGTTCCACCATGCATTCGCCGATGGCGACGAGGTCGGTCATGGACGCGGGCCCGGATTCGCGCTGAGGAAATCGCCCATGCGCGCGAGGGCACGGCGGATGTTCTCCGCCGAATTGGCGTAGGAGAGGCGGATATAGCCCTCGCCGTGGACGCCGAAATCCGGCCCGCCGATGGTGGCGACGCCCGCCTCCTCGAGCAGGGCCGAGGCCAGCGGCTTGGCCTTCCATCCGGTCTGCCGGATGTTGGGGAAGGCGTAGAAGGCGCCTTTCGGCGTGATCGAGGAAACCCCCGGCAGGGCGTTCAGCCCGTCGACGACGATCCGGCGCCGGCGGTCGAATTCGGCGACCATGGCGTGGACCGCGTCCTGCGGGCCGGTGAGCGCGGCGAGCCCTGCCCATTGCGCGCTGGCGTTGACGCAGGAATAGGAGTTGACGGCGAGCTTGCGCGCCGCGTCGCCCCAGGGCTTGGGCCAGAGCGCATAGCCCATGCGCCATCCCGTCATGGCATAGGTCTTGGACCAGCCGTCGAGCAGGATCAGGCGGTCGCGGATGGAGGGATAGGTCAGCAGCGAGACGTGCTCGAGCCCGTCATAGCTCATCTGGCTGTAGATCTCGTCGGAAAGGATCGCCACCTCGGGATGGTCGGCGAGGCCGGCCACGAGGGCGTCGATCTCGGCCCGGGGGGTGATGCCGCCGGTCGGATTGGCCGGGGAGTTGAGGATGAGGAGCCGGGTGCGCGGCGTGATCAGCGACAGCGTCTCCGCCGCCGAGAAGGCGAAGCCGTTCTCCTCGCGGATCGGCACCGGTATCGGCGTGGCGCCGGTGAACTCGATCATCGAGCGATAGATGGGAAAGCCGGGATCGGGGTAGAGGATCTCGGCCCCGGGCTCGCCGAACATCAGGATCGCCATGAACATGGTCACCTTGCCGCCGGGCACGACGATCACCTCGTCCGGCGAGACCGGCACGCCGATGCGCTTCTCGACATCGGCCGCCACCGCCTCGCGCAGAGGCAGGATGCCGGTTGCCGGCGTATAGCCGTGATGGCCGTCCCGCAGGGCCTTCACCGCCGCCTCGACGATATGGGGCGGCGTCAGGAAGTCCGGCTGGCCGATGCCCAGATTGATGATGTCCCGTCCCTGGCGCGCGAGGTCGGTGGCGCGGGCGAGCACGGCGAAGGCGTTTTCCTCGCCGATGCGGGAAAAGGCTGGAACCAGGTGAGGCATTTTGAGCATTTCCGTTGGGCCGTGAGTCTTCTATGGTCGATGTCGACATATAGGGTTCGAGAGGGGATGCGGTCAAAGCATCGATGCTCTCTCCCGGGGGCTCGGCAGGGCGCTCCGGATCGGACGATCCCATGTGCCATGGAAAGCATGAACCGCCCAAGCGCGAACCGCTTTGGGAGGTATCGCTTTGTCGTTGCGAATGGTCTGACAATAGTGCTACGCCCATCGGCGTGAAAGACGAATATGCCGGTCCCGCCCGTCTGCGGGGTGCGGCAAACGGAGACAGGGAGGCCGCAGATGGCTGGATCGACGGGTGGCGAAAATCGCAAATTGCGGTCTCAGGCCTGGTTCAACAATCCGGAAAATCCGGGCATGACCGCACTCTACATGGAGCGCTATCTGAATTTCGGATTGACGCGCAAGGAGCTGCAGTCGGGCAAGCCGATCATCGGCATCGCGCAGACGGGATCGGACCTGTCGCCGTGCAACCGGCACCATCTCGTCCTCGCCGAGCGCGTGCGCGAAGGCATCCGCGAAGCCGGCGGCATCGCGATGGAATTCCCCGTCCATCCCATCCAGGAGACCGGCAAGCGGCCGGGCGCGGCGCTCGACCGCAACCTCGCTTATCTCGGCCTCGTCGAACTGCTCTACGGCTATCCGCTCGACGGCGTCGTGCTCACCATCGGCTGCGACAAGACCACGCCGGCCTGCCTGATGGCGGCGGCGACCGTCAACATCCCGGCGATCGCGCTCTCGGTCGGCCCCATGCTCAACGGCTGGTGGCACGGCGAGCGCACGGGTTCCGGCACCGTGGTGTGGGCGGCCCGCCAGCAGCTCGCCACCGGCGAGATCGACTATGACGGCTTCATGGACATCGTGGCCTCGTCTGCCCCGTCCACCGGCTTCTGCAACACCATGGGCACGGCCTCGACGATGAACTCGCTGGCCGAGGCGCTCGGCATGCAGCTGCCGGGTTCGGCTGCCATTCCCGCGCCCTATCGCGAGCGCCAGCAGATGGCCTACGAGACCGGCAAGCGCGCGGTGCAGCTGGTCTGGGATGATGTGAAGCCCTCCGACATCATGACGCGGGAAGCTTTCGAGAACGTCATCGTGGTGAATTCGGCCATCGGCGGCTCGACCAACGCGCCCATCCACATCAACGCCATCGCCCGCCATATCGGCGTGCCGCTCGACGTGCGCGACTGGCAGACGATCGGCCACAAGGTGCCGCTGCTGGTCAACATGCAGCCGGCCGGCGAATATCTCGGCGAGGACTACCAGCATGCCGGCGGCGTGCCGGCGGTGGTGGCCGAGCTGATGAGGCACAACCTCATCCATGAGAACGCGCTGACGGTGAACGGCAAGTCGATCGGCGACAATTGCCGCAACGCCAAGATCGAGCTTCCCGACGTCATCCGCAGCTTCGACAATCCGCTCGTGCACGATGCCGGCTTCATCGTGCTGCACGGCAACCTGTTCGATTCCGCGATCATGAAGACGAGCGTGATCTCCAAGGAATTCCGCGACCGCTATCTGTCCGATCCCGCCAACCCCAACGCCTTCGAAGGGCGCGCCATCGTGTTCGAGGGGCCGGAGGACTATCACCACCGCATCGAGGATCCTTCCCTCGACATCGACGAGCATTGCATGCTGTTCATCCGCGGCGCCGGCCCGATCGGCTATCCCGGCGCGGCGGAAGTCGTCAACATGCAGCCGCCCGCCGCCCTGATCAAGCGCGGCATCACCGCGCTTCCCTGCATCGGCGACGGCCGGCAGTCCGGCACGTCGGGCTCGCCCTCCATCCTCAACGCCTCGCCGGAGGCGGCGGCCGGCGGCGGCCTCGCCATCCTCAAGACGGGTGACATGGTGCGGATCAACCTCGACAAGGGCGAAGCCAACATCCTGATCTCCGACGAGGAACTCGCCCGGCGCCGTGCCGAACTGGCAGCCGAGGGCGGCTTCCACTTCCCGGCGAGCCAGACGCCGTGGCAGGAGATCCAGCGTTCCATGGTGGATCAGCTCGGCCAGGGGATGGTGCTCAAGCCCGCGGTCAAGTATCAGAAGGTCGCCCAGACCTATGGCGTGCCCCGGGACAATCACTGAGGCTGCATCGGGAGATGCCGTCTCGACATGATTTCGTCGGGATGGCGGCATAGACGGGCTCGGCCGGGGGATGGCGAAGGCGCCTCCGGCCTGTCCTCACGTGCCTCTCGGGATGTTGCCATGGCTGTCGCTCGTCTGCTCGCTTCCGTCACCGCCGGGCTGCTTCTGGCCGGCATCGCGGCAGGCGGCGCCGAGGCAGGACTGCTCGACTTCCTGTTCGGACCGCCGCGCCAGCCCGAGGTCGCGCCGGCGCCGATCCAGCCCCGGCCCCAGCCGCAATATCGCCCTGCGCCGGCTCCCGTGGTCAGCGCGGCCCGCGAGCGCGGCTATTGCGTGCGCACCTGCGACGGCTA
Source organism: Labrys monachus (assembly GCF_030814655.1). NCBI lineage: Bacteria > Pseudomonadati > Pseudomonadota > Alphaproteobacteria > Hyphomicrobiales > Xanthobacteraceae > Labrys > Labrys monachus. The sequence goes on from NZ_JAUSVK010000001.1 coordinate 644,939, forward strand.
TTACTTCGCCACGGGCTTCATCCGCTCGCCGCGCGACGAGGACATGCAGGCCTCGATGTGCGAATCCTCCTGCACCGGCGGCCAGACGGTGCTCTACACCGCGACGGTGCAGAACAGCGGCAGCAACGGCAACACCAAGCCGGCGATCGAGAGCGCGGTGGACAAGGACGGCAACGTCTATACGTCGCTGCCCTCGGCCTATGCCTTCCGCAACGGCGACAATCCCGCCTGCACCTGCCAGGCGACGCCGCGCGGCCTGCCGCAGATCCCGATCTCGCTCGACCCGACGCTGCGCAACGGCGACATCGTGGTGATGCCGGACGGGCTGAAGGTCTTCCGCGGCGATACTGCCACGCCGCATCCCGACAGCGACTTCACATCCGTCGCTTCGTCCAAATCGCTTCCCGGCGTCGTGCGGCAGGAAGTCCTGTCGCTCGAGCAGCGCATCGCCACCCCGCAGTAAATCTGGAATTCGCCCATGTCCTTTGGCATGTCTCTTTCCGAGTGGAACGGCGTGCCCCGCCCCGAGCGGGTGGTGCTCGAGGGCCGCTATGCGCGGCTGGAGCCGCTCGATGCGGCCCGCCATGGCGACGACCTGTTCGCCTCCGCGGTCGAGGAGGGGGCCGAGAGCCGCTTCCGCTATCTCTTCGAGGCGGCGCCCGCCAGCCGCGAGGCGTTCACGGCCTGGCTCGAAAAGGCCGCTTCGGGCAATGATCCCCTGTTTTTCGCGACGATCGACAAGCGGACGGGCCGCGCGGAGGGGCGCCAGGCCCTGATGCGGATCGATCCCGTGCACGGCGTCATCGAGATCGGCAGCATCCTGTGGGGACCGGCGATCGCGCGCAGCCGCGTGGCCACCGAGACGCTCTATCTGTTTGCCCGCCACGTCTTCGAGACGCTGGGCTACCGCCGCTTCGAGTGGAAGTGCAACGCCCTCAACGAGCCCTCCAAGCGCGCGGCCGAACGCTTCGGCTTCACCTTCGAGGGCGTGTTCCGCCAGCACATGGTCGCCAAGGGCGAGAATCGCGACACCGCCTGGTTCGCGATGATCGACGCCGACTGGCCGAGGCTGAAGGCGGGCTACGAGGCCTGGCTCGACCCGGCCAATTTCGACGCGGACGGCCGGCAGCGCAGCAAGCTGCATTTCGCCGCGCCGTGACGGACGACCCGGCTCTGCCGCTGCGGCGTGCCGAGGCGGGCGACGTTCCGGCGCTGGCGGCGTTGCAGCGCGCGGCCTATGCCGATCTCAGGGCGCGGATCGGCATGAGCCTGCAGCCCTACGATGCCGATTTCGCCGCCGTCTTCGCGACGACGGAGATCTGGCTCGCCGGACCTTCGCAAAAGCTCGATGCCGCGCTCATCCTCGACCCGAAACCCGACCATCTCCTGATCTGGAGCATCGCGGTGGCGCCGGAGCGCAAGGGTGCAGGGCTCGGCTCGGCGCTGCTCGATTTCGCCGAAGCCCGCGCCGCCGAGGCCGGCCTGCCGGAGGTCAGGCTCTACACCAACGAACGCTTCACCGAGAACGTCGCCTGGTACCGGCGCCGGGGCTATGCCGTCGAGCGCATCGAGGAGCGCCCCGATCGGCGCGTCGTGCATTTCCGCCGTGCCGTGCGAGCTTGATGGGAGTATCATTCGAGGCTATATAATGTCTCAAATGATGCTGAGAGAGAAAGATGCTCGCCTTCACCGACGTCGCTGATATCCTCGGCCTGCCTGCTCGGGATCCCGTACGTTCGGCCTTCGCCTTGATCATCGAGATCGAGGAGGGGCTGCCGGTCGGTGCACTCGATCGGGTGGCCCGGCTGCTGGCGCCCGGGGATGCTCAGTTCAAATACCGCCTCGTGCCCAAGGCGACCTATGAGCGCCGCAAGAGCACGCATAGACTGTCCTCCGACGAAGGTTCGAGGCTGGCCCGGGTGGCGCGTGTCTGGGGCCTGGCGCGCGATGTCTGGCAAAGCGACGACGAGGCGCGGGACTTTCTTTTCCGGCCCCATGCGATGATCGAGGACAAGCGCCCGATCGATGTCGTCATCCAGAGCGAGTTCGGGGCCGAGCTGGTGGCCGATATCCTCGAACGGGTGAAATACGGAACGGCGGCTTGACCGCCCAGATCCTCGATCGCAGTCTGACCTGCTTTCGGATCGGCGATCCCGCCGGTCGCTTTGCGATCTTCGATGCGACCGGATCGACGATCGCCCCGGGGCGATGGAACACCGCCGGAAGCGCCGTGATCTATGCGAGCGCGCATTATGCCACGGCGCTCCTCGAAAAGCTGGTTCACGGCAGTGGCCGCTTGCCGCCCAACCAGCACTTCATCACCATCGCCGTACCGCCCGGGCTGGGCTACGAGGTCTTTTCACCCCCGACCCTGCCGGAATGGGACAGCATGCCGGCCACGGTGAGCCGGACGTTCGGCGAGAGATGGTGCCTGGAGAAGCGCAGTCTCATCCTGATCGTGCCGAGCGTGGTGGCGCGGCCTGAAAGGAATGTCCTCATCAATCCCGCCCATCCCGAATTTCCTCATATCGAAAAAACTCTGCACGAGCCGGTGTTCTGGGACCGGCGGCTGTTCGGGCCGCCGCCACGAAGCTGAGGACCTGTTCGAGGCGGCCATGCCCGAAGGATCGGGACACGAGGGTCCAAGCCGCCTGCGAGGCTACTTCGCTGCGACGAGCACCGGATCCGGGCGATAGAGAGCCGGGAACAGGCTCTGCAGCGCCTCGACCTTGGGGATGTCGTTGATGGCGATATAGGGATAGTCCGGATGCAGGGTCAGGAAGTCCTGGTGATAGGCTTCCGCCGGATAGAAGCCCTTCAGCGTGCCGATGCGGGTGACGATCGGCGCCGCGAAGGCATGGGCGCCGTCGAGCTGCCTGACATAGGCCGCGGCGATGCGGGCCTGTTCGGGCGTGGTGGTGAAGATCTGCGAACGGTATTGCGTGCCGCTGTCCGGTCCCTGCCGGTTGAGCTCGGTCGGATCATGGGCGACGGAGAAATAGATCTGCAGGATCTTGCCGTAGCTGACCTGCCTGGGATCGAAGGTGACGCGCACGGACTCGGCATGGCCCGTGGTGCCGGTGGAGACGATCTCGTATTGCGCATGCTGCCTGTCGCCGCCCGCATAGCCGGAAACGGCGCTGGTGACGCCCTTCACATGCTGGAAGACGCCCTGGACGCCCCAGAAGCAGCCGCCGGCGAGCACCGCCACCTCAGGGCCGCCCGCCTGTGCGGTTTCGTCGGCCTGGGGCGCGGGCACGACATGCGGCGCCTCCTCAGCCTGCGAGGGCGACAGCCGGAGGGCCGCGGCCGCCGAGAAGAGGAGGCCGGTGATCAGAATAGTGCGGATCTGCGTTGCGCGAGGCTTCGTCATGGGGCGCTCCTGCCGGATTTCGACGTCATATCGGCGTATACGTATCCTCTCGCCGAAAATTTCACGCTCACCGGAATGTGACGACGGGAGGCCGGGCGAGGGGTGCTGCGCCCTGACGGACGTCCATCGCCTTTCCGAGCGCGGGCGTCAGAAGAAGAAGTCGTATTCCCGCGGCGTGAGTTCGGAGAGCAGCGCCTCGTGCTGGCCGTGGATGAGATGGGCGTAGGTCTCCAGGTAGCGCTTGGGCAGGTACTCCTTCAGCACCGGCGCCGAGGCGAGCCGGCGCGAGGCCTCGAAGACGTCGGCGGGAAGGCCGCGGTCCCGCTTGAAGCCGGCATGCCGGCCGACCACCGGCGCGTCGGGCTCGAGCTTGCGGGTGATGCCGTGATGGGCCGAGGCCAGGATCGCGGCGAGGACGAGATAGGGATTGGCGTCCGCGCCGGCGACGCGGTGCTCGATGCGCCGCCCGGCTCCCTTGTCGGTGGGGATGCGCAGGGCGACGGTGCGGTTGTCCTCGCCCCAGCGGCGGTTGACCGGCGCGAACAGGCCGCCGAAGCGGCGGAAGGAATTGTGGTTCGGCGCGAAGAGGGCGAGCGATTCGGCCATCAGCTTCTGCATGCCCGCCACGGCATGGCGGAGCAGGGTTTCTCCGCCCTCGGGATCGGCGAAGACGTTGCGCCCGTCCGCGTCGCGCAGGCTGAGATGGACATGGAGGCCGGACCCGGTCTGGTCCGCATAGGGCTTGGCCATGAAGGTGGCGTCCCACCCCTCCGCCCGCGCCGTGCCGCGCACGAGCCGCTTGAGCAGGACGGCATGGTCGCCCGCCCGCACGGCGTCGTCCTGGTGGGCGAGGTTGGTCTCGAACTGGCCGATGCCCATTTCCGCGATGAGGCTGCCGAGCGGCACGTCCTGGCTGCGGGCGGCCTCGTCGAGCCGGGCCGACCATTGGGCGACTTCCTCCAGCGTGAGGACGGAGAGGTTGGTGGGCGGCCCGAGCGGGCGGCCGGTGCGCCGGAGCACCGGCGGGCGGATGCGCCCATCGGCCTCGCGCGCGCCGTCGGTCAGGAAGAACTCGAACTCGCAGGCGACGGTCGGGAACAGGCCGTCGGCCTCCAGGCGGGCGACGACGCCCCTGAGGAGGTGGCGCGGATCGGTCCATAGCGGTTCGCCGCTGGCGGAAAAGACGACGTCGAGCATGACCTGCGCCGTGGGGACGGCGGCCCAGGGCATCGGCTTCAGCGTGCCGGGAATGGGCGAGCCGGTGGCGTCCGGATCGCCGTCGTCCCAGCCGATGCCGCCGGACCCGTAGCCGTCATGGCGGGCGTCGAGCACATAGGGCGCCGCCGAAAAGCCCATGCCGCTGCGGTAGAGCGCATCGGCGTCGTCGATCGGCAGGCGCTTGCCAAAGCCGTAGCCGGTGAGATCGGGCGTGAAGGCCTCGATGAAGCGGGTGTCCGGATGGGCGGCGAGAAAGGCGGCGAGTTCGGGATGGCGGGGCGGGCGGGCGTCTGCTGGCATGATGGCTCTCGGTGAGGCGCCACAGAACGCGAGCGCGGCAGCGCCGTCAAGGCCCGGCGGCAGACTCAGCGATTGTCGGCGAGGATCATGCCGGCGGCCTTCTCGGCGATCATGATCGTCGGCGAATTGGTGTTGCCCGAGGTGATGGCGGGCATGACGGAGGCGTCGGCGACGCGCAGGCCGGCGATGCCGAACAGGCGCAGGCGCTGGTCGACGACCGCCATGGCATCGGAGGCCAGCCCCATCCTCGCCGTGCCGACGGGGTGGAAGATGGTGGTGCCGATGGCGCCGGCGGCGCGCGCCAGATCTTCGTCGCCGTCGCCGATGGCGGGGCCGGGCAGCACCTCCTCCGGCCGGAACCTGGCGAAGGCGGGCGCCGCCGTCACCCTGCGCACCAGGCGGATGGCGCGGGCGGCGACGAGGCGGTCGTTCTCCGCCGTCAGATAGCAGGGGGCGATCTCGGGCGGGGCGGCGGGATCGGCCGAGGTGATGCGGACATGGCCGCGGCTTTCCGGGCGCAGGTTGCAGATGCTCGCGGTGATCGCCGGATAGGGATGGAGGGGATCGCCGAACTTGTCGAGCGACAAAGGCTGGACATGGAATTCGAGGTCGGCCCGTTCGACCTCCGGCGAGGAGCGCGCGAAGATGCCGAGCTGGGACGGCGCCATCGTCATCGGTCCGCGCCGCCGCAGGGCATAGTCGATGCCCATCCAGCCGCGGCGCAGCAGATTGGCATAGGTCTCGTTGAGGGTGCGCACGCCCGAGACCTTGTAGATCGTCCGCAGCTGCAGGTGGTCCTGCAGATTGGCACCGACGCCGGGGCGGTCGGCGATCACCGGGATGCCGAGGGTGGACAGGGTTTCGCCCGCCCCGATGCCCGAGCGCTGGAGGACCTGTACGCTGCCGATCGAGCCGGAGGCGAGGACGACCTCGCGCCGCGCCGAGGCCCTGCGTGTCACGCCGCCCTGGATCCATTGCACGCCGACGGCGCGGTTCTCCTCGATGAGGAGCTTGTCGACCAGGCAGCCGGTCTCGAGCTTCAGGTTCCGGCGGCCGAGCGCGGGCTTCAGGAAGCCGCGTGCCGCGGACCAGCGCACGCCCCGCTTCTGGTTGACCTGGAAATAGGAGGAACCCTCATTGTCGCCGCGGTTGAAATCGTCGATCTTGCGGATGCCGCATTGCGCGGCGGCGTCGCGGTAGCGGTCGAGCACCTCCCAGGCGATGCGCGGGGGCTCGACGCGCCACTCGCCGCCGGCGGCATGGAATTCCGACGGCCCGAGATAATGGTCCTCATGCTTCTTGAACAGCGGCAGGACGTCGTTCCATCCCCAGCCCTCGAGGCCGAGCTGGCGCCAGTGATCGTAATCGGCCGCCTGGCCGCGCATATAGATCATGGCGTTGATCGCGGAGGAGCCGCCGATCACCTTGCCGCGCGGATAGGCGAGGGTCCGGCCGCCGAGCCCGGCCTCGGCGACGGTCCTGAAGCACCAGTCGGCGCGCGGATTGCCGATGGCGAAGAGATAGCCGACGGGGATGTGGAACCAGATCCAGTCGTCGCGGCCGCCCGCCTCGATCACGAGAACCCGGCTGGAGGGATCGGCCGACAGCCGGTTGGCGAGCACCGACCCCGCCGATCCCGCGCCGACGACGATGTAGTCATAGACGTCCTCGGATGAAGGGGCTTCCATCGCACGCGCTCCCGGCCGCGGATCCCCGCCTGCGACCCGGCGGATCGCGGGGAGGTCCCGATACGCGTTCGACCATGAAGAACGCCGCGGGGCAACCTGTTTCGAAAAAGTGCCGCTGCGGCGGCCTGCGCGCCATGGTGGTGGCAAGCGCAGGAGGCGGGAGCGGCCGGACCTCGTTCCCCGAGGCTTCACCCCAGCGCGGCGAGGTCCCGGCGCAGCTGGTCGGCATCGGCGCCGGGCAGGCGGGCCTCGACCTCGGCATGGGTGCTCTGCCAGATCGGCACGGCGGCGGCGAGAAGGCTCCGCCCCGCCGGCGTGAGGGCGAGGAGCCGCGAGCGCCGGTCCGCCGGATCGGTGCCGATCTCCACCAGGCCCCGCCGTTCCAGCGGCTTGAGCGCGGCGGTGAGCGTGGTGCGGTCCATCGCCAGCAGCGCCGCCACCGGCGCCATGGTGGGGGGACTCGGCCGGTTCAGCGCCATCATCAGCGAGAACTGGTTGTTGGTGAGGCCGACGGGACGCAGCGCCTCGTCGAAACGCCGCGCCAGCCGGCGCGCCGCCCGCTGCACATGGAGGCACAGGCAGGTATCGCGGACCAGCAGCGTCGTCTCGAAGGGCACCGACAAGGGTTTTGACATCGCGCGATGATGTTGATATCAACCTATCCTGTCAAGAAAGTCCGGCGCTGTCATGGAGAACGACATGCAGAACAATCCGGTCGTATCGCGGGAGGAATGGCTCGAGGCGAGGAGGGCGCTCCTGGTCCGGGAAAAGGAGGCGACGAGGGCGCGCGACAGGCTCAATGCCGAACGGCGCGCGCTGCCATGGGTCGAGGTCGACAAGGCCTATGCGTTCGATGCGCCGGAAGGCCGCCTTACGCTCGCCGAGCTGTTCGGCGGACTTAGCCAGCTCGTCGTCTATCACTTCATGTTCGGCCCGGACTGGAAGGCAGGCTGCCCCGGGTGCTCCTTCCTGGCCGACCATCTCGACGGCGCCCTGCCGCATCTCGAACATCACGATGTCCGGCTGGTCGTGGTGTCGCGTGCGCCGCTCGCCAGGATCGAGGCCTTCAAGGCGCGGATGGGGTGGCGCTTTCCCTGGGTTTCCTCCTTCGGCAGCGATTTCAACTTCGACTATCACGTCTCCTTCTCCGAGGAGGCGCTCGGGCAGGACAGCGTGTCCTACAATTTTCGGCAAATCCCGGCCGGCGAGGCCAATGACGAGCTGCCCGGCCTCAGCGCCTTCGCCAGGGACGAGGACGGCGGCGTCTTCCACACCTATTCGAGCTATGCGCGGGGTCCGGAGGAGTTGATCGGCGCCCTGATGATCCTCGACCGCGCCCCCAAGGGTCGCAACGAAACCACCACCCTGGATTTCGTCCGCCGGCACGACGAATACGAGGCCGCGCCGCATGCGCAGACCTGTTGCGGCGGGCCGGCCGAGGCCTGACGCATCGAAACAGGCGGGCGGCGGGCGGGGCACACCCGGACCGCAGACGACGCGGCGGTCCGATCTCCGTCACGTTCGCGCGCTATCTTCTCGCCGTAGAAACCATCAATGGAAAGGGAGAAACGACATGTCGGAGATTGCCGGGACTTTCGTCTGGTACGAATTGATGACGAGCGACATGAAGGCGGCCGAGGCCTTCTATCGGGACGTCATCGGCTGGGATGCGGCCGATTCGGGGCTGCCCGGCATGTCCTACACCCTGTTCTCGGCCAACGGCACTCCCGTCTGCGGGCTGACGACGGTTCAGGCGGACGCGGCTGCAATGGGCGCCAGGCCGGGCTGGATCGGCTATGTCGGCGCCGACGACGTCGATGCGACCGCCGCGCGCATCGAGGAACTCGGCGGCAAGGTCCTGCGCGCGCCCGACGACATCCCCGGCATCGGGCGCTTCGCCGTCGCCGCCGACCCGCACGGCGCGGTTTTCTGCCTGTTCAAGGGCCAGGGCGAGGGGCCGGCGATGCCGGCCATGGGCACGCCCGGCCATTTCGGCTGGCGCGAGCTCCACGCGGGCGACGGCCCGGCCGCCTTCGATTTCTATGCGGAGCTCTTCGGCTGGACCAAGGGCGCGGCCATGGATATGGGCCCGATGGGCGTCTACCAGATCTTCGGCAGGAACGGCGTCGACCTCGGCGGCATCATGACCAAGGCCCCCCATATCCCGATGCCGTTCTGGCTCTATTACGTCCATGTCGCGGATATCGACGCCGCCGGCGCGCGGGTGGCGGCGAAGGGCGGGCAAGTGGTGTTCGGCCCGCAGGAAGTACCCGGAGGCCTGTGGATCCTGCAATGCCGCGATCCGCAGGGAGAGATGTTCGCCCTGGTGGGCGCCCGCGGCTGACGCGTCGCATTCCCCGATGATTCTTCGATGCCCGGCCCTGCGCCGGGCATCGTCGTTCCGGCCGGCACGAGGCGCCGCCCAGGGTTGCGAATTCAGGTTCATTTCCAACAGGCGTCGTGTCCGTCATCCCCGGCGAGCGCAGCGAGGAAAGGGGATCCATGACGCAGGGGCGGCGTTCTGGCCCATGGTTTCTCTTCCCTCGCCGCTGCGCGGCTCGCCGAGAATGACGGAGCGTTATCGAGCCGCCCTCCCACCCCGTCTCGTCAGGCCTTTGTCAACCTGCATTCGGAGCCCTGGCGCTGCCGGGCCCGGCTTGCCTCCCCTTCCCAAAGATCCTATCCCTGGGCATTAATTCGGGCCGACGGGTTTCCTGAACCGGATTATGCGCTAGAAGAAAATTTTGGGATGGAACTGTTTCCGGTGCGGCGGGGCGCGCGCCGGAGGAAATGAAGAGGCGTGGCAATGAAGGTCTTGATTTTGGGCGCGGCTGGCATGATCGGCCGCAAGCTGTTGGAGAGCATCGCCCGGGACGGCACGCTCGGCGGCAAGCGCGTCGACGAAGCCGTGCTCAGCGATGTCGTGTTGCCGGCTGTCCCGGCCGGCCTGCCGTTCGCCTGCAGCGCCTCGCAGGACGATCTGCCGGCCCCGGGCGTGGTGGAGCGCCTGATCGGCGGGCGGCCCGACGTGATCATCCATCTCGCCGCCATCGTCTCCGGCGAGGCGGAGGCCGATTTCGACAAGGGCTACCGCATCAATCTCGAAGGCACGCAGCGCCTGTTCGATGCCATCCGCCTGGCGCATGGCGCGAGCCGGCCCGGCGAGGGCTATTTCCCGCGCGTGATCTTCTCCTCCTCCATCGCGGTGTTCGGCGCGCCGTTCCCCGACCGCATCGGCGACGAGTTCTTCACCACGCCGCTCACCTCCTACGGCACGCAGAAGGCGATCGGCGAACTCCTCCTCGCCGATTACAGCCGGCGCGGCTTCTTCGACGGCATCGGCATCCGCCTGCCGACCATCGCGATCCGCCCGGGCAAGCCCAACAAGGCGGCGTCCGGCTTCTTCTCCGGCATCCTGCGCGAGCCGCTGAACGGCCAGGAGGCGGTCCTTCCGGTTTCCGACCAGGTCAGGCACTGGTTCGCGAGCCCGCGCTCGGCCGTCGGCTTCCTGCACCATGCCGCCGCGATCGACACGTCCCGCCTCGGGGCGCGGCGCAACCTCAACATGCCCGGCCTCTCCGCGACGGTCGCCGAGGAGATCGAGGCGCTGCGGCGGGCCGCCGGCGACAAGGCGGTGGCGCTGATCCGGCGCGAATCCGATCCGGTGATCGAGAAGATCGTCGCGGGCTGGGCGCGCGACTTCGACACCACCCGCGCCCTTTCGCTCGGCTTCACCGCCGACCGCGACATGGATGCGATCGTCGAGGCCTATATCGACGAGGAACTGGGCGGCAAGCGTCCCCAATTCTGAAGTCCCGGCGAGCGCGGCGAGATGTCCGCCGGACAGCCGCGCTCCCGCCCCCTATGCTCGCTGCCCCGACGCCTCATACCGGAATGCCGCCCGCCATGCCCGCTCCCGATCTTCTCATGCCCCGTCCGCTCCTGCCGCAGACCATCGCCGCCCTGGAGCGGGAATTCACCGTGCACAAGCTCTGGGAGGCGAAAGACCCGGATGCGGCGATGGCGCAGATCGCCGGCCTCGTGCGTTTCATCGCCGCCGGCGCGCACGCCCCGGTCGACGAAGCCCTGATCAAGGCGCTGCCCAAGCTCGAGCTGGTGGCGAATTTCGGCGTCGGCTATGATTCGGTCGATGCCGCTGCCGCCGCCCGCCATGGCGTGGTCGTCACCAACACGCCGGACGTCCTCAACGAGGAAGTCGCCGACGTCGCCCTCGGCCTGCTCATCGCCACGGCGCGGGAATTCCCGCAGGCCGACCGCTATCTGCGCGAGGGCAAATGGCTCAAGAGCGCCTATCCGCTGACCCGCGGCACGCTGCGCGGCCGTACGCTCGGCATCGTCGGCCTCGGCCGCATCGGCAAGGCGATCGCCAAGCGCGCCGAGGCCTTCGGCCTGAAGATCGCCTATCACAGCCGCCGCAGGCAGGCGGATTCGCCCTATGCCTATTATCCGACGCTGCTGGAACTCGCCGAAGCGGTCGACACGCTGATGCTGATCGTGCCGGGCGGCGCGGAAACCCGCAACATGGTCAATGCCGAGGTGCTGAAGGCGCTCGGCCCGAACGGCATCCTGATCAACATGGCGCGGGGCACCGTGGTCGACGAGGCGGCGCTGGCCGAGGCGCTGGCCTCCGGACAGATCCTGGCGGCGGGCCTCGACGTCTTCGCCGACGAGCCGAATGTGCCGGCCAGCCTGATCGGCCTCGCCAATACCGTGCTGCTGCCGCATATCGGCTCCGCATCGGTGCATACGCGCGAGGCGATGGGGCAATTGCTGATCGACAATCTCGTTTCGTGGCGCGACGGCAAGGGGCCGCTGACGCCGGTTCCCGAAACGCCCTGGCCGCGCGCGTAGAGCATTTTCCGGAGAAGGGGCCTCGCCTCGCAGCGATGAGCGGGGCGTTTCAAGCTTCATGCCCGCCGGCAGGCGTGACGCAGGGGCGCACCGGCGATCGGACGATCACGCCTCGTCGGCATCGCCTTCGTCGGCGGCCTCGTCCTCGTCGGCTTCCATCTCGCTGCCCTGGGCATGGCGGAAGCCCTTCTCGACGCGGCGGAGCAGCTTGCGCAGGCGCTTGCGCTCCTTGCCGTCGAGATGGCTGGTCGCCTCGGCCTCGATGTCGATGGCGAGGGCGGCGATCGCCGTCGCCTTGTCGCGGCCGGCGGCCGTGAGGGCGACGCGCACGACCCGTCCGTCGCCATCGGACAGCTTGCGCTCGATCAGCCCGGCGGCGGAGAGCCGGGCAATGGTCTTGGAGGCGGTGGGCGGGCGCACCCGCAGCATTTCGGCAAGCTCGCTCATCGAGATCGCCTCCCGCCCGGACAGCGCTTCCAGCACCTGTTCCTGGCCGGGAAACAGGCCGAGGCTCTCCAGCAGCTTGGCCGTGCGGGCCCGGTGCAGGCGGGCGACATGGATCAACTGGTAGCCGATCGTCTTCGAGGCCGGGTGTCGCATGGCAATGGTCCGCCGGCTGAGAAAATGAGGTAGCCGGCTGAACATGCACTTTCTGGCGGAAAATGTCGAGCTTGCCATGCCTCTGCATGCCGCCGGCGCCGGCTTTGCCGGCCGGAGGGCGCTTTCCCGCGCCGCGGCGGCCTCAGAATCGGGCGAATGCCGCCTCCACGCGGCGCAGGAACGCCGCGCGGGTGCGCTCGGTTGATTCGTTCATCGAATAGTGGGCGAGATAGCGGAACGGGGCGAACGGCTTCACCGCCCCGCGCAGCATGCGCATGACCAGGCGCCGCGGCGGATCGCCGAGAAGGAAGGCGGCCCAGCGCGAGCCGCCATAGCTCGTCACCGCGACGACCTTGCGGATATTGTGCAGGCATCCCTTCGTCCTGCCGTCGACGATGTGGAAGGACACGCCGGGCAGGAACACCCTGTCGAAATATCCTTTCAGGATGGCCGGGAAGCCGTAGTTCCAGACCGGACACATGATCACCAGCGCCTCCGCCTTGCGCAGCCGCTCGACATAGCCGGCCACCGGCCCGGTATTGCGGGCCGGATCGTCGTAGGCGCGCCGTTCTTCGGCCGTCAGCACCGGCTGGAAATTCTCGGCATAGAGATCGCAATCGTCGACCTCATGGCCCGCCGAGCGCAGGACCGCCACCGCCCTCGTATGCAGCGCCGCCGCGAAGGATTCCCCGCAGGGATGGGCATAGAGCACGAGGACGCGCATCGGGCCTCCCACCTGCGGGCCACGGCGAGGCCGGCGCCGTGCCCGTCAGGCCTTCATCTCGACTTCCACGAACGCCATCGCACCGGTTCCGGCATTGATGACGTTGTGCTCGACGCCCGCCGGCCTCGAATAGCTGACACCTGCCGTGAGCGGGACGAGCTTTTCGCCCTGCGCGTCGACCATGCGCAGGACGCCGTCCATCAGCGGCACCACCGCATAGGGGAACTCGTGGCGATGCCAGCCGGTTTCGGTGCCCGGCGAGAAATCATACCGCGTGATCCGCACACGCTCGTCGTCGATCTGGCGCGTGGCGATGGCGAGATTGTCGCCGCTCTGACTGCCGCACATGGGTCATCCTCCCGATCCGATACCGCAACGCATCGGCCGGCGGCCGTGCGCGGACGGAGTGTGAAACGGAACGCGGGCTTTGTCGAAGGTTAAGGCGGCGGAAAGAGACAGGACGGACAGGCGTCCGGCCCGCCGCCTCCTGCCGCCGGTCGGGAAGGCGGTTGCGGTTCAGCCGGCCGCCTTCGGCTCCTTGACCCGGTACCACGTCACATACAGCGCCGGCAGGAAGAGCAATGTCAGCAGCGTCGCCACCAGGATGCCGCCGATCATGGCGTAGGCCATCGGGCCCCAGAACACCTCGCGCGCGATCGGGATCATGCCGAGGCTCGCCGCGGCGGCCGTCAGCAGGATCGGGCGCATGCGGTGGACGGTGGCGTTGACCACGGCAGCCCAGCGCTCCATGCCTTCCCGCTCGTGATCCTCGATCTGCTTCACCAGGATCACCGAGTTGCGGATGATGATGCCGATCAGCGCGAGCACGCCGAGGATCGCCACGAAGCCGAGGGGCTGGCCGAAGGGGAGCAGCCCGAGCACCACGCCGATCAGGCCGAGGGGCGCCACGCTGACGACCAGGAACAGCTTCTGGAAGCTCTGCAACTGGATCATCAGCACCGTGAGCATCGTCAGCAGCATGATCGGCACGATCGCCACGATCGGCGACTGGCCCTTGCCGGCCGCCTCCACCGCACCGCCGACCTCCAGCTTGAAATAGGGCGGCAACTGGGCCGAGAAGGCCGCGATCTTCGCCTGCAGGTGCTGCACCACCGTGGCCGGCTGGATGTCGCCGACGACGGCGGCGCTGACGGTGACGGTCGGCAGGCGCGAGCGGCGCCAGACGATCGGCTGTTCCATGGCGTAGCCGATAGTCGCCACCGCGCGCAGCGGCACCACCGTGCCGCCCGTCAGGGAGATCTGCAGGTTCTCCAGCGTTTCCAGCGAATCGCGCTGGTCCGCCTGGGCGCGCCCGACCACGTTGACGAGGTAGATGTCGTCACGGACCTGCGTGAAGGCCGATCCCGCCAGTGTCCCGTTGAGGATCGAGGCGATGTCCTGCGAGGTCACGCCGAGCAGGCGGGCCTTGTTCTGGTCGACTTCGACGCGCAGCACCCGGCCCGGCTCGTTCCAGTCATAGGTGATCGTACCCAGGCTGGGATCGTCGGCGATGACGCCGGCCAGCTTGATCGCCTGCTCGCGCACGCCCTGGATGTCGGGGCCGCTGACGCGATACTGCACCGGCCGGCCGACCGGCGGGCCGAGTTCGAGGGGATGCACCAGCACGTCGATGCCGACGAACTTGTCGCGTGCCAGCGTATCGAGCCTGGCCCGTACGCGTTCGCGGGCTTCGAGCCCCTTGGTCACCACCACGATCTGGCCGAAGAAGGGATTGGAAAGCTGCTGGTCGAGCGGCAGATAGAAGCGCACGGCCCCCTGTCCGACATAGGAACTCCAGCGCTCGACATCGTCGTCGCCGACGAAGGCCTTCTCGAAATCGTCCATCCGCGCCTTGGTCTCGGCGATCGTGCTGTTCTGCGGCAAGGTCATGTCGACCAGCAGTTCCGGCCGGTCGGACGAGGGGAAGAACTGCTGCTGCACATGGCCCATGCCCACCACCGACGCCGCGAGCAGGCCGAGGCAGACGGCGATGGTCAACCAGCGCCAGCGCATCGCGCCGAGCAGCAGCGCCTTGAAGGCTGCGGTGAAGCGGCTCGGCTTTTCGTCATGCCTCTTCATGCTCCTCGGCAGGATGGTCACGCCGAGCAGCGGCGCGAAGACCACCGCGACGATCCAGGAGACCAGCAGGGCGACGGCGATCACCACGAAAAGGGTGAAGGTGTACTGGCCGGCCGAACTGTCGTTGAGGCCGATGGGAATGAAGCCGGCGACCGTGACGAGCGTGCCGGTGAGCATCGGCATGGCGGTGGAGGTGAAGGCATAGGTCGCGGCTTTGCGGAGCGTATCGCCCGCCTCGAGCCGGCTGATCATCATCTCCACGGTGATCATGGCGTCATCGACGAGCAGGCCGAGCGCGATGATCAGGGCGCCGAGCGAAATACGCTGCAGCGAGATGCCGCTATATTCCATCACGATGAAGACGATGGCGAGCACCAGCGGAATCGAGATCGCCACCACCAGCCCGGCCCGCAGGCCGAGGCTGACGAAACTGACCGCCATCACGATGATCACCGCTTCCATCAGCGCACGCGTGAAGCCGGAAATCGCCTCCTCCACGACCGCCGGCTGGTCGGAGACGAGATGGACGCCGACGCCGATCGGCAGCGTGGCGGTGACGTCCTTCATCGCCGCCTTCAAGTCCTCGCCGAACTGCAGCAGATTGCCGTTCGGCGCCATGGCGACGGCAAGGCCGATGGCGGGCTGCCCGTCATAGCGAAACAGGGACGATGGGGGGTCTTCGTAGCCCCGCGTGATGGTGGCGACATCGCTGAGGCGGAAGAAGCGGTCGTTCACCCGCAGATTGATGGCGCGCAGATCGTCCTCCGACTTGAAGCCGCCGCCGACGCGGACGCTGACGCGATCTTCTCCGGCCTGTACCACGCCCGAGGCCGACACGGCGTTCTGCGCCTGGAGCGAGGCAATGACGGATTGGCGATCGACGCCCAGGCTCGACAGCCGCCCGGTGTCGAAGTCGAGATAGATCACCTCGTCGAGGGCGCCCAGGATCTGGGTCTTGCCGGCGCCCGGCACCGAGAGCACGCGGTTGCGCACCACTTCGACATAGTCGCGCAACTGGCGGAAGCTGATGCCGTCGGCCGTGAAGGCGTAGACATTGCCGTAGACGTCGCCGAACTCGTCGTTGAAATAGGGGCCCTGCACGCCGCTCGGCAGCGTGTACCAGATGTCGTTCACATGCTTGCGGATCTGGTAGAAGGCATCCGACAGCGCCCGCCCGTTGGTGGTGTCCTTCAGGTTGACCATGATGGTCGCGCTGCCGGGCTTGGTGTAGCTGCGGGTGTAGTCGAGCGTGGCGATCTGCTGGAGTTCCTTCTCCACCCGGTCGGTGACCTGGTTGATCGTCTCGTCCAGCGTCGCGCCCGGCCACTGCACCTGCACGACCATGGTCTTGATGTCGAAGGACGGATCCTCCTCGCGGCCGAGCCTGGTATAGGACAGGGCGCCCGCGATCACGGCCGCGATCATCAGATACCAGATGAAGGAACGGTGGCGCAGCGCCCAGTCCGACAGATTGAGACCGTTCATTGCTGCCCCTCTGGGATCTTGTCGCCGGAAATTGCCGCGGCAGGAAGTTTCACGGCCTGCCCGGCCTGGAGAGAATCGACGCCGGCCGTCACCACGACGTCGCCCTCATGGAGGCCGTCGACGACGGCGTAGCCGTCCCTGCTGGTGACCAGCGTCACCGGACGCGTCGTGACCGCCGATTTGCCGGGATCGACGATCCACACCGAGAGCTTGTCTCCCGTCCCGACGAGCGCGGATCTGGGCACTTCGATGAAGGGGGCGACGGTGCGTACCGCCGAAACCGCAATCGTCGAGCCGAGCCGGAAGCCCTGGGGAGGATTGTCCAGCGGCAGCCGGGCTCGCCTGGTGCGCGTCACCGCATCCGAGGCCGGCGCGAGCTGGCGCAGCGTGGCGCCCGCCTTGATGCTCGCCTCGCCGGCGAGCGTGACGTCGAAGCGGGGATAGGCCTGGAGTTCCGGCGCCAGATAGTCGGGCACGTCCACCACGGCTTCCCGCACATCCGGCCGCGCCAGGGTGACGATGACATCGCCGGCCGAAACGACCTTGCCGACATCCGAATTCACCGCGGTGATCACACCGTCATAGGGAGCGATCAGCTCGGCATAGCTCAGCACGTTCTGGGCCTGGCGCAGCGAGGCCTCGGACTGGGCGACCTTTGCCTGTGCCGTCTCGCGGGCAGCCGTGGCCGTATCGACCTGGGCCTTCGAGGCCGTTTCGGTGACGGCGAGGGTCTTGCTGCGGTTCTCGGTCAGCACGGCATTGGCAAGCTGGGCCTTGGCGTTGGCGAGGTCGGCCTGCGCCGACTGCACGGCGAGCCGCAGCAGCGTGGCGTCCACGGCCGAGAGCCTCTGGCCCTGCTTGACCTGATCTCCGACATTGACCTCGCGCGCAATGATGCGTCCGCCGACCTGGAAGCCGAGATTGGTCTGGTAGCGCGCCTCGACGCTGCCGATGAACGGGCCGAACGTCGCGATGCTGCGGGCGTGGGCGGTGACGGTGAGGACGGGCCGGACCGGCTCCTGGGCGAGGGCGGGCACGGCTGCGAGGAGGAGGGCCGTGGCCAGTGCCATGCGCCCTTTCGCCCGCCCTCGGAAAGGGAGGACAAGGGCGCGCGGCACGTCACCGGCCTTGCCGCCGACGGCCGTAGCAATCCGGATCAGGGTCGCTCTCATTGATGCTGCTCCTCGACGGTTTCGACCGTCTGCCCAGGGCGGAGGAGTTGGCCGCCCTTGGTCACCACGATGTCGCCATCCTCGACGCCCGCCGACAGCACGATGGACCGGGTGGTGTAGCGATCGAGCGTGACCTCGTGCGGCGAGGCTTTCCGGGTGTCCGCGGCCACGGTCCACACCGCCGGCTTGCTGTGCCAGATGAACAGGGCCGACGCGGGCAGGACCACGCGCCTCTTGGGGGCAAGGCTCGCCCGGCCGCGGACGGCCGTACCGAGCGACATGGCGGGCGGCGTGTCCTTCAAGCCGATCTTGACGCGGATCGTGCCCTTGCTCGCATCGACGATGGGAGAAACCTCGCGCACCGTGCCCGTGGTCGTCACCTTGGGATCGGCGACCAGTGCGATGTCGATCACGGGCGAGCCGGGCGGCTTGTTGATCACGGCCTGGTAGACGTCGAACACCGCATCGCGCGGGCCGTCCTGGGCGATGCTGACGACGGTCTGCCCCGCCTGCACCACCTGGCCGGCCTCCACGCTCCGGGAGGTCACGGTTCCCGCCACGCCGGCCCGCAGGTCGGCATAGCCGAGCTGCTCCCGGGCCTGCGAGACCTGCGCGGTCGCCGCAGCCACCGTCGCCTGGGATATGCTGAGGTTTTCCTGGGCTGTGTCGAGCGAGCTCTGGGCGGTCGCGTTGGTGGCGATCAGGGTCTTCTGGCGCCGGTAGGCCGCCTCGTTCTGCTGCAGCTGGGCCTGGGCGGAGGCGAGGGTGGCATTGGCGGTGTCGAGGTCGATGCGCTGCTCCTTGCCGTCCACCCGGGCCAGCACCTGGTCGGGCGTGACGTGGTCGCCCACCTCCACCAGCCTTTCGACGATGCGTCCGCCGACGCGGAAGGAGATATCGCTCTGCACCTGCGCTTCGATATCGCCGGTGAGGCTGATATCGGGGCTGAAATCACCGACATGCGCGGTGACCACCATCACCCGCGTAGGCACTCCTCCGGCCGAGGCGGGTGTCAATGCGCTTCCCGCGAGGGCCATTCCGATTGCAAGGCGCCAACTCCTGCCTGGCCATGCCGCTCTGGAAATCATCGCTGTCCTCGCTGTATGCCAGACGTCTGAACGGTAAGGGTTGCGTAGCGCTCGCTTAACAGCTTAAAATAAAACCGTCCAGACGGTTTTGTTAAAAGGGAAGGATCGTTCCACGATTATGCCGAAATCCGTCTCTCCCCCCAAGACCGCACGCAAGCCGCAGCAACGCAGCGTCGAGACCGTAGACCAGATTCTGGCGGCGACGGTCGCGGTGATCGAGGCGGTCGGCGTCCACAAGCTGACCATCGACATGGTCGCCACGCAGGCCGGCATCAGCAAGGGGGGCATCCTGCACCATTTTCCGGCCAAGAGCGCGGTGGTTGTGGCGGCAGTCCGGCGGAACATGGAGAAGCTGATCGCCGACATCGAGGACACCGCGCGCTCCACCCGCACCTTCACCGAAGCGCTCGCCCTTCATGTCCGCCGGATCGCCCGCGAAAAAGGCGGTGTCTCACCGGCCCTGTTCGTGGCCATGGCCGAGTTCCCGGAGGCGGCCGAGGCCGTCCACGGCATGTTCGGCACCCTGCAGCGCCTTGTGGCCGCCGATGGCGAAGCCGGCAGCGCCGAGCGGAACCTCTTCCTGTTCGCCGCCTTCGGTATCCTGGTGGGCCGTGGCATGAATTTCTTCAGCCCCAGCGAAGAAGAGCTGGAAGGCCTGTTCCAGAAGCTGGACGGGTTCGCGGCGACAGATCGCCGATAGCCGCCACCGCCTGCGAGCGGAAGCCTCGCGCATCGCAGGATGACCCCGGATCTCTAGGCCTGCGGCGTGGCCAAGGCCTCTTCCACTGCGGCGCGGTCGACCTCGAGGAGGGGGGCCAGCACCTTGAAGGCCTGCGTCTTCAGGCCAGGGCGCATGACGAGAATCACGGTTTCCGTGCCAGGACAGCTCGCGTCGCCGCATTGGATCTCGCTCACCGACAGGGTGGCGTCGTCGCTGAGCCCCTGGATCTCGCGGACGATCGCCTTGATGGCGGCCGCCTTCTCGCGTTCGGGGGCGCTGGGCTTGCGGAACAGGCCGAACATCGCGTCAGGCCGCCGGCAGAGTGAGGATGCCGGCCGCGCCGTCCTCGGCGCCGAAGGCGAGCTGCGCGCCGGTCGCGTCCCAGGCGATGGCGGTGATGCCCGAGCCTTCGACCGAACGGCGGACCAGGATCTCGGAGGCGTCGGTGAGGCGGCAGAGCAGGATGCAGCCATCCTCATAGCCGATGGCGAGCACGAGCGCCTTGGGATGGAAGGCGACGCGGGAGACCTTGGCATGGCGTATGCCGCATTCGCGCGGCGCCTTGCCCATCGGGCCGTCCTTGGCCTGGAAGGGCCAGATGATGGCGGCGTCCGCCCCCGAGGTCGCCAGCCAGTTGCCGTCATGCGACCAGGAGAAGGAGCGCGTCTTGGAGGGATAGCCGGACATGCGCATGTGCTTCTTGTCGGCCACCGTCCAGCCATGCAGGGTGTTCTCCTGCATCGAGGTCACGATGAAGCGCGCATCCGGCGAAACCGTGACGTCGATATGGCTGCCCTTCCATTCGTAGAATTCGGGCGCCGCGCTCGCATTGGGGAACCACAGCGAGACGCCGTTATAGTGGCTGATCGCCAGGCGATAGCCCTTGGGGAAGAAGGCGAGGCCGCGCACGCTGGAGGGGGCCGTCCAGCTGCGCACGACGCCCTTGTCGTCGCGTGCATGGACCGATTTGCCCGCCGACCAGGCGACCGCCCCGCCGGTCGGCGCCACCGCCACCGCATCGATCCATTTGCCCCTGATCTCGCCGAGCGCGGCGATGCCGCCGTCGGCGCCGATGGCGGCGATCCGGCCATCATCGCTGCCGGCCACGAGCATGGTGCGGCTGGACGCCGCCGTGAGCAGGCCGGCATCCTCGAACAGGGTGCCGCGCTTCTCCTCGCCGATGCCGGCAAGGACGGCCGTCCCGTCCGAGGAAGCGAAGACCGGCGTGCGGCCGAGCCAGCTGCAGGCGACGACATGGCTGCCGGCTGCGACGGGCGTGACCTGTTCGGAGAGGGATGGGAAGCTCGTGGTGCTCACTAGGAGGGTCTCTCGAAATGGAGTGCCGATCCGCGATCGACAACGGGGCCGGAGACCCGCGCTCCGGGAAGGCGTCGGGCGCCGGGCGTAGGGTCTCCGATCGAGGGGCGGACGGTCACCCCGCCCGCCGCTGTCGGGGCGTATGCCGGCTCACGCCGCGCAGGCGCGGAAACCCTGTTCGAGCTCGGCGGTCTTGAGGTCGTGGCCGATGAACACCAGGCGGGATTGGCGCTTCTCGCCGGGCTTCCAGTCACGCTGGAGATCGCCGTCGACGATCATGTGGACGCCTTGCAGCACGAAGCGCTTCGGCTCGTCCTTGAAGGCCAGGATGCCTTTCCAGCGCAGGAGATTCGGTCCCTCGCTCTGCGCGATCTGGTTGATCCACGGCATGAATTTTTCCGGAACGACGTCGCCGTCGATGGTGAACGAAACCGACTGCATGGTCTCGTCATGGTAGTGCTTCAGCCCGTGGCCGTGATCGTGATGATGGTGGTCGTGGCCATGGTCGTGGCCGTGGTCATGATCGTGGTCATGGTCGTCGGCTTCGAGGAAGGCCGGCTCCAGATCGAGGATGCGGTCGAGGTCGAAGGCGTTGCGGCCGAGCACGTCTGATATCGCGACATTGGAGCGGGTCGTCTTGTGCAGCTTGGCATAGGGGTTGATCGCGCGGATGCGCATCTCGACTTCCCGCAGCTCGGCCGGGCTGACGAGATCGGTCTTGTTGAGCACGATGACGTCGGCGAAAGCGATCTGGTTCTTGGCTTCCGGCGCATCCTTGAGGCGATCCTTGAGCCATTTGGCGTCCGCCACCGTGACGACGGCGTCGAGGCGGGTCTTCTCGGCGACGTCCTGGTCGACGAAGAAGGTCTGCGCCACCGGGGCGGGATCGGCGAGCCCGGTGGTTTCGACGAGGATGGCGTCGAACTTGCCCTTGCGCTTCAGGAGGCCGTCGATGATGCGGATCAGGTCGCCGCGTACGGTGCAGCACACGCAGCCATTGTTCATCTCGAACACTTCCTCGTCGGCGTCGACGATGAGGTCGTTGTCGATGCCGATCTCGCCGAACTCGTTGACGATGACGGCGAAGCGCTGGCCGTGCGGCTCCGTGAGGATGCGGTTGAGAAGCGTGGTCTTGCCGGCCCCGAGATAGCCGGTGAGCACGGTCACCGGAATTTTGGCGGAGGCATTCGTGTCGGAAGCAACTGTATCGGCCATGGCAATCTCCGAAGCGCCGGGAAGCGCCCTAGAGCGCGATCCGCCCCGAGCGGGCGATCACGTTCTAACCCTTTGTTTCAGCGCATGATCCTGTCCGGAAGCCCACCGGCCGCCGGGACCATGCCGAGGTTTGAAAAGCAGTGCGTGTCATGAATTCAAGCGGAACGACGGCGGCCGGAATCATCCGGCCGCCCCCGCTCCAGCGTTATATTGGGTCGGCGGGTCGGGATGGAAGGCCCCGGGCCGATTTTCCGGCCAAGCCGGCGCATCGCCGCGCCTCAGGTGCTGCCGAGCTGCGCCATGCCGTTCTTGGCCGCCACATTGGAAGAATCGAGCGTGAGGGCGCGCTGGAAGCTCTCGCGAGCCTTCTGCGTGTCGCCGGCGCCGGCCTGCGCCAGGCCGCGCCCCGCCCAGGAAGCGGGATTGCGGTTGTTGATTTCCAGCGCCTGGTTGAAGTCGGCCAGGGCTTCCTTGTATTTGTGCAGGACGAGATAGGAGGTGCCGCGCGAATAATAGGGCGCTTCGGCGAGGGGATCGTTCGAGATCGCCGAGGTGAAATCGTCGATGGCGACTTCATGGTTGGCGGCCGCCTGGCGGATCAGGCCGCGATTGTAATAGGCTTCGGCCGTCTCCGGCTTGATCTGGATCGCCTTGTCGTAATCGGCCATCGCCTGCTGCGTCTGGCCCTGAAGGCGATAGATGTTGCCGCGGCCGACATAGGCGGGCGCATAATTCGGATCGACCGCAATGACGTGGTTGTAGTCGGCCAGGGCCTGCGCGGTCTGGTTCGTCTTGCGGAAGACGAGGGCGCGGTTGGCGAGGGCCTGCGCGAAGTCGGGATCGAGCTGCAGCGCGTGATTGAAATCGGAGATCGCCGGGCCGAACTGGCCGGAGCGCGCATAGGCGGAACCGCGCATGTTCCAGGCCTCGGGATCGCTCGGATTCTTTTCGATGACACCCGATAGCGACGAGATGTCGGTGGAGGCGACCTGGGAACTCTCACCGCTGTCGTCGCCGCCGCCGACCTTGCCGACGGTCTCGCAGCCCATCAACCCCACCAGCAGGACCGCCGCGACCATCGCCCGGAGGGGCCTGGCGGAGAGCGATGCGACTGGACGTGCCGGGTTTGCCATCATGTTCATCCGAACAGTTTCGAGACGACTCGCTTCAGGCCTTCGGGCCCTCGACGAGGCAATTTGCTGCATTAACCTTGCTGGAAGGTAAAGCCTTCCGGGGACAGCGCGGAAGCCTATTCCAATCGCCCGGGCAATTGAACCCGCATATCGTCACGGGGTCACCCGCGCACGGCGATCCGCCGCCTCATCCGGACCCGCGAAAATACAAACGCCCGGCCAAAATGCCCGGGCGTCAGCATCATCCACCTGCTCCGCCGAAACGGCTTATTTCTTGACGACGCGCGGCGTGGCCGGGAGCAGGCCCTCGCGCTGCAGCTTCTTGCGGGCGAGCTTGCGTGCGCGGCGGACCGCTTCCGCCGCCTCGCGGGCCCGCTTCTCGGAGGGCTTCTCATAATGGCCGCGCAGCTTCATCTCACGGAAAATGCCCTCACGCTGCATCTTCTTCTTGAGAGCCTTCAGAGCCTGGTCAACATTGTTGTCGCGAACGAGAACCTGCACGCGGGCCGTCCTATTTTCCTGATGTGAAACGCTGCGGCGGCCAGACGCAAGGAAACCTCGATATCGGAGCGCCGCCGAATTCGGAAGCGGCGTCATATCAGATCGCAGGTCTTGTGTCCACAGCCTTCGCGACGGTTCGGGCGGGAACGGCCGATGTCAGCGGCTGCGGGGGGAAAGCCGGGTCACGTGGCCCATTTTCCGGCCGGCGCGGGCTTCGTTCTTGCCATAGAGGTGCAGGGCGGCCCGAGGTTCGGAGGCCAAAGCGAGCCAGGCATTGACGTCGTCGCCGATCAAATTGGTCATCACGGCATCGCTGTGCCGCTCGGTCGAGCCCAGGGGCCAGCCGCAGACGGCGCGCACGTGATTCTCGAACTGGCTGACCACGCAGGCATCCTGGGTCCAGTGACCGGAATTGTGGACGCGCGGGGCGATCTCGTTGACCAGCACGTCATGGCTTTCGGTCACGAACATCTCCACCGCAAGGACGCCGACATAGTCGAGCGCGGCGATGATGGCCGCGGCGATCGAGCGGGCGCGTTCCTCGACGAGGGCGGCGAAGCGCGAGGGCACCACCGAACGGTCGAGGATGTGCTCGTGATGCTCGTTCTCGACGAGATCGTAGGTCCTGACCGAGCCGTTGTCGCTGCGCACGGCGATGACGGAGACCTCGGCCGCGAAAGGCACGAAGGCTTCGAGGATGGCGGGCTGCCCGCCCATGCGCGCCAGCGCCTCGGAGAGGTCGTGGCCGGGGCGGATCAGCGTCTGTCCCTTGCCGTCATAGCCGAATCGGCGCGTCTTGAGGACGGCGGGCCGCCCCAGCGCGCCGACGGCGGAGGCGAGGTCGGCATGGCTGTCGACGGCCCGGAACTCGGCCGTGCCGATGCCGAGCGAGCGGATGAAGGTCTTCTCCGTCAAGCGGTCGGCCGTGGTCTCGAGCGCGCCGACGGCCGGCAGGACGGGACGGGCGGCCGAGAGGATGGCGGCCGTCCTCGCCGGTATGTTCTCGAATTCATAGGTGACCGCGTCGACGTCCGCCGCGAAGGCGGCGAGCCGGGCTTCGTCCTCATAGGGTGCGCAGGTGTGGCGGGCGGCGATGCCGAAGGCCGGACTCGCCGGATCCGGACAATAGACGTGGCTCTCGATGCCGAGTTCGGCCGCCGCCAGCGCGAGCATCCGGCCGAGCTGGCCGCCGCCGAGAATGCCGAGCACGCCGCCGGGCGCGACGCGGACGCCTGTCTTGCCCGCGCCGCTCATGCCGTGGGTGCCTCTTCGTCGAGCGGGTGCTCGGCCACCGCCGAGGTCTGCGCCGCGCGCCAGCGCTCGAGCCGTTCCGCGAGGGCCTCGTCGCCGAGGGCGAGGACCGCCGCAGCCAGCAGCCCGGCATTGGTGGCGCCCGCCTTGCCGATGGCGAGCGTGCCGACCGGGATGCCGGCGGGCATCTGCACGATGGAATGAAGGCTGTCGGCGCCCGAAAGCGCCTTCGATTCGACGGGAACGCCGAGGACGGGCAGGGCGGTCAGCGCCGCGGTCATGCCGGGCAGATGGGCCGCGCCGCCCGCGCCGGCGATCACCACCCGGAAGCCCCGGGCCTTCGCCGTGCGGGCGAAGTCGTAGAGGCGCTCCGGCGTGCGGTGCGCCGAAATGATGCGGGCCTCGTAGCCGACGCCGAGCGTGTCGAGGATCTTGGCGGCGTGGCGCATGGTGGTCCAGTCGGACTGGCTTCCCATGATGATGGCGACGGGCCTGTCCTGCCCCGTCACGACATTGTGCGGCATCGAGACTTCCTTCGGCAAAAGGCGTCTCTAGAGCAAGATCGCCGATTTTGGAAGAAGGGACGACATCGGCGACGTGCAGCTTCGATGCGGGGGCGCTGCGGCCGCCGGCCTGCGCCCCGTCGCCGTCAGAACGGATGATACTGGTAGAGCCAGGTCTCGCTCAGCACCTCTTCGCCGTTCCTGAGGTAGCAGCGCAGCTCCGCCGGCTCGGGACCGTCGACCAGGAGGTCGAACTGAGCGCGCCAATGCCCCGCCACGCCGTCCGGGACGGCTTCGGTGAAGATGTAGGAAAGCTCGCCCCGTCCCGTGGTGACCACCGCTTCCGGCTTCACGCCATAGGGCAGGCTCTTGAGCGCATCGCCGAGGAACTCGATGACGAATTTGCGCAGCCCCGCCGGACGGGCCGTACCGGGATGGCCGCCATTGCCGAGGCGGGTCGCCACGCAGCGGGCCAGGTTCGACGGGAAAGGCTCGTCCGCCGCCCAGTGCAGGCGGTATTTGAGGTTGAACGACTGGCCGCCCTTCACCGGATCCTTCGGGACCCACATCGCCACGATATTGTCGTGGATCTCGTCATTGGTCGGGATTTCGATCAGCTGCACCGAGCCCTCCCCGAAGGGAGCGAGCGGCTCGACCCAGAGCGAGGGCCGCAGCTCGTAGCGCACGCCGTCGAGGTAATGGTCGAAATTGCGGTCGCGCTGCAGCAGGCCGAAACCGCGGGGATTGGAATCGGAGAAGGAGGAGGTGGTGGTCGACGGCACGTCGTTGAGGGGGCGCCAGATATGCTCGCCCGCGCCGGTCCACAGCGCGAGGCCGTCGGAATCATGCACTTCGGGGCGCCAGTCGATCGCCGTGGGCTTGGCCTGTTCGGAGAACCAGTACATCGAGGTGAGCGGCGTCAGGCCGAAGCGGTTGATGTCGTTGCGCGTGAAGATGTGCGCGTCGATGTCCATCAGCACCGCCTTCTCGCGCGTCATCAGAAAGCTGAAGGCGCCGGTGACGGATGGGCCGTCGAGCAGCGCGTAGACGCGGATCTGGTTGGTGGAATTGGGCACCGGCTCCAGCCAGAATTCCTTGAAGTCGGGGAATTCCTCCTGATGCGGCGGATTGGGATCGGCGGCGTTGACGGCGATGCCGCGGGCCGAGAGGCCGTATTGGAAGAGTTCCCCGATCGAACGGAAATAGGAGGCGCCGAGAAACGCCACCCAGTCGTTCTTCTTCCAGTCGACCTGGCCGGCGCGGGGCTCCTGGAAGCGGAAGCCGGCAAAGCCGACGCCGTCCGGCATGGCCTGCGCCGGGCTGTCGGCGGGCATGTCGAAGGATTTCTTGCGATAGATGATCTCGCGCGCGTTCGGTCCGTCGACGACATTGATGGTGACGCGCTTCTGGAAGAAGGTGCCGAGGTGGAAGAACGTCACCGGAAAGGGGGCGGGACCGTCGGCCCACAGCGCATCCTCGGTCTTGAACTTGATCTTGCCGAGCTCCTCATAGGTGAGTTTGGAAGTGATCCCGGGCGCCGGCTTCTCCGGGGGCACATAGGCCTCGGAAGCCGATTTGCGGGCACGATCCACGAGGACGCCGAAAGAGAACGGCTTGACGTGCCCGAAGGACAGGGCGCCTTCGTCGGCGGCCGCCGACGCGGGCAGGCCGAGAGCCATCAGGGTCGACAGGCTTACGGCACCCTGGAGAAAGAGCCGCCGATCGAAAGCGTCATTCATCGAGAAAATCCCAAGCGCGAGTTGGCGGCAAGCTAGCCGGCGAATATGGCGTGTCAATGCCGCGCCGGCACAACCGCCGGCATTTTCTGATCAATAGCTTAACGGGAGGGCAGGCTTCGGCGGAAGGGAGCGTGCCGCGCTCGCCGGGCGCGCCCGCACCGGGTGCGCGCCGGGTGCGACGATGATCGCACCCCGCCGGCGCCGGGAAGGCGGTCATTGTCGGGCGAGGCGGCGATGGGGCAGGATGGGCGGCCAAACCCTTCACGCCGGACCGCCATGCCCGCCCTTCCTCCCGCCTTCTATACCCGGCCCGTGCTCGCCGTCGCCCGCGACCTCATCGGCGCGATCCTGCTGGTCGACGGCGTCGGCGGCGTGATCGTCGAGACCGAGGCCTATGAAAAGGAGGATCCCGCCTCGCACGGCTTCCGCGGCCGCACGCAGCGCAATGCGGTGATGTTCGGGCCGCCCGGCCGCATGTACATCTATCTTTCCTACGGCATGCATTGGTGCGCCAACATCGTCTGCGGCGAAGAGGGGCAGGCGAGCGCGGTGCTGCTGCGGGCGCTGATGCCGCTCGCCGGGATCGAGCGCATGGAAGAGCGGCGCGGCCAGGTCGCGCGATCCCTGCTCTGTGCCGGCCCCGGGCGGCTATGCCGGGCGCTGGGGCTGACGCAGGCCCAGAACGGCCTGCGCGTCGATGCGCCGCCCTTCGAGGTCCTCGCCGGCGAGGACAAGCCGCCGATCGCGGTCGGGCCGCGCATCGGCATCACCAAGGCGGTCGAGCAGCCCTGGCGCTTCGGCTGGGCCGGTTCGAAATTCCTTAGCAGGAAATTTCCCTGACGAGGCCGCGGCGTTCTCTATTTGCCGAAGATGTCGCAGATCTTGGAATTCGGCGAGCCGGTGCAATGTTCGGTCGGCGTATCCGAGGCCGGCACGATGCGGATGATGCGGTCGGGACCGATCAGGGCCGTCTGGCCGGGCGTGACGAGCTTGCAGTAGCGCTGCGGCCGATGCGGCGGGCAGATATAGGTCTTGCCCTCATAGAGCGTCACGCTGCTGGTCTCCGTGCGCGAATCGACTTGGAACTTGGTGCCGCGGACGCCGATCGAGGCCTGGGGCGCATGGATCCGGTAGGCCCGCTTGGCCGAATCGCCGGTGGCGAAACGGAAGGCCCCCTTCGCGAATTGCAGGACCACGGACTTGGCCTTGCCATTGCCCTCATAGACGAAGCTGTCGAGCGTCACCGACGATTTCGAGCCGAGCATCAGATGGGTGTTGTCGAGGAACTGTACTTCGACCACGCCGCTTGGCCCGGTCCGGATGGTTTCGCCCAGATGCACGGGCGAGCCGATGGAGAGCAGCCCGGATAGGCTGCCATGGACTGCCGGCGTCAGGCCGACGACGCTCCCGATCACCGCCGGACCTGGCTGCGCGGCGGCGGGATCTGCCGATGCTGTCCTAACGGAACATAGGGCGCATAAAACAAGCGCTGCGGATATCAGGCGCAGGAAACGTAAGATCATGACAGTATCGAACCAGGAAGTGGGATTTTGCGGATGGGACGGGCGGGTTTTTACTCTAGACAGAAGGAAGGTGAATGGGAAGTCCATTTGACTTGCTGTGCCGAAAAAACGCCGCCGCCTGACTTCGGAGAAAACTGTCACAATAAGGCTGCGCAAGATACAGCGCCGGATGACGAAAGGCCCTGCGAACTCCGGCGCCGGTCGTGAGGGCAAGGCATCGACACGCCTCGATCGTCATCGGCGCCTGGCCGATCCTCCTGTTTGAAAAATTCTCCGATCCGTTGAATAGCTCTCCTTTCGCTCCGGCGCATAAGGGATCGGCGGCCCGCCGTCCGGCGGCGGTCGAACCCGCCGCAGAGGGAGTGGAGACCCGCATGACATTCCTCGACGCCATCCATGCCGCGGACCGGCGCATCCGGCCGGTCGTCCGCGAGACCGGGCTGGAAGCCTCGCCGCCCTTTTCGGAACGCACGGGGCAGGAGGTGCTGCTGAAGCTGGAGAATCTCCAGCATACCGGCTCCTTCAAGCTGCGCGGCGCCGCCAACAAGATCCTGAGCCTGGGGACGCCGGCGCCGGATACCAAGGTGGTGACGGCCTCGTCCGGCAATCACGGCGCGGCCGTCGCTTATGCGCTGCGCGGCGTCGGCGGCCGCGGGCTGATCTTCGTGCCGAACGGCGCCTCGCCGGCCAAGGTCGCCAATATCCGCAGGCTCGGCGCCGAGGTCGAGTTCGTCGGCGAGGACAGCGCCGACACCGAGGCCCATGCCCGCCGCTATGCCGAGGAGAGGGGATGGCCCTATGTCCCGCCCTACAACGACCCGGACGTCGTGGCCGGGCAGGGCACCATCGCCGCCGAACTGCTGCGCCAGGGCGGGCCGATCGACAACGTCTTCGTCTCCGTCGGCGGCGGCGGCCTGATCGGCGGCATCGCCACCTATCTGAAGGCGGTCTCGCCGCGGACCCGGATCATCGGCTGTTCGCCGGCGGCCTCCTGCGTCATGGCCCGTTCGGTCGAGGCCGGCGAGGTGCTCGACCTGCCGTCCGGCGCCACCCTGTCGGACGGCACCGCGGGCGGCATCGAGCCGGGCACCATCACCTTCGCGCTCTGCCGGGACCACGTCGATCACTGGATCGATGTCGATGAAGAGGAGATCGCCGAGGCGATGCGCCTCTTCATCGACGGCCACCACATGCTGCTGGAAGGCGCGGCGGGGGTGGCGCTCGCCGGCCTGTGCAAGGCCGGGCCCGCCTGGACGCAGGGACGCTCGGTGGCCGTCATCTGCGGCGCCAATATCAGCCGTCCGGTGCTCAGGAGCGTGCTGTGAGCCCGCCGATGCGTCTTCTCACGCCCGAGGCCATCAGGGCGGCGCTGGACGGTTTCGATCCTGTCCCGGCGATGGAAGCCGCCTTCCGGGCCTTCTCCCGCGGCGAGGCCGTCGTGCCGCCGCCGGG
Organism: Labrys monachus; assembly: GCF_030814655.1. Lineage (NCBI taxonomy): Bacteria > Pseudomonadati > Pseudomonadota > Alphaproteobacteria > Hyphomicrobiales > Xanthobacteraceae > Labrys > Labrys monachus. The sequence goes on from NZ_JAUSVK010000001.1 coordinate 674,893, forward strand.
CGAGCTTCTGTTCCAGGACCCGCCCGGCGATGTGCACATCAAATATGGCCACATCGCCGGCGGCGATTACTACGTCGTCAAGATCGCCTCCGGCTTCTACGACAATCCGCGCCACGGCCTGCCGAGCGGCAACGGCCTGGTGCTCGCCTTCCGCCGGCGGACCGGCGAGCCGGCGGCGATTCTCGACGATCGCGGCTATCTCACCGACCTGCGCACCGCGGCGGCCGGCGCCGTCGCCGCCCGGCACCTCGCCCCCGCCGAGATCGATGCCATCGGCATCATCGGCACCGGCATGCAGGCGGAGATGCAGGTCCTGCAGCTGCAGTCCGTGCGCCCCTGCCGGGATGTGGTCGTGTGGGGACGCCGCCCGGAAGCGGCGCGGGACTATGCCGAACGGCTCGGAAAGCGAGGCTTCTCCGTCACGATCGCGGCCTCGCCGGCCGAGGTGGCGGAGCGATGCCGTCTGATCGTCACGGCGACGCCGAGCGCCGCCGTGCTGCTCGAGCGCGCCATGGTGCGGCCGGGTACGCATGTGACCGCCATCGGGGCGGATACGCCCGACAAGCAGGAGCTCGATCCGGCATTGTTCGGCGCGGCTCGCGTCGTCGCGGTCGACAGCCGGGCGCAGGGTGCGCTGCGTGGGGATCTCAGGCACGCGCTCGCGGCCGGTGCGATCACGCTCGATCGCGTGGTGGAACTCGGCGAGATCATCGACGGACGGGCCGCCGGCCGCACCGATGAGAGCGAAATCACCGTCGCCGCCCTCACCGGCCTCGCCGTCCAGGACGTGGCGATCGCCTCGGCCGTGCTGGCGCGGGCATCCGGCGGGCCCGGCTGAGACCCTCCCGCCGGCGCCGGCAGGTGGCGAGGGAGGAAGCCCCTGCATCTGGACATCGGCGTTCGCATCGGCTTCAAGCGGGGGTACCCCAATCGGCGCCGTCGTCGCCATGGGCGAGGGCGGCCCTCTCCACGTCCGGAAAGCGAGTTGCGACCATGGCGCTGCGCATCATCGACCGCTCTCTCGTCCGGGAATTGCTGCCGATGGACGGCTGCATCCGCCTGATGGAGGATGCCATGCGGGCCACGGCCCGCGGCGAGACCATCCAGCCCCCGCGCTGGATCCTCGGCCTGCCCGGCGGCGAGGGCCGGGGTTTCGGCATGATGCCCGGCGTGATGGCGAAGCCCGACTGCTTCGGCGCCAAGGTCACGGCGGTCTATCCGGAGAATCACGCCCGGGGCCTGCAATCCCATCAGGGCCTGATCCTGCTCTTCGATACGGAGCACGGTGCGCCGGTCGCGATCGTGCATGGCGGCGAGGTCACCGCCATCCGGACTGCCGCTGCGAGCGGCCTCGCCACACGCCTGCTGGCGCGCGCCGATGCCGACGACCTCGCCATCCTCGGCTATGGCGAGCAGGCGATGCAGCATCTGAGGGCGATGGCGATCGTCAGGCCGCCGAAGCGCGTGCGGGTATGGGGGCGCTCGCCGGAGAGGGCCGAGGCGTTCGCCAGGCAGAACCAGGCCTTCGCCGGGGTGCCGATCGAGGTCATGCGCTCGGCCGAGGCGGCGGTGAAGGATGCCAGCCTGATCTGCACCGTCAGCGCCGCCGCCGAACCGATCCTCGCGGGTCGCTGGGTCGCGCAGGGCGCCCATCTCAACGTCGTCGGCTCCAGTGTCGCCGCCGCCCGCGAGATCGACAGCGATGCCGTGGTCCAGGCGCGCTTCTTCGTCGACTACAAGCCCTCGACGCTCCTGCAGGGCGGCGAGTTCCTCGCAGCCAAGCGCGAGGGGCGCGTCACGGACGACCACATCCTCGGCGAGATCGGCGCCGTGCTGCTGGGGCTCCTGCAAGGCCGGCGCTCCGAGACCGACATCACGCTCTACAAGTCGCTCGGCATCGCCGCCGAGGACCTGGTCTGCGCCCACCACCTCTTCACCACCGCGCAGCAGCGCGGCCTCGGAACGGATGCGTCGTTCTGACCGTTCCGGCCTCCACACCGAGACATCATGAAAGGTTTGCCCCGATGGACATGCTCGCAGACATCCGGACGGCCCGGGCGGCGATCGGCCCCCATATTCATCACACGCCGCTGTGGCGTTCGAGCACCCTGTCCCGGATGCTGGGGCGTGACGTCCACATCAAGGCGGAGCTGCTGCAGAAGACCGGCTCCTACAAGCCGCGCGGCATGATCTGGGCCCTGATGTCGCTGTCCGACGCCCAGCGGGCAGCCGGTGCCATCACTTTTTCGGCCGGCAACGCGGCGCAGGGCCTGGCCTATGCCGGCGCCGTCCTCGGGGTGACGACCGTCGTCGTGATGGCGGCGACCGCCAACCCGACCAAGGTCCAGGCCACGAAGGACTATGGCGCGGAGGTCATCCTGCACGGCACCCCGCAGGAGGCGGCGCAGCATTGCCTCGACGTCGCCGCGGCGCGCGGGCTCACCTATGTCTCCTCCTATGACGACGAGGCGCTGATGACGGGGCACGCCTCGCTCGGCTGCGAGATCTTCGAGGCGCTGCCCGACGCCGCGGCGATCTTCCTCGGCATCGGCGGCGGCGGCATGGCCGGCGGCCTCGCCAAGGCCGCCATGGCGCTGGACCGGCCGGCCGAGCTGTTCGGCGTCGAACCGACCGGCGCTCCCGCCATGGTTCGCAGCCTCCAGGCCGGCCATGCCGTCCGCCTCCAGGCGGTGAAGACCGTCGCCGACGGCCTTGCCGCGCCGAGCGCCGGCGAGCGCTGCTTCCACTATGTGAAGCAGCGCTTCAGCGACGTCGTCCTGGTCGAGGACGACGCCATCCTCGCGGCGATGAAGCTCCTGATGCAGCGCTGCAAGCTGACGCCGGAGCCGGCGGGTGCGGCCGCCCTCGCCGGGCTGCTGGCCCATGCCGGCCGGGTGAAGGGCGACGGCCCGATCGTGTGCATCGTCTCCGGCGGCAATGTCGACCTCAAGCTCCTCAAGGAATGGCTCTGATCGCTTCCGCAGCGTCCGCCTCCGCAGGGTTCGTGCTCGTCGCACTCACGAACATCTGTCTTCCTCTTCCGGCACTTCCCGGCTCGGCTCGAAACGAGGCAAATAGCGCGTGCACATCTGCCGGCGCTGCTATATTGGCTTGGTAGGTTTTTTCCCGATCATCATGCCGATTTCGAAAGTCACCTTTGTCCGCTCGACCGTGCTGCTCATTCTTCTGGGCCTGGCGGCTCTTGTCCTCATCGTCGCCGCGACATTCTGGCTCGTCGGCCAGACCCAGGCCTATTCCGACAAGGTGACGAATGCGCGGCGGGAGCGCGCCGCCGTCGTCGACCTCGTCCGCCTCGTCCAGGAAGCGGAGACGGGGCAGCGCGGATATCTGCTCACGGGCGACGAGAACTACCTCAAGCCCTATGAAAACGCCCGGCGGGACCTGGAGCCGCAGCTGGCCCGTGTCCGCTCCTATCTCAACGGCGAGGCCGACATCGAAGGCATCGTCGACCGCCTCAACGACGTGCTGACCAGGAAGCTGGACGAGTTGCGCCGCACGATCGATCTGCAGAAGGCCGGGCGGCATGAGGACGCGATCGCCATCGTCCGGACCGATGTCGGGCAGAACCTCATGGACGCGGCGCAGGACCTCTTCCAGCGCCTGATCGAGACGACCGATTCGAACGTCCGGCAAAGCCTCGACCAGCAGCGGGACAATATTTCCTATCTGCGCTGGGTCACGCTGCTGAGCGCGCTGGCGATCCTCCTGCTCGGCGGCGGATCGGTGTGGACGGTGCTGCGCTACATGAACCAGCTCGTCGCCGCGGAACGCGAGGTGAGCGCGCTGAATGCCGGCCTCGAGGAACGGGTGCGCGAACGCACCGCCGACTTCCAGCGGGCCAATGAGGAGATCCAGCGCTTCGCCTATATCGTGACGCATGATCTGAGGGCGCCGCTCGTCAACATCATGGGCTTCACCAGCGAATTGGAGACGAGCCTGACGGCCATCAAGGCCTATATGGCGCAGAGCGCGCCGACGGGCGAGGACGCCGTCGCCGGGGCGGCGCGGCTGGCCGTCGAGGAGGACCTGCCCGAGGCGATCGGCTTCATCCGCACCTCCACCGGCAAGATGGACGGGCTGATCAACGCCATCCTCAAGCTCTCGCGCGAGGGGCGCCGCACGCTCAAGCCGGAGAAAATCGATCTCGGCGCCCTGTTGCAGGCGACCGCTTCGAGCTTGCAGCACCAGGCGATCGAAGCCGGCGGGGAGGTCCAGGTCGACGCGCAGGTGCCGCCGATCGTCTCCGACCGCCTGGCCCTCGAACAGGTCTTCGGCAATCTCGTCGACAATGCCGTCAAATATAGCCAGCCCGGCCGGCCCCTGAAGGTTCGCGTCAAAGCGAGGCAGATACGCGGGCGGCGCATCGTCATCGACATCGAGGACAATGGAAGGGGCATCGCCAGCCATGATCACGAGCGCGTCTTCGACCTCTTCCGGCGGTCCGGCGCCCAGGACCAGCGCGGGGAAGGCATCGGCCTCGCCCATGTCCGGGTCATCGTGCGCAATCTCGGCGGCGAGATCACGCTCAAGTCCTCGCTTGGACAGGGCACCACCTTTACAGTAAGCCTCCCGCCGGATTTGCGGGACGTCAGCGGAGCAAATGCGACATGACCGAGGATGCCAGACCCGTCAGCATCGTGATGATCGAGGACGACGAGGGCCATGCGCGCCTGATCGAGAAGAACATCCGCCGCGCCGGCGTCAACAACGAGATCGTTCCCTTTTCCAACGGCACCGACGCGCTGGCGTTCCTGTTCGGCCCGGACGGCTCGGGCAGCATCAGCTCGGGGCGCCAGCTGCTGATCCTGCTCGACCTCAACCTCCCGGACATGACCGGCATCGACATCCTGCAGAAGGTCAAGTCGAACCCGCATACGCGCCGCTCGCCCGTGGTCGTGCTGACGACGACCGACGACAGCCGCGAGATCCAGCGCTGCTATGACCTGGGCACCAATGTCTACATCACCAAGCCTGTGAATTACGAGAGTTTCGCCAATGCCATTCGCCAATTGGGCCTGTTCTTTTCAGTCATGAAGATTCCAGAGGTCAACTGATCCATGGCGAGCCAGCCATCGCCGATTTCCATTCTCTACATCGATGACGATCCGGGACTGGCGCGCCTCGTGCAGAAGTCGCTGGGACGGCGCGGCTACGTCGTGGAGACGGCGCTGACGGGCAAGCAGGGGTTCGAACGCCTGGACAGGGGCGGCATCGACGTCATCGCGCTCGATCACTTCCTGTCGAGCGGCACCGGCCTGGAATTCCTGGCCGAGCTGCATGCCCGGCCGTCGCCGCCGCCCGTCGTCTATGTGACGGCTTCGGCCGAAACCTCGGTCGCGGTCGCCGCCCTGAAGGCCGGCGCGGCGGATTACGTCGCCAAGACCACCGGCGAGGAATTCCTGGAACTGCTGGGCAGCGCCGTCGACCAGGCGATCGAGAAGGCCCGCCTCGAGCGCGAGCGCGACCGGGCCGAGCGGGAAGTGCGCGAGGCGCGCGACCGCGCGGAGATCCTCCTGCACGAAGTCAACCACCGCGTCGCCAACAGCCTGGCGCTGGTGGCCGCGCTCGTCCGCATGCAGGCCAACGCCATCGCCGAGCCGTCCGCCAAGCGTGCGCTGGCGGAGACGCAGACCCGCATCTCGGCGATCGCCGGCGTTCACCGCCGGCTTTATACCTCGGAGGATGTGCGCTCGGTCGAGATTTCCGGCTATCTCGCCAATGTCCTGCAGGAATTGGAGACGACGCTCAATCCGTCGGGCAAGACGTCGACGATCCGCCTGATCGCCGAGCCGGTGGCCGTGCCGACGGACAAGGCCGTCTCCATCGGGGTGATCGTCACCGAGCTCGTGACCAATTCCTTCAAATATGCCTATCCCGACGACAGCAGCGGCGACATCCGGGTGCGCTTTCACAGGACGTCCGAAAACAGCGCCAATCTGACGGTCGAGGATGACGGGGTCGGCTGGAACGGAACCGGCCCGTTGAAGGGGACGGGCGTCGGCAGCCGTATCGTGACGGCGCTGGCGCGAAGCCTTGCCGCCACGGTCGAATATAGAGAAACGGCCGGCTGCTGCGTAAGCTTCGACTTCGAGATCTGAGGGCGCATGCCCCCCGGCCGGCCGAGGACGTATTATAAAAGAATTGCTACAATCCAGAAACAATCGTCGCCTCGAACTTTAACGTCGAAGGACGATACTGCAATCCGGCGAAACGTGGCGGATAGGCAGCATGACAATTCTGGACGGCGGCGAGGGCGGTATGGGCCGGTCCTCCGCTATGGGCGCGGCGGAGTTCCGCAGCACCCTCGCCGGCATAGGCCTGTCGGAGCATCACGCCGCGCGTTTCCTGAAAGTCGACGAGCCGACCTTGCGGCGATGGATCGCGGGGCGCGAGGACGTGCCGCCCCCGCTGGCCTGCCGCCTGCGCCTGATGATCTGCCCGGACATCCCGCCCGACATGGAATGGGCCGACGGCGAGGCCTGAGCGGTCCTGCGCCCGCCGGCCGGTCGCCTGGCGGAGAATTCCGGCGACATGCGGTTTCCTGCGGAACTTTCAACAGCTTTGCGCGTTCGCGGCCGGATGCCTGCCACGGGGCATCATGCATGGAGTCCGCGTGCCGTACCGGGAAAAAGGCGTCCTTCCCCGCGTAAGCTTGCCGCTCGCCGGCGCGCGCACCGTCACCGTTCAAGCTTTCCACCGTCGAGACTTGGCGAGGGATGCTTCACCGAGCCCGCTGGCATGCGCGGACCGGGGCTTGATCGCGACTGTATCACAGCCCATAAGAGGTGCAGACGGAGGCAGAGCTGGCTTGACCTCCCGTTCTGCCGGGCTTTTCCAAAGACATCATTTCATTTCAAGGATGTCATTCACACACCCGAGAAGATTGTCATCGCGATATCAGCTTTTCGAGGCGGGGGTACAGTAGGGCATGAATTCAAAGGTAAGCCGAATATTACGACGGTTGCCCACTTATGCAGTCTATATCAAGGAACGGCCAGCCTGGTTGTTCATGCTCATTTTCGCCCGGCTTTTGGCGGCACGCAAGGCCGAACGTCTCTTGCATGGCGCGGCTCCGAAATCTGTCGAGGTGGCGGACGGGACGCGCATCCAGACCGACGATGTCGCTTCGGTGGTGCCGACCCTCGTGAAGAACGGCGTATGCACCGATTTTCGCCTTCTGCCGGAAGACGTCCGGCAAATTCTCGACTTTGCTGAAAACACGGTCTGCTATCCCCGCGACGGTTCGGGAAAGGGCTTTCTTCCCCGCGAATTCGAGCATGCCAATACGGAGAGGCAGCGGGACGTCATCGCCGCCTATTATTTCGACCGCGTCAAGGATTGCGCCGCCATCGAGCGCCTGCAGGTCGATCCGCTGATCTGCGGCGTCGCCAACGCCTATCTCGGCGAGGACGTGCAGAATATCCGCACGCGGCTGTGGTGGAGCTTTCCGGCAAAGAGGGTGGACGATGCCGATCTCCACGCCGCGGCACAGGAAAAGTTCCACTTCGACATGAACGATTGGAGAACCCTGAAGTTCTTCTTCTACATCACGCCGACCGACGAACAGTCCGGCGCCCATCGCTATATCGAGGCAAGCCATCGCAAGCGCCGCCTCCGGCACCAGTTCACGCTGATGGTCGGGCACGAATTCGAGGAATTGCTCGCCTATTACGGCCCGGACGCGATCAAGACGGTCACCGGAGACGCGGGGGCCGGATTTGCCGAGGACCCCTTCACCTTTCATACGGGAACATTGTGCCGGACGAAGCCGCGGCTGATCCTGGAACTCGAATATGGCCCGTCCGCCCCGAGCCCGAGCTATCGCTACGGCGTGCTGGGATAAGCGGGCCGCCCTGCAGTCGCGTCACCGCCTCGGGCAGGACGGCGGAAAGCGGTTCTTCGTCCCGGCCGATCCATCCCGGCCAGCTCGAATAGCCGGAAAAGGGAAGGGTGCGCTGCGGCCGGCATCGGGCGGACGTCAGGCTATTCTCGTCGTGGTGCCGCAGTTGCGGCATGCCAGCCGCTCCGTCTCGCGCACCATTTCGGCGCTGTTGCAGACGGAGCAGACGTCGCCGCTGAAGCCCATCGCCCGCCACCCGGCCCGCCCCTCGCGCGGCATCGCCAGTTTCGGGATGACGCGCATCGCGTCGCCGGCGCCCTCGATCTGCGGCGCAGGCGGCCGGACATTCTGCATGGGGTGGCCTCGCCCCGCGGGAAAGGCGTGGAGGGAGGCCGTCGCCGCCGATGCGGAGCCGGCTCGCCTGCCGCCCCGCTCGAACGGCACCCGCACGACCACGGGGCGAGGGACGCCCTCGTCGCGTGCCGCGGCGAGGCGCGCAGCGTCGGCAACCGGCGCGACGGCAGGGGATTCCGACATTGCTCCCGCTTCTTTCGACACCATGGATCGCCCCTTCAATGCCCGCTGCACACCCCAGGCCCCGCCTGCGTCCTCACGGACGATCGCGCCGGCAAGATCACCCGATGCAACGGACGCAGCCGGCAGCCTATTCGCGCAGATCCCTTGAGGACCGATGCAGTATTGCCGCTCGTGCACGGCAGAAATAAGTCGCAAGCTGGTCGATAGTGGGGCTGTGATCATGTCCCCGGGCGTGGTGCAGACGCGATGATGCCATCAGGGGGCCATCGCGCTGCTGACCTGCCCCCTTCCGGGGTGGCGAGACTGCGTTCCGGCCTTGCAGCGCTGCGCCGAGACCTCGAGACAGCGCATGGACCCGGCGACGCCCCTTCGCGGGGCCTGGCCTGCGGGGCTGGCCCCATTTCTGCCCGCGTCGGCGCGGCGCGTTTTTTCAGCGACGAGAAGAAGCTCTCCATCGCAGCATTGTCCCAGACGTTGCCCGACCGGCTCATCGAACATGTGATGCCATGGTCGGACGTCAGGCGCTGGAACTGCTCGCTGGTGTATTGCGATCCCTGATCCGAGTGATGCAGCAGGCTGTCGGGCTTGCCTCTCCTCCAGACGCCATGATCAGGGCTTCGGCGACGAGCTGCGCCGTCATCTCCGCCTCATCGCCCAGCCGACGACACGCCTGGAGAACAGATCGATGACGGCGGCAACATAGAGCCATCCTTCGGCGGTCCAGATATACGTGAAGTCGGCGATCCATTTCTGGTTCGGTGCCGATGCCTGGAAGGTGCGATCGAGGAGGTTCTCTGACACTGCGGCTCGCTGGCCGGTATCCTTCGGCAACCCACGTCGCCGAGGCCGGGCCCGCAGCCCGTTCTCCCGCATGAGCCTTTCGATGCGATGCAGGCCGCAGGAGAGGCCTTCCGCCAGAACATCGTGCTAGCTAGCGTCTATCGTGTGATAGGAACATAGGCGTTCGACCCGCAGAGCTAGAGAAACCCAATGAAGGTGTCTATCGCAATCGATGGCAGCGCGTGGAACTATCTGTTTGAGAAGGCAATCGACCTGACGGCCGAGCTTCCGCCGGATACTTTCAATGTTTTTATTCCGCGCGAGGTTGAAGTCGAACTCGGCGCCACGCCTGACATTGGCAAAGATGGCCAGTCCAAGGTTGCGCTCAGGCGATACGTCTGGGCCAGCATTGAAAGCCGGCAAGTCCAGACAAGCGCAACCTTCGGATTCGCAGAAGCTGGGGGCGCTTTTGGATTGCATCGCTATGCCGGATTCGGTGGCGGCACATTTGCCTCTGATGAAGAGCGCACCTATTACGCCGACACTGGCACTCAGCGCTATCTTGTCGGTAGATCGCAGAGGCCATCGGGCCTAACTCAATACGAGGCTGATGCGGCGCTTGCTGCTAGTTCGTCGCACTCCGTCGTTCTAACGAACGACAAGAAAAACGGTCCGATAAGGGATGCGCGAGCGCAAGGCGGAAAGGTCATATATCTGAAGGATTTTGACGCTCAATCGCTGCCGCTGGCGGCATATATCTTGAGCTTTCGCTAAAGAGTATCTTGATATAAAAGACATATTGAGAAGGCGCTCATGCAAACCATTTTTGATTATTTAGATGGCAGCTTACTGCCGTTGATTGGTCGGGTAATGCAGACGGTGCCTGAGGCGCATCGCGGGATGTGCTCCGGTTTTGTAGATTGCTTGTATGAATATCAGACTCTTGTGACCGGCGTCTTAGCCGTGTTGGCTGGCGCCTTTACGTTGTTGGCTGCGTGGTGGCAAATTCGTGCAAGTAGGGCAACGGAGGCGAGACGTCGTCAAGCAGAAACCCGCGCAGCACGGGCAATGCTAACGTTCGCGCTTGATCAAATTCTTGAATACGCCGAAGGCTGCGCTCACGCCCTCGTTGCGCATAACTGCGCAGTGTTGCAGGCAGAAGCTTCAGGTTTGCCCGTGCCGACCAACTCAAAGCACTTCCCAACATTTCCGGGAGCAGTATTAAAGCCCATAAGCGAATGCATTCGCCACGAAGACAGTCCTGAAAGATTGGAAATGCTCGCTAGCCTTGCAAATTGGCTTCAGATCCACGAGGCACGCGTTAAAGCATTGAAGGAGAAGATCGAGTTTGGCTCGATAATGCCTGCCGAACTTTCGCGTAGTCCATATGATTCGGCGGAGCTATATTATTTAGCTGAACAGTTATACCACTATGCACGAGAGATTCATCAAAGTCCGTCGCTAGGAGAGAAGTCGGACAGGTATCTAGCTGTGTTCCTTAGAATGGGCATCGATGACAGTAGGATTAACTTTGTGCCAACTGCCACTAAGAAGAATCCCAATAGTATGCAAATACCGTATTAGCTGCGTGGGTCAATCTGGGCAATCCTCCAATCAACCGCGGCTTGATAGAGTTGGCTCGGTTTGTTTGGACAGCTTAGCCCTGCCGGATAAGTGGATTTCAGCCCGTATTATGCCGCGGCCGGGATTGGGGTTGGCTGGCTGAAGTAGGCCTGATCGGGTGTCTTCCGGTCAAGGCTCGAATGGGGTCTGCGGGTATTGTAGAAAATCAAATATCGGCCGATCGAGGCGCGGGCCTGGGACACCGTGTCGTAGGCGTGGAGATAGACTTCCTCGTATTTCACCGACCTCCAAATTCTCTCGACGAAGACATTGTCGCGCCAGGCGCCCCTGCCATCCATGCTGATCTTGATGTCGTTCTTGATCAGCAAGCCGGTGAAGGCCTCGCTGGTGAACTGGCTGCCTTGATCGGTATTGAAGATTTCCGGCTTGCCATAACGCACCAGAGCCTCCTCGACCGCCTCGATACAGAAGTCCGCCTCCATGCTGATCGAGAGCCGCCAGGACAGCACGCGGCGGCTGAACCAATCCACCACGGCTGCCAGATAGACAAAGCCACGCCGCATCGGGATGTAGGTGATGTCCATCGCCCAGACCTGATTGGGCTTGGTCACCGGCAGTTCGCGCAGGAGATAGGGATAGATCTTGTGTCCCGGCGCTGGTTTCGAGGTGTTCGGTCGCCGGTAGATTGCCTCTATCCCCATGCGCTTCATCAGCGTGGCGACGTGCAACCGTCCGGCTTGGTGCCCATCGGCAGCCAAAAGACCTTGCAGCATGCGAGAACCGGCGAAGGGATGCTCAAGGTGCAGCTCGTCGATCTGCCGCATCAGGGTAAGGTCGGCGGGCGGCACAGGACGGGGCAGATAGTAGACGCTGCTTCGCGCCAGTCCCAAAGCCTTGGCTTGGCGAGTGATCGGAAGTTCATGCGTGCGGTCGATCATTTTCTTGCGCTCAGAAGGCCGGCCTTGGTGAGCGCTCCTTCTAAAAAATCATTCTCAAGCGTCAGCTCCCCGATCTTGGCATGGAGGGTTTTGACATCAACCGCGGACGAAGCTGGCACGGCCGTGCCACCCGCACCGAATACCCCGGTTGCCCCTTCAAGAAGCTGTGTCTTCCACTGACTGATCTGGTTGGTGTGGACATCAAACTGCTGAGCTAACTCATTCAGCGTCTTCTCGCCCTTGATCGCCGCCAAGGCTACTTTCGCCTTGAAAGCCGGGCCATGGTTCCGGCGTGCTCGTCTCGTCATCGTCGCTCCTGTCCTTGGCATCCTATGCCAGGTTCAGGGCCAAATTCCACTTATCGGTCCTGTCCGTTTTTCCCGAGCCAGCTCTGATAGCTGCGGAGGAATGGGAATGGATATCTTGTACAAGATCTTTTTTCTTATCGTAACGGGTCTGTTTTTTTGCCGTTGTGGATTTTTTCGAGAATGCTGTTCAAGGGGGTATCATTCAGGGTGAATCGACTGCCGCCTTCCTCACGCTGACATCGCGATCGCCTTTCGGCGGAACCTGCGCCGAAAGGCTCCTCTGCTCCTGAAACCAGATTCTTGAAGACGAGGTATGGGCTTACTAGAGAATAATGTCCTTGCCCTCCACGATGCGAAGGTCAGGAGGCGTCGGCGCGATAGCCTCTCTCTCGACATCAATGGTTTCGATAATGAGGCTATCCTTGATAGGTATGATGCGCACGTGAACGACGTTACGCTTGGCCGCCGCAAATATTCAATCCATCTAAGGCCAGCCAAGTGCTTGAAATCCTTGGCGCTCCCAACCGGGTTCGAACCGGTGTTTTCGCCGTGAGAGGGCGACGTCCTGGGCCACTAGACGATGGGAGCAGCGGCGAGGTGTGGCCGTATAGCCGCAAACCGCAGCGGCAGCAAGACCGAATTTGCGATCCCGCACCACCGGCAGCTTGGCTTTCCCCGCATTCCCCCTTAACTACGCGCAGATGACCGACAAGACAGACAATCCCTCTCCCCTGGTTTTCGCCGCCGACCAGGCCGGCGAGCGCATCGACCGCTTCCTGGCCCGGCAATTTCTCGGCCGCGAGGGGGAGGCGCTGTCGCGGACCCGCATCAAGGCGCTGATCGAGGAGGGCCAGGCGCTGCTCGACGGCATGCCCGTGCTGGATGCCGGTCACACGCTCAAGGCGGGACAGAGCGTGCGGCTGGCGGTGCCGCCGCCCGTCGCGGCGGAGCCGCTGGGCGAAGACATCCCGCTCGTCATCCTCTACGAGGATGCCGACCTCCTCGTCATCGACAAGCCGGTCGGCCTCGTCGTCCATCCGGCGGCCGGGCACCAGACCGGCACGCTCGTCAACGCCCTCATCGCCCATTGCGGCGACAGCCTGTCGGGTGTCGGCGGCGTGCGGCGCCCGGGCATCGTGCACCGGCTCGACAAGGACACGTCAGGGCTGCTGGTGGTCGCCAAGAACGACAGGGCGCATCAGGGCCTGGCGGCGCAATTCGCCGATCACGGCCGCACCGGCCCGCTGGAGCGGGCCTATCTGGCTTTCGTGTGGGGCGGCGTTCGCGACCACGGCACGGTGGAGACGGGCATCGACCGGTCCATCCGCAACCGCGAGAAGATGCAGGCGGTGCCGCCCGGCCGCGGACGCGAGGCGATCACCCATTATGCGCGCCTGGAAATCTTCGGGGACCGGGCCGGCGCCCCCCTGGTCAGCCTGGTCGAATGCCGCCTAGAAACGGGTCGCACGCATCAGATCAGGGTGCATATGACGCATCTCGGCCATCCGCTGCTCGGCGACGCCGTCTATGGCGGCGGCTTCAAGACGAAGGCGGCGCTCCTGTCTCCTGCCGCCCGGCCGGTCCTGGAGGGGCTCGGCCGCCAGGCCCTGCATGCACGCCTGCTCGGTTTCGAACATCCGGTGACCGGCGAGCATCTCGTATTCGAGAGCGAGCTGCCGGCCGACCTGGCGCAATTGGCCGATGCCCTGCGGCGCGGGTGGGAATGAGACGGCCGCCGCCCGCGGCGCGGCCGCCTGCGGTCCTGGCGTCTATCGCTTGCGCCCGAACCAGAAGCCGCCCGCCACGGCCCCGATCACCAGGGCATTGAGCAGCGTCGAACGGTCCGGCAGGGCGTCGGCGGCGACGCGGGTCGCGGCGAGCAGCGTCGCCTGGAGATTCTGGCGCCGTTGCGCCCGCCTTTCCAGCACGGCGGCGACGATCAGCGCGACGATCGCCAGCACTGCGAACAGCGCGGCGACGGCCGCATCGGCCCAATAGGGGCCGTAGCGGTCCGCGACGCAGCGGTGCAGGCTGACGACGCCGGTGCCGACCAGGCAGAGGAGAAAGATGCCGGCGACCGCCCTGCAGACGAGGATGGTCCCGCGCTGCCGCAGGGCCGCCATCATCTCGTCCTTGGCCAGCGAACCGAGCGCGAGGAGCTGTATCACGATCTGCTCTTGCTCCAGATGCCGAGCACGAGGCCGACGCCGGCCGCGATGGCCAGCGCCTGCAGCGGCTTCCTGTTGACGTAATCGGCCGTCGCCTTCTGCAGGTCCGCCGCCTGGCTGCGGGCGACGTCGCCATATTCGCTGGCCTTGGCGCCGACGTCGCTCAGGGTTTCGTCGATAACCGATCGGGCGGTCTTGGCCTCGCGGGCGAGGAAACGCGCCCAGGTCGATTTTTCCTCGCTGATATAGGCGCTGAGCTGTTCGGACAGCCTGGCGACATCGGCGCGCAGGGAATCGAGGTCGCTTCCGATGTCACCCGGAAGCTTCGACTTGGCCTGATCCATTTCCTTGTCTCCCATGGAGGTACAACAATCAAACGTCGTGGCAGGCTTTGTCTGACCGCGATGAGGGACCGCCCGGCCGCCCGCGGCAAGCTTAAGCGCGGCATGCCCCGACGCAAGGCTAACGCCTTATTAACGTTACTGTTCCCGCCGGCGGCGATCATCCGCCGCCTTTCCCGCGCGCCAGAGCCGCAATGCCCCAGCGGAACGCATGGCGGGCATCGCAAATTTGCAACGTGAAATCGCCGCATTCGGGCGCATGATAGAGATATGGGGATTGGCCCGTGCCTCCGCAATCGCGGCAGCACATGCGGGGCCGCCAGACAAGGGTCTTCACAAATGCCCCTGCCGTCCCCATATTGCGATAGCGTTGTTTGCTCTGGATGAGGAACAACGGTTGAACTGCCCGGATTGGGGGTTCAGAGGAGAGGAACATATGGCTTCCGCCGCACTTCCCGTCTTGGCCGCCGAGAGTGGCCTTTCGCGTTACCTCGATGAAATCCGTCGCTTTCCCATGCTTCAGCCGCAGCAGGAATACATGCTGGCGAAAAGCTGGCGCGAGCAGGGGGATCGCGAGGCGGCGCATCAACTCGTCACGTCGCATCTGCGGCTCGTCGCCAAGATAGCCATGGGCTATCGAGGCTATGGCCTGCCGCTCGGCGAGGTGGTGTCCGAAGGTAATATCGGCCTGATGCAGGCCGTCAAGCGCTTCGAGCCGGAAAAAGGCTTCCGTCTCGCCACCTATGCGATGTGGTGGATCCGCGCTTCGATCCAGGAATATATCCTGCGTTCGTGGTCCCTCGTGAAGATGGGGACGACCGCGAACCAGAAGAAGCTCTTCTTCAACCTGCGCAAGGCCAAGAGCCATATTTCGGCGCTGGACGAGGGTGATCTGCGTCCCGACCAGGTCAAGTCGATCGCCAAGTCGCTCGGCGTGCAGGAGCAGGAAGTCGTGGAGATGAATCGCCGCCTGGGCGGCGACGCATCCCTGAACTCGCCGGTGCGCGAGGACGGCGAAGGCGAGTGGCAGGACTGGCTGGTCGACGAGACGTCGAACCAGGAGACCCGGCTTGCCGAGTCCGAGGAGAACGACAACCGCTCCAAGGCCCTCCGGCAGGCGCTCGGCGTGCTCAACGATCGCGAGCGGCGCATCTTCGAGGCGCGCCGGCTGGCCGACGATCCGATAACGCTCGAGGAGTTGTCGGACGAGTTCGGCGTCTCGCGCGAGCGGGTGCGCCAGATCGAGGTCCGGGCGTTCGAGAAGGTCCAGGCCGCGGTGCGTTCGGGCGTCGCCCGCCTGGAAGCGCAGCACGCCTGAGCCTGCGTTCGGCGCGGGATCGAAAGAGAACGAAGGCCGGTCCCCTGGACCGGCCTTTTTCGCGAGCGCCTGTGCTCGGTGCCGCTCAGGGCCGGGCGGCCGTCCCGTTGTTCCAGGCGGCCATGGCGTCGTCGAACACCTTCGTGCCGGTCGCGCCCTTCTCGAAGGTGAGGATGGCGTTGCGGCCGTTGTCGAAGGCGAACTCCAGCTGGAACCACGAATTGTTCTGCAGCATCTTGGCGTTGCGGCCCTTTTCGTTGAAGGGATCGGCAATGCCCATCAGGAAGACGCCGGTGGTGACCTTCATCAGCGCGCCGTCGAGCGGAATGCCGGCCTGCTGCGGCGCCGGCTTGACCGAGATGCCCTTGAGCGCCGCGACGTTGCCGTTGGGATAATCCTGCGGCACCGTCATCTGGACCTGCAGCAGGAAGGCGGCCGGGAAGGCCGGATCGCTGTTGCGGCGCAGTGTCAGCACTGCTCTCAACTTGCGGTCGGGGATGTTCAGGTCGCCGATGATGACGGTTTCAAGCGGCGCGTTGCTGCCGCTCGCCTGGGATTCGGTGCGCCAGTTGACGGTTCCGTCGAAGACGCGGTTGCGCATGGGGGCGAGCGGGTCCTCCTCCACCATGCGGGCGCGCTGGTTCTCGCTCGTCTCTCCCTGCGTGGAGGGGAGGAGGGGCGCGGGGGCGGCCGGCGCGGGCGCCTGAGCCGGCTTGGAAGGCTGGGGGGCGATCGAGCGCGTCGGCGCTTCCGGCTCGGCGCCATGATCGGGCGCGGCCTGCTGCGGCGCGGCGTTCGATCCGCTGCCGACCCGGTCGTCCAGCTTGGCGGGATCCGCCGGTGCGGGCGCCGCGGGCGTGGTCGCGGGTGCGGTGACGGCCTGCGACGACTCGCCGTCGCCGGCGCCCGCCCCGCGCAGATAGAGTGCGGTCGCGGCGCCGCCTCCCACGATCAGGGCGGCGACCACGGCCATGACGGCGTATCGCCTGGCATTGTTGTTGGACGGCGCGCGCCGTGGCGCCTGCGGGCGCCGCTGCTCCGGCCGGCGGTCGGCGGCGGCCGGGCCGAGCCGATCCCTGGCCTTGCCGCCCGCTGCGGGAGCATCCGCCGGCTGGTCGGCCGGGGCAGGCCTCGGGGCCGGCGGCGCCTGGAAGACCGGTCCCTCCGGCTCGGGCGCGGGCTCGTCATAGGATTGTTCGATGCGCAGGATCGCGTCCTCGAGCAGGTTGCGCTCGCGCGATATCTGGCTGTGGGTCAGCGCCGGGTCAGCCGCATGGAGCTGGCGCATCAGCGCCTTGCGTGCCTTCTCGTAAAGGGCCGCGCGCGTGTCCTGATTGTTGGGCGAGAGCCCTTGAACGGCTCGCTGGATGGGAGGGAAATAATCCGTCGACACTGTTCCTGGCTCGATCCAATCCGAAAGCCCGCGACCCTCGCAGACGCCTCACGCGCTTGCGACCGGACAATGCCCTAACGCCCGAATCTGACGGGATTGTGGGTACATCCGGGCCGATACGGTCGCTCTTAGACTTGAAACGGATTTTGCACAAGGATCGTGTCGTCGCGATCCGGGCTGGTGGAGAGGACGGCGACCGGCGCGCCGATCAGTTCCTCGATGCGGCGCACATATTTGATCGCCTGCGCCGGCAGGTCGGCCCAGGACCGTGCCTTGGCCGTGGTCTCCTGCCAGCCCTCGATATCTTCGTAGATCGGCTTGACGCGGGCCTGCGCCGTCTGGCTCGCGGGAAGATAGTCGATCCTGCGGCCGTCGAGTTCGTAGCCGACGCAGACCTTGATCGTCTCGAAGCCGTCGAGGATGTCGAGCTTGGTCAGGGCGATGCCGGTGATGCCGGAGGTGCGGATGGTCTGGCGCACCAGGGCGGCGTCGAACCAGCCGCAGCGCCGGGCCCGGCCGGTGACGGTGCCGAATTCGCGGCCGCGCTCGCCGATGAGCCGGCCGGTCTCGTCGAGGAGTTCGGTGGGGAAGGGGCCTTCGCCGACGCGGGTGGTGTAGGCCTTGGTGATGCCGAGCACGTAGTCGAGCGCGCTCGGGCCGAGGCCGGAGCCGATCGCCGCCTGGCCGGCCACCGTGTTGGAGGAGGTCACATAGGGATAGGTGCCGTGGTCGATGTCGAGCAGGGCGCCCTGGGCCCCCTCGAACAGGATGCGGTTGCCGGCCCTGCGGGCCTTGTCGAGCAGGGCGCCGACGTCGTCCATGAAGGGCAGCACCAGCGGCGCCACGTCGGAGAGTTCGGCGAAGAGCGCCTCGGCGTCGATCTCGGCCTGGCCGTTGCCGCGGCGCAGGGCGTTGTGATGGTTCAGGAGGCGGGCGATCTTGGGGCGGAGCGAGGCGAGGTCGGCGAGATCCATCAGGCGGATGGCGCGGCGGCCCACCTTATCCTCATAGGCGGGGCCGATGCCGCGGCCGGTGGTGCCGATCTTGGTGCCGTCCGTCGCCGATTCGCGCAGGCGGTCGAGCTCCTGGTGCAGGGACAGGATGAGGGGGGTGTTCTCGGCGATGCGCAGCGTCTCGGGCGTGACCGTGACGCCCTGGTCGGAGAGCTTGCGGACCTCGGCGACGAAGGCGCGCGGATCGAGCACCACGCCGTTGCCGATGATGGAGAGCTTGCCGCGCACGACGCCGGAGGGCAGGAGGGAGAGCTTGTAGACATTGTCGCCGATCACGAGGGTGTGGCCGGCATTGTGCCCGCCCTGGAAGCGAACGACGACATCAGCCTGTTCCGACAGCCAGTCGACGATCTTGCCCTTGCCTTCGTCGCCCCACTGCGACCCGACCACGACGACATTGGCCATGGTGCTCTCCTCTGCTGTGGCCCGGCACGACGCTGCTCCGGACGCGGAAAAGCCCGGCACATGCGATGGCCGGGCTTTTTGGTTCCTTACCGTATCGCCGGAGGCGAGTAAACCCGGCAATGTGAAACTCATGCCTGTCATATGTGACAGCCGGTCTTGACACAAAACTGTCAACGCTCATTGATACCAGCGCCGATGTAAAAACCCTTACGAAACGGGGCCAGCGCGGCACCATCAAGGAGTTGGGACAATGAGCAGGAACATCTGGGCCGGCATCGCCTCGGTATCGGCCCTGGCCTTCACGGCTTCGATGGGCGGAGCCTTCGCCCAGGCCAGCGACGACCTCGTTGCCGCGGCCAAGAAAGAAGGCCAGCTCACCGTTATCGCCTTGCCGCACAGCTGGTGCGGCTATGGCGACGTCATCGCCGGCTTCAAGGCGAAATACGGCATCACCGTCAACGAGCTCAACCCGGATGCCGGTTCGGGCGACGAAGTCGAGGCGATCAAGGCCAACAAGGGCAATACCGGCCCGCAGGCGCCCGACGTCATCGATGTCGGCCTGTCTTTCGGCCCGACCGCCAAGGCCGCCGGCCTGCTGCAGCCCTACAAGGTCTCGACCTGGTCGACGATCCCCGACACCGCCAAGGATGCCGACGGCTTCTGGTACGGCGACTATTATGGCGTGCTGTCCTTCGAAGTGAACAAGGACATCATCAAGACCTCGCCGCAGGATTGGCCGGATCTGCTCGGCTCCGATTTCGCCAATTCGGTGGCCCTCGACGGCGACCCGCGCGTTTCCAACCAGGCGATTCAGGCCGTCTACGCCTCGGGCCTGTCCGCCGCCAAGGGCGACGCCTCGAAGGCCGCCGCCGCCGGCATCGAGTTCTTCGCCGATCTGAACAAGAAGGGCAACTTCGTCCCGGTCGTCGGCAAGATCGCCTCGCTGACCCAGGGCACCACGCCGGTCATCGTCCGCTGGGACTACCTGGCTCTCGGCGATCGTGACGCGGCCAAGGGCAATCCCAGCATCGACGTCGTCGTGCCGAAGACGGGCGTGCTCGCCGGTGTGTATGTCCAGGCCATCAGCGCCTATGCCCCGCATCCCAACGCAGCCAAGCTGTGGATGGAATACCTCTATTCCGACGAGGGTCAGATCGGCTGGCTGAAGGGCTATTGCCACCCGATCCGCTTCAACGATCTGGCCGCCAACAAGAAGATCCCGGCTGATCTGCTCGCCAAGCTGCCGCCGGCCGAAAGCTATGCGAAGGCTGTATTCCCCTCCCTCGACGAGCAGAACGCCGCCAAGGCCGAGATCACCAAGAACTGGGACAGCAAGGTCAGCTCCGCCAAGTAGCTCAAGCGTATCGAAGCGGAGCGCCGGCGCGGCTGGATAGGCCGATCCGACGTTCCGCGGAAGCCTCCTCACGGAGATACCCCTCGAGGCCAGGCCCGTCCGGAAGAACCGGCGGGCTCTGGCACGCATTTTCCGCTCCGCTGTTCCGGTGAATAATGACGACGACCGTGCTCACCACAGCCCCTCCGGCAAAAGCCCGCTCCGCAGGGACGGGGTTCTTCTCCTGGGCCATGCTCGGCATGACGCCCTTTGTCGCTTTCTCCCTGCTGTTCCTCATCCTTCCCACGGCGCTCCTGCTGGTCAGGGCCTTCGAGGATCAGACAGGAGCGTTCACGTTCGGCAATATCGGGGAACTGTTCCTCAATGAGCGGATCCGCGGCGAATTCCTGTTCAGCATCGAGGTCAGCGCCGCGTCCGCGGTCTCGGGAGCCTTCTGCGGCTTCTTCCTCGCCTATGCAGTCGTGCTCGGCGGCTTGCCGTCATGGCTGCGCAGCCCGGTCCTGACCTTCTCGGGCGTGGCATCGAATTTCGCCGGCGTTCCCCTCGCTTTCGCCTTCATCGCCACCATCGGGCCGGTCGGCCTGATCACCATGATGCTGAGGCAGAATCTCGGGGTCAACATCAATGTGGGCGGTATCATTCTCTACAAGTCCACCGGCCTGACGCTGGTCTATCTCTACTTCCAGATCCCGTTGATGGTACTGGTCATCGTGCCCGCGCTCGACGGCCTCAAGCGCGAATGGCGGGAGGCGACCTCCGTGCTGGGCGGAACGAACTATCATTACTGGCGCTATGTCGCCCTGCCGGTTCTCTGGCCCAGCGTTCTCGGCGCGACCTTGCTCCTGTTCGCCAATTCCTTCGGTGCGATTGCCACCGCCTATTCGCTATCGGCGCGTTTCCCGATCATCCCCATTGAACTATACGCCCAGATCCGAGGGGACGTTCTCAACGATCCCGGCCTCGGCTACGCCATCGCCTTCGGCATGGTGGTGATCACCAGCATCACCAGCGGCGCTTATATCTGGCTGCGGAGCCGCAGCGAAAGGTGGCTGCGATGAAAAGCAGTTCGGTTCTGTCCTGGGTGATCCTCGCCCTTGCCGCGATCTATTTCTTCGTGCCGCTGTTCGCGACGCTCGAATTCGCCATGCGTCAGTTGCCCGACAGCGGTTTCACTTTCATGTTTCTCGGCCGGAAACATAGTTTCGATGCGTTCGTCACATCGATCGTCAGCCCGGATTTCCAGCTCGCTTTCCTGCGTTCGGCTCTCCTCGCGATCGCCTCGATCGTGGGCGGCATCCTGCTGGTGGTGCCGACCGTCTACCTGATCCGGCTCAAGCTGCCGCAATGGCGTTCGCCGGTCGAGTTCGTGACGCTGCTGCCCCTGGTGATTCCGGCGATCATCATCGTCTTCGGCTATACCAGGCTGTGGATCGTGCCTTCCTGGTCGCCCTTCAAGACCGGTCTGGCCACGGACGTGCTCCTGGCCGTCGGCTATGTCACGCTCGCTCTGCCCTATATGTACCGCTCGGTCGATACCGGCATGCGCGCCATCGACATCAAGACCCTTACGGAAGCGGCTCAGAGTCTCGGGGCGAGCGGCTTCACCATTCTGTTCCGGGTCATCCTGCCGAACGTGCGTTCGGCGGTGCTGGGCGGCGCCTTCGTGACCTTTGCCATCGTCATCGGCGAATATACCTTTGCAAGCCTTCTCGGCCGCGAGGTGTTCGGCACCTATCTGCAGCGCATCGGAGCCAACGAGGCCTATGAACCGTCAGCGCTCGCCCTGATCGCCTTCGCCATCACCTGGGCTTGCATGGGCCTCATCCAATTTGTCGGCCGCGCCCCTGGCGCCAGGCCCGCGCGCTGAGCGAAGGAGTTCACTCTCATGGCATTTCTCGAAATTTCGACCTTGAAGAAGAGCTTCGGCGCCAACCAGGTCGTCAAGCATTTCGACCTGAAGGTCGAGCGGGGCGAGTTCATCACCCTCCTCGGCCCCTCGGGCTGCGGCAAGACGACTGTGCTGCGCATGGTGGCCGGATTCGAAATGCCGACATCCGGGTCCATCAGCATGGACGGCAAGGATGTTACGGCGCTCGCGCCGAACCAGCGCAATGTCGGCATGGTGTTCCAGGCCTATGCGCTGTTCCCCAACATGACGATCGCCGAGAATATCGGCTTCGGCCTGAAGATCGCCAAGCGGCCCGCCTCGGAAATCGCCGCCCGGGTCAAGCAGATGCTCGACATGATCAAGCTGCCGCAGATCGCGGATCGCTATCCCTTCCAGCTTTCGGGCGGCCAGCAGCAGCGTGTCGCACTGGCGCGGGCGATCGCGGTGCAGCCCAAGATCCTGCTTCTCGACGAGCCGCTTTCGGCGCTCGACGCCAAGATCCGCGTCTCGCTGCGCGACGAAATCCGCGTGCTGCAGCAGCAGCTCGGCATCACCACCCTGTTCGTGACCCATGACCAGGAAGAGGCGCTGTCGATGTCAGACCGCATCGTCGTGATGAGCGAGGGACGCATGGAACAGGTCGGCACGCCCTTCGAGATCTATAATTTCCCGAAGACGCGCTTCGTATCCTCCTTCGTCGGCACGCTCAATTTCCTCACCGGCAAGGTCGTCGATGCCGCCGCCGGCCGCATTCTGGTCGATGGCCAGGAAGTGATCACCAATCGCGGCCTGGAGGGCGCCAGCAACGGCGATACCCGTTCCCTGGCCCTGAGGCCGGAGGCGGTGACGCTCGGCCAGGGTGGTGAAAACCGCAATACGCTGCACGGCAAAATCGAACTCGTCAGCTTCCTCGGTTCGATCGTGCGCATTCGCGTGCGTTTTGACAAGAACCTGGTGACGCTCGATACGTTCAACACTTCGAGTGCGAAGCCACCCCAGATGGGAGAGGAAGTCACGGTCTCCTTCGGCCACGACGATCTGCAGCCTCTGGAAGAGGCCGTGAAGGTCGCGGCCTAGATCGACGTCCAGCCGCTCTCAAACGGGTGCCCGGCCCCGGTCGTGCCCCGCCTTCAGCGGCCCGTCCTTCAGGCGGGACATGTCGAAATCCCTGAGGTCGCGCAGCAATTCGACCAGCGCCGCCGCGCCGAAGCGGGCCGACACGGCGCCGTGGTCCGGCGTCGCCTTCGAGGCGTCGCCTGCGGCGCCTTCGGGATGGAGGTCCTGCGCCATCCAGCCGAACCCGCCCGGGCGGCCGGTGCGCAGATGCCGGAAGCTCGCTTCCATCTCGTAGGTCACCGGTCGGAAATCGGCGGCCTTGTCCATATGGACGAGATCCGGGCGGAATTCGAGCATGAGGGCGGTCTCGATCTCGCCGGCATGGATGCCCAGCCGCATCTCGTCGACGCCGAAGGTCTCGGCGGGATAGCCGAACAGGCTCCAGGAGGTGAAGGCGGCCAGCATGCCGTGGCGCACCCGCAATTCCCGCGCGACGATATCCATCACGCTGGCGTTGCCGCCATGCGAATTGACGATCAGCAGCTTCCTGACCCCGGCGCGGTGCACGCTTTCGCCGATCTCCACCCATGCGCGGATCGCCGTCTCGGCCGAGAGGCTGAGCGTGCCGGGGAATTCCAGGTGCTCGTTCGACTTGCCGATGGTCTGGACCGGCAGGAAGGTCGCCGGGATATCGGCGGGGATGTGCGACAGCGTGCGGTCGAGATAGCCCTGCATGATGAGGGCGTCGGTGCCGACCGGCAAATGCGGTCCATGCTGCTCGATCGCGGCGACGGGCAGAACGGCGATCCAGGAGGCGGTATCGGACGTGCGGAACTCTTCCGTCGTCATGTCGAGCCAGTGGCGGCGGGGAAGCGAGGAAGCGTTGGGCATGGGAAATCCGGAGGAACGGGCTTGGACGGCGGTGCCTGCACGATCGCGCAGCTCCCGGTCCACTCTAGCCGCTTCCCTCGGCGGTGCCATCCTGAAATGCCGCGGATGAAACGCCGTACCGGCGGCGGTGTCATGCGCCCCGATGTGAAACCGTCGGTCCCGGATGCCATATCCGGGCCGACGGATGGACGATACCCGATTGTTTCCGGGTCAGTGCACCGTTCCGGTGCTTTTCAGTTTCTCGATCTCGTCCTTGAGAATGAGTTTCTTGCGCTTGAGCTCCGCGATCTTGAGGTCATCCGAGGAGGGATGGGCCAGCGCGGTCGTAAGTTCGACTTCAAGGGCGTGATGCTTACGCTCCAGTTCGACCAAATGCGGTTGCACAGGCATTAATGGGCTCCTTGTGTCATCGTTCCGACATGTAAACCTCTCACGATTTTGAGGTGATGTCGAAGAAAAACCGCATGGCGGCGGCGTGCGGAGCGTGTTTGTGGCGGGAATTTGTCGAGCCGAAACAAGGCCTTAATCCGTCATCAGCCGGCGGTGGGGCCGCCTGCGGGAGGAGAAGGTCCGCGAAAACAAGAAGATAGGGCGGCCGGATGCCGCCGCGCGGCGGCCGCCCGGACGGGACAAATTCTCGGCGATATCCGGTGCCGGCGCTTGCGGCGGCCCGGCCATGCTTGCATAGTCTGCCGCCTCTTCCGCGGCCCTTGGCGGTGGGTAGGAGGGGCGAGCGGAAGGCACGGCGCCGGCCATGGCGACACGACTTCGCGAGGCGCGCCTTTTCGGCAAAGGCGGGGCCGGCCGGAAGAACGGAAGGGGACAGGCTTGCCAAATCCGATCAGCAAGGAGGAAGAGGCTGCGATGGTTGCCGAATTGGCACGGCTGCGCCAGGAGCATCGTGATCTCGATGCCGCGATTTCGGCCCTGGAACTGATCGGCGCGCCCGACCGGCTGCAATTGCAGAGGCTGAAGAAGCGCAAGCTGAGCCTGAAGGACCGCATCTCCTTCATCGAGGATACGCTGACGCCCGACATCATCGCCTGAGAGTTCGGGCAGGCCGGCGCGTGTCTCGTCAGCCGGCGGCCGTCTCGACGCCTCCCTGCGCGATCTCGGCCAGCATCCATTCGCGGAACGCCTTGATCATCGGCTTGTCGGCCCGGGCCCTGGGCGCGACGAGATAATAGGCGAAATCGGACGCGATCTTCAAAGCGGGGTCGAACGGCCGGATGAGGCGGCCGGCGGCGAGGTCATCGCCCACGAGGCTGGTGTTGCCGAGGGCGACGCCCTGGCCGTCGACCGCCGCCTGCAGGGCCATGATCGACTGGCTGAAATGGAGGCCGCGGGTCGGGTCCGGCTTGTCGGCCTTGGCCGCCAGCAGCCACATGCGCCAGTCCGGCCAGATGTCGTCCTGGGCGTGCCAGTCGAGATGGATCAGCGTGAAATGGCGCAGGTCGTCCGGCTCGCGCAGGGGCCGCGGTCCCTCCAGCAGCTTGGGGCTGCAGATCGGAAACACGTCCTCGACGAACAGGCGGTCCGAGCGCAGGCCCGGATAGGCGCCGTTGCCGAAGCGGATGCCGACATCGATCTCGTCCCGGCGGAAATCGGCGAGCGTGTCGGAAATGTCGATGCGCATGTCGATATCGGGGAATTTCTGCCGGAACTTCGGCAGGCGGGGCACCAGCCATTTGGCCGCGAAGGAGGAACCGGAGGAGACCGCGAGCGTCTCGCGATGCGTCGTCCCCGCGGCACGCCGGAGCGCCTCGTCGATGGTGCGCAGCGCCGCGCCGGTGGAGGCGAGCA
This sequence comes from Labrys monachus, assembly GCF_030814655.1. Taxonomy (NCBI): domain Bacteria; kingdom Pseudomonadati; phylum Pseudomonadota; class Alphaproteobacteria; order Hyphomicrobiales; family Xanthobacteraceae; genus Labrys; species Labrys monachus. The sequence continues at coordinate 700,531 of NZ_JAUSVK010000001.1, forward strand.
GTTCCTCGCCGGCCCGGGTCAGTTGCATCGTCCGGCTGGTGCGAAAGAACAGGCGCGTGCCAAGCCGCTCCTCGAAGGCGCGGATCTGGCTGCTGACGGCCGCGGGCGTGACGTCGAGCTCGGTCGCGGCGCGGGCAAAGCTCAGATGGCGGGCGGCGACCGCGAAAGTCCAGAGGGCGCCGAGCCCGATGCCGGATCTGCTCATGGATATCATCAAGTTATTCTTGTTGATGAAGATAGGTCATCTACCTTGATCTCAGCCGATAAAACATTGAAAACACTAAGCATGCAAGGGTTTGAAATTAACATTTCGTTGAGGATGCGCCATGTCGACCATCGATTTTCACGACGATGAATGGGGCCGCCACTGGAGCCATGCCCCGCTGCCGCAGCAGAGGGCGCCGAGGCGTTCGCGCTCCTCATTTGCGGGCATGCGGGGATGGATCGAGGCGCGGCTGGAGGAGCTCCGCGCCCGTTCGGCCGAGCAGCGCGACCGGAAGGTCTTCGAAGGCATGAGTGCCGAGGCTCTGCGCGACATCTTTCCGGAGGACGCCGTGCTTCCGGTGCGGGCCGACCGGCTCGACGGAATCCGGGACGCCTTCGGCCGCCCGCTGGCCTGATCGCCGAAGTGCCGGGCCGGGACGTCCGGCCTTCATGGATCCGGCGGCCGGCCGCCGGGTTCCCGACACCATGCTTGATCCGCCCGGTCCCGGCAGGGGAGTTCCTTGCCGGGGCAGCGGGCGTCGGAGGCCCGCCCGTGCATGTGGCGTATTTCGTGTTGCTCGGCGCCTTCTGGGGCCTGTCGCCGTCCTTCTACAAGGTGCTGGGGCCGGACGGCATGCCGATCAGCCACATCATCGTGCTGGCGGGCCTCGGTGTCGGCGCCGGACTGGCGGTGTGCGGGCGTGTGTCGCTGCGGCGCAGCCTCGCCGACCGGCGGCTGCTGCTCTACGGGCTCGGCTGCGGGGGCCTGCTGAATGCGCCCTTCGCGCTGCAGATCATGTTCGCGGCCCATATTCCGGCGGCGGTGCTGGCGATCGTGTTCTCCACCGCGCCGTTCTGCAATTATGTGCTCGCGCTGGCGACGGGGCGCGACCGGCTGCAGCCGCATCGGGTGCTCGCCCTGCTGGCCGGGCTCGCCTCCAGTGTGGTGCTGGTCGTCACGCGCGACCACGCGGAGGGCGGCGGCTTTTCTTTGTGGACGCTGGCGGCCTTTTCCTGCCCCGTGCTGTTCGCGGTCTACAACTGGTTCACCGCGCATCGCTGGCCGCCGCATGTGAGCGTCTACCAGGCGGGCATGGCGGAATCCTTCGCCTCCGCGCTTTTCGCGCTGCCGGTCCTGCTGATCGCAGCCCCGCCCTGGGCGATGGCGCTGCCGAGCCTGTCGAGCTACGGCCTGGTCGGCTTCCTCGCCGTGATGTGGGTCGCCGAGCGCATCGTCTATTACACGCTCATCCGCGACAGGGGGCCGGTCTATACGGCGCAGAGCATCTATGTCGCCGCGCCGGCAGGCGTCCTCTATGGGATGGCGTTCTTCCAGGAACGGCCCGACATCTGGCTCTGGATCAGCCTGGTCCTGGTCATATCGGCGCTCTGGCTCAACAATGCGCGGCCGGGGGCGAAGCCCGCCCGGGCGGACGGGGCCTCCCCGGGGCCGGGCCGGCCCGCGTCCGCCGGAGGGGCTGGCGCGGGCGTGACGGAGGCCGAGGTCAGTCCTTCTGCCTGATGCCCTTCAGCTTGCCGAAGACGCTGTTGAGGTCGAGCTTGTCCTCGTCCTCGACGTGACGCGAGGAGCCGGAAAGCGAGGCGAAGGGATTGTCGTCCACGCGGGGCGAGCGGTCGACCGGCCCGGTGGTGATCTCCGCCGGCAGCAGCGTCGCGCTTTCCGGCTCGGCCGGGCGGTCCTTCGAGGCGCGCCCGACTTCGAAATCGAGGTCGATCTGCGAGCAAAGGCCGAGCATGACGGGGTCTGCCGGCGCCAGTTGCTGGGTGTTCCAATGGGTGCGCTCGCGGATGGCGGCGATGGTGGTCTTGGTGGTGCCGACCAGCCGCATGATCTGCGCATCCTTCAGTTCCGGATGGTTCTTCACCAGCCAGAGGATGGCGTTGGGGCGGTCCTGGCGCCGGGATACCGGCGTGTAGCGCGGGCCCTTCTTGACCTTGGCGACGGCGATCTTGACCTTGGATTCGGCGAGCTTCAGCCGATAATGCTGGTCACGCTCGCCGCGCTGGATCTCATCGCGCGTCAGCTGGTTGGCGACGATCGGGTCCTGGCCCTTGATGCCGGCCGCGACCTCGCCATCCGCAATGCCCTTGACCTCGAGCGGGTGGAGTTTGCAGAAGTCGGCGATCTGGTCGAAGGTGAGGCCGGTGTTTTCAACCAGCCAGACAGCGGTGGCCTTTGGCATCAGCGGGGCGGTCGACATGATGGCTTCTCCTCACGGGGCTGATCTCGAAACAGGGCTGTTGCGGACATGAGCCCGCTGCCGCCTCGCTCCAGCCTCCTGGAACGAAGCCCGACGCGGGCTGATTGTCGGGATTCCCGATTACATATAGTCGGCGTTTGAGCGGAAGGAAAGGCCGCGCACGCATTTGCGCGCCTTTCGGTATCGACAAGGCGAAGGGAGGCGGTATCATGAAACCGAGTCTCGCTTTCCCGGGTGCACGGCGTGCCGGCCGGGGCGGGCGAGGACATGCGGGCGACGTTCATCGGCGCCGGGCGGCGGTACGGGGGCGGGCCGATCGCCGGCATTTCGGACCGGACTGTCGGTGGCCCGGCTCTTCGTTGTCGAAGGTCACGGCCTGGGCCGGATCAACGGCGGGACGAGCCTCGCCGACCGGCGAAGGCGGGGGGATGAGGCTTGGACGCCGGACGTTCGTCGGGGCGCTCGTGGTGGGGGGCATGATGATGGTGTTGCCGAGGGCGCTCGCGCAGCCGGGCGGGGACGGCAGCTTTCGCGACGAGGTCGCCGAGGTGCTGCGCCGTCGCCGACCGGCCCTGCGTTTCACCTTGCCGGCGGGTCCCGAGACGATCGTCGTCGGTTCGGCCCACATCTATACAGGCAACCTGCAGCGCGACGTCGAGGGGCTGGGCGGGGCCGCGCGGGAGCAGGCCATCCTCCACTTCATCGACCGGTTGACCCGCGACTGGAAGAACGGAGAAACGTCGACCGGAAGCTGGCGGCTGGACAAGGAGCGGCTCCGGATCCAGATCGCGCCGGCGGCGTACCGCAATCTGTCGGTCGAGCTTCTGTCCCGGGATTTCACCCCGCAGAACATCATCGTCTATGCGCTGGACGAGACCCTGTCCTATATTCTCGTCACGCGGGAGATGGTGACCTCCTGGGGCGTCGACCCTGGGCTCGTCCACGCGGCCGCCGTCGCCGGGCTCGACAGGCTGTCCGAGAAGACATCGATCGCGGTCAGCCGGCCGGCCGGCGGTCCCGGCGCCTATGCGGTCCTTGCGGCGGGGGATGGTTATGATGCGGCCCGCCTGCTGGCGCCGCGCTTCATGCAGCGGTTGCGCAAAGCGTTGGCGGATACCGTCATCGTCGGCATTCCCGGCCGCGATCGCCTGGTGGCGTGGACGCCCGACTGCGCCGCCCGCGCCATGCTTGCCGCCCATGTCGAAACGGACAGCGAATCGCTCTCCCATCCGCTGACCGGCGCGCTCTTCGTCGCCGGTCCCGGCGGCGTGCGGCTCGCCACGGCGGCGGAGACGGCGGCCCAGCATGGCTAAGCAAGGGCATTCCCAGCTTCGCTCGACGCGCTATATGTTTTCTGCCGCAACGGAGGACATGCCATGACGCTTTTCGACGACGAGCCGCGCCGGCCGCCGGCCCAGCATCAGATCGGGCAGGATCTTTCCGCGCTCTCGCTGCACGAGCTCGACGAGCGGATCGAGCTGCTCAAGGCCGAGATCGCCAGGCTGGAGGAGGCCAGGAAACGCAAGGCCGCCTCGCTGTCCGCGGCGAGCGCCTTCTTCAAGACAGGCAAGTGAGGGGTGGCGGCTGCCGTTAACCAAATCTTAGGATTTATGCGGTAGCCTCACCATGCCGAGTGGCTCCTGTTCATGCTGTTCGACTCCTCCCTGCTTCGACCCTGACAGCCGCGATTCGTCGCGGCTCCTTTTTGAGCGGCGGGGAGGACTCTGCTGGCGTGCCGCCGAGACGGCGCCGGCGTCGTGCGGCGCGCAGCCTGCCGTCTTCCCCTCCGACAAAACAAAAAAGCGGACCCAGGGGGTCCGCTCATGGATCGGTCCGGCGACGGCCGGCATTCCCGCATGGAAAATGCCCGGCTCCCTCGGCAGGACGTCTCAACGCTTGAAGTTGATGCCGGCGAAACGCTGGTTGAACTTGGAGACGCGGCCGGCGCGGTCGAGGAGCTGCTGCGAACCGCCGGTCCAGGCCGGATGCGACTTCGGATCGATGTCGAGCTGCAGCGTGTCGCCTTCCTTGCCCCACGTCGAGTGGGTGAAGAACTCGGTGCCGTCGGTCATGAGCACCTTGATCTTGTGGTAGTTCGGATGAATGTCGGCCTTCATGGGGTCAAATCCTGCTGTGCACCGGAGCGCTACCCCGGCTCGTACAAGTCAAATTCGAATGAGTGGGCGGGTCGATAGCGCAAATTTCCCGCCGGCACAAGCCTCTCCTGGAGCAAAATGCGTTCAAGCAGGGGCGGTTCACCCATTCAACACATTGGTATCACAAGAATTTTGCGATTCCTGGTGATTCGACCCGACGGTCGAACGCGCTAGAGCAGCGTCCCCTTCAGGATGAGGAGGGCGACCGAGAAGTAGATCACCAGGCCGGTGACGTCGACCAGCGTCGCGACGAAGGGCGCCGAGGCACTGGCCGGATCGAGGCCGCATTTCTTGAGCGCGAAAGGCAGCATCGAGCCCGTCAGCGAGCCGAAGGTGACGATCGCCGTCAGCGCCGTGGCGATGGTGAAGGCGACGAGGATCCAATGCGTGCCGTAGTCGAAGAAGCCGGCCGTCTGCCAGACGGTGATGCGCAGCACGCCGAGGATGCCGAGGATGGCGCCGAGGCAGATGCCCGTCGGCAGTTCGCGCAGGGCGACCTTCCACCAGTCGCGCAGCTTGACCTCGCCGAGCGCGATGGCGCGGATGAGCAGCGACGTCGCCTGGGAACCGGAATTGCCGCCCGAGGACATCACCAGCGGGATGAAGAGGGTGAGCACGGCGGCTCTGTCGAGTTCGTCGGAGAAATGCTGCATGGCGCTGGCGGTCAGCATTTCCGAGAGGAAGAGGATGCACAGCCAGCCGGCGCGCTTCTTGATCATCGCCCAGAAGCCGATGGTGTTGTAGGGCTCGTCGAGCGCTTCCATGCCGCCGAACTTCTGGGCGTCCTCGGTGCCTTCGGCCACGATGGCGTCGATGATGTCGTCGACGGTGACGATGCCGATGACGTGCCAGCTTTCGTCGACCACCGGCACCGCCAGCAGGTCGTATTTCGAGATCAGCCGTGCCACTTCCTCGCGGTCGGCCGTGGGCGAGACGGTGATCGGCTTGTCGAAGCGGGCCGCCGAGAGGACAGAGGCCTTGGGATCGGCGGTGATCAGGCGGCGCAGCGCCACGGCCTTGAGAAGCTGGCGCGTCTTGGGATCGAGCACATAGACCGAGTAGATCGTCTCGCGCGTGCGCTCCACGCGCCGGATATGGTCGAGCGTCTGCTCGACGGTCCAGGAGGCGGGCACGGAGACGAATTCGGTGGTCATCAGCGCGCCGGCGCTGTCCACCGGATAGGACAGCACCTTCTCCAGCGATGTCCGGGTCTCCGCGTCGAGCTGGCGCAGCAGGTCGGCGCGCGGCGGGTCGTTCATATAGCGGAAGACGTCCGCCACGCGGTCGGACGACATGCCGGAAAGCAGCTTGAGCGCCCGTTCGGTCGGCAGCGCCTCGATCAGGCCCGCGGGATCGTCGAGATTGGGCTGGTCGAGAACTTCGACGGCCTTGTCGTCCGGCAGGTGGATGAGGACGCGCGCCTGCTCCTCGATATCCTGTTCGTTGAGGAGTTCGACGATGTCAGCGACATGTTCCTGCTGCAGGCACAGCGCGAGAATATCGCGATCGGCAGCATCGGCATGCTTTTCGGCCAGGTCTTCCATGGCTCTTTCCTTCCTTTCGGCCGTTGCCGGAAGGAGGACGAGCCGCGGGAACGGTCAGTCCATCTCAGCCGTCAACGGCGCGAACATTCGACTGGTACTGTCGCTTGGCATGGCGGGGTTGGTCTCGTGGAGTCCGGCAGGAAAAATCCGTGCACCGGCGTAACCGCGAATTGCGCCTGTAAGTCGTCGCAGTCAAGCAGTTTTTTGCAGTGCGTTCGGCGCGATCCGGCGCGGCAAACTGAAGCGGTTTGGAAGGGTGCGATTGCGGGCGATGCGATGTCGCTGCATTGTCCCGCTCGTTCTCAAGGAAGATCGTCACGTGGCCATGGAATCCGCTCCCGATACCGCCGCAGAGGCCAGAAGACGCCGTTCCCTGAAGCCTTTGGGAACGCTGCTGCCTTATGCCATGGCCTATCGCGGCCGTATCTTCCTGGCCTTCGTCGCGCTCGCCGTTGCCTCGGCGGCCACGCTCGTCGTGCCCGTGGCGATGCGGCGCATGATCGATTTCGGCTTCTCCGCCGACCGGGAGAGCGCGATCAATTCCTACTTCCTCGCCATGACCGGCGTCGTGCTCATCCTCGCGCTCGCCAGCGCCTCGCGCTATTACCTCGTCATGACGCTGGGCGAGCGCGTGGTGGCCGATGTCCGCACGGCCGTCTTCGCCCATCTGACCGAATTGTCGCCGCTCTTCTTCGACACCGCCAAGACCGGCGAGGTGATCTCGCGGCTGACGGCCGACACCACGCAGATCAAAGCGGCGTTCGGCTCCTCCGCTTCGGTGGCGCTGCGCAACCTGTTCCTGTTCACGGGAGCCGCGGTGATGATGGTGGTGACGAGCCCGAAGCTGTCGGTGCTGGTGCTGGTCGCCATTCCCGTCATCGTCCTGCCTCTGCTCGCCTTCGGCCGCTCGGTGCGCGCGCGCTCGCGCATCGCCCAGGACACGCTGGCCGATGCCTCCGCCTATGCCGCCGAGATCGTGGGGGCGATGCGGGTCGTGCAGGCCTTCACCGCCGAGCGGCTGGCGATCGGCCGCTTTTCGAGCGCCGTCGAGCGGGCCTATGAGGCGGCGGCGGTGTCGACGCGTTCGCGCTCCTTCCTCACCGCCATCGCCCTCTTCCTGATCTTCGCCTCGGTGGTCGGCGTGCTCTGGCTCGGCGCCCAGGACGTCGTCGCCGGCTCGATGACGGCGGGCGCGCTCGGCCAGTTCGTCCTCTATGCCGTGTTCGGCGCCGGCGCCCTCTCGGAGCTCGGCCAGGTCTGGTCGGAGATCGCCCAGGCGGCGGGCGCGGCCGAACGGCTCGGCGAGCTTCTGCACGAGCGCCCGGCGATCACCGCGCCGGCGCGGCCCGTCCCGCTGCCCGAAGCTCCGCGCGGCGCCATCGCCTTCGAGAATGTCGGCTTCGCCTATCCGGCGCAGCCGGGCAGGCCCGTCCTGACCGCGATCGACCTCGTCGTGAAGCCCGGCGAGACGGTCGCCATCGTCGGCCCCTCGGGCGCCGGCAAGAGCACGCTGTTTCAGCTGCTCCTGCGCTATTACGACCCGCAGGTGGGCCGCATCGTCCTCGACGGCGTGCCGCTGCCGTCGGCCGATCCCAAGCGCGTGCGCCAGCGCATCGCCGTGGTCGCGCAGGATCCGGTGGTCTTCGCCGCCTCCGCTCGCGACAATATCCGTTTCGGCCGGCCGGACGCCAGCGATGTCGACATCGAGCAGGCCGCCCGTCTCGCCGCTGCCGACGATTTCATCCGCGCCTTGCCGATGGGCTACGACACCATGATCGGCGAGCGCGGCGTCACGCTGTCGGGCGGCCAGCGCCAGCGCATGGCCATCGCCCGGGCCATCCTCAAGGACGCGCCGGTGCTGCTGCTCGACGAGGCGACCTCCGCCCTCGATTCGGAGAGCGAGAAGGTCGTCCAGCATGCCCTGGAAGGCCTGATGACCGGCCGTACCACCCTGGTGATCGCCCATCGGCTGGCGACGGTGCAGGCGGCCGACCGCATCGTCGTGATCGAGGACGGGCGGATCGTCGAGGAAGGCACGCACGAGGCCCTCGTCGCCGGCGGCGGCCTCTATGCCCGGCTGGCGCGGCTTCAGTTCCGGGACGCCGCCTGAAGCGACAGCCAGCGGTTTCTCAGCCCTCCCGGCTTGACGGCGATCGAGGCGCTTCCGGACGCCTGTTCCGAGCAGGCCGTGTGCGATGGGAAAGAGGGCAGGCGGCTCTCGTACAGGCGCCGAGCCAAGGCGTTTCTCGGCCTGCAACCGTCAGGATCTGGCATTGGCGGGTTTGTCCCGGCAAGCCCGCCGGGCCGCCTGTCCTCATTCCGGACGAAGCCTGAACACCCGTGGGACAGGCCCGATTATGAAAAAAAGCGCCTCTTCCTCACTCTTCGCGCGCATGGGCAGCCCTCGTCGCCAACGCCGGGAGAGCCGCGCGGCCGTGGCGGGCGAGGACGGCATGGCCTGCGAGAGCCGGGCAGCAAAGCACGGGTTCCACGAAAAAGGCCGGTCTCGCGACCGGCCTTCTATCTCTTCTCCTACGCCGTGGGTGCCGGCTCCAGCCCGCCGGGATCCGCCTGCGGCGGGCGGCGGCGGGGCTTGGTGCCGGAGGCGATGGCCGAGCCGCGGGGCGAAGCGGGCTCGTCCGTCGGGTCGCGTGAGGGCGGCTTGCCGTTGAGCAGGTCGCGGATCTCGTCGCCGGTCAGCGTCTCATATTCGAGCAGGGCCTGGGCGAGGCTTTCCAGATCGGCGTGATGGTCGGTGAGGATGCGCTTGGCGTCCTCCCAGCCCTGGGTGATCAGGCGCCGCACCTCCGCATCGATCTTCTGCGACGTCGCCTCCGAGACGCTCTGGGTGCGTCCCATCGACATGCCGAGGAAGACCTCGTCCTGGTTCTCGCCATACATCACGGTGCCCAGCTCGTCCGAATAGCCGTAGCGCGTGACCATGGCACGGGCCATGCGCGTCGCCTGCTCGATGTCGCCGGAGGCGCCGGAGGTGATGTTCTCCTTGCCGAAGGTCATCTCCTCGGCGACGCGCCCGCCCATCGCAACCGCGAGCTGGGAGGTGAACTCGATATATTTCATCGAATAGCGGTCGCCCTCGGGCAGGAACTTGACCATGCCGAGCGCGCGGCCACGCGGAATGATCGTCGCCTTGTGCACCGGGATACCCTTGGGCACGTTGAGGCCGACGATGGCGTGGCCGGCCTCGTGATAGGCGGTCAGCTTCTTCTCCTCGTCGGACATCGCCATGGTCTTGCGCTCGGCGCCCATGAGGATCTTGTCCTTGGCATCCTCGAACTCGACATGGGTGACCATGCGCTTGTTGCGGCGCGCGGCGAGCAGGGCGGCCTCGTTGACGAGGTTCATCAGGTCGGCGCCGGAAAAGCCCGGCGTGCCGCGCGCGATGATCCTCAGATCGACGTCGGGAGCAAGCGGCACCTTGCGCACATGCACGCGCAGGATCTTCTCGCGGCCGGAGAGGTCGGGGTTGGAGACGACGATCTGGCGGTCGAAGCGGCCCGGCCGCAGCAAAGCGGGATCGAGCACGTCGGGCCGGTTGGTCGCGGCGATGATGATGATGCCTTCGTTGGTCTCGAAGCCGTCCATCTCGACCAGCAACTGGTTGAGGGTCTGCTCGCGCTCGTCATTGCCGCCGCCGAGGCCGGCGCCGCGATGGCGGCCGACCGCGTCGATCTCGTCGATGAAGATGATGCAGGGCGCGTTCTTCTTGGCCTGCTCGAACATGTCGCGCACGCGGCTGGCGCCGACGCCGACGAACATCTCGACGAAGTCCGAGCCCGAAATGGTGAAGAAGGGTACATTGGCTTCGCCGGCGACGGCACGCGCCGTCAGCGTCTTGCCGGTGCCGGGCGGGCCGACGAGCAGCACGCCGCGCGGGATGCGTCCGCCCAGGCGCTGGAACTTCTGCGGGTCGCGCAGGAACTCCACGATCTCCTGCAGGTCCTCCTTCGCCTCGTCGATGCCGGCGACGTCGTCGAAGGTGACGCGGCCATGCGCTTCCGTCAGCAGCTTGGCCTTCGACTTGCCGAAGCCCATGGCCTTGCCGCCCGCCCCCTGCATCTGGCGGGACAGGAAGATCCACACGCCGATCAAGGCGAGGATCGGCAGGGCCTGCAGCAGGAGCTGGAGCAGCCAGGGCGTGCCCTCGCCGGGCTGGGCCGCGGAAATCTGCACCTTGGCGTCGCTCAGGCGTTTGATCAGGGTCGAATCATTGGGCAGGATGGTCGAGAAGTTCTCGCCATTGGTATATTGCCCCGCGAGTTCGTTGCCGGTGATCGTCACCGCCTTGACCTTGCCGGCGTCGGCCGAGTTCAGGAGCTCCGAATAGGAGATCACATTGCTCGCGGCCGCGCTCTGGCCCGACTTCTGGAACAGGGTGAAGAGCGCCAGCAGAAGCAGCACCACGATCACCCAAAGCGCAAAATTGCGGAAATTCGCGTTCATCTCTCGCCTTTCGCGGCGCCTTGCTCCCGGTTTGGAAGCGGCGTCGCCGGATATCACGCCTAAAATAGGCACATGGCAAACAAATGCCAAGGCGAGCCGGCACGATAGATGGCAATGTATGGCCCGCCGATTTGCCCGGGCCCCCGCCCGGGCGGCCCGAAAGCCGGGCCGGCATGCCGGCCCGGCCGCGGAGATCTCGCGCCACGGGCGCCGGCAAACGCCTGAATATAAAAGGAATTGATCGTCATGGTGCGCCGGGACGCCGCCAGGTTCCGCTGCGGCGCCGGCCTCGGCGTGCCGCACATGACATTTTCTACACCTGCGGCATCGCCGGGCCGCGTCCCCGATGCCGCTCGCCCTCCGGACGGACGAGAAGCCGGCCGTCGCGGTCGAGACTGACGAGGGCGCCGCCGAGGCTTCGGCGCCATCCCCCGCGCCCCGCCGCGATGGCCGCCTCCGCCTCCGCCTGCAGCGATTCGAGCCTTTCCAGCCGCAGCCGGTAGGACGGCCGGTCGCCGGTCCGGACGGCGGCGATGGCCTTTTCGAGCACGCGCAGCCTGATCTCGGCGGGAACCCCGGCAAGCAGTCCGGGGTCCAGCACGACGCCTTCCTCGTCCCGGCGCATCGCCGCGGCAAGGGTCGCCTGCGCGACATGGTCGAGGGCGTCGGCGCCGCGGGCGGCGCGGCGGGCGAGAAGGGCGAGCCGCTCGGCCTGAAGGCCGAGCGGGCCGAGCGCGGCGAGCAGGTCGCGGATGCGGGTGCGCTCGAAGCGGGGATCGACATTCGAGGGATCGTCGATCCAGGGCATTCCCGCCTGCCGGAGCGTCGCGGTCAGCCGCGCCCTCGGCGTGCCGAGGAGCGGACGCAGATGGAGGAGGGCCCCGCGCCGGGTCGCCGCGCGCATCGCGGCGAGCCCGTCGAGCGAGGATCCGCGGGCGAGGCGCATCAACACCGTCTCGGCCTGGTCGTCCAGCGTGTGGGCGGTGGCGATCGCGTCGGCGCCGATATCGGCCGCCGCTTCCGAGAGCAGGCGGTAGCGGGCCTCGCGGGCCTTTTCCTGCAGCCGCGTCGCCGGCTTCTCGCCGGTCCAGCGGCGCATGAGGCCGCGCAGGCCGAGGCTCGCCGCCCGCTCGAGGACGAGGGCGCATTCACGGGCGCTCTCGTCCCGCAGGCCGTGATCGATCGTCGCCACGCTGATGTCCGGTCCGCCCGCCTGCCGGCGCCGGAGCGCGGCGAGCAGCATCATCGCCGTCGAGTCGCGTCCGCCGGAGACGGCGAGCAGGATGTGCCGGCACCCGCCGAAGGACGCGAAGAGGGCGGGCAGTTCGTCCTCGGACAGAGGAGAAGCGGCGGCATCGCGGTACAATGGCGTTTTCCGGAGCGGGACGGGCATGCCTTCCTATAGCAGGCCGGCGACGGAATCACCGAAGCGAAAGGCGGCGCCGGCCCGCGATCGTCAGGCGGGCGCCGCCGTCGGCCGACGGGCCACGGTCGGGCCGATGCGGCGTCGCGCTCACGTCCCCGGGCAGCTGTTCCGCTTGGCCTCGCGGCTGGCCCCGTTCAGGATGCTCGGGCCGGCCTTGGGATATTTGCGCGGCAATTCCAGCAGCGTGGCGCAGGCGGTGTCCTTCTCCCCGATCGCCGCCAGCGACATGCCGAGCTTCAGCATGCTCGAAGGGGCGCGGCGGGAATTGGCGTAGGTCTTCGTCACCTTGATGAACTGCTCGGCCGCATCGCTGTATTGCCGGCGCTGGTAGAGGCTCTCGCCGATCCAGTGGATCGCGTCGGGCACGCGCTTGTCCCGGGGATGGGCCTCGACGAAGCCGCGGAAGGCGCTCTCGGCCTGTTCGTATTTCTGCGCCGCGATCAGGCGGTAGTCGTTGTTGTATTCCTCCTCCGGCGTCGCCGCCGCGGTGGGCGGGATGCCGGCGGCCGGCTCGTTGCTGGCGAGCGGCCGGCTGGTGTCGACGGCGACACCCGGAAGGCCGGGGGTGATGGTGGAGGAGTTCATCCGCTGGCGCGGCGGAGGCGGCGCCTGCAGGTCGTCGCCGCCCTGGTCGGCCGACATCTGGTCCTGGCCCGGATCCTGCCCGGCGGTGCCGGTCTGATCGCCGCCGGAGAGGGTGCCGAGCGTACGGGGCGGCGTGCCGAGCCCGTTCTGCTGGCGCGGCGGCGCGGCGTCGCTGCGCTGCTGCCGCGGCACCTGCGCGGGGGGAGCCTGCGGCGCCGGCCTCGGCGCCGGTGCAGCGCCGCCCTTGCCGCCTTCGAGGGCCTGCAGGCGATATTCGGTATCGTCCTGGGCGCGCTTCATGTCGTCCTGCAGCTTGCGGATCTGCGCCTGCAGATCGTCGACCATGCCGTTCAGGCGTCGATTGTCGCCCTCCAGGCGCTGCACCCGCACGAGGAGGTCGCCCACCTGGCTGTCGTTCTGCGCCACGACATAGTTGCTCCGCGCCGGTGAGACCTGATAAGTCGGCGGCTGAGCGGAGGGGGCCTGATCATATTGCGACTGGCCGTATTGCGGCTGGTCATACGCCTGGCCGCCCTTGTCCTGGCCGTACTGGTCCTGGTCGTTCTGGGCCGAGCCGACGGAACCCGGCGGCAGCAGGCCGTCGTCGGGTGAGGCGGCATGCGCCGCGCCCAGGGTCAAGGCCAGGAGAAGGGCGGCGGAGGCAGAGCGGAGCATAGGCGGCTCATCCGGTTGCAAAATGTCCGTGATTGGACATTCGGATACCACAGCGCGCAACTTCGGCGAAACTTTGAATGGTGCTTTCCCCCAATGATCGGCAACCAAACATCGGCAGGGACCCCGGCGCTTTCCGGCGGCGTTCTCGATGGAGACGTCCATGTCCTGCCCCTGAGGGTCTATTACGAGGACACGGACTTCTCAGGCATCGTCTACCACGCCAATTACCTGCGTTTCTTCGAGCGCGGCCGCACCGAATTCATCCGGGCGCTCGGAATCGACCAGCGCTCGCTGCACCGGGACGAAGGCGTCGCCTTCGCCGTGCGGTCGATGAATGTCGAGTTCCTGCGGCCGGCCCTGATGGACGACATCGTCGCGGTCGAGACGCGGGCGGGCCTCGTGCGCGGGTCTTCGCTCGGCCTCGACCAGACGATTCGCCGCGGATCGGATATCCTGACCACGGCCCGCGTCACCGTCGTCTGCGTCAGGGACGGACGGCCCCGGCGGCTGCCGGAGGCGCTCCGCCTCGTGCTGGCCGGCCTTGGCGACGCCGGGAGCACCGCATGACAGGGCTCGGCCGGGAGCCCGGCGCCGGCGAAATCGCGAAATCGCGCTCGCCGTAACCCGGCATTAAGGATGGCGATGGTCAATAGGTACCGAATCTGCTGCAACCTGCAGCATAGGAAAGTGCCGTACTGCCGTCACATTCAAAGGCGAAAAGGGCTTACGCCGTGGTCGTTGTCGCTGGGCGCAGCGAGGCGCGGCGGGATTTCCTGAGTTCGCCTGGTGTGGCCTGTGTGATTCGAACCCGACGGGAGCTGTCTCCGTCTGCCGGGTGCGGAACACATGAGGATTGATGTCGTGGGATGATTCGGACGGATGCGAGGCATCCGGAGGGGCGCCCACCGGCCTGCCGGCTTCAGGACGAGGATTTTGGACGCCATGAATTCGACTGTCGATATCGCCCAGACGGCGCTTGCCCCGGTGGGGGACGTCAGCCTTCTGGGGCTGTTTCTCCAGGCCCATTGGGTCGTCAAGCTGGTGATGCTGGGCCTGCTGATCGCATCGGTGTGGTGCTGGGCGATCATCTTCGACAAGACGATCCTGTTCTCGCGGTCCCGCTCCGCGATGAACCGTTTCGAGCAGGTCTTCTGGTCGGGCCAGAGCCTCGAGGATCTCTACCGGTCGCTGTCGCAGCGCCAGAACAGCGGCATGGCCGGCCTGTTCGTCTCGGCCATGCGCGAATGGAAGCGGTCGCTCGAAACGCCCGGCCGTTCCTTCCTCGGCCTCCAGGCCCGCATCGAGAAGGTGATGGACGTCACCATCCAGCGCGAGGTCGAGCGGCTGGAATCCAAGCTGCTGGTGCTGGCGACCGTCGGCTCGTCCGGCCCGTTCATCGGCCTGTTCGGCACGGTGTTCGGCATCATGACGGCCTTCCAGTCGATCGCCGCCACCAAGAACACCTCGCTCGCCGCGGTGGCGCCGGGCATCTCGGAAGCGCTGTTCGCCACCGCCATGGGCCTGATCGCCGCCATCCCCGCGGTCATCGCCTACAACAAGTTCAATGCGGAAGTCTCCAAGCAGCAGGGCCGCCTCGAGGGCTTCGCCGACGAGTTCTCCGCGATTCTGTCGCGCCAGATCGACGAGCGCATGGCCGCCTGAGCGGGCCTCCCGGCGGCATCCCAACAGCAAGGACAGGTCATGGCTGGAAGTCTCGCGGCAGGATCGGGCGGATCGGGGGGCGGCGCCCGCCGCCGGCGGCGGCACAAGGCGCCGATCGCCGACATCAACATGACGCCGTTCATCGACGTCATGCTCTGCCTCCTCATCATCTTCATGGTCGCGGCGCCCCTCCTCACCTCGGGCGTGACGCTGGACCTGCCGCAGAGCGCGGCGGGGGCGCTCAATGTCGACAAGAAGCCGCTGACCGTCTCGATCAAGGCGGACGGGCAGGTCTACATCAACGACAGCGAGACGCCGGAGACCGATCTCCTCGGCCATCTGCAGGCCATCGCCGGCCAGGGCGCGGGCACGGACGAGCGGATCTTCGTGCGCGGCGACAAGGCGGCGAATTACGGGGCCATCATGCAGGTCATGGGCCGCATCTCGGGAGCGGGGTACAAGAAGGTTGCCCTGATCACCGACCAGGACAACCAGTAGGCGGCCCAGGGGTCGGTTCGAAGCAAGGGTCGGTTTGAGTACGATGCGTGATTATGGGCTTCCCGTTTCGGCGGTTTTGCATGTGCTGATCCTGGGCGCGATGATCTTCGTGCTTCCGGGTGCGCAGCCGCTCGAGCCCCCCATGGAAAGCCTGCCCGTCGAGGTCATGACCTCGCAGCAATTCGACGCGCTGACCAAGGGCGAGAAGACGGCGAAGGAACAGACCAGGCAGGCCCGGAAGGTCGACAAGGTGGCGCCGCCGACCGACACGCCCGACAGCAATGTGCCCGTCAAGGCCGATGCGGTGACGCCGCCGCTGCCGCCGCAGCGCGACGACCAGCCCGATACGCAGCAGACCGCCGAGGCCGACGCGCCGCCTCCGCCGCCGCGGCCCAACATCGAGCCGGTGCCCGAGCCGCCGACGCCGCCGCAGCAGGCCGAAGCCAAGCCGGCCAAGCCGACGCCCAGGAAGGTCGACAAGCCGGTCGATGCGCCGGATTCCAAGGCGCTCGCGCAGATGGCGCAGGCCGCCGTCGACGCCGCGGACGCGCAGGCTAAAGCCGATGCGCAGGCCAAGGCCGATGCCGCCAAGGCCGAGGAGGCCAAGACGGCCGCTGCCAAGGCAGAGGCCGAGAAGGCGGCGCAGGCCAAGACTGCGGCGGCCAAGGCCGTTGCCGCCAAGGCCGCCGCCGATGCCGAAAAGCTGGCGCAGGCGAAGGCCGACGCCGAGGCGGCCGCGCAGGCGCAGGCGGACAAGGTCGCCGAGGCCAAGGCCGACGCCGCCAAGGCTGCTGCTGCCAAGGCGCAGGCTGACAAGGTCGCGAAGGCCGAAGCGGCCAAGGCCGCCGCCGCGAAGGCCGAGGCCGAGAAGGTGGCGCAGGCCAAGGCGGAGGCCGCGAAGGCAGCGGCCGCGGCCGCGGCCAAGGCGGAAGCCGAGAAGGTCGCCGCTGCCAAGGCCGAGGCGGCCAGGAAGCAGGCGGCCGCCTTCGACATCAACAATATCGAAGCGGTCATCGGTAAGCACGCGTCGAAGAAGAACACCAAGGTGGCTTCGGCCGGCGCTCCCGCCACCGTCCCGAGCCGGGAGCCGGCTGCCCGCGCCGCCCGGACGGGCGATGCCCCGAGCCAGACGGCCTCGACCGGCGCGCCCGACGCGGATGCGCCCAAGCTGAGCATCAGCGAGCAGATGGCGATGCAGAGCATGATCAACCAGCAGATCAAGCCCTGCCTGCCGCCGTCCTTCGCTGCGGATGCCAGCGCCTCGGTCGCGACCCTGCGCCTGCAGATGAACGAGGACGGAACGCTGGCCGCGACGCCGCAACTGGTCAAGGCCGGCAGCCCCTCCGCCGGCAACACGGCGACCCGCGCCGTGATACGCTGCATCACCGCCCAGAACCCCCTCAAATTCAGGCGCGAGCTCTACGCCTCATGGAAAGTCTTCAACCTGGTCGTCAAGCCGAGCGGGTTCTGAGGATCACGCCATCGCCTCGTAACGGAACGCATGAGATCATGATGTCCTTCGTCCTCATCGCCCTCAAGCCGGTTCGCCTGCTCGCGGCCGCCCTGGCCCTGGCCGCTCTCGGCATCGCGACGCCGGCGACGGCCGAGATTCTGACACTGCAGGTCGACGGCGGTACCAGCATACAGCCCGTTTCCGTCGCAATCATGAGCATGAATGGCGGCGGCCGCGACATATCGGGCATCGTCAGCAACGATCTCAGCCGCTCCGGCCTGTTCCAGCCGATTGATCCCAAGGCGTTCGTCGAACAGGTCGGCCCCGATGCCGCGCCGAATTTCAGCAGCTGGCAGACGCTGAACGCCCAGGTCGTCGTCGCGGGCAAGGTCATCCCGGCCGGCGACGGCAGCATCCGGGTGCAGTTCCGCGTCTGGGACATCGCGCAGGGCAGGCAGATCGCCGGCGAGCAGTTCGCCACCAATGCCGCGAACTGGCGGCGGCTCGCCCATATGGTCGCCAACTCGATCTTCAAATCGGTGACCGGCGAGCCCGGCGCCTTCGACACGCGCATTGCCTTCATCGACGAATCCGGCCCGAAGGACCAGCGCCGCAAGCGGCTGACCGTGATGGACCAGGACGGCGCCAATGTGCATTACCTCAGCCGGGGCAATGATCTCGTGCTGACGCCGCGCTTCTCGCCGACCAGCCAGGAATTGACCTATATGTCGTTCGGCGACGCCGATCCGCGCGTGTTCCTGCTCAACATCGAGACGGGCCAGCGCGAGGTGGTCGGCAACTTCCCCGGCATGACCTTCGCGCCGCGCTTTTCGCCCGACGGCCGCAAGATCGTCATGAGCCTCGAGCAGAACGGCGCGGCGGCGATCAACGTCATGAACCTGCAGACGCATCAGGTCGGCGCGCTGACCGAGGGAAGCGCCATCGATACCGCGCCGTCCTACTCGCCCGACGGCAGCCGGATCGTGTTCGAGTCGGATCGCGGCGGCACCCAGCAGATCTATATCATGAACGCCGACGGCTCGAACCAGCAGCGCGTCACCTCGGGCGAGGGCGGGGCGCGCTATTCGACGCCGGTGTGGTCGCCGCGCAGCGACCTCATCGCCTTCACCCGCCAGAAGGACGGCAAGTTCGGCATCGGCGTGATGCATCCCGATGGCTCGGGCGAGCGCATGCTGACCGACGGCTTCCACAATGAGGGGCCGACCTGGGCGCCGAATGGCCTGTATGTGATGTGGTTCCGCGACCTCGGCCAGGGTCCGCAGCTCTGGCAGGCCTCGATCTTCGGCACGCCCGAACAGCGCGTGCCGACGCCGGGCTTCGCCTCCGATCCTGCCTGGTCGGCCAGCATGAGCCCGAATTGAGGGCGGCTGGATAGGCGCCGCGCCTCGGTATGGGCTCGGCGTCTCCAAGAAGGGCGATCGGTGATCGCCCCTCCATCTGCGGCAGGTATGCGCCGGACTGAACGCGGGTCGGAGGGTCGATCCCCGATCGACCTCTTCCCGTCCCGGTGGGCTCGATGTTTCCAAGAAGGGCGATCGGTGATCGCCCTTCCATCCGGCGGGCTCGGCGTTCCCTACGCCGCCTTGACCGGCTGCGGGGCCGCGTCCGGCATGGCCGTGCCCGGCTTCAGCCGTCTGGCGTAGCGCTGGGCGAGGACCGCGCAGGTCATCAGCTGGATCTGGTGGAACAGCATCAGCGGCAGCACGATCGCGCCGATATTCTGGCCCGCGAAGATCACCGTCGCCATCGGAATGCCGCTCACCAGGCTCTTCTTGGAGCCGCAGAACACGATGGTGATCTCGTCTTCCTTGGCGAAGCCGAGCCAGCGGCTGCCATAGGTGGTCACCAGCAGGACCAGCGCCAGCAGCAGCGCGTTGACCACCGCCACGACGACGAGCGATCCCACGGAGTTCTGCCGCCACAGCCCGGTGACGACCGCCTCGCTGAAGGCGAGATAGACCACCATCAGGATCGAGCCGCGATCGACCAGCGAGAGGACGCTGCGGTGGCGGCGGACGAAATTGCCGATCCAGGGCTGCAGCACCTGCCCGAGCACGAAGGGCAGGAAGAGCTGCAGCAGGATCGTCGTCAGCACCGAGGCGGAAAAGCCGACGCCGCGGGCGCTGAACAGGATGCCGGCAAGGATCGGCGTGAGGAAGATGCCGAAAATATTGGAGCCGGAGGCCGCGCAGACGGCGGCAGGCACATTGCCGCCGGCGATCGAGGTGAAGGCGATCGAGGACTGCACCGTCGAGGGCAGGATGCACAGGAACAGGATGCCGCTCGCCATCGCCGGCGTCAGCACGGACGCGAGACCGTGGTCGATCGCCAGGCCGAGCAGCGGAAACAGCACGAAGGTCGAGAGGACGATGGTGATGTGCAGGCGCCAATGGGAGAGGCCGGCGAGGGCGGTCTCGCGCGAAAGGCGCGCGCCGTGCAGGAAGAACAGCAGGGCGATGGCGGCATTGACGAGATAGCCGAAGAATTCGGCGGCCATGCCCTGGATCGGCAGGAAGCTCGCCAGGGTGACGGTCGCGA
The DNA here is from genome assembly GCF_030814655.1 of Labrys monachus. NCBI lineage: Bacteria > Pseudomonadati > Pseudomonadota > Alphaproteobacteria > Hyphomicrobiales > Xanthobacteraceae > Labrys > Labrys monachus. Next base: position 719,979 of record NZ_JAUSVK010000001.1, read on the forward strand.
CCAGCGCCAATGTGAAATTGTCGGGGCGTATGCGAGAGAACAAGATCGATCCGTATGAAAAGAGCGCTGTCGATGTCGAAAAACGGCACCGGCGATCATTCCACGTCCGGGCCCGGCATCATAGCCGATTTTCGCACAGGCGGCATCGCATGGATGCAGGGCGGCCCTGCCCGAGGCGCAGGGCGCGTCTCCGCGTCAGGCCCGGTGGAAGGCGCTGGGCCTGACGATCACGGGCTCCTTGGCGGAACTGCGAAAATAACGGGCCTCGCCCGAGGCGGCGAAGACCGTGGCGTTCAGGATCCTGAGGCCGACCGGCTTGTTGTTGAGCTCGCTGCTGCGCAGGCTCGGCAGGTCGGCTTCGACGATGGTGCGCTGCGCCCCGAGCGCGACTTCGAGCCGCCGCGTGGCGCCGACGCGGCGCTGCGCCACCACGAGCCCGTTCAGCGTGGTCGGGACCGGTTCCACCGGCGCCACGTCGTGCGGGCGCACGAACAGGCTGGCTGGACCGTCGGGCAGGCCCTCGGCGTCGAAGGGCAGGGTCGAGCCCTCGAACAGGATGCGTCCGGCCGAGAGGATGACGGGCACGCGGCTCGATTCGCCGATGAAGCCGAAGACGAAGGGCGAGGCCGGGTGGTCGTAGATCTCGTCGGGCACGCCGAGCTGGTCGATCCGTCCCTTGTCGAGCACGGCGATGCGGTCCGACAGTTCGAGTGCCTCGTCCTGGTCGTGGGTGACGAAGATGGTGGTGTGGCCGGTCCTATCGTGGATGGTGCGCAGCCAGCTGCGCAGGTCCTTGCGCACCTTGGCATCGAGCGCGCCGAAGGGCTCGTCCAGCAGCAGCACCTTGGGTTCGACGGCTAGGGCGCGGGCGAGCGCCACGCGCTGGCGCTGGCCGCCGGAGAGCTGGGCGGGGAAGCGCGTGCCGAAGCTGCCGAGCTGGACGAGGTCGAGCAGGTCGGCGACCCGCTTCACGATCTCGGCCTCGGGCGGCCGCTGGGCGCGCTTGCGCACGCGCAGGCCGTAGGCGATGTTGTCGGCGACGGACAGGTGCCGGAACAGCGCATAATGCTGGAACACGAAGCCGACACGCCGCTGCTGCACGCTCATCCGGGCGGTGTCCTCCTCGCCGAAGAACACCGTGCCGCCGCTCGGCTGCTCGAGGCCGGCGATGATGCGCAGGAGCGTCGTCTTGCCGGAGCCGGAGGGGCCCAGCAGGCCGAGCAGCTCGCCCGAGCGGATGTCGATGTCGACGCCGTGCAGCGCCGGGGAGACGCCGTAATTCTTGGTGAGGCCGGTAACGCGGATGTCCATGGCGGTCTCCGTCAATGTTTATGGCTGCGCGCCAGCTCGTCGCCGTAGCGCCATTCGAGCAGCGTCTTGGCGACGAGGGTGACGAGGGCGAGCAAGGCGAGGAGGGACGCGACCGAGAAGGCCGCGGCGGTGTCGCCGCCCTCGTTGAGGATCTGGATATGCAGCGGCATGGTGTTGGTGCCGCCGATGATGTGGCCGGACACCACGGAGACGGCGCCGAACTCGCCCATGGCCCGCGCATTGCACAACAGGACGCCGTAGAGCAGGCCCCAGCGTATGTTGGGTATGGTGACCGTCCAGAACATCTTCAGCGGCGAGGCGCCGAGGGTGAGGGCGGCTTCCTCGTCCGATTTGCCCTGCGCTTCCATCACGGGAATGAGCTCGCGGGCGACGAAGGGGAAGGTCACGAAGAGGGTGGCGAGCACGATGCCCGGCACCGCGAAGATGATCGGGATGCGGTGCGCGGCGAGGAAGGGGCCGAAAACGCCCTGCGCGCCGAACAGCAGCACGAAGACGAGGCCGGCGACGACGGGCGAAACCGAGAAGGGCAGGTCGATCAGCGTCGTCAGCAGGCTCTTTCCCTTGAAGTCGAACTTCGCCACCGCCCAGGCGGCGACGATGCCGAAGACGATGTTGAGGGGAACCGCGATGGCCGCGACGAGCAGTGTCATCATCACGGCGTCGAGCGTGTCGGGGTCCTCCAGCGCCTGGAGATAGGTCGCCACGCCGTATTGGAACGCTTCGTAGAAGACGTCGAGCAGCGGCATCACCAGGAACAGCGCCAGGAAGACGAGCGCGATGCCGGTGAGGAGCCAGCGGAACCAGCGTGCTTCCGTGGTGACGTTGTGCTCGCGCGAGACCGGCGGATCCCGGTAGAGCTCGATGGCGAGTTCGGAGGCGGCAGGTCTAGACATGGCCCATCCTCTTGCGGCTCCAGGCCTGGATCAGGTTGATCACCAGCAGCATGACGAAGGATATGGCCAGCATGATGATGGCGATGGCCGTCGCCTGCGCATATTTGTTCTGCTCCAGTTCCTGCACGATCAAAGACGGCACGATCTCGGAGCGGTAGGGCAGATTGTCCGAAATGAAGATCACCGACCCGTATTCGCCGATCGCCCGGGCGAAGGCGAGCGCGAAGCCGGTGAGGATGGCGGGAACCAGCGGCGGCAGCACGACCCGCGTCACCGTCTGCAGCCGCGAGGCGCCAAGCGTGGCGGATGCCTCCTCGATCTCGCTGTCGAGCTCCCCGAGCACCGGCTGCAGCGTGCGCACCACGAAGGGCAGACCGATGAAGACGAGCGCGATGAAGATGCCGATCGGCGAATAGGCGATCTTGATGCCGAAGGGCGCGAAGAACTGCCCGAGCCAGCCATTGGGCGCGTAGAGGCTGCTGAGGGCCAGCCCCGCCACCGCGGTCGGCAGCGCGAAGGGCAGGTCGACTGCGGCGTCGACCAGGCGCTTGCCGGTGAAGTCGTAGCGCGCCAGGACCCAGGCGACCACCGTGCCGAAGACGACGTTGACGATCGCCGCCAGGAAGGAGATCCCGAAGGTGACGCGCAGCGCCGCGGTCACGCGCGGATCGACGCCGACCGCCACGATGCCGGACAGGCCGAGCGTGCCCGCCTTCAGGATCAGAGCGGCCAGCGGGATCAGCACGAGGAGGCTGAGATAGAGGATGGTGTAGCCCATGGTCAGGCCGAAGCCCGGCAGGGCACTGGGCTTGACGAAGGCGTCTCTCCATCTCCCTGTCGATGCCGAAGTCATGGTCGAAGCCATCGATGATGCCTGTCTTTGGTGTCGCTTACGGTCGAAATCCCCTGGCCCTTCGCAGGGCAGGGGATTTCGGTGTTTTCCGGGCCGCCCGGCTGCGAGGACGGAGCGGCATCAGCCCTTGGGGACGTCAGCGCTTGAGGACGTCAGCCCTTGGGCTTGTAGATCTGGTCGAAGACGCCGCCATCGCCGAAATGCTTGGGCTGCGCCGTCTTCCAGCCGCCATAGACGGGATCGTCGATGTTCAGCAGCTTGAGCTTGGGAAAGCGCTTGAGGTCGGCCGGATCGGCGGCCGCCTCGTCGATCGGGCGATAATAGTCGTGGGCGATGATCTTCTGGGCCGCCGGCGTGTAGAGGAACTGCAGATAGGCCTCGGCCTCCTTGCGGGTTCCCTTCGCGTCGACATTGCCGTCGACGACCGCGACCGGCGGCTGCGCCAGGATCGAGATCGAGGGCACCACGATCTCGAACTTGTCGGCGCCGAACTCGTCGAGGGTCAGGAACGCTTCGTTCTCCCAGGCGATCAGCACGTCGCCGGTGGCGCGCTGGGCAAAAGTGAGGGTCGAGCCGCGGGCCCCCGAATCGAGCACCGCGACATTGTGGTAGAGCGCGGCGATGAAATCGCGCGTCTTGGCCTCGTCGCCGCCGAACTTCTCATGGGCATAGCCCCAGGCCGCCAGATAGTTCCAGCGCGCGCCGCCGCCCGACTTCGGATTGGCGGTGATCACGGAAACGCCGGGCTTGACGAGGTCGTCCCAGTCCTTGATGCCCTTGGGGTTGCCCTTGCGCACCACGAGCACGATCGTCGAGGTATAGGGCGAGGAGCCGTGCGGCAGGCGGCTCTGCCAGTTCTCGGGGATCTTCTTGGTCTGGGCGGCGATGGCGTCGATGTCGCCGGAGAGGGCGAGCGTCACCACATCGGCGTCGAGGCCGTCGATGACGGCGCGGGCCTGCTTGCCGGAGCCGCCATGGGACTGCCGGATGGTGACATCCTCGCCGGTCTTGGCCTTCCAGTCGGCCGCGAAGGCCTTGTTGATGTCCTTGTAGAGTTCGCGCGTCGGATCGTAGCTCACGTTGAGCAGTCCGGCTGCATGGGCTCCGAACGTCATCCACAGCACGAAGCCGAGGGCGACGAGGACGGCGGCCGTATCCCGGAGGCGGGCGAGGCTGAGAGGCTTTGTCATGACGGGACCCGAAATCAACATTGGGCTATCGTCTACTAAATCAATCGACATTGTCAATGTGTGAAACGCGGCAATCCGCAGAAAAACGATGTGTGACATTTCTGCATCGGTATGCCCTAATCGCCCGGCAGCGGACCAAGGCCACCTTTGTGCCAGAATCCGGCAGCACTCCGTTAACCATAGAATCAGGTCGCTCGCGGTTGAGTGCTGTTGCCGGGCCGCCACACACTGAAAAACTCTGCGAACAGGGTTTCCAGAACGTTCGATTAACCGAGTGCCACTATGGCTGAATCACCAATTTCGACCGGAGGAGTAACCGGAATGATGACGTCCCTTCGCGCAGTCCATGGACTGCGTTTCGCTGCCGCGATCGCCTGTGTCCTCGCCCTGGCGGCCTGTAAGAGCAGTTCGAGCACCGCCGACGGCAGCATGGGCGGCGCGGGCGGCGGCTACGGCGCCGGCGGCGCGGCGAGCCCCGGCAGCCAGCAGGACTTCGTGGTCAATGTCGGCGACCGCGTGTTCTTCGAGCAGGATCAGTCCGATCTCACGGGCCAGGCCCAGGCCACGCTCGGCAAGCAGGCCCAGTGGCTGCGCGCCTATCCGCGCTACACCGTGACGATCGAGGGCCATGCCGACGAACGCGGTACGCGCGAATATAATTTCGGCCTCGGTGCCCGCCGTGCCCAGGCCGCCTTCGACTATCTGCGGTCGCAGGGCATCGCCGCCTCGCGCATGCGCACGATCTCCTACGGCAAGGAACGGCCGGTCGCCACCTGCGACGACAATTCCTGCTGGTCGCAGAACCGTCGCGCCGTCACGGTGCTCAACGGTGCGGGCGGCAACTCGTAAACGTCTTCCCTGGGACCGCAGGCTTCCAGCCTGCTCTTGAAAACGGGTGCTTGCCGGAAAGAGCAGGCGAGACGCCCATATGCGCTGACATAACGGAAATACCCGCCTTCTCCCGGTTCGGGACACCGCATTTCCTTTGGAAATGCTTGGGGTCCCGGCAGGGGGATGAGGGTCTAAACTTCAACGCAGATAGCTCAATAGTCGCGCTGGAATTGCACAAGTCCAGACCCTCATCCGGCGCTTCGCGCCACCCCCAGCATTTCCGCAGGAAATGCGAAGTCCCGCATGGGAGAAGGAAAATCGCGCTATTGTCGGCAAAGTTAGCGCATATGGGCGAGATGCCTGCGGTCCCGGGATCTCCACTCTATTCGTCGCCGGCGAGGCCGTCACGGTGCTCAACGGCGCGGGCGGCAACGCGCAAGCGTCTTCCCCAGAGTCTCTCTTCTATTCGTCGTCGGCGAAAAGCTGCATCTGGGGTGCGGCCGAGGGCACGGCGAGGCCCTGATGCCGGAAGGCATGGGGCGTCAGCACGCGCCCGCGCGGCGTGCGCTGGAGGAAGCCCTGCTGGATCAGATAGGGCTCGATGATGTCCTCGATGGCGTCGCGGGGTTCCGAGAGCGCGGCGGCGATGGTCTCGATCCCCACCGGGCCGCCGCCGAAGCTCATGGCGATCAGGCGCAGATAGCGGTTGTCCATGGCGTCGAGCCCGGCTTCGTCGACCTCGAGGGCCCGCAGCGCCTTGTCGGCAACGGCGCGGGTGATGGTATCGGCGCCGAGGACCGAGGCGAAGTCGCGCACGCGGCGGAGCAGGCGGCCGGCGATGCGCGGCGTGCCGCGCGCGCGCCGGGCGATCTCGTTGGCGCCGTCCTCGCTGATCGGCGCGCCCAGCACCCGGCCGCCGCGTTTGACGATCAGTTCCAGCTCTTCCACCGTGTAGAATTGCAGCCGCACCGGGATGCCGAAGCGGTCGCGCAGCGGCGTCGTCAGCAGTCCCGCGCGCGTGGTCGCCCCCACCAGCGTGAACTTGGCGAGGTCGATGCGCACCGAGCGCGCCGCCGGCCCCTCGCCGATGATGAGGTCGAGCTGGAAATCCTCCATCGCGGGGTAGAGGATCTCCTCGACCGCGGGATTGAGGCGGTGGATCTCGTCGATGAAGAGCACGTCGCGCTCTTCCAGATTGGTGAGCAAAGCGGCGAGGTCGCCCGCCTTGGCGATCACCGGGCCCGAGGTCGCGCGGAAATTGACGCCGAGCTCGCGCGAGACGATCTGGGCCAGCGTCGTCTTGCCCAGGCCCGGCGGGCCGACGAAGAGGACATGGTCGAGTGCGTCGCCGCGCCCCCGCGCCGCTTCGATGAAGACCGAGAGGTTGGCGCGCGCCTGCGCCTGGCCGACGAATTCGGACAGGTTCTGCGGCCGCAGCGTGGAATCGGCGACATCCTCCTCGCGGGTGTCGCCCGTGACGAGGCGGCCCGATTTCGGCGCCTCGCCGCCTGTCGTCCGGCGCGTCGGCTTCATCGCGACAATTCCTTCAGGCCGAGGCGGATGAGCTTGGCGGTCTCGGCATCCTCACCGGCCTCGCGCAGGGCCGCGGCGACGGCAGCCGAGGCCTGGATCTGGGCATAGCCGAGATTGACCAGCGCCGACACCGCGTCGCTCGCCGGCCCCGGCGCGCTCCTCTCGCCGATGCCGCCCTGCAGGGCGATGACGTCGGAGGCGACGCCGCCGAAGGAGGGCACCTTGTCCTTCAGCTCGGTGACGATGCGCTGGGCGACCTTGGGCCCGACGCCGGGCGCGCGCGCCACCGCAGCCTTGTCGCCGAGCGCGATGGCGGAAGCGAGGTCCCCCGGCTTGAAGGTCGAGAGGATGGCGAGCGCCACCTTGGTGCCGATGCCCTGCACGGTCTGCAGCAGGCGGAACCAGTCCCGTTCGAGATCGCCGGCGAAGCCGAACAGGCGGATCTGGTCCTCCCGGACATAGGTCTCGATGGCGAGCATGGCGGCTTCTCCGGCGGCGGGGAGGGCGGCGAGCGTGCGGCTCGAGCAGAACACCATATAGCCCACGCCCTGCACGTCGAGGATCACCCAGTCCTCGCCATAGCTGTCGACGATGCCGCGCAATTTGCCGATCATGGAACCCTCCCGGTCCTCTCTATCGTCTTGCGGCGATTCGTCCGCGCGCTCATGTCCGGAACAGCGCGCCGAGTTCGGCGAACGTCATGGCGTCCGCCATATAGGTCAGGCGGCCCCGGCCGCGGAATTCCAGCGCGGCGCGCCGCAGGGCGCCGAAGGCGGCGCGGGCGAAGGAGCCGCCGATGCTGACGCGCTTCACCCCGACGGCGGCGAGATCGGCGACGGCGAAGTCCTGGCCCGCGACGCTGGCGAGGACATTGACCGGCCTGTCCACCGAGGCGACCAGGCTGCGGATCTCCTCGATCGTCGTCAGGCCGGGCGCGTAGAGCACGTCGGCGCCCGCCTCCTGATAGGCCTGCAGGCGGCGGATCGTGTCGGCGAGGTCGCGCCGGCCGTGCAGGAAATTCTCGCAGCGGGCGGTCAGGACGAAGGCGCCGCTGCGGGCGGCCTCGGCAGCGGCCGCGATCCGCTCGACGGCATGGCCGAGCTCGTAGATGGGCGTATCGGCCCGCCCGGTCGCGTCCTCGATCGAGCCGCCGGCGAGACCCGCCGCCATGGCCGCCAGAATGGTGCGCCGGCAGTCCGCGGGCGCGTCGCCGAAGCCGTTTTCGAGGTCGGCATTGACCGGCAGATCCGTCGCGGCGGAGATCGCCGCGCCGTTGGAGAGCGTTTCCTCGCCCGTCACCGCGCCCTCGCCGTCAACCTTGCCGAGGGCGAAGGCGAGGCCGGCGCTGGTGGTGGCGATCGCCTCGAAGCCGAGCGAGGCGATGAGCTTGGCCGTTCCGCCGTCCCAGGCGTTCGGCAGCAGGAACATCCCCTCGCGCCGGTGAAGCTCCGCGAATTCCGCCGCGCGCTGCGCCTGTGACATCGACCTCTCCCATCATTCATGATTTGTTCTAGGCAAGGACGGCGCGGGCCGCAAGGATTTTCCGGGCGGATGCGGCGCAGGGCCGGCGATGCCGGGATGGCTTGAGGAAGAGGCCGGCGGGACGCCGGCGGTCCCGGGGAGGGGCTCCGGAGGCCGCTCATTTCAGGGAGGCGAGCAGGGCCCGGCTGGTGCGGTGATGGGCATGGGTGATGGCGATGGCGAGCGCGTCGGCGGCGTCGTCGGATTTCGGGTCGGCCTTGGGCAGCAGCACCTTGATCATCACCCGGATCTGCTTCTTGTCGGCATGGCCGGAACCGACGACGGTCTTCTTCACCAGATTGGGCGCGTATTCGCTGACGAGCAGGCCGGCCTGCGCCGGCACCAGCATGGCGATGCCGCGCGCCTGGCCGAGCTTGAGCGTCGCGCCGGCGTCCTTGTTGACGAAGGTCTGCTCCACCGCCGCTTCGTCCGGGGTGAAGCTCGCCAGCACCTCGGTCAGCCCGCGATGCAGGGCCAGCAGGCGATGGGCGAGCTCCTCCTTCTCGTCGGACAGCACGGTGCCGCAGGCCACGAAGCTCAGGCGGTTGCCCAAGGCCTCGATCACGCCCCATCCCGTCCGGCGCAGGCCCGGATCGACGCCGAGGATACGGAGGGGAATCGTCGACATCAGGCCCCGAGCTTGGCCATCAGCGCCGGCGAGACTTCGAAATTGGCATAGACGTTCTGGACGTCGTCGTGATCGTCGAGCGTGTCGACCAGCTTGAGGAGCCGCTCGCCCGTCTCGTCGTCGACGGCGATCGCCGTCTGCGGACGCCAGACCAGGCCGGACTTGCGCGCCTCGCCGAAGCGCTCCTCCAGCGCCTTGACGACATCGGCGAGGTTTTCGGCGGCGCAGATGAATTCATGGCCGCTCTCCGAGGAGATGCAATCGTCGGCGCCCGCTTCGAGCGCGGCTTCGAGCATCTCGTCGGGCGTGCCCTTGTCGGCGTCGTATTCGACGAGGCCGACGCGGTCGAACATGAAGGAGACGGCGCCGGTCTCGGCGAGGTTGCCGCCGGCCTTGGTGAAGTAGGAGCGTACATCCGAGGCGGTGCGGTTGCGGTTGTCGGTCAGGGCTTCGACGATCAGCGCGACGCCGCCGGGGCCATAGCCCTCATAGCGGATCTCGTCGTAATTCTCGCTGTCGGCGCCTGAAGCCTTCTTGATCGCGCGGTCGATATTGTCCTTGGGCATGTTTTCGGCGCGGGCGGCGAGGACGGCGGCACGCAGGCGCGCATTCATGTTCGGATCGGGCACGCCGAGCTTGGCCGCCACGGTGATCTCGCGCGCCAGCTTGGAGAAGAGCTTGGAGCGCTTGGCGTCCTGCTTGCCCTTGCGGTGCATGATGTTGGCGAACTGCGAATGACCTGCCATTTGTTCTTGTCCTTCGTTAATCGGGTCCTGAACTCGATAGGGGAGTCGGATGATTTGTGGCGCGGCTTATAGAAGCGAACGCCGGAAAAATCCATCGCGGCCGATATTTTCGCGGTGCGGGGCGGGAGGCTCTGCATGGGTGGGCGGGTCCCGAACCGCCCTCTCGACACGTGCGATGCTTCCGGAAGGGGCCGGTCGGGGGACCGGCCCACCAAAATCGCGTCACCAGAAGTCGGGCACTGCCTGGGACAGCCGTCCGCCGACGCGCACCGGCGCGATGCGGATGGCGAGGCCGGTCCGGTCGTCGGTCTCGACAGCGATGCCGGAGAGGGTGGCCTCGCCGGTGGCCGGTTCCAGGCGCAGGCCCGGCGTCTTCTGGACGAAGCGGCGCACCGGCTCTTCCTTGTCCATGCCGAGCACGCTGTCGTAATCCCCGCACATGCCGGCATCCGACATATAGGCGGTGCCGTGATTGAGGATCTGGTGGTCGGCGGTCGGCACATGGGTGTGGGTGCCGACGACGAGGCTGGCGCGGCCGTCGGCGAAATGGCCGAGCGCCTGCTTCTCGCTGGTCGCCTCGGCATGCACGTCGACGATGACCGCATCGGCGCCGAGGCCGAGCGGGCAGGCGGCAAGCTCGCGCTCCAGCGCGGCGAAGGGATCGTCGAGCGCATCCATGTAGATGCGGCCCATGACCTGGACGACGAGCAGGCGGGCGCCGCTCCGCGTCTCGATCAGGGTGGCGCCGCGCCCCGGCGTGCCCTTGGGATAATTGGCGGGGCGCAGCAGGCGCGGCGCCCTTTCGATGAAGACGAGCGCCTCGCGCTGGTCGAAGGAGTGGTTGCCGAGCGTCACCACATCGGCGCCGGCCGCCATGATATCGTCGTAGATCGCTTCCGTCAGCCCGAAGCCGCCGGCGGCGTTCTCGCCGTTGATGACGACGGCGTCGAGCTTCCAGGCCTGGCGCAGGCCCGGCAGGCGGTCGGCCACGGCATTGCGCCCCGAGCGGCCGACGATGTCGCCGAGAAAGAGCAGGCGCATGTCAGGCGCCCGCCACGGCGATGATCTCGGCCTCGGTCGCGATGGCGTCGAGCGGAACGTCGTGATGTTCGGCCGGCAGGTCCTCGGTCTCCTGGCAGGCGAAGGCGTAGCCGAGCGCGAAGACGGGATGGCGGGCGCGCAGCATCGGGATGGTGCGGTCGTAGAAGCCGGCGCCGTAGCCGATGCGATAGCCGCGCCGGTCGAAGGCGACCGGCGGCACCAGAAGGACCTGCGGATAGACTTCCGGCGCATCCGGCGAGGGCTCGGGAATGTTCATGCGCCCTTGCACCAGCGGATCGCCCGGGGCCCAGGCGCGGAAGACCAGGGGCTGGCCGAATTTCGGCGTGGCGGGCAGGGCCAGCCTGCGTCCGCCGGCCGCCAGGCGGCGGGCGACCTCGCCGGGATGGATCTCGTCGCGGAAGGCTTCGTAGAGGCCGACGATGCCGGTCGTGCCGGAGAGGCGCTCGAAGGCGCGTGCCGCGGCCTTCGCCGTTGCTTCGTGCCGGGCGGGCCCGCGCAACTCGGCGCGCGCTGCCATCGCCTTCCGGCGAAGCTCGGTCTTCTGGTCGGTGGAGGCCATGATCACGCGGGGAAGGAAAATGAGGAGCGGGCCACCTCGGCCGTTGGACTGTTCGATCCCGGGTGCCTACTAATGTAGGTGGGCGCCGTAATGTCCAAGCCCACGGGCAGGGACAGTGACAGCTCCCTTGGGAGTCGTATGGCCCCGGGGATTGATGTGTCCTGACGCACCAGGCAGCACCGCCTAATGATAATAGGGCTGCGCCGCCCCAAGCGCCAGAGGTCGGCGAAGATTTAGCAGGCTCATGAAAACGGACGTCCGGCGTGCGAAGGGCCGCGAAGCGGCGGGCTTCCCCTGTCTACGGCCCCAGCAGCTTGTTCAACAGGGCGGCGAGGCGAAGACCGCCGGTTGCGAGCTGCTTGTCGAGAACCGGCTCGGCCGCCTTCTGATAGTCAGGACCAAGCGCGATCGGCGCTTTCGAACCGGCCCGTGAAGACGGAGGCGTCAGAGCATAGACGCCCTGGGCGACGATGTGACATTCGTCGATCCATGCCTTCGCAAAGTCCTGGTCGGTCCGAGGGCTCGGCAAGGTCGGCAAGACCTTGCTGTCGAGGTCGTCCGCATACCCACCCCACCCGTAAGCCCGCGCATTGACCAGGCTCTCGTCCCAGACCGCGTGCAGGTTGGTTGGCAGGATGGGAAGCTCCTTTCCGTCAGGGCCATTGATCCTGAGAAAGACGTCGACGTTGTTGGCTCCCCCATCGCCGTTGCGCTCGCTGCAGTGGAACGGCTGGGTCGAGTCGCCGACGAGGTGAATCACCATGAGCAGCGCCTTTCGTCGGTCGGCGTCGCTGCGCTTGATATCGGCAAGAAGGCTGCTCTGGTCTCGCAGCGCCGACACGAGGCAGCTGCCCTTGCAGTCGTCCTCGGAATAGCCCGGCTTGGCGATGTCGATATCGACGTAATGCCACGGCTTGGTGCCCGTGCCGGCCGGCGTGTTCTTGAAGTCGTCGGCCCAGCTCGCAACGCCGGCCATCGACGACGGGCCGATCAGCTTTTGTACGGCGGCGGCGGCCTGCGGGTTCAGATGATGCTGCGCTATTTCTGCAACGATCGAATGTCCTCGATCGCCCCAAGCATTTGCGGAGCCGATCGACGCCAGAGCCATCGCCGATGCCAGAAAAAAAGCCATTCTCTTTTTCATATCGATTTTCTCCCCACCCTTTAAAATTTTAAAACGACGAAAGTATCTTTAATATAAATAAAATAACATAATATAACGATTTTATATATGTTTTAATTACAAGAAAATCGATATATTCAAGAGATCGACATTATCATTGCCTCTTGTGAAAGGCAAGTTCGCAATGTAGTGTTTCGTCATGATCCGTCAGTCCCTCGATCCGAGTGGTGCGCGATGAAGAATCTGATCGTATGTTGCGATGGAACATGGAATACGCCGGACGAGAAGGATAACGGCCTTCCTTCACCGACAAATGTCGTCAAGATCTACAATTCAATCGAGAACAATGACGATCAGATAATGTATTACCATCCCGGCGTCGGCACCGGAAGCAGCTGGTGGGACCATCTGGTCGGCGGCGGAACCGGCGAAGGATTGGATCAGAATACGAAAAGCGCCTATGCTTGGCTTTCCAGGCACTATCGTGCCGGCGATAACATCTTTCTATTCGGCTTCAGCCGTGGCGCCTATACGGTCCGCAGCCTCGGCGGCCTGATCGCACATTGCGGCCTTCTGGATCTCGGTGACGCCGGGGTCGACGCACCGACAGGCTGGGCGAGGGTCGCGGACGTCTTCGACGCGTACAGGAACAAGGTGCCATACAAGAATATTCGCGGCTACGAGTTCCACAACGTCCGTCCGGGCGAAGCCGTCGAGGATTCCACGGCGATTCACTTCATCGGCGTCTGGGACACGGTCGGAGCCCTGGGCATACCCGAGGATCTCGCCTTTCTCGGATTGTTCGACAATGCCGAGAAATACCGTTTCCACAACACGGACCTCAGTCCCATCGTTGCGCATGGCCGCCATGCCGTGGCGCTGGATGAAAGAAGGGCGAGCTTCGCTCCGACGCTTTGGTCGAATATCGGTTCCGGACAGGATATCGAACAAATCTGGTTTCCGGGATCGCATGGCGATGTCGGCGGGGGCTATCTGCAGAGCGAGCTCTCCGACAGGGCGCTGAAATGGATGATCAAGGAGGCGTCGGATTGCGGCCTCCAAATTCATGCCGGCGTCGAGGATCAACTCAGGTCGGACCCTCTCGGGATCGTGCACGATTCATGCGATGGAATTTTCAAGTTTCTGAAGACGAAGCCGCGATCCACCCCATTGCTGCAGACAGAGAGCGCCGATCTCGACGAGTCCGCCCGCATCCGCTGGGGCACGCCGGTCCTGCGCCAGGGGCGCTATTGGCGGACGATCGTGCTTCAGCCCGGCCAGTCGGCCACCTGTGACATCTTCGCCCGGGAACGCTGGAATGCGACGGGCCTCTTCCTGGAAGGCGGCAAGGCGTACCGCTTTGCGGCGACGGGCGAATGGATGGATCAGGAGGACAAATTCTCTCCGGCGGGCAAGGAGCCCAGCGGCTTTCATTTCGGCGACGTCGCCCGGTTGGCGTCGAGCGTCCTGGGCTCGCTCGAGACGGACTACAAACTGCTGACCCGGCGAGGGAACGTGGATTTCTGGTGGACACGCCGAGATGACGGCCGGCCCTGGTTCGCGCTGATGGGGTTCGTGGCCAACGCGGTGACCGCACCCGATTCCAATCTCGCAGCCGGCGAGACCTTCTTCATCGGCGACGGCACCTCCTTCGCGCCCAGGAGCAGCGGCTATCTCTACGGTTTCGCCAATGATGCCTGGCAGGCCTATGACAACAATCGCGGCAGTGTCTCGTTGACTGTGACGATGGTGTAGGGGGGTGCTGAGCGGACACCGATCTAGATGGCGCTCCGCTCTTGCCTGACGGACGCCGGCTGGTATTCGCCGGTGAGCGGCGGTGCCGCGACATGGCACCGCCCGGATGAACCGAGAAATCCCCTTGCGGCGCCGATTCACAGCTCCGCGGCGGCCTCCCGAAGGGCGGCCCGGTCAGACCCCGGTGCGCGAGAGGGCGTCGACGAGCTTCTCCACGCGGTTGGCGGCCTCGTCGAGGGCCTGGGTGACGCGGGCCTGCGTCTCCTCCTCGCGCTGCAGGACGCCGGCGCGATCGTTGCGCAGCTCGTCGAGGTCATGCTGGAGCGCGCCCACGCGCCGCTGCGTCTCGGACAATTCGTCGGCGATCATGATGCCGGCCATCACGGACAGGCGCATGTCGCCGATCTCGCCGAAGGCGCTGCGCAACTGGTCGATCTTTCCATCCAGCTGCCGTCCGAGTTCGAGCAGGTGTTCCTCCTGCCCTTCGTCGCAGGCCATGCGATAGGCCCGCCCTGCGATGGTGACTGAAACATGCGCCATGGCGGGGTTACCTGTCCTGCGGTTCGAGAACGTGGCGGAGGGACTCCATTGCCTGGTCGAGGCGGCGGGAGACGTCGCGATTGGCGGTCTCCAGGGTGGAGAAGCGCGCATAGCTCGCATCGAGCTCGCGGGCGAGGCGGCTGCGGTCCTCCGACAGGGCCTGCACCTCGATGCCGCGACCGGCGATCGTGAGATCGAGCTCGATCCGATGCTCGGCCGCCTCCTCGAGCCGGGCCAACGCGTCGTTCAGTCGTTGCAGGGCTGCTTCCAGGGACAAGAGCGTACTCACTTTCCGAAGACGGCCGCGCTCGAATCGAGACGCGGCCTCCAGCAATATTACAGCAAATTACCGCGCATTGCCCGCCGGGCCAAGCCGGAACGCCGCGCCTCCCGCCACGAGCGTAAGACTGTACCGCCGGCACGCAACGCGATAGATTTCGCCGTCATGCCACCCATATGGGGTGCGATTCTCTCCCGGAAAGTGCCGGAAATCCCGCTGTCATTGACAGTCGGGGATGAGGTGCTAAGAACCCACCGCCCATTTCGCCGTGTCCGGCGGATTCATCAGGAAACACTCCATGGCACTCAGCGAATTGCAGAACCGCTTGGCGAACGCCATCCGTGGCTTGGCGATCGACGGCGTCGAAGCCGCGAAATCCGGACATCCCGGCATGCCGATGGGGATGGCGGACGTCGCGACGGTCCTGTTCACGCGCTTCATGAAGTTCGATGCCGCCGCCCCGCATTGGCCCGACCGGGACCGCTTCATCCTGTCGGCCGGCCATGGCTCGATGCTGCTCTATTCCATTCTCTACCTGACCGGCGCGCCCGGCATGACGGTGGACGAACTCAAGCGCTTCCGCCAGCTCGGCTCCAAGACGCCCGGACACCCGGAGAATTTCCATACCGCCGGCGTGGAGACCACCACCGGCCCGCTCGGCCAGGGCATCGCGACGGCCGTCGGCTTCGCTTTCGCCGAGAAGATGCTCGCCGCCCGGCATGGCAAGGATGTCGTCGACCATTACACTTATGTGATCGCCTCGGACGGCGACCTGATGGAGGGCATCAGCCAGGAGGCGATCGCGCTGGCCGGCCATTACAGGCTGAACAAGCTGATCGTGATGTGGGACCACAACGGCATTTCGATCGACGGGCCGCTCAGCCTGTCGGACTCCGTCGACCAGGTGAAGCGCTTCGAATCGGCCGGCTGGCACGCCGTGAACGTCGACGGCCACGACCAGGATGCCGTGGCGGCCGCGATCGAGAGCGCCCGGAAGTCCGACGCCCCCACGCTGATCGCCTGCAAGACCACGATCGGCTTCGGTTCACCCCACCGCGCCGGCACCTCCAAGGCCCATGGCGAGCCGCTCGGGCAGGAGGAGGCCGCTCTCACCAAGGCCAATCTCGGCATCGAGGGTGCGCCGTTCGAGGTGCCCGCCGACATCCTCAAGGCGTGGCGGGAAGCAGGAAGCCGCGGCGTTTCCGCCCGCAAGCAGTGGGAAGGGCGCTTCGGCGCGCTGGCGGAGGACCTGCAGGCCGAATTCACCCGCCGCATGGCGGGCGAGCGTCCCGCCGGGCTGGGCGAGGCGATCCTCGCCCACAAGAAGGCGCTGGCTGCCGCGCCGGCCGCCATGGCGACGCGCAAATCCTCCGAACTCGCGCTCAACGCCATCGTCGGCATCATGCCCGAGCTGGTGCTCGGCTCCGCCGACCTGACGCCGTCCAACAACACCAAGGCCAAGGGGCTGGTCGAGATCTCGCCGCAGGATTTCGGCGGCCGCTACATCCATTGGGGCATCCGCGAGCACGGCATGGCCGCGGCGATGAACGGCATCTCGCTGCATGGCGGCTTCGTGCCGGCGGGCGGCACCTTCTTCGCCTTCACCGATTATTGCCGTCCGGCGATCCGCCTCGGCGCGCTGATGGGGACATCGCCGGTCTACGTCATGACCCATGATTCCATCGGCCTCGGCGAAGACGGGCCGACCCACCAGCCCGTCGAGCACCTGGCGGCGATGCGCGCCATCCCCAATGTGCGCACCTTCCGCCCCTGCGACGCGATCGAGACGGCCGAATGCTGGCAGCTGGCGCTGGAGCGCCGGTCCGGGCCGACCATCCTGGTGCTGACCCGCCAGAACTTGCCGCTGCTGCGCGAGGCCACGGCGGACAATCCGTGCGCCCAGGGCGCCTACGAGATCGCCGCGCCCGTCGGCGGCAAGGCCGAGGTGACGCTGTTCGCTTCGGGCTCCGAGGTCGAGATCGCGATGAATGCCCGCGCCATCCTCAACCAGCGCGGCCTGCCGACTCGGGTGGTCTCGGTGCCCTCGCTGGAGCTCTTCATCGGCCAGTCCGACGAGGTCAAGGCGCGGATCATCGGCGATGCGCCGGTCAAGGTCGCGGTCGAGGCGGCGGTGCGCTTCGGCTGGGATGCGATCATCGGCCCGGAGGGCGGTTTCGTCGGCATGAGCGGCTTCGGCGCCTCCGCGCCGATCAAGGACCTCTACAACCATTTCGGCATCACGCCGGAAGCGGTGGCCGAGACGGCGCTGCGCCGCCACAATGGCTAAAGCGTTTTGCGTTTTGACGGACTCGGCAGAACGCAAAGACGCGTCGAAAAACAAAGAGTTAGAGCAAAGCGGCGTTTCTGCCTAAACGCGCTTTGCTCTAGGGCTGTCTGACCGGAGGCGCCCGGGCCCAGGGGTGGGGGGCCTGGGACCGACGCTTTTGGATTGGCATTTCGGATCGATATTTGGGACAGAACAGGAAGGAAGGTTCGCATGGCAGTTCGTGTCGCGATCAACGGGTTCGGCCGCATCGGCCGCAACATTCTGCGTGCCGTGGTCGAGAGCAGGCGCAAGGACATCGAGATCGTTGCGATCAACGATCTGGGGCCGGTCGAGACCAACGCCCATCTGCTGCGCTATGACTCCATCCACGGCAAGTTCCCGGCCGAGGTGAAGGTCGAGGGCGATTCGATCATCGTGCAGGGCCAGAAGATCAGGGTCACCGCGATCAAGGATCCCTCCCAGCTTCCCCACAAGGAGATGGGCATCGACATCGCCATGGAGTGCACGGGCATCTTCACCGCCCGCGACAAGGCGGCGGCGCATCTTGCCGCCGGCGCCAAGCGCGTCATCGTGTCCGCTCCGTCCGACGGCGCCGACCTCACCGTCGTCTACGGCGTCAACCACGAGGAGCTGACGAAGGACCATCTGGTCATCTCGAACGCCTCCTGCACCACCAACTGCCTGGCGCCGGTGGCCAAGGTGCTGCACGACGCCTTCGGCATCGAGCGTGGCTTCATGACCACGATCCACTCCTACACCAACGACCAGCCCTCGCTCGACCAGATGCACAAGGATCTCTACCGCGCCCGTGCGGCGGCGCTGTCGATGATCCCGACCTCGACCGGCGCGGCCAAGGCGGTCGGCCTGGTGATGCCCGAGCTCAAGGGCAAGCTCGACGGCACCTCGATCCGCGTGCCGACGCCGAACGTCTCGGTGGTCGACTTCAAGTTCAACACCCGCAAGCGCACCAGCGTCGAGAAGGTCAACGAGGCGATCCTCAAGGCCACCCGGCGCGGGCCCCTCAAGGGCGTCCTGTCCTACACCGATGAGCCGCTGGTCAGCCGCGACTTCAACCACAACCCGGCCTCCTCGATCTTCGCGCTCGACCAGACCAAGGTCATCGACGAGAAGTTCGTGCGCGTGCTGAGCTGGTATGACAATGAATGGGGCTTCTCCAACCGCATGGCCGATACGGCCGTGGTTCTGGCCGGCCTGATCTGAGGCGGGCCGCGGCCGCATGGAGGGCGGGCTGCCGGCCCGCCCTTCCGACGGCGAAAGAACGCGCGGGACGTCCCGCAGCCCGGCCTCAGGGCGTCCGGACCGTTCCTTCCCTTCCGGGGGAGCCAGTTGCGTCTTCGCGGTCGATCCGCCCATCGGCGTTTCGACGCAAACCCTTCCCACTCTACGAGCAAGGACCGCCGTCCGATGAGCGCTTTCCGTACCCTTGATGACGTCGATGTCGAAAACAAGCGCGTGCTGGTGCGCGTCGACCTCAACGTGCCCGCCGAAAACGGGGTGGTCACCGATGCCACGCGTATCGAGCGCGTGATCCCGACCATCCTGGAGCTGTCGCGGGCCAAGGCGAAGGTCATCCTGCTGGCGCATTTCGGCCGGCCCAAGGGCGTGGATCCCAAGGAAAGCCTCAGGCCCGTCGCCGCCAAGCTTGCCGAGATCGCCAAGCGCCCGGTCGCCTTCTCCGAGGACTGCATCGGCGAGGCCGCCTCGAGCGCCGTGGCGGCGATGCAGCCGGGCGACATCCTCTGCCTGGAGAACACCCGTTTCCACAAGGGCGAGGAGAAGAACGATCCCGACTTCGTCAAGGCGCTCGCCGCCAATGGCGACATCTGGGTCAATGACGCGTTCTCGGCGGCCCACCGCGCCCATGCCTCCACGGAAGGGCTCGGCCATGTGCTGCCCGCCTGTGCCGGCCGCGCCATGCAGGGGGAGATCGAGGCCTTGTCCCGCGCGCTGGAACATCCCAAGCGTCCGGTGGCGGCGATCGTGGGCGGCGCGAAGGTGTCGACCAAGCTCGAACTGCTCGGCAATCTCGTCACCAAGGTCGACGCCCTCATCATCGGCGGCGGCATGGCGAACACCTTCCTCTATGCGCAGGGCGTCGGCATCGGCAAGTCGCTGGCCGAGCGCGACCTCGCCGAGACCGCCCTCGCCATCCTGCAGAAGGCGGAGAAGGCCAATTGCGCCATTATCCTGCCGGTCGATGCCGTCGTCGCCTATCATTTCGCCGCCCAGGCGCCCAACCATGCCTATGGCCTGGAATCGATCCCGCATGACGGCATGATCCTCGATGTCGGACCGCAATCGATCGAGCGCATCAAGGGCGCCATCGACGAGGCCGAGACGCTGGTGTGGAACGGGCCGCTGGGCGCCTTCGAGCTCGAGCCCTTCGACCACGGCACCGTGGTCGCCGCCAAGCATGTGGCGGCGCGCACCCATGCCGGCAAGCTCCTGTCGGTCGCCGGCGGCGGCGACACCGTCGCGGCGCTCAACCACGCCAAGGCCACCGAGCGGTTCTCCTATGTCTCGACGGCCGGCGGCGCGTTCCTGGAATGGCTGGAAGGCAAGCCGCTGCCGGGGGTCGAGATCCTGCGCAAGAAGTAAGCCCGTCGTCCCGGGAGGTCTCGTGGCCCGCGTCACCCTTCGCCAGCTGCTCGACGACGCCGCCGAGCACGGCTACGGCATCCCCGCCTTCAACGTCAGCACGATGGAGCAGGTCATCGCCGTGATGGAGGCCGCCCGGGCCTGCGATGCGCCGGCCATCGTCCAGGCCTCGCGGCGCGCGCGCCGCTATGCCGGCGATATCATGCTGGCCCGGATGATCGACGCGGCGGTCGAGACCTATCCGGACATTCCGCTATGCGTGCACCAGGACCACGGCAATGACGAGGAGACGTGCGCCTCCGCGTTGCAGGCCGGCTTCACCTCCGTGATGATGGACGGCTCCCTGCGGGAGGACGGCCGGACCCCGGCCGACTATGCCTACAACGTCGCCGTCACGCGCCGCGTCGTCGATCTCGCCCACAGGGCCGGTGCATCGGTCGAGGGCGAACTCGGGCTGGTCGGCAGCCTGGAGGGTCTGGAGAACGAGGCCGAGGACGGCCACGGCGCCGAGGACGCGCTTTCGCCCGAGCAGGTGCTGACCGATCCGGACGAGGCGGTGCGCTTCGTGCGCGAGACCAAGGTCGACGCGCTCGCCATCGCCGTGGGGACCTCGCATGGCGCCTACAAGTTCTCGCGCAAGCCGGACGGCGCGATCCTGGCGATGCAGGTGATCAAGGAAATCAACCGGCGGATGCCGGCGATGCATCTGGTGATGCACGCCTCCTCATCGGTGCCGCGGGAGCTGCAGGATCTCATCAACAGGCATGGCGGCGAGATGCCGCAGACCTGGGGCGTGCCGGTCGAGGAGATCCAGCTCGGCATCCGATATGGTGTGCGCAAGGTGAATATCGACACCGACTGCCGCATGGCGATGACCGGTGAGATCCGCCGCGTCCTCGCGCAAAGCCCTGGGGAGCTGGACCCGCGCCGGTATCTCGGGCCCGCGAGGGCCGCGATGGCCAGGCTGTGCCGCGATCGCTACGAGGCGTTCGGCGCCGCCGGCCGGGCGTCGCGGATCAAGGTGGTGCCGATGGGCGAGATGGCGAAGGCCTATGAGGCCGGCGCCTTCGAGCCGCGATTCGCGTGACGGGTTCGGGAGAGGCCGACCGCTGCGGGCATGCGCAGCTTTCGGCCCGCACCTTGGAAACGTCACATTTGGGGGATGAGAAGGGGCGGACCGGGAGTCCGCGCTCCCGGGAAGTGAGATCCATCCATGGCTGAGGCTGCGAACCGTCCTCCGGTTCAGATCTATCTGGTGACGCCCGCCGTCGCCGACACCGCTGCGTTCCTGCCGCCCTTGCGTGCGGCGCTGGGGGCGGGCGAGGTCGCCTGCGTCCTGTTCACGCCGTCGGCGTCCGACGACCAGAGCGCCAAGAAGCTGGTCAAGGAGATCGCGCCGGTCGTGCAGGCGGGCGGGGCGGCGCTGGTCGTCAGCGGCTGGAACGCCATTATCGCCCGCGCCGGTGCCGACGGGGTGCACCTGATCGACGGCAGCAAGGGGGTCGCGGAGGCCCTGGAAAGCTTCAAGCCCGAACGCATCGTGGGGGTGGGCGGCATCCGGACGCGCCACGAGGCGATGACGGCCGCCGAGGCCGGCGTCGACTATGTGATGTTCGGGGAGCCGGCGAAGGACGGCCGCCTGCCGCCGCTGGAGGCCATCGTCGAGCGCACGGCCTGGTGGGCCGAGCTGTTCGAGATCCCCTGCGTCGCCTTCGCGCCGGACCTTGCGGCCGTGCCGCTGCTGGCCGATGCCGGTGCCGACTTCGTCGCCCTCGGCAATGCGGTGTGGGAGCATGACAAGGGGCCGGCCGAGGCGATCGCGCTGGTCGACCGTCTGCTGAAGCAGAGGGCGAGCGTGTGATGAAGCGCCTTCTCGCCGCCGGCCTGCTCGCCTTCTCGCTGCAATCGCTGCCCGCCGCGCAGGCGGCCGAGGCGCAGACCGGGAACACGCCGCCGGCGCCCGCCGGACCGGCGGCGGGCATGCAGCCTACGGCGACCTTCAAGCCCGCCGAGCCGCCTGCGGTCGACCTTTCCGGGCCGGCCGGCCTCGCCCCGCCCGTCGACGTCGTCAAGCCCGCCGAGCCGCCCCCGGCGGCGCCGGCGGCCGACGCCGCATCGGCCCCGGCGCCGGGTGGTCCCCCGGCCGATCTCGCCTATGGCGCCTTCCAGCGCGGCTATTACCTCACTGCGATGAACTGGGCGATCAAGCGGGTGGAGGCGCAGAAGGATCCGGTGGCGATGACGCTGATCGCCCAGATCTACGACAATGGGCTGGGCGTGCCGGAGGACAAGATCAAGGCGGCGGAATGGTATGCGGAGGCTGCCCGGCGCGGCGACCGCAACGCCATCTTCTCCTATGGCATGGCCAAGCTCACCGGCCGCGGCGTGCCGAAGGACGAGAGCGGCGGCATGCTGCTGCTCAACCGCGCGGCGGCGCTGAAGGTGCCGCAGGCCTCCTACAATCTCGGCATCATCGCCCTGCGCCCGAGCAACGGCGCTCCGGACTACGCCACCGCCTTCCAGCGCTTCACCGAAGCGGCGGCTTCCAACAGCGGCGACGCGCTCTATTCCCTCGGCATCCTCACCCAGGAAGGCAAGGGTGTGCCGGCCGATGCGCGCAAGGCGGCCGATTATTTCCTGCAGGCCGCCAATGCCGGCAATCTCGACGCCATGGTCGAATATGGCATCGCGCTGTTCAACGGGCAGGGCGTGCAGCAGGATGAGGAACTGGCGGCCGACTGGTTCGAGCGCGCCGCCGAGCGCGGCTCGCCGATCGCGCGCAACCGCCTGGCACGGCTCTATGCCGCCGGGCAGGGCCTCGCCCCCAATGCCATCCTCGCCTGCATGTGGCACATCCTGGCCAAGGCCGGCGGCCTGGAGGACCGGCAGCTCGACCAGTTCATGGCCCGGCAGACGCCCGAGGTCCAGCAGGCCGCCATTCTCGGGGCGCGGGTGCACGGCCTGTAGCCCCGACCTCCCGGCTCATTCTTCCGCTCTTCCGCAGATTGCGGTTCAATCCCCGGCGGATTTGCACTAGACAGGCGCATTCCCTGATCCCTCGCGCGCGCCGGCTCCGGCCGCGCCGTCCGTTGTTCGAAAGTGCCCTCGATGCTGCGTTCTCCCCTGATGAATGTAATGGTTGCCGCCGTGCTCAAGGCCGGCAAAGGCCTCAAGCGCGATTTCGGCGAGCTCGAAAACCTGCAGGTCTCCACCAAGGGGCCGGGCGACTTCGTCTCCATCGCCGACCGCAAATCGGAGAAGGTGCTGCAGCAGGAACTCGAGCGGGCCCGTCCGGGCTACGGCTTCGTGATGGAGGAATCGGGCGTCATCGAAGGCGCCGACAGGACCCATCGCTGGCATATCGATCCGCTCGACGGCACCACCAATTTCCTGCACGGCATGCCTTTCTTCGCCGTCTCCGTCGCCCTGGAGCGCGAAGGCGTGCTGGTGGCGGGGGTGGTCTACAATCCGGCGACCGAGGATCTCTTCGTCGCCGAACGCGGCAAGGGCGCCTTCCACAATGACCGGCGCATGCGCGTCTCCGGGCGCCGGCTGATGGAGGATTCGCTCGTCGGCATGGGCGTGATGCATCTGGGTCGCGGCCAGCATGCCGCCAACCTCGCGGACATCGGCGCGGTGATGGGGCAGGTCGCCGGTGTGCGCAATATCGGCTCCATCGCCATGGAGCTCGCTTATGTCGCCTCGGGCCGGCTGGACGGTCTCGCCTCGCGCTGGCTGTCCTCCTGGGACCTGGCGGCCGGCATCGTGCTGGTGCGCGAGGCGGGCGGCTTCGTCAGCGACATCCGCGGCGGCGAAACCATGCTGGAGACGGGCGACATCGTCGCCGGCAACGAGGCGATCCACAAGAGCCTGCTGGCGGCCTTCGCCAAGGCCTGAGGCGGCGAGCCCCGAGGCGGCGCGCCCGGCCCGCAGGGCCCCCAAGATTTCACGCCGCGACGCTTGACAGACGGCGCGCGGCGCTCCATAAACCGCGCCGTTCCGGTCTTCCCGGGCCCTTGGCGGGGTAGCTCAGCTGGTTAGAGCAGCGGAATCATAATCCGCGTGTCGGTGGTTCGAGTCCACTCCTCGCTACCATTTCTTTGTTCGCCATGATGCGCGAACGATCGGATTGTTTGAAAATCGATAGGTTAGGGTAGGAATTGTGCTCGGATAGGCGCACGCGAGTGCGTTTGAGTTCGGTTGAAGTCGCGTAGTTTGTTGGTGTTCGGCAATACCAACATGAGCTGATACCAACACATGGCACTGTCTGAGACTGCGATTCGCTTAGAGCGAAATTGTTCAGACTGTAGAATATCCAGCATTAGAGAAGTAATTTCTGCATTCGGACGGGGAGAAGCGCGGGAGAGTTTTGGCGATTTCGTCCCAGAGATCGTGGATGGATCGGGTTGCAGCCGCGCGCAGGAGAGCTTTGAGCTTTGCGAAGAGGTTCTCGATCGGATTGAGATCGGGGGAGTAGGCGGGCAAGTAAAGCAGTTCCGCCCCTGCGGCCTCGATGGCTTGGCGCACACCCGGGACTTTGTGGCTGCTCAGATTGTCCATGATGACGATATCGCCGTAATTGAGGGTGGGAACGAGGATCTGCGCGACATAGGCCTTGAAGCAATCGCCGTTGACTGGGCCGTCGAGCACGCAGGGAGCTGTCAATCCCCCGCTGCGCAGAGCGCCAATGAAGGTCGTGGTTTTCCAATGGCCATGCGGCACGTAGTCGATCAGGCGCTGTCCGCGCTTGCACCTGCCGTAGTGGCGCGCCATCGCGGTCGAGGCCCAGGTCTCGTCAATGAAGACCAGACGCGAGGGCCTCAGCCAGATTTGGTTGCTGTGCCATTTGCGGCGAGCGGCCGCGACATCGGGGCGTTTTTGCTCGCTGGCGTGGATCGTCTTTTTTTATATGTCAGCCCAAGCCGCTTGAGCATATGCCACATCGGGGCATGGCTGATGCTGACCCCCAATTCTTCCTCCGCCCAGGCCCGCAGATCCGCGACACGCGCATCCGGATCAGCCGCGACCTTGGCCCGCAGAACCTCTTCATGCTTGGCAAGCTTGAGCGGAACATGATTGCGCTGGGGGCGGGCACTGACCTCCCCCGTCGCGCGCCGCCGCGCGGCCGCCTTGTAGATGTAGGACACACTCACCCTGAAGATTGGTGCGATTGTGCTCGCCGACATCCCGCTATCCAGCGCCCCAAGCACACGATCTCGCAAATCCTGCGAATAGGCTTCACCACGCTTCGTCATGCTTCATCTCCGGAATAGCCCGGAAACCTATGAATCACACTAAGCCATCCAGTGGAATCCCTTCCGATTCCACTCAGACAAATTCCGCTCTAATCAAATCCAGCGCCAAGCTTCAGAAATTATCGGATGGCGGCGGCCTTCACCTCCTCGCAAGATCGTGTCCCAGGAAGTAGCGTAGCAGGACGGCATCGCCCGACGAATCACATGATCCACGCTAAATTTCTTCAGCGGATATTCAAGATAGGGCGCTACTCCGGTGCCTGTTTCCGCTCGGCCCGGGCCAGCCATGTCTTTACAATATGAAGAGATCAAAGGACCACGTTTCCGAGCCGTGACCGTCGACGGTTACGACTAGATCATAGTACCGCCTCAGCGCAACGCCTTCATCATGTTGTTCTTGCTGGTCTGGCTTTGTGGCTGGACACTTGGTGGTGTCATGGCGATGTACAATCTCTTGTCTCGTCCATTCCAACCTTTCCTGGCTATCTGGCTCTGCGCCTGGCTGGCTGGCGAAGGGTTTGCCCTCGCCAGCCTGGGCTGGATGTCAACAGGCGCGGAAATTCTACGCTTGGCCGGCTCCGATCTGGAGGTCAGCTACCGCATGCTAGGTTTCACCCGGAGCAAGCTCTATCGCGGCACGGCAATCAGCGACCTTTCGGCCGGTGTAGCACCAGTGTTCACCCGCAATGGCCGCTACGGCCAGATGTCGCTCCCCTTTTTCGGCGGCAACAAGACCGGCAGCGTCAAATTCATCTATGGAGCGCAAACCATCTATTTGGCGGCAGGGTTGGATGAGGCCGAAGGGCAATTCATCGTCGAGCGCCTAAGCAAGAGGCTGCCCGTCACAGCAGGTGTTCGGAAAAGTTAGCCGATTGCGGAGTGTGTATGTTCGATAACCTGATCAGAACGTCCAGACTGCTCGGCATCCTCCCACTATATCCGAATTTATTGTCGGTCTTTTGGCGAACCGGTGGGAATACCGTTTCGTCCTGAAAAATCGCGAGCAATGGGCGCAGGCGATCGACAAGCGGTGGAGCGCTATTGCAACAGCGTCTCCAGCGGCGCCGGCTTCGCAAGGCTGCCGGTCGCATCATTCAGAGGGGGAGGGGGGAAGGGGCGCCGGCTGACGACGGGGTTTGTGGTCGTCCGAGCGGTCTTGTCGATAGTTTAGCAATCACGAACGCCTCTCGTGATCGTTAATTGTCGTGGGCTCCAGTCAGTCTTACCATTTATAGTTGGTTGAGGCGCGAAGGGGGCGCACGTCGACTCGATCGGCATTTCTGTTTTGTTCGGAGGCTCGAATGCGATCGACGACAAAGGTTCGAGCATGGATCGATGGAATACGCCAAACCCGAATTGCTATCGTCCAAGATACTGCTCCCGACGCCGGCAGCATGGGAAATCAAGCGCCCCCGCCTGATGGAAAAGCTCCCCGTCGTGAGGCGCTCCCAGGTCACGGTCCTCAAGGCGGGCGCTGGCTTCGGCAAGACTTCCCTGGCCAGCGCATGGGCGTCGCAATTGCGGCTGGACGGCAACGCCGTCGCTTGGATTTCCCTGGATCGAGAGGACGACGAGCCGACGGCGTTCTTTTTTTATCTGGCGCACGCCCTCAAGGAATGTGACAGCACGATCACCGCGGCATCAGTGAGCTTGTTTGACCATAAGCCCCTCGTGGCGGTTACATCCGCTGTCTCGGCGCTGATCGACGACATAAGGGGATTCAGGAAAGAAATTTACGCGTTTATCGATGACTTCCATTGTATTCTCGATGCGGAAATATTGGACGGTATCGACCTATTGTTGAAATACGCCCCGCGCAATTTTCATGTGATACTGACTACGCGGCTTGATCCCGGCCTTCCACTTGCGCGCCTTCGGTCACAGAATCGGCTGGTCGAGATCGATGCGTCGTCCCTTGCGTTCGATTTGAACGAGATCGGTGCCTTCCTGAAGCAGGAGCAGCTTGGCGATCTGAGTGTTTCGGCCCTCAGCCTCCTCCATCGCCGCACGGAAGGATGGCCGGCCCTTCTTCGGATCTTGTCTGTGACCTCGTCGCAGTCCGGCGAGACGTTCTCGAGCTACATTGAGCGGCTGACCGGGGACCTGAAGCCGGTAACCGAGTTCTTCGCGGATCTTCTCGACGGACTGGCGCCTGCGCTCCTCGAGTTCATGATGCGCATTTCGGTGCTTCGACGGTTCAGCGAAGCCCTCTGCGCGTCGGTCACGAACGATGTCGCCAGCATCCGGCATCTGGCCTCGCTGGCAACACGGCATGTCCTGCTGATACCCCTGGATCAGGAGGGGACGTGGTACAGATTCCATCCCCTGCTGGCGGAGCATCTCTCGCGGGAGTTGCAGGCCCGGAGCGCCGGTGCAATCCCGGAGCTGCATCGGCGTGCTGCGGACTGGCTCGCCAGGAACGAGCTTTGGACCGAGGCAATCCATCACGCGATTGCAGCCGGCGATATGAACCGGGCAGCCGAATGGATCGCCGGCTGCGTCATGTCGCTGATCAAATCGGGTGACCTGATCACACTTCTCAGTTGGCAGAGGCTCTTTCCCCGAGCCCTCATGCGGGCGCACACGCGTGCGAAGCTGTCGATCGCTTGGGGATTGGCGATTGCCATACGCTATGACGAGGCGCTCGATTTGGTCGAAGAAACCGAGCAGGAAATAAGACGCGACTGTGTTGATGGCGCCGAAGCGTTCTTGACGGAATGTGAGGCCATCCGGGCCGTGGTGCTCACATTCAGATTCGACATCGAAACGGCCAAGGTGACGGCCGAGCACACCGTATCCACGGCAACGGAGCCATGGACCTTCAACACAGCGTCAAACATGCTTCGGCTTTGCCATTGGAGAAACGGCGATCTTGCTGCCTTCTACGCGACTCCATGGATGCCTCTCTCGATCGAGGAGGAGCCGCGCTATATTTGGACGGCGGTGTTCAAACTCTGTCTTCAGGCCGGCGTCGAATTTGAACAGCTTCACGCCGGCCTCTCGAGGCGGTACAGCGAAGACGCGTATGCCAAGGCGAGAAAAAGTGCCGGAATCAATTCGATGCCTGCCGCTCTGGCCGCGGCTCTGCTTGCTCGCATCCATTACGAACAAAGTCGCGTCGACGAGGCTGAGCAATTGCTGCTTCGCCATTTGACGCTGATAAATGCCACGGCCACCAGTGAGTACGCACTGAACGCCTATTTAACTCTGACAAGAATCTCCATTTTGCGCCAGGACTTCGCGAGTGCGCACCAATTTTTGGAATCCGCAGAGCACCTGGCGCACGGCCGGGAATGGCGGCGAATGATCGCGGCCGTTGTTTTGGAGCGATTACGCCTCTACTTGCTGGAGGGCCGCAAGCTCGAGGCGGATGCGACTCTCGTGCGCCTTGACCAAATGGCGGCTGCATTTTCCGCGGCGCCCCGCAAAGCCGATCTCCTGATACCTGTCTACGCCAAGGTGGCGCGGGCCTCGGTGGAACTCGGCGCCGGCCATTTTTTGCAGGCAGTCGATATTTTCGGCCGGGCCGCCGAGGATTTGGCAACTTATCATAATAAATACTTGCGTATGTGGCTGGAGTTTCAGCTTTCGAGCGCGATGTATCTGGCCGGGAGAAGAGAGGAGGCGGAGCATGTTTTTAACGTCGCGCTCAGGAAGGCAGCCGGAGCGGGATTTACCCAGATTGTATTGGACCAAGGCCCCATAGGCGAAATATTGATACGAAGCATAAAGCTTGATCAGTCAAATATCGCCGCCGAAAACGAGCAGTTTATTCGTTTTTGCGAGAGGACGATCGATTTTGGGGAGCAGCTTCGACTGCGGAGCGGCGCCGCTATCACCGACGGTGTTCCGAACATGCTCAGCCCGCGGGAGCATGGCATCCTGCAGCGCGTCAGTCACGGTCAATCCAACAAGGAAATTGCCAGAGAATTGGGAATTGCGGCCGAGACCGTTAAGTCGCATATCAAGAATATCTTTGTGAAGCTTGGTGTCGGCCGCCGCAATCACGCGGTCAGACGCGGCGTCGAGTTGGGGCTTTTGAAGTAAGGTTCCGTACGTCTTGCGGTGCGGAGCCTTCGAAGGACCGGGGCGCTTCCGAAACTCTCGAAGCTGCGATGACGGTCGTCACGAGCGTGCGGAGACCGACGGGGACGATCACCGTACTATGGCTATCGTCCGGACAGTTCGACGCGCGGCGGGACATTTCCTGGTTGGGAGGTCTCGAGGCGTGGATTCCTGATGCGCTCCGGTCGATGTCGGATGCCACGGTTCACCAGACGATGCCGATTGTCCTCAGGGAGTGTCCTGCTTTCCCGCAAGCCTGGATGGAACGCGGGGAGCAAAGGGTTCAAGCTCTCGAAGTTGCCATGCTCGAGCGGCTGTGCCAGCAAATAGTCATCATCCACGCTGCTCTCGTCGTTCTTGCGGCGTCGTGGAGATGCCCCTCCACAACGCGGCCGCCATGCTTCGCCTGCTGGCCGCCGCGGAGGTATTTGGACGGGGGCAGCGAGGCGGGCGTCCCCCGATTTAGGGTGTCCGATCCCCACTTCAGGGGATGCCGCGCCCCAGATCCGTTCCTTAACACTTCGGTGGCTTGGGCGGTCGAGACGTCGTCTGCGATGTCCGGCCGCGTTCGTAGGCCGTTTCCGAGGAGATCAGAGCTGTGAGGAACTCAAAAGTTGCCGATCTTGTCACTGAAATTCTGTACTCGGTCGGCGTCCGCCGCATATACGGTATTGTCGGCGACAGCCTGAACGGGATTACCGACTCCCTTCGAAGGCGCGGCGACATCGACTGGATTCACACCCGTCATGAAGAGACGGCCGCCTTCGCCGCCGGGGCTGAAGCCCATTTGACCGGCAATCTGGCCGTTTGTGCCGGCAGCTGCGGACCAGGAAACCTGCATCTCATAAATGGGCTCTTCGATGCGCATCGCTCGCGAGTGCCGGTCCTCGCGATCGCCGCTCATATTCCCAGTGCCGAGATCGGGCGCGGTTTTTTTCAGGAAACCCACCCGGAGACGTTGTTTCGCGAGTGCAGCCATTATTGCGAGCTTGTCTCAAACCCGGCGCAGCTTCCCGGCGTCCTGGAGAGCGCCATCCGCGCAGCTCTCGGACAGCGCGGTGTTGCCGTCGTGGTCATCCCCGGGGACATCGCCCTGAAGGAGGTTTCGGCGCCGATCTCGTCGGCGGCGGCAATTGCACTCTCCCAGCCCGTCGTGACACCCGACGACACCGATCTCGAAGATCTGGCGGTGCGCTTGAACCGCAGCAAACGGACGACGCTTCTGTGCGGGCGCGGCTGTGCCGGGGCCCATGATGCGTTGCTGGCGCTGGCGGACAGGCTCAAATCTCCCATCGTCCACGCATTCGGTGGCAAGGAGCATGTCGAATATGACAATCCCTTCGATGTGGGCATGACCGGGTTGATCGGGTTCAGTTCCGGCTATCACGCCATGCTGGATTGTGACCTTCTCCTGATGCTCGGGACGGATTTTCCGTATCGGCAATTCTATCCAACCGACGCCAAGATCGTGCAGATCGACCTGCGCCCTGAAAACCTTGGCCGACGGACACATCTTGATCTTGGGCTGGTCGGCGATGTCGGCGCCACCATCTCCGCCCTGCTGCCGAAGTTGGAAGTCAAGCAGGATCGATCCCATCTGGATGATAGCCTTGCCAATTATCGCAAGGCGCGTGCCGGATTGGACGAACTCGCGACGGGAAAGCCGGGACGAAAGCCCATTCATCCGCAATATCTGGCCAGATTGCTCAGTGAACAGGCCAGTGACGACGCCGTGTTCACGTTCGATGTCGGCACGCCCTCGATCTGGGCGGCGCGCTATCTGAAGATGAATGGTCGCCGCCGGCTCATCGGGTCGTTGACACACGGCTCGATGGCCAATGCCATGCCGCAGGCCATTGGCGCCCAAGCCGCCTATCCGGGCCGCCAGGTCGTCAGCCTGTCGGGCGACGGCGGCTTCGCGATGTTAATGGGGGATTTCTTGACGCTCGTGCAGCAGAAGCTGCCGATCAAGGTCGTGGTCTTCAACAATTCCACGCTCGGGTTCGTGGCATTGGAAATGAAGGCCACCGGCTTCCTCGAGACCGGAACCTCGCTGACCAATCCGGATTTTGCCGCAATGGCGCGGGCTGTCGGCATTCACGCCATTCGGGTCGAGGATCCTGCGGAGTTGGACGCTGCCATTCGAGACGTGCTGGCGCATGACGGGCCGGCTCTCCTCGATGTCGTCACCAATGCGCAAGAGCTTGCCATGCCTCCGAGCATCGACCTGGAGCAGGTGAAAGGCTTCGGCCTATGGGCGCTCAGGGCCGTTATCAACGGGCGGGGCGACGAGTTGCTCGATCTCGCGCGGACCAATCTTCTGCGCTGAGCCGCCGGGCGGATTTGAGCGGGCGCCGAAGTCAGCGCCACTCGTCCATCATTCCGAATTTTGGCGTCATCTGCTCGGAGCCAGGTCATGGACATGCCCGCGCTGTTGCTCTCGCGTATCCAGTTTGCATTTACCGTCTCATTCCACATTATTTTCCCGGCCTTCACTGTCGGTCTGGCCGCATGGCTTGCGTTCCTGGAGGCTCTATCCCTTGCGACCGGCCGGCCGGTGTATCGGCGGCTTTTCGATTTCTGGCTCGGCATCTTCGGCGTCGCCTTTGGCCTGGGTGTCGTCTCGGGCATTGTCATGAGCTTCGAGTTCGGTACGAACTGGAGCGAACTGGCGCGTCGCACCGGTCCGATCCAGGGGCCCTTGCTCGGCTATGAAACCTTCACGGCGTTCGCCTTGGAGGCAGCCTTCTTCGGCGTCCTGATCTTCGGCCGAAAGCGGGTGCCCCGATGGTTCTATCTGGTGGCCTGCATCCTGGTCGCCGCCGGGACGAGCCTGTCGGCCTTCTGGATCATGGTCAACAACAGCTGGATGCAGTGGCCCGTCGGCTTCACGCTAAGGCAGGACGGCGTTTTCGTACCGACGGATTGGTTCGCCATCATCTTCGATCCGGTCGTCTGGGTGCGCTTCCCGCATATGTTCCTGGCGGCCTATGTCACCACGGCCTTCTGCGTGGCGGCGACAGGGGCATGGCATCTGTTGCGTGACAGCTTCAAGTCTGATGCTCGAACGATGCTCCATATGGGCCTGGGACTTGCCGCTGTGCTGATTCCGCTTCAGCTGCTCTTTGGGCATCTGGTCGGCGATTACACCCACGACAAGCAGCCGGCAAAGTTTGCCGCCATCGAGGCCCGTTGGCATGACGAGCAGCCGGCGTCCGAAGTGCTGATGGCCTGGCCCGATCCGGGGCATGAACGCAATCTCTATGAGATCAGCATTCCCTATCTGGGCAGCCTCATCGCTTCCATGCGCTTCGATAGCAAGGAGGTGGGACTGGCGACCTTTCCTCCTTCCGACCGGCCACCGGTGCTGATCCCGTTCTTTGCCTTTCGCATCATGGTCGGCTGCGGCCTCCTCATGCTCGCTTTGGCATGGTTCGGCACCTATCTTGTCGTGACCGGCCGCCTCGAGCGCATGCGCTGGTTCCTGTGGGCGACCTTCTGCTCGTTCCCTCTGGGCTTCATCGCCACCTTGACCGGTTGGTTTACGGCGGAGGTCGGGCGCCAGCCCTGGACCGTCTATGGGCAGCTTCGCACAGCCGATGCGGCAACGCCGTTCCTGACCTCGCCGCAAGTGGCGACAAGCCTTGTGATTTTCGCCGCTGTCTACGCGCTGATTTTTCTGTTTGGCGCGATCTACATCTATCAGCTGCTGCGGCGCGGGCCGGTCGTTCTGCCGGCCTTCGAAAGCGCGGCGACCAATCCCAAACGACCGCTTTCAATGTCGGGCGGCAGCCCCGGTGTGCCCGCACCGACTCCGGCTTCGGAGATCAGCGAATGATCACCTTCTGGACCGTCGTGCTCGGCCTCGCCATTCTGCTTTATGTGATCCTCGACGGCTTCGATCTCGGCGTCGGCATGCTGTTCGCCTTCGCACCGGATGAGACGGCGCGGCGCCATATGCTGGCTGCGATCTCGCCGGTTTGGGATGGCAACGAGACCTGGCTCATCTTCGCCGCCTCAATCCTGTTCGGTGCATTCCCGCTGGTCTATGCCACGCTGCTGTCAGCCCTCTATCTGCCGTTGATGATCATGCTGGCCGCCCTGATCTTTCGGGGCGTCGCCTTCGAATTCCGTTACAAGAGCCGCGGCCTGCGCCCTCTCTGGGATGTTGGGTTTGCCGGCGGCTCGCTCGTTGCCGGCTTTATCCAGGGTTGCGCTGTTGGTGCGCTCGTCGAGGGCTTGGCGATCCAAGATGGCAAATATATCGGCGGACCATTCGGATGGCTGTCGCCGTTCGCGCTTCTATGCGGTGTGGGCCTGTGTCTTGGCTACTGCCTGCTGGGTGCCGGCTGGCTGACCTATCGAACGGCCAGGGACAGCCAGGAACTCGCATTTCGTCTGCTGCCCCGCTTGCTGCTGGCCGTTCTGGCCTTCCTTGTCGTGGCTTTCGTCGCTGCGCTGGGGCTCGACTTGCGTGTGATGCACCGCTGGCTGGAAGCGCCCCTGCTGACGGTGTTTCCACTTATTGGCCTGGCCGCATGCGTCGTCCTCTTCACGGCAGTCCGCAGGCGCCAGGAGTTGGTGCCATTTTTCTGCGGAGTGGCGATCTTCGCCGCCGCCTTTGCCACTCTTGCCGTGTCGTTTTACCCCTACATGGTCCCTTTTTCGATCACCGTTGCTGACGCCGCGTCGCCGCCCGCGAGCTTGTCATTCATGTTCTGGGGAGCCGGACTGTTCGTCCTCCCCCTGACGCTGATCTACACGCTCGTCGTCTATTTCGTCTTCAAGGGGAAAGTCGATCCGGACGCCGAATACCACTGACCAATGCATTTGACGCTCATCTCGCCTGATTGGATCAGGCGCGCCTGCACGGTGCCGTGCATGGCATTCCACTGAACGGAGCAAGACGACCATGAAGATGGCTGCCGGCGATCAGGCAATCATAGGACGTCGCGATGCGCTCGCGGCGGGGTTTCGGGACATCGTCGGGCGAGAATGGGTGCTCGACAAGGAGGCAGAACTCCGCCCTTACGAATGCGACGGTCTCACCGCGTACAATGCCTTGCCTCTCCTGGTCGTCTTGCCGGAAACAACGCAGGAGGTGAGCCTTGTTCTGCAATTCTGCCAGCGGGAAGGCATCAAGATCGTACCGCGCGGTTCCGGTACGTCCTTGTCGGGCGGCGCCCTGCCGCTGGAAGACGGGATCGTGCTCGGCACCGCGCGGATGAATCGCATTCTGCATGTCGATGCACGCAATCGAACCGCCCGGGTTCAGCCGGGCGTGCAAAACGTCCGGGTAACGGAGGCCGTGAAGCACCTCGGGCTCTGCTACATGCCGGACCCCTCCAGCCAGGCGATTGCCACCATTGGCGGCAATGTGTCGGAAAATTCCGGCGGTGTTCATTGCCTGAAATACGGGGTGACGTCGAACCACATCACCGGCATGGAAGCGGTGCTGCTGAATGGCGACATCATCCATCTGGGCGGCGACTTCCTGGGAGGCGCTGATCGGGAGTTCGACCTGACGGGAGCCGTCATCGGCTCGGAGGGGTTGCTGGCGATCATCACCGAGGTAACCGTGCGGCTGGTGCCGCAGCCGGCCACCGCGCGCGTGCTGTCGCTCGGCTTTCGCAGCGTGGAGGACGCGAGCCTGTGCGTGGGCGCCATCATCGCGCATGGCGTCATCCCGGCGGGCCTGGAATTCATGGACCGCAGGATCGTCGATGCAGTCTCTTCCATGCTGGGCGAGAAGCATTCCCCCGAGGTCGAAGCCCTTCTGCTCTGCGAACTCGACGGCACAAGAACGGAAGTCGACAAGCTGGTGGAGGAGGTTGAGGCGATTGCCAGGGAAATCGGCGTCGCAGAACTGCGTATCAGCAAGACCGAAGAGGAGAGGGCCCAGATCTGGCTCGGCCGCAAATCTGCCTTCGGTGCCATAGGGAAAATTTCAAAGGATTACTATTGCACGGACGGGACCATCCCACGGGGAAAGCTGCCGGAAATCCTGAAGCGGATGGAAGGTCTATCGAAGAAGCACGGCCTTGATTACGCCAATTGCTTTCACGCGGGAGATGGAAACCTTCATCCGATCATCATGTTCGACGCAGCCAAACCCGGCGATCTGGAGCGAGCCGAGGCATTCGGGGAAGACATCCTGAAGGCCTGTGTCGACCTCGGCGGGGTGTTGAGCGGCGAACACGGCGTCGGCGTCGAGAAGCGGGATCTTATGGGATACCAGTTCTCGAACATCGACCTGGCTCAACAGCAGCGCTTCAAATGCGCGTTCGATCCCGATGAATTGCTGAATCCCGGCAAGGTTTTCCCCACCCCGTGCCGCTGCGCGGAATTCGGTCGCATGCATGTCCACAACGGCAAGCTGCGCTTTCCCGATGTTCCACGGTTCTAGGATTGGGCTGATGACCACTATTGCAGACAACCCTCGAACATTGCAGCGCTTCTGCCCGCAGGGTGTCGAGGACGTGACGCAGGCCATCGCGGAGGCTCACGCGGCCGGCCGCAAGCTGGAGATCGTCGGGGGAGGAACCAAGCGCTCTTTGGGGGACCCCGTCACGGCGGATGCGCTGCTCGACATGTCGGGCGTAGCGGGCATCGATTTCTACGAGCCGGAGGAACTCGTCATCAAGGTGCGGGCAGGGACGCCCATCGCTGAAATCCGCCAGGCCTTGGCTGAAAAGAAGCAACATTTGGCCTTCGAACCCCCCGATTATGCAGCCTTCTTTGGGAATCCCCATGCCATCGATACGATTGGAGGCATTGTTGCCTGCAATCTCGCCGGGCCGCGCCGTATCCAGGCGGGAGCCCCGCGGGACGCCGTACTTGGTGTCGAGGCGGTGAACGGGAGAGGCGAGTTCTTCAAGGGGGGAGGACGAACCGTCAAGAACGTCACCGGCTATGATATGCCCAAATTGTTGACCGGGTCCTTCGGCATTCTGGCCGTCCTCACATCCGTCACGCTCAAGGTGCTTCCAATCCAGCCGCAGGAAATCACCCTGCTGGCGAGCGGACTTGCTGACGGCAAGGCGATCGATCTGCTCACCCAGGTGCTGGGCATGCCGTTCGATGTCGCGGCGGCGGCCCATCAGGGAGGGGTCCGGGCCGGCCCGTCATTGACGGCCCTGCGGCTCGAGGGCTTTCAGGGCGATGTGGCCGCCCGCAGGGCCGAGCTCGAGAGCCTGATTCACCGGGTGTCGGACGTCCGTGCGATCGCGGATGAAGAAAGCCGCACCTTCTGGCGCTCCTTGCGTGACCTCTCGGCCTTTGCCCCGGACCCGGGCACGTGCGTCTGGCGGGTGATGTTGCCCGCGACCCAGGCGGCGCGCGTGGCCCATGCCGTCGGCGGGGAAGCCATCTACGACTGGGGTGGTGCGGAGGTCTTTATCCGAACCGCCGTCGACAAGATCGAAGCGCAGGCGCGCATGCTCCGGGCCATGGCGGACGAAGCCGGCGGAAATGCCTGTCTGTTCCGGGCGTCGCCGGAGGTGCGCAAGCGTGTGAGCGCATTCCAGCCGAAGCCGGAGGCCCTCCACGATCTCGGCATGCGCATCCGGCGGATGTTCGACCCGAAAGGCATACTCAATCCAGGCAAGCTGGGCGTGGCCAGCAACGGAGCGCTATGACATGAAGACGCTTATTTCCGAGGCGGCGCTGGCAAACCCCGATATTGCGCTCTCCAACGATATCATCAGGGACTGCGTGCATTGCGGCATCTGCCTGTCGCATTGCCCCACCTATCAGGTGCGGCACGACGAGAACGACAGCCCACGCGGCCGCATCATGCTGATGCGGAATATGTACGAGCACGAAGGTGCACCGGACGCCAGGACCGTCGAGCATTTGGATCGATGCCTGACATGCCTGGCTTGCGAGGCGATCTGCCCGTCAGGGGTGGAATATTCCAAGCTCATTGCTCACGGTCGAGAACACGTCGAGGCGACGTACCGTCGACCTGTCCTGCAGAGGCTGACACGGCGCGCGCTGACGATCCTCATTCCACACCCCGAGCTATTCCGCTTGGGCTTGCTGGCGGGGAAGCTGGCCCAGCCGTTCAAGTGGCTGTTCCGGGGTACCTTGCGCGCCATGCTCGACATGACGCCCAAGGGACGGTTGCCGCGCAGCAGCCCGGTGGATCGCCCGCAGGTCTTTCCTGCGCAGGGAATGCGTCGCGCCCGCGTCAGCATCCTGACGGGCTGCGTGCAGACCGTGCTGGACCCCAAGATCAATGAGGCGACGATCCGCCTGCTTCAGCGGCACGGTGTGGAAGTGGTCGTCGCCAAGGGAGCGGGATGCTGTGGGGCGCCTGCAGAACACAAGGGCCTGACGCAGCATGCCTTGCCATTCGCGAAGGCCAATATCGATGCGTGGCTGAGCGAGGCCGACGCTCCCGGCGGCTTGGACGCCATCATCGTCAACACCTCCGGCTGCGGCACATCCCTCAAGGCCTATGGTCACGCGCTTCGGCTCGATGCCGAATGGAAGGACAAAGCGGCGCGTGTCAGCGCATTGGCAAAAGATATCACCGAATTCATGGCCGGATTGGGTCTGCGCAAGCCGGAGAACCATCGCAATCTGCGGGTCGTCTATCACTCCGCCTGCTCGATGCAGCACGGACAACGGATCGTGCATCAGCCGCTCGATCTGCTGCGCGCGGCTGGCTTCGAGGTGCTCGATGTCCCCGACGGTTTCATGTGCTGCGGCTCGGCGGGCGACTACAATTTGCTGCAGCCGGCGATCTCCGGCGAGTTGAAGGCGCGCAAGGTGGCGAATATTCGTTCCGTTGGTGCGGACGTGGCGGCGAGCGGTAACGTCGCCTGCATGACGCAACTCGCAAGTTCGATCGGCATTCCGTTCGTCCATACCGTCGAGTTGCTCGATTGGGCGACCGGCGGCCCTGAGCCGGAAGAGCTGCGCAGCATCAAAGTGCGTCCCGCCTCGAGGATGTCACGGCGAGCCGACGCATAGAGCATTTTCCAGACAGGTCGATCGGCTCTTCGATCAAGAAAATGGGTCAAAACAACAATCCGCAGCAGAACGGCAAGCCGCTTTTCTTGCAGCAGCCAGCCAGATCCCGCCTGGAGCCCCGAACTGCAGAGGCCGACAGCTTCGTCGGTTGGCGCGACCCGGCGGCCATCTGCCTTTGCCGGCCGTCTGAGGTAATACGGAATTCATGCGATGGATGTCGCGTATGTCTCGGCATTGTCGGCGCTTGCCGGATCTGTGATCGGAGGGCTGACGGCGGGGATCACAACGTGGCTCAACCAGCGTGCCCAAGCAAAGGCGGGACAGAGCGCCCGCGAAATGTCGCGGCGCGAAGACCTCTACAAGGATTTCATAGTCGCCGCATCGAAGTCATATGGCGATGCCCTGGTGAGCAACGACCCGCAACTTCAGGATCTCGTCAGCCTCTACGCCATGATCAGTCGTATGCGTGTGCTGTCGTCGCCCCGGACGGTGGCATGTGCCGACAAGATCATGCTCATCACGATCGACACCTATTTCGCTCCGAACAAGACAATCAAGGAACTGAGCGAAGTCATGAAAAGCGGAACCGGCATCGATCCCATGAGAGAGTTCGGCGAAGCCGCCCGCGACGAGCTGCGGGGGCTTACCTTCTTTTGACGGGGGCCTGAACGGTCACCTGCTTCGGCGACCCGGCCGCCAAGGCCGCTCCGGACACCGCGCACTTCGATCGCGGCATCCCCCGTAATTCCGCCGCTCCTCCCCCTTCGAGGGGATTTGGGGAACCGGTGCCGCCGTCGCACAGTGGTGCCGATGCCACGCCGGTTCGCCGCATACGGATCGGGGAGGCGTGATCTTTTGGCGCGGTCCGATCCCAGACACTCCGCCGGCAATGGGTTTGAATTCATGGATGCTGACGAAGAACCGGCCAATACGAGGCAGGCCACCCGCGATCCTGCGGTCGCTTCCGGCGAGATTGTTGGTTCCATCACGCATGATGGACCACCCGCGGCGCAGACCTCGCCAAAGGCGGCGCGCGGGCCTGCCCTTATCGTGACGATCGTCGTGAGTGCGATCGCCGGGCTGTCTATGTGGTATTTGGTGCAGCCGCAGCCGCTTATCATCCAGGGGGAAGCCGATGCCACGCGGATCGACATCGCGGCCCGCGTGGATGGCAAGGTTGGCAGGCGTCCGGTTGAGCGCGGCGAAAACGTCTCTGCCGGCCAATTGCTGTTCCAGATCGACAATCCAGAACTCTTTACGCAGCTTCGCGAGGCAGAGGCGGGGCTCGCCGTGGCGTCTGCCCAGCTTGCAAATATCGAGGCGGGCACACGCCAAGAGGTCCTTGCGCAACGCAAGGCCGCCTTGCAGAGCGCTGTCGCCAATCTGACGCTTGCGCAGCAAACCTACGACCGTACCAAGGAACTGACGGGAAGCGGAAATGCCTCGATCCAACGCCTGGACGAGGTGACGAATTCGCTGGAGGTCGCTCGGCATAGCATGGAGCAGGCGAAGTTCGCCGACCAGGAAGCGGTCAACGGCTACACGCCGCAGGAGCACGGGATCGCACGTGCCGCAGTCGCCAAAGCGCAGGCGTCGATCGATACGATCAAGGCGGAAGTCGACGAGTTGACCGTCAGAGAGAGTTGGCTCGGTTTGTTTGGACAGCTTAGCCCTGCCGGATAAGTGGATTTCAGCCCGTATTATGCCGCGGCCGGGATTGGGGTTGGCTGGCTGAAGTAGGCCTGATCGGGTGTCTTCCGGTCAAGGCTCGAATGGGGTCTGCGGGTATTGTAGAAAATCAAATATCGGCCGATCGAGGCGCGGGCCTGGGACACCGTGTCGTAGGCGTGGAGATAGACTTCCTCGTATTTCACCGACCTCCAAATTCTCTCGACGAAGACATTGTCGCGCCAGGCGCCCCTGCCATCCATGCTGATCTTGATGTCGTTCTTGATCAGCAAGCCGGTGAAGGCCTCGCTGGTGAACTGGCTGCCTTGATCGGTATTGAAGATTTCCGGCTTGCCATAACGCACCAGAGCCTCCTCGACCGCCTCGATACAGAAGTCCGCCTCCATGCTGATCGAGAGCCGCCAGGACAGCACGCGGCGGCTGAACCAATCCACCACGGCTGCCAGATAGACAAAGCCACGCCGCATCGGGATGTAGGTGATGTCCATCGCCCAGACCTGATTGGGCTTGGTCACCGGCAGTTCGCGCAGGAGATAGGGATAGATCTTGTGTCCCGGCGCTGGTTTCGAGGTGTTCGGTCGCCGGTAGATTGCCTCTATCCCCATGCGCTTCATCAGCGTGGCGACGTGCAACCGTCCGGCTTGGTGCCCATCGGCAGCCAAAAGACCTTGCAGCATGCGAGAACCGGCGAAGGGATGCTCAAGGTGCAGCTCGTCGATCTGCCGCATCAGGGTAAGGTCGGCGGGCGGCACAGGACGGGGCAGATAGTAGACGCTGCTTCGCGCCAGTCCCAAAGCCTTGGCTTGGCGAGTGATCGGAAGTTCGTGCGTGCGGTCGATCATTTTCTTGCGCTCAGAAGGCCGGCCTTGGTGAGCGCTCCTTCTAAAAAATCATTCTCAAGCGTCAACTCCCCGATCTTGGCATGGAGGGTTTTGACATCAACCCCGGACGAAGCTGGCACGGCCGTGCCACCCGCACCGAATACCCCGGTTGCCCCTTCAAGAAGCTGTGTCTTCCACTGACTGATCTGGTTGGTGTGGACATCAAACTGCTGAGCTAACTCATTCAGCGTCTTCTCGCCCTTGATCGCCGCCAAGGCTACTTTCGCCTTGAAAGCCGGGCCATGGTTCCGGCGTGCTCGTCTCGTCATCGTCGCTCCTGTTCTTGGCATCCTATGCCAGGTTCAGGGCCAAATTCCACTTATCGGTCCTGTCCGTTTTTCCCGAGCCAGCTCTGAGCGCCGGTGGATGCGCAGGTCTACCAGATCGGATCCGAGCTCGGCGAATATGTCTCGCCCGGCGTTCCCCTTCTTTCCCTCGTCGATCTCAAGGATGTCTGGCTGCGCTTCGACCTTCGAGAAGATCTTGCGAAGGGATTGAAAGTCGGGGATCGTTTTCAAATGCATGTCCCGGCGCTCGGTGACCGCGTGATTACGGCGGCGATCAGGGTGATCGCCACGAGAGGCGAATATGCGGGATGGCGTGCTACGCGCGCGACCGGTGATTTTGACCTGCGCACATTCGAAATCCGTGCGTATCCCGTCGAGCCGGAGCCCGACCTCCGGCCGGGAATGAGCATCTATGCCGAATGGCCGGGTGACCCGCGATGAAGAGGCCCGCGCAGCCTGGCATGCTCCTCGTCATCCTTCGGGAACTGCGCTGGATGAGGCGCGATCGCCTCGCGCTCGTCCTGGCGATCGGCATTCCTGTCGTCGCCTTTGCAATTCTGGCCGCAATCTTCAGCAACGCCGTTATCCGCGATCTTCGTGTCACCGTTGTCGACAGTGATCATTCCCCCACATCGCTCATCTATGTGCAGGCAGTCGCGTCGGCGCCGAGCGTCACCGTCGCCGAGCGCTCCGGCGACATGACGAGCGCCATGCATGCCATACGGTCAGGCGATGCGATCGCCGCCGTCTACATTCCTCCGAATTTTGAGCGCGACCTGGTCGCACGTAAACGCCCCCAGATCGTCGTGCTCTACAACCAGCAATATTTCACGCCGGGCAGCAATGCCGCGACTGCAATTTCCAACGCTCTCACGGCGGCCACGGCCACGCTGACGGTAGCGGACCGGTCCTATGCGCCGGGCTCGCTGGTGGTGGAAGAATATGTGCTGACCAATCCAGCGTTGAACTATGGTCAGTTTTTGCTTCGGTCCATTCTGCCGACCGTATTGCACGTGATCGTCGCAATTGCCGCCGGCTATGCGGTGGGCTCGGAGTTCTCGAGGCGTAGCCGGCGAGCATGGCTCAGGGTCGCTGGTGGAAGTCCGCTGACGGCGCTCGTCGGCAAGCTGGCTCCGCTCTTTGCCATCTTCGTGATCATGACGGTGGTTGAGGCTGGTATCATCCACGGCTTCTATGGAGCGCCCTTCAGGGGAGACTCCCTTCTGATGGGGGCTGCGGCGTGCCTTCTGGTCATCGCCTATCTCTCGCTCGGCAGTCTCCTGCAGCTTCTGACCCGCAATCTCGCACTCGGCATGAGCGTCACCGCCATTTTCTGCAATCCCGCCTTCGGCTTCGCCGGGGTCGGTTTTCCCGTGTTGGCGATGGGCGGCTTCGCGCGATTTTGGGGAACATTGCTGCCCTTGCGCTGGTATATTCAAATTCTCTTTGATCAGGCAGTCCGCGGCCTGCCGACATCGGTTTCGGCACAACCCTTCCTGGCTCTTGGAGGGCTTGCCGTCGGCTTGTTCGGACTTGCCTGGTGGCGTCTGCGCATTCTTGCCCGGACGGCGGCACCCCATGCCGCAACGCGCCCCCGGATCGGGCCCTCTGTTCAGGGACGCGGCATGGGAGCCGCAATGGTTGCCGAACTGCAGCGCATCCTCAACGATCGCGGCGTCTTCGGCCTCATCGTTTTGGCGCCTGTCATCTACGGTGTTCTCTATCCGCAGCCCTATCTCGCGCAGGTGCTGCGCAGCATACCGATCGTGGTGGTCGATCAGGACCACACGGAATTGAGCCGCGATCTCGTCGAAGCGTTGAACGCCGACGAAGCCGTCGCGGTCGCAGCGCGGGCCAACACTTTAGCGGAGGCGCAGGCGGCACTTGATCGACGTCAGGTCTTTGCCATCCTGGCGATACCGGAAGGCACCGAGCGGGAGATCCTGAAGGGCAACAAGGCCAGACTGGCGGCCTATGTGGATTCCGCCTATTTCCTGCTCTACGATCGCACGTTGCAGGGCATAGTTGAAGCGAGCGGCACGGTGACGGCGGCCGTCGCCGCCCACGGGGCGCGTTCCGATGGCAGCCTTGCACATGCGGCCTTGATCAGAAGCTCCCCGGTCGAATTGTTGTCTCAACCATTGTTCAATCCCACGGGTGGCTATGCGAGCTATGTCGTCCCTGCCGCTTTCCTGCTGATCCTGCAGCAGACATTGCTCTTGGGAGGAGCCACGATGGGCGGCGTGGCATTCGAGCAAGGTGGAACCGAAGGCTGGCGCCGACGCGCGAATGCCCGCGCCATTATCGGTCAGGCGCTTGCGCACCTTTGCCTGGCTGTGCCGGGCTTCGCATTGTATCTGATCATTCTGCCGCGCTTCTACGGGTTTTCGACGTTGGGAGGGCTTGTCGACCTCGTCTTGATGGCCGTGCCCTTTGTGCTCTCCGTGAGCTTTTTGGCTCAGTTCGTCAGCCTATGGTTTCGGCGGCGCGAGACCGCCGTGCTCCTGTTCATCGCCGTCAGCCTGCCTTTGTTCTTCATGGTGGGCGTTTCATGGCCGGTGGAGGCTATTCCCGCGGCCCTTCGTGCGGCCAGCCGTATCTTTCCAAGCACATCGGCAATCGACGGGCTGGTCCGCATCAATCAGATGGGCGCCACCCTG
The DNA here is from genome assembly GCF_030814655.1 of Labrys monachus. NCBI lineage: Bacteria > Pseudomonadati > Pseudomonadota > Alphaproteobacteria > Hyphomicrobiales > Xanthobacteraceae > Labrys > Labrys monachus. The sequence continues at coordinate 763,547 of NZ_JAUSVK010000001.1, forward strand.
CGAGACGTCTCGCGCGATTGGGCCGCCCTGTGGATCCTAAGCGCGGTCTATTGTCTCCTGGCGGTGGCGGCAGCCCGCATGCTCAGTCGAGGGATCACTGGCAATGAACGCTAATCCGGCAGGCCGACGCCTGAAGGTGCTGTCCCTCCTGGTCCTTGTCGGAGCGGCGGCGATCGTGGTGTATCGATTTCAGGCGGAGCCCAAATCGTCACCACCGATCCTGGGGGTTGCGCATCAAACCGAAATTCGTGTGTCGTCCGAGACGAGCGCGCGCCTCGTGTCCTTCAACGTGACCGCAGGACAAGAGGTGCATAAGGGAGATGTCCTGGCTGTGCTGAGCAATCCGGAACTCGAGGCGGCCCTTCAAGAGGCCAAGGCGGCCGCGGCTTCGGCGAGAGCCGACCGAGCCAATGTCGACGCGGGAGATCGCAAGGAAGAGGTCGATATCGGAGCGCAGAACGTCGTCATCGCGGAGTCCAACCTGACGCTTGCCCAGCAACAGCAGAAGCGGGCATCGGCGCTGGCGTCGAGAGATTTCGCGAGCGAGCAGCAACTGGACGACAGCAACGCGTCCCTCGCCAAGGCCGAGGCCAATCTCTCCCTGGTTCAAGCGGTATATGCACAGAGCAAGGCGGGGCCTACCCGCGAAGAGCGTACCATAGCTCAAGCCAAGGTCGCGCTCGCCGATACGGCAATCGCTGATCTCGAGGCCAAGCTTGCCAAGACGACGCTCGTCGCACCCGCCGACGGCGTTGCCGGGATACTGATTGCCGAGCCGGGTGAAGTAATCTCGCCCGGACAGCCGGTGATGACGCTCGAGATCGGGCATGAGCGCTGGTTCACCTTCACGATCAGGGAGGACAGGCTCGCTGGCATCACAATCGGAACTCCTCTTGAATTGCTGACGGCACGCGGAGAGACGCTTCAAACGCGCGTTACGGAATTGCGCCCTCTCGGAGAGTTCGCCGTGTGGCGCGCGGCGCGTGCCGTCGGCGACCACGACGTCAATAGCTTTTTGGTGCGAGCGGATCCGACGAGGGGGACCCCCACGGTGGAAGCGGGAATGACCGTATGGATCGACAGGAAGAAAACAGTCGCGGACGGTCATAAACTATAGGCCCCCGCCCGGTGTCCGCGGCAATCGCGATGCCGGGACGAGGTGGCTGCCGCTGGCGAAGCCCGGTCCAGCGCCAGGGGCCCTGGCGAGGCGGAGCCGGCTGCTTCAGTGCAGGCGGCCTGGAATGCGCTCGTCAGCCCCCCAACTGAACGCTCGGCACCCCCCGTTGGGGGGATATGTCTGCTGACAGATTCCCTCCAAGTTTGCGGCACGGTTTCGTGGCCCTTTGAAGGTTCCGTTTCCAGGGAAAAATCTGACGGTTTGGGTTCCGGGTGCCGCAATAGCGGTTCGACGGCTCACAGACTGCGCAGCAATTGTGGAGCTGCCCTATGAGCAAGCGAGTGGCTGATCTGATCGTTGAAACGCTGGAGACGGCGGGAGTGAGGACATGCTACGGGATCGTCGGTGACACGATGAACCGCATAGCTCAAGCCATCGATACCAGCCAGATCGATTGGGTTCATATGCGGCATGAGGAGGCCGGGGGGTTCGCGGCGGGGGCCGAAGCGCTGCTCACCGGTCGACTTACCGCGTGTGCCGGCAGTTGCGGGCCAGGCAGTCTTCATTTCATCAATGGACTGTACGACGCAAACCGCAATCGTGCACCGGTCGTCCTCATTGCGACGCAGATCGTCAGGCAGGATCTCGGGTTCGACTCGATCCAGGAGGTCGACTACAACGACGTCTTCAAGGGATGCAGCGTCTTTTGCGAGATGATCCTGACACCGGAACAGGCACGTCGAAAGACGGTCGCGGCCTGTCAAGCCGCGTTGACGAAGCGCGGGGTCGCCGTGCTCGTCGTTCCGGTGGACGTCGCCAACTCCCCTGCCCACGATGAAGCGCCGTATTCAATCCATGCACGCCGCCCCGTCATTCGACCGAGCGACGAAGATTTGGACGAGATTGCGGCCATCCTGAACGAGGCCAAGTCAATTACGATCTACGGAGGCGCCGGCTGCATTGACGCGCATGACGAGGTAGTCGCCACGGCGGCTCGGCTGAAGGCGCCGGTCGCGCACACCTCTCGCGGCAAAGACTTCCTCGAATACGACAATCCTTTTAACGTCGGCATGACAGGAATTCTGGGCAGTCCGGCCGGCTATCACGCCATTCTCGACTGTGACGTCCTGCTTCTTCTCGGCGCTGATTTCGCATGGAGTCAATTTTATCCCGACAAGGCCAGGATCATCCAGATCGACGTCGACCCGGCACACCTTGGACGGCGCCACCCGGTCGAGATTGGAGTCGTTGGGGATATCAAACCGACGCTGGCGGCCTTGCTGCCGCGGCTTGCAGAACACGCAGATGATAGCTTCCTGAGCACCTACGTCGCCCGATTCGAGAAGATCGTCGCATCCGCAAAGGCCGAGACCGCTTCCAGTCCGGGCTCGGCTATTTCCGGAACCTTGCTGACCAAGGTCATCAATGAGCACGCGGCCGAGGATGCATTGTTCACTGCGGACGATGGAACGCCGACGGTCTGGATGCTTCGCCATGTCGACACTCGAGGCAAACGTCGAACATTCGCCAGCCTGCTCCACGGCACGATGGCGGGCGGAATGCCTACGGCCCTCGGCCTGCAGAAATGCCAGCCCGACCGACAGGTGGTTTGCCTGGCAGGCGATGGTGGGTTTGCCATGCTGATGGGTGAACTTCTGACTACGGTTCAGGAAAACCTGCCGATCAAAATTGTCGTCTACGACAATGGGAAGCTTGGATTTGTCGACATCGAACAAAAGGCTGCCGGCCTGGTCCCCGTATATACGGATCTAAAGAATCCGGACTTCAGTGAAGTTGCCAAGGCGATCGGGATTTGGGGACGCAGCGTCCACCAAGCGGATGATCTCCAAGGCGCCGTGAGGGCTTGGCTTGCGGAGCCCGGGCCTGCCTTGTTGCACGTCAAGGTTAAGCCGATGCAGCTGGTGATGCCGCCCTCGCCTCTCGTTGCACCTGAGGCCGTGGTGGGTATGGCCGTCTACAGTGCGAAAGCGATGCTGCATGGAAAGGGTCATGACGTCTGGGAAATGATTATTGACAATATCCCCTGAAGGAGAGGAGCCCGGATGCAGGAACCGTGCTTGGTTTCGAACGAAAGCTGTTGTTCACTCGATCAGTGAACCTTTTTTCCACCAACGCAGGGCTGGGTGTCGGATCTGAGGTACATCGATGACCAGCACCTTCGGTGCACCTCCTATCTTGGACCGACCGCCAATTTCTCGCTTGGTGTGGGACTGAGGGGATCTCGGCCCAAAACCTTTCGACGCCGAACGTTACGAGCTTCCCCTGGCTTCAGAGATAGAAATGCCGATTGAGGCAGAACGGTCGGGACTTCCTGTTTCCCCCCTCTTCGCCGTCAGCGGTTACATCGCCACCGACAGGCTCTGATCCTCTGATGTTCCGGGCCGCGCCCCAGCCGGTGGCCGTGCCCAGTGCTGCACATCCGTGGACAGAGGAGACGGCAATGTCCGACATCCGCATCGAATCCGACAGTCTCGGCACGGTCGAAGTCCCGGCCGACAAATTATGGGGCGCCCAGACGCAGCGTTCCCTGGAGCATTTCAGCATCGGCAAGGACCTCATGCCGCGCGAGATGATCACCGCCTATGCCGCGCTCAAGCGCTCGGCCGCCCAGGCGAATTTCTTGGGCGGGCGGCTCGACAAGGAGCGGCATGATCTCATCCTCCAGGTCTGCGATGAACTTCTGGCCGGCCGGCACCAGGAGATGTTCCCCTTGCATGTCTGGATGACGGGCAGCGGCACCCAGTTCAACATGAACGTCAACGAGATGGTCTCGAACCGCTGCTGTCAGCTCGCGGGCACGGCGCTCGGCAGCAAGA